>SVRZ01000042.1 GCA_015064555.1 Oscillospiraceae bacterium
CCGCGGCACTCGGTATCTATCTTGCGAATACGGTGCTCGGTATAGCCGTTTATGCAAAAAATGATGCGCTCAGCCGCGAGGGCATCAAGGTGACTGTCGGAATAGTTCAGGGCAACTACAGCTCTGCTGAAAAATGGAGCGCCTCGCCTCCCGAAATAGTTGATAAATACATCAGATATACAAAGCTCGCCGCAGAGGAAGGTGCAGAGCTTATCGTCTGGCCCGAAACTGCCCTGCCCTTTGTGATATCCGAGGGAACGGTGAGCAGCAACCGCATTGCGATAACGGCACGTGACCTCGGAGTAACGATCCTTGTCGGAACTATAACCGAGGAGGGCGAGGATGAATACAACGCAGTTCTCTGCTATATGCCGGATGGCAGTATAAACGAAACCTACTATAAAAAAAGGCATCTCGTTCCCTTCGGGGAATTCGTTCCTATGAAGAAGGTCGTAGATATTATTCTTCCCTTCCTCTCGGATATCGCTATGCTGAAGGATCCTATGACACCCGGCACGGATACCGAGATCATAGATACCGATCTGTGCCGCATAGGTGCTCTGATATGCTTCGATTCGATATATGAAAGCTCGGTCCTTGAAACCGTTCGGGACGGTGCACAGATAATTACCCTTTCGACTAATGATTCCTGGTTTACCGACTCGGCAGGCATATATATGCACAACAACCAGGCGCGGCTGCGTGCAATAGAGACCGGAAAATACGTAGTGAGATCGGCAAATACAGGTCTCAGCGCGATCATCTCGCCCTCCGGCAGTGTGGTAAAGGATATGCCCATTATGGAGGAGGGGATCATAACGGCGGATGTATACGCGAATGACGGTGCCACCCTTTATACAATGATAGGCAACAGCTTCGTTTATCTCTCGGGACTATTCGCGTTTTCTCCATTAGCCGTTGAAGCATATTTGTCGCTAAAAGAATTCATAAACAGGCGTTTTAGTAAACAATCATTGACAAAAACAGGAGAATAATCATGAAAAGCAACAAAAGAATGTATATAAAGATCATAGATATTCTCGAAAAGTCTCCGCGCTCAAGAAAAGAACTGATAGACGAATATATCCTCTCGCTCGGACTTACGCGCGAGCAGCTCGCAGACCGCAGGACCGGCGGACGGGCAAACGTTGAGCGCAGCAAAATCGGACCGGTCATAAATGAAATGAAGGCTCGCGGAATGATAACGAAATCGCCCGAGGGAATATATTACGCGGCGGATCAGAAGCCCATCGTCATCAGGAATGGCCGCTGTGAGAGCGAGATAATCAAGATGCTCGCATCCAAAGAGATGACACGCTCTGACATTCGGCGCGAGCTTGTCAAAATATTCGGCACCGAGAAGACAGTCACCGAGAAGGACGATAATAAGCTTTTCTCCTATATGGGTGAGGCTCTGCGCGTTCTGGTGCGAGAGGGCGTGCTGGTGCAGAATGGGAATAGCTATGCCCTTGCGGGCAAAACGGTGGCTAAGATCGACGATATAAACGGAATGCTTGAGCTTCGGAATATCTTTCTCTCAAGGCTTCACAAAAAGGGCGGCGAGTTCTTTGAAAACTACTTTATGACCTTGCTCGGAAAATACGTTTCTCTCTTCGGGAAGACGGTCGTAACCAACACCACGACAGGCGGCTCTGCCGACGGAGGAATTGACGGCATTATGGAAACGGTCGATCCTCTCGGCTTCCGCGAGAAGGTGATGGTGCAGATGAAAAACCGCTCGGATACCACTATAGAAACCACAGTACGCGGCTTCTACGGAGCCGTATGCGCGGCGCAGGGCTCGCGCGGAATATTTGCGACTACCTCCGACTTTCATCCCGCGGCAGACAGATTTCTTAAGTCTATAGACAACTGCGTCGGCGTTGACGGAGATATGATATTCAAAATGGCAATGCAGACTCATTACGGAATACGTAAAAGCGGCACCGAATACACCGTTGATGACCACATAATTTAACACGCATCCGGCGCAAGCCTGAGTAAAATAGGTTTATGCGACGAACTATACTAAACAAGGAGAACTTACTATGACACACGAGGAGCTCATAGAGCTTATCAAAGAAAGACTCGATGAGGCAGAAGCTCTTATCGGAAAATGCAAAAACGGAGACAAAATCGTCATAACGAAGAACATCTGCTATCTGAACGATGATATAGAAGAATCCACCGAGTGGGATCCCGATAAGGATATGACGGTGCTCGGAGAGATGTACGTAAGATTACCCGGCAGATGCGGAGAGGATGACCCTCACGTCTCATTTGCGATCGCATTCGACTACACTGACGGAAAATTTGACACGGATGAGGAGATAACCGAGGAATATATGGCATTCGACGGTGAAGTGGATATGTTCTTAAAAAGGCTTTCATCTGCGGATGATATTGAAGCGTTCGTTTCTTCCGAGCATGAGCGGCAGAAAAAGGAAGTCGAGCTGGCGGCGATGGACTTCGATCGTATGCTTCGAAAGTTCAAGATCTATTCATGGATCGGTGTAGCTGTCGCAATCGTTATCACGGTTATTATCACGCTGGCAGGCATCCGCCGACACAGTTAATAAAAAAATAAGGAGATATATTACAATGAACGTAAATGAATCTCGCGAGGCATTTCTCGCGGCAATAAAGGATATTGCAAACACGGCTACCGAGGCGGGCTTCACAGCCGAATACAAGTGTTATGCGGCAGACCGCGACCTCTCCGCAATAGATGAGGAAAACGCAGAAAATGCGGCTATCATAGCAGCCGAGCTCTCGCTTTTGGTCGAGGGTGTTGAAGAAAAGGTCCTGCTTGAATGCGCGGTAAGCGTAAGAGACGGAGAATGCACATCCGATGAGATAGCAGAGGAGATCTCACTTTTGAGGCAGAACGTAAAGGACCTGACCGACAAGGCAGCGGCTCTCGGTGCGGCGGAGGCTATTTCCGAGCTCTTCCGCGAGCAGAGCGAGAATGAGAAGCCCGACGAGCCAAAGGTATTCGATAACAAGAGCTTCTACATAGGTGCGGGAATCCTGGCGGCTGTTATCGTAATCGTTCTCCTTGTTATCAATTCTCTGCACTGATATGGCTATGGATTTTTCAAAATACGGCGTGAAGCCAAAGGCGAGCTGCGAGAGCTGTGAATTCTATCAGTATGATGAGTACACAGATTCTTACACCTGCGACCTCTCACTCGACGAGGATGAGATGAGCGATTTTCTCGGACTCAATACGAAGGGCTGTCCGTATTACAGATACTACGACGAATATAAAAGCGTTCACAAGCAGATTTAAAAACTCCCATTCGGGAATTGAGCTAAAGGAATTGTTACATATGAAAAGATTTTTTCTTTTACCTCTGGCAGTCATTATCATGATATCGCTTATGCTTGGTATGACCTCCTGCTTCACCACGCCCGACAATGGTGCGGGCGACACAGGCGGTAATGATACAGGCAACGGAAACGGCGGCTCGCAGGGCGGAGGCGGCGAAGCCGAATACACTCCGATGGGCGAAAGCTCGGTCTACAAAAACGTTTTCGTAGCCGCGCTGACCGACAAGTTCGACCGTCTTGTTTCCACCAAGGAGCCCAAGATAGCCGTTATCGGAGGCTCGTCTGTTGCATTCGGGCTTGATAGCGATACTCTCGCGCTTTACACCGGTAAGGAGGTCGTTAATTTCGGACTGTTTGCAACCCTCGGCTCGAAGATAATGCTTGATATTTCCGAGGATGGACTCAACCCCGGGGATACGGTAGTCTTCGCCCCCGAGCTTGATGCAAAGACACTCAGCCTTTACTTCGGAGCAAGGGCTGCCTGGCAGGCTATAGATGCAGGCACCGAATCGCTTTACGACAGTATTTACAAAAGCAACAAGGAAGAGCTCGACAAAGAGAAGTCTGCCTTTCTCAGCGAGCGCGAGGAATATCTTGAGATAGGGACACCCGATCCCTCGGGCGTTTATAACCGCAAGAGCTTCGACGTCTACGGAGATATCGCGTATTCCCGTCCGAGCAATACCATGCCGCTCGAATACGATCCCAACACGATGTTCACTCTATCTACCGATATAGTTTCGGAGGAGTTCCTCGAATATTTCAACTCCTACTGCGACAGAATGAGAGCGAAGGGCATCACCGTTTATTTCTCCTTCTGCCCGATAAATTCGCTCGCACTTGCCGAGGGGGTTACCGAGGAGACGATCTCGGAGCTCGAGATATATCTTGCAAGGAATCTTCATTGCCCGATAATATCCTCCCTCTCCGACCACATAATGCATCCCGGATATTTCTTTGACACCAATCTGCATCTTAACGAGGCAGGTGTTGTCGCACGCACCGAGATGCTCATAAACGACCTGAGAGTTGCCATGGACCTTGGGGATGAAATAAAGCTTCACGTTCCTCCGCCTCCCGGCACGAGTGGCGGCGAGACGGTAGAGGGCGACAACACCCACGCAGATCTCTTTACCTACGAAACACTCAAGGTTGGAGATAAGGTAGTAGGTCTTTCGATCATAGGTCTTTCCGAAAAGGCAAAGGACTTCGCCGAGGAGGAGCTTATAATCCCGTCAAGCTATGAGGGAGTTCCCGTCATTATGCTGAGAGCCAACGTGCTCTCAGGCCTCACATCCATCAAGAAGGTCACTATAGGCCCCAATATGAGCAGTATTGAGGATTACGCCTTTGCCGGATGCGAAAATGTCACCGAGATATACGTTGAATTCAGCACCGAATGCCTTGTATCCATCCCCGGAGAAAATGCTCCGAACGGATTTATGGAGGGTGTCGGTGAGGGCTGTAAGATGTATCTTAAGCCCGAATATCTCAGCGATTTCCTGAATCACTACACCTGGCAGCATTACCACAAATATTTTGTCAGATGAGAAGATGCACGATATGCTCTCACGCACTGTAACAGCAAAGGTAATTCTCATAAGAAACCGTATCTTGTCCTCATATACAGGCACAGCCTTTCTGCCATCGGTAATATTACACCGGCTATATATAATAAATGATGAGAGCGACCACGAAGCCGAGTAAAAGAATGCAGAAAATTTTCATTTTTGTGCAGTTTGCCAAAAAAATTCAAAAAAATTTTTAAAAATGACAAATCAGGAAACGAGAGAAAACAAGAGAAAACAAGAGAAAACGAGAGCTTTGTATTTTCTAAATCAAAATGACACAAAAAAGTTTTCAAAAAGGGGTTGACAACTGAAATTCGGTATGCTATAATAACTAAGCTTTGTTAAAAAGGTTGGAGCGAAAGGCTCCATAATCAAAAATTCAGGAGGATTCAAAAATGTCCACGTTTATGGCTAAGGCTGAGACCATCGAGCGCAGATGGTTCGTTATTGACGCCGCAGGCAAGCCTCTCGGTAAGACCGCTGTTAAGGCTGCTACTATTCTTCGCGGCAAGCACAGACCCGAGTTCACCCCCCATGCAGATTGCGGCGAGTTCGTAATCATCGTTAATGCTTCAAAGGCTGTTCTTACAGGTAAGAAGCTTGAGCAGAAGTTCTACCGTCATCACTCCGGTTACATCGGCGGTCTCAAGGAGACCAGCTACAAGAAGCTCATGGCTACTCGCCCTGAGTTCGCTATGGAGCTTGCTGTTAAGGGTATGCTTCCTCACAACACTCTCGGTGCTAAGGCTTTCACCCGTCTTCATGTTTACAAAGATGCTGAGCACGCTCAGGCTGCTCAGAAGCCCATCGTACTTGACTAATAGGGAGGATAATGAACAATGTATACTAGTGCTAAACCTTATTTCTACGGCACAGGCAGAAGAAAGAAGTCTGTTGCAAGAGTTCGTCTCTATCCCGGTACCGGTAACGTTACCATCAACGGCAGAGATATAGACAATTATTTTGGTCTTGAAACCCTCAAGCTTATCGTTAATCAGCCCTTCGGTGTTACCGAGACTGTTGGTAAGTTCGATATCGTTGCAAACGTATGCGGCGGCGGCTTCTCCGGTCAGGCAGGCGCTATCCGTCACGGTGTTGCTCGTGCACTCCTCGTTGCTGACGAGGCTTACAAGCCCCTTCTCAAGAAGGCCGGTCTTCTTACTCGTGATCCTCGTATGAAGGAGAGAAAGAAGTACGGACTCAAGGGCGCTCGCCGTGCACCTCAGTTCTCGAAGAGATAATTTCGACCTTTGGTCGAAACTTCAAAAAGCACTTCGCATCACGCGGAGAGCTTTTTGTTATCTCTTGGACGAACTGAGGTGCAATGAATTGCCCTTACGGGCATGAATTGGCTTGCGCCATGAATTGAACCTTCGGTTCATGAATTGCCTGCGGCATTGATGTTACAGGGCAATTCAATTCATGAAATCGAAGATTTCAAATCATGAAGCCAAAGGCTTCAATTCATGACGGCTTGCCGTCAATTCATTCTCAAATAATACAAAGCCAAAAGTCTCTAATCTATCGATCAGGATAATCAAACGACGCGAGTCGACAAGCTCGCTTGTCAGCGAGCGAGTGCAGATTGCTCTGCGAACGTTTTGCAATAAGCAAAACAAAGTGCATAGCACCATATCGCAAGATATGAAGTTCGCATAGGGTATTTACTTTTTGCCGTTTTTATGGTATAATCTAACTAATCGATAAACTTGAATTTGACGGTGAATCCTCTTATTAAATATTTATGCTTTATGCCAATATTGTTTTTCCAAACTGTAAGGAAAAATGAGGAGAAAATATGAAAACTAAATTTATATCTTTATGGATGATTTTCTTACTTTATTTCTTTTGCTATATGGCAATAGAAATAAATTTAGGAGTTCTTTTGTCCATTTGGTCTGTGGCACTTGCAATTTATCTTTTAATCAAAAACAAATTACCTTCAATAAAATACATTTTTATAGCTCTTGTTTTTGCAGTTTTGGTATCAATTTCATATTTAGGTCTGAATATGGGCACAACCGTAGTTCTAACCAACGTGATAACATCTGGGCTTCCAACTCTTTTATGTTCTCTTGCAGTATTCTCCGTTATGAAAAACAACGACGCTATAAAACTTGTCACAAAGGAGAAAAAACTTGCTACACTTATAATTGCGATAGCAGTCGGAACCGTGCTTTCCGTCATAAATTATTTCATTATGAGGGAAAGTAACGCTATTGATTTTGGAATATCCGCTTCTCGTTTTTTAGTGTGTTTAAATCCTGCCATTTACGAAGAAATATCTTGTCGAGCAATATTTATGGCATATTGCTTATATAAGATCGGTGAAAATAAACCTACGAAGTTTCAACAGTTTACTCTATGGTTTATGATGTGTTTCCCTCACACGATTGCACATGGTTACGACATAATAAGTACGATCCTATTATGTATCATTTTTGCATTACCGTTCGCTATTTTGCAGAGAAAGAGAGATATTGTTTCCGCAATGATAAGTCACGGACTTGTTGATGCAGTCAGATTTTCTATTTTTGGATTCGGACTATAAATTCAATTGGAGAATGTAACCAGAATCTTCAATTTATTAGAGCAACAAATTCCAATTTGTCGAGCTGAATAGGCGTTGAATGCCCGTGTGATTTTGGTGCAAATTTGGTGCAACACTTTATCGGGCGATACTCACGATATTCACGATATCGCACGAAATCACACGATAAAGCTACGATATCAAACGATATTACACGATATTCACGATATCAAACAGTATTGCTAAAACTCCAAGAGATAATTATTTTATTATCGAAATTACAGCACTCACTTCGGTGGGTGCTGTTTTTTTGCCCCGTGTCATTCTGAGCTTGTCGAACTTTTCCGTCGTAGATCCCGTCTGCATTTTGTTTGACGCTGCTTTGCAGTTCGACTTTGCTTCGCTCCGCTCAGGATGACACGACGGAAAAGCACGAGCCCCGTAGGCGAGTGGAATCTCGGGACGAACCATAGGCAATATAAAAGGACGATTCAATTTGTGAAAACTCTGCCGTCTCTTTGTGTTAATAATATTAACTATTGTAATTGACAAATACCCGAAAATGTGGTATAATAAGCATGCTACACAATTTTATACATTTTCTATCTAAGTGGCTTTACGTTGGTAAAAACGTAGGCTTTGCTTGTCATATCCACTTAGATGTGAAATTGTGTAGCAACAATGAGCGAAACTGCGTTTTTCGGTGCGTGGTTTCGGCTACGCACCTTTTATTTTTTACCGATAAAAGATTTTTATCTTGTAAGGAGTACGAAAATGAAGAAGGCAATTTGTTTAACTTTGGTTATTTTGAGTATCGCAAGTTTTTTGACTGCCTGCAGTTTTACCAGCAACATTATGAATATCCAAAAGGACAAAGCTGAATCTACACCCAAGGTAGAAGAAATGATGTCTGCTATGACAGAAAAAAGTGTGTCCGACGCGACATCACTACTACATCCCGAGGCAAACGAGAAAGCTGATGATGCTATAGAGCAAATAGTAAGCTACGTTAACGGCAGAAGCGTTAGTTCTATGGAACTCATGAGTATAAATGTTTCTTCCACAACGAGTACATCCGGCAAAATGCGAAAGGAACAGGCTGTATATCAAGTTGCTATGGATGATGGTGAGATTTTTTACTTGAGTACAGTCTACGTTACCAATAATGACGGTGACGGATTTATTTCTTTTCAGCTGGTGCTTGGAATAGTGTAACTTATATTTATCTTTGAAAATAAACATTGATAATGCGTTATTAGTTGGAGCAACATTTATGCGATGTTATAGTTATCT
This sequence comes from Oscillospiraceae bacterium, assembly GCA_015064555.1. GTDB lineage: Bacteria > Bacillota > Clostridia > Oscillospirales > CAG-272 > UBA1740. The sequence goes on from SVRZ01000042.1 coordinate 8,728, forward strand.
TCGATAGTGAAGTTCACTTTGTGAGTGAAGTTTCGCCTGACGGCGAAGTGATGGGCAAACTTAACTTCACTTGTGCGTAGCACAAACTTCACTGCGTAGCAACTTCACTTTTGCGATAGCAAAAACTTCACTAACAAAAAGAGATAACATTTCGGCTACGAACCGATTTGTTATCTCTTCTGTTGTTATAAGGGCTTGGGCTTAGCCCATTTGCGTTTGACTAGTCAAATGCGATGCTCGCACTTAATAGCGCTTTTCAAATTCTCCGCTAAGAACATCACCCATTCGGTGGGTGCTGTTTTTTGCCCCGTGTCATTCTGAGCTTGTCGAACTTTTCCGTCGTAGATCCCGTCTGCACTTTGTTTGACGCTGCTTTGCAGTTCAACTTCGCTTCGCTCCGCTCAGGATGACACGACGGAAAAGCACGAGCCGTAGGCGAGCGGAATCTCGGGGCGAACCATAGGCAATATAAAAGGGCGGTTCAATTTGTAAAAACTCCGCCGTCCTGTTTACTTTTTGCCGTTTTTATGGTATAATACAACCAATCGATAAACTTGAATTTGTGGGGTGAAAGACATGAAAAGCAGAATCAGATATATGGAAGAACAGGATAGACATCAGATTCTTGAAATGATGAGAATATTTTATGCGTCAGAAGCAGTATTTACAAATGGCTCGGAAG
>SVRZ01000013.1 GCA_015064555.1 Oscillospiraceae bacterium
CGTAAGCCCTATATTTTCGCATGTTTTCGCTGTGACGGAAAAAGAAAAAACTGTTTTCTTTTTGGCAAATGAAAGCGGTATAGGCAAGTATCATATTTGGTCTTTTTCTGATAAAGTTGTGAAAAAACTGCGTGAACATAAAAATCTGCGAGTTGAAAAGTGAGACTTTAAGGTATTACAACCCCCATTTTCCAACAACTAAGTTTGCCCCCAGGGGCAAGTGAAGTTGCCTTCGGCAGTGAAGTTCACTGCGTGAGTGAAGTTTCGCCTGACGGCGAAGTGGAGCGAACTTAACTTCACTTTGCAAGCATAGCGAGCAAAACTTCACTGTGAGGAAATTTGCAGAGCAATTTGACGAACAACTTCACTACGAGCGAGAGCGAGTAACTTCACCTTATCAGGGACAAATAATGATTTCGAGCGAAACTCGAAACTTCAATTTACATCTGTTTGGTATAACATATCGAATATGCAATCATGAAAAGGAGGTAATAAATGCGATATTTCAAGTATAAAAACACTAAGAAAAATATGAACAATGCTTTGAAAGAGCAATACTTGACTTTGACAAAAGACGAAAAACGCACTGTTAGAAAAGAAAAACTTTGTCGAAGATGCAGTAGCATGGTTGCATTTATAATCTTTTTCTCCTGTATGTTCGCTTCCATATATCTTCTCAAAATAATCCCCCATCCAAGCAATCAGTGGTTAGAGGTTCTCGTTGTTTTAGGAAAAGTAATCACTGGATTTATCTTGCTCTTAGTTAGTGGATTTTTGACCTACGGAATAACATATCCTTTGTGGAAAAAGGTTGAGTCATTTAGTATTCCTTTAATTAAAAAAGAAATTTTTTCAAAAGCATGTGCCCATTTGCGAGATTACTATGGACTGCAAGATCCATACATTATAACGAAATGCTATGATTCGACTGATGGAAATTTCAAAAATCATGATGTGTGTATATTTGTCGTTAATGATGAACTTCGCATTACTACCGACTTGATCCGAGGATTTCTTCATGGGCATAGAGATTTAGGATGCTACATATTCAAACGAGATGAAATAGTAATTTCAAAGAAACGCGAAAATAATCTTTTGATTGTCGAACTTAAAGCAGAAGATACCATTTTTCTGTTGGGATACCGAGCAAAAAGGTTTGTAGAAAATAGTTTTTTAACAAGAACAGATGATAAATAAATATACCTTTTGGCTTTACAACCCCCGTTTTTGACAGGGCACGTCGAGTCCGTCGTGTGTCTCACACGTCGGCTCGACGTCGATATGCGCCGCTGACGCGTCGCTCGATATGTCTGCGACTCGATATGGCGCTAAAGCGCTCGATATGCCCTGCGGGGCGAGGAGAAAAGGCGCAATCGACACTCGTTGCCACAGGCAACATATCGAATTTCGAGCAAAGCGAGAAATATATCGAATGGTCGCAAAGCGACCATATATCGAGTTGCGTAGCAACATATCGACAAATTTTACATCTGTTTGGTATAACATATGCTCCCTGCGAGCCACGCCTCATGCGAGGCGGTGCTACGCACCCTGCTTCGGCACACCGAAGCGCTCGCGGAGCAATCCATGCCGCCGTCCTTGCAAGCGTTTCTTGCAGATACGGGGCTCGATCATCTAAGAAAGGAGCAATGCCTTGGAGGAACCAAAGAAGAGTGTTATAGAAGTAATATCAAAGACGATTGCGAATGAGGTTGAGGACGAAAACTTTTCTCCTTCGCTTGCGGATATGCAAGCCGATTCTTCATGCTCGGATGAAATCAATCGTGCTTATGTCGAAGAGATCAAGGCGTATCAGGCTAATCCCACTTCGCCTTGCAATAAAGCCACTGCACTTAAACTATTAAAGCGCTTTGCACGTATGGAATTTCACGATTTTTGGATTACTCCTGTCAGAGAATATTTTCCTGCAGTCAGCGAGGGCACGATGAAGTTATGCGAACGCGTTTATCCGCACGACGAGGCGATCCGATATGCTAAAGAATTAATTTTAACGCTTTCGGTTAAAGAATTGGCAAAGGATTTTCTTTACGGTGTCGCACATAATGCTCCGGAATATCGAACTGCTCTCGCTTGCTATTACTACGTAAAAAATCTTCCCGAGCACGAGTTCAAGAAGTGCTGGGTGGGTCAATCACCGGGTAAAAACGGTCAGATGATTGACCGATATAACGAAACCGCCTGTGAGGTATGCGGATATAATTATTCGGTGAGTAAAGAGGCAAAGATGCAGTTTTATTGGGCAAACACAGAAATGGGGAAATTTTATTTTGACGGAATAATGAATCGCTCCTATCTTAACACGGCAATCATCTTTCTCGAGGAATATAAGCGTCTTAACCGCCCTGTACACTCGGTGGGCGATTACGAGCATTTTATGAGGATCGTAGATGCTATCGAAAGCACTCCTGACAATATGACCTCGGGTAAGCTTCGACGTGAATTAAAAAAGTCCGGTCTTTTATCAATGACTCTTGACGAGATAGCGGTATTTATTGATATGCTCGGTTATCTGGATATTCTTCACCCCGAGGATTCTCACGGTATGCTATATACTCATACGCAAACTAAAGATATGCTCCATCCCTTGAGTGCGTGGGGCAATGCAGAGCATCCCGTAAACCGCTGGACGGGAAAAAACGGTATTGACTACGATAGCATTTCAATGCTTTTTGATGGGATTTACGACTGAAAATATACTGTTTGGAGATTTGACAACTGTTATTTTTGAGCAAACCTCAAAAGTTTGTTTTACAGTAATAATAATTAACATATCAAAGGAGAACTTACGTAAATGCGACATTTAGAGAATTGTGTAAAAAAGTTGATTGAGGATAAAACTGTTGAGAATATCATCGTCAGGGTAGGACGAGGAGATGACATTGTTTTTGAAATTAAGAGCTCTGCATCGAACAGGGTGCTTACCGATCAGACGTTGTTTGATATGGCATCGGTAACTAAAATTGTTGTAACAACCTCATTGGCACTGATTGCTATCGATAAAGGTATGCTTTCTCCGGACGATTTGGTGAGCAAATTTTTCCCTGTGCCCGAAGATAAGAAAAATCTTACGGTTCAACATTTGCTGACACACACGATTGGAATCGGGCACAAGTCTCTCCTTGGAAGCAACGGCGCACTTGAGACTATTCAAGAATACATATTAGGTATTCCGTCCGATATTCCTATTGGTACAAATGTACGGTACAGTTGTCCGGGATTTATTTTGCTTGGTCGTATATTGGAGACCATCTTTAAAAAAGGCCTTGATGAGGCTTTTTATGAATACGTTGCAATACCGATTGGAATGAATGCGTCGGTTTTTTTGCCGGATAAACTAAATGATATTGTCAATTCCAATTTGCACGAAGACCAAAAGGGAATCGTCAATGATTATAACTGCCGTTATCTTGGCGGCGTCTGCGGCAATGCGGGCCTTTTCTCTGATCTTACGGATATGACGATTTACGCAAAATTTTTGCTTGCACACGGTGACCCGTTGGTATCCAAGAATACTTTTGAATTAGCTGTGAAAAACCACACCGAAGGTATGGATGAAGCGCGCGGATTGGGTTATTTGTATGTTGATGACCGTTATTCGCAGACGGGAGGTCTCTTCCCGACGGGAAGCATTGGCCATTGCGGTCACACAGGTCAATCAATATTTGTCGATTTCAAGAGCGGGTTATATGTAATCATTTTATCTGATGCTACCGTGAGTACAATTAAAAAATATGGCAAAGAAAATTATGGAGAAGTCATGCAAATGCGCCACGATATTCATGCTGCAATTAAGGCAGCTCTGGATTGATGCCTTAATTATACTTTGGTCTTATGACGCACGTCGAAAGCGACGTGATATACACCTGTCGGTGCGTGATATGGCTTTGCGGAGCCGTAAGGAATTTTTGCGCGATGCGTTCCGCGCGCACAAAGTGCGCATAGACGCTCTCAAGCTTGCCCGGGAAGAAGCAAGCGAAACCAAAACTTGGCTTCACTTTTTTAAAGAGCAATAACTTCACAGAAGGGATAAACAATATGAAAGATTCCGAATTACGCAAGATGGCAAAAGAGCTTACATTGCCAACGGAAAAAGCAGTAGTGCAGAAGCAGGATAAAGCAGACCGCTTTGAAATCAAAAACCCGAGATGGGCTTTGTGGTTTTGTACCGTTGTCGCGGCAGGATTCTTTATAGCCTTTTGCATCCTCTTGAATTTAACGATGCGGCATAAGATTCCCTTCGAAAATATATATCTTGGCTACATAGCCTTATGCGTGTCGCTCATAGGCGCGGTGGGGGTATGGATCTGCGCTTATGAAAGACTTGCGTATGCTGACGGAGTTTACACCTACCGTCCGCCATTCGGAAAAGCAAGTGTTGCGAGAGCCGAGGATATAAAGAAGGTAAAGATTTTGAAAATCTATACCTTGGGCAAATGCGGAATTCACAAGAAAATAAGAGTTATCTTTTATGATAAGAGCAAAAACGTTTTGATTAAAATAATAGATGACGGAACGATTGATAAGAGCGAAGTATTTGAAAAATCGTTAAAAGTAAATCATATAAAGCTTTCACGTGTAGAGGAGCATAGGTATTGATCTGCAGCTCTGATGCAACCCTTTGACGGTGAAAAAGGAGGATAAATATGAAGCCGATAAGCATAAAGAATTTTCATAAAGTTCCTGTTTTGATGAATTTGTTGTTATTGATCGGTATTCCGATTTGCATTTGTATCTACGTCGTTTAATTAAATGACGATGCTGTGCATCACCGTCCAAGCGATAGAGTATGCTCAGATCACCGAAAGGAGAAAAAATGATTCTATATCGTCCAATAGGAGAAAAGGAAAATATCCGGTACGGTAAAGAATTCGGAAGAGAGGATTTATTGTGGAATTAAGAAAAAGTGCAGGTAGCAACAGACTGGATTATGTAGACGTTTACAGAGCATTAGGAATTATTCTTATGGTTATGGGACACATCGGATTCGGCGATATCTTTGACCATTTCATTCACGCTTTTCATATGCCGATGTTTTTTATACTTTCCGGATTCCTGTATAACACCGAAAAAAACGCAACGATCTCAATTAAACAATTTGTAAAAAAGAAAGCGAAGGCTTTGCTTATCCCATATCTTGCTTTTTCTTTGATACATATTCCTGTATGGCTTATATTGGAAGGTTTTAGCTATGAGCCGTTGCTTAATTTGCTGCTTTTCAGCACCAAGGAACTTCCGGTCGCTGATGCACTGTGGTTTCTGGTTGCACTTTTTGTTGCAGATATTACATATTTTTTGTTAAGAAGGTTCATAAAAAATAAATTTATTTTTCACGGATGTGTTGTAGTTATCTCCGTGACGGGTTGTCTGATTAAGCCTTTGCTTTCTGTTGTTCTTCCGTTTGCTTTAGGACCTGCGATGGTTGGACTGGGCTTATTTGATATCGGATGCTCGATACGTAGTGCGAAAAACAAATGGATATTCCCAAAATTGCTCGATCTTAAATGGTATTTTTGGATTGTACTCACATTAGGTACGTCCGCTTTGATCTTTTTGAACGGCTATATTAATATGCGTTCAGAGAAATATGCAATTGTGCCGTTGTTCTTTGTGGTTTCCATGTTATCATTCTTTGTTTTGATAACACTTTCCAAATTTATCTGTAAAATTTTCGGAAAGACAATTATATGCAGTTGGTTAAAATCGATAGGCGAGAATTCTATCGTATACGTATGCACAAATCAAGTTGTGATAATCGTAGTCAGATATCTGACTTCATTTCTTCCGGAAACGAGCACCGTGATGCTATTGGTAAAGCTATTATTCACACTTGTTCTTTCCCTGACGTTCCTATGGTGCATATCTTTATTCATAGCAAAAACACCGGCGCGTACGTTGATAGGACGCTTTAATACGGATAGTACAAAAAACAAACGCGAAGTCGGAGTAGGCGCATAAGCTTTATTCCGAGAAGAGCTATTGATAGGAGTCACTATGTACGATATACAAAGCAGATGGAGGCTTGACGGGGCGAATCTCAGATATTACGGCTTGCGAAATCAGCCGCATATGTTTAAGAATACCGTGAGGCTTACGCGAGCGCAGAAAAGAATAATTGAAAAGCTCCCCTCTCGCCTCACCGAGGAAGAGTTAGGCATACTTAAGGGGCTTATCGGTGTGCAGATAGTGAAGGCCGAGGAAAAAAGGATAATACCATCCGGACTTGATGATGCAAGATTTTGCACGACCTGTATAGCAAACGATTTTATGATCCCCGGGATTGAATTTGACGGGGAGGGCAGATGCCCTATCTGTCAATCTGCAGATAAAACGAAGGATCTCAGAAGCGTTGTTCCGATTATGAACAGCTTTCCCCCGGCAAAGAGGTCGCGCTTTGACGTTGCCTTGTTTTACACGGGAGGCAAGGATTCGACCTATCTGCTCTATTACCTCGCGAAGGTGCTGAAGCTTCGCGTTCTTGCGCTTACCTGGGAGATCCCATTTATGTCCAAATGCGCGAGGGAAAGTATCGACAATGCGAAGAAATATTTACATTCTGTAGAGTTTATCTCCAGAAAGGCTTCGGATGACGATCTTAAAAAGATATACCGCAGATTATATTCGCTGAGCGAAAACGCCTGTGCCTGTCCCTCTCTTGCGTACGTTCTCTTTTATCCCGAGCTTGTTGCAAACAGGGTTCCGTACTTTGTGGCGGGTAACGAGCCGGCGCAGCTTATAGGCTTATATTTTAACCATATGGCGCCGCGGATAGCATATACCTTTCCTCGGAATAAGGCACTGAATCTCTTGATCAATATCGGCAGAATACTGACTCTTCATCCACCCTTCAGAAGCGGACAATTCCATACACTTGCCACTATGAAGCAGCTTGCATACGGAGATAATAAAATAAAGAATATGGTGGGCTATTCGAATGAGCTTGTGTATAACGTGTGCGAGGCGATAAAGGAGGCACCGGGTATTTTAGCTCCCCTGAAAAGAGCGATCCGCTCATCCTCTCGGTCGGGCAACATTCCCGCATTCGTGCAGGTCGATCTTGACGAAATATGCGATGGCAATTATGAATGGAGAAGCATCAAGGATACCATAATCCGTGAGTGCGGATGGGTTCCTCCGGAGGAGGACGATAAGGGATTACATACGAGCTGTCAGATAGAAAGATGCAAGGAGCATTCTCAATTCGTGAGATTTTACCATATGCGAAGCAGTATGATCCCATTCAGCGCGCTTGAGATAGCAATCGCAAGCCGCAATAAAAATCTGACACGCGATGAGGCGCTCGGAGAGCTGAGAGCCTCCCTCGGATTCTCGCTTGACGAGGTGCCCGAATGTGCAATTATGAGGGAGTATCTTAAGAAATGAATGCGGTAGCCTTCTATTCCAATACAGGTCACAGCAGAGCTATAGCGGAATATTTTGCGGATAAGCTTCGGTATCCGCTTCTCGATATAGAGTCGTGCGGCATCGATAATTATCAGAACCTGGTGCTGGTATTCCCGGTGCATTGCCAGAATATCCCCCGTGCGGTCAAGACGTTTCTAAAATGCTCCGCATCCGAGAGCCTGACGGTCATTGCCACCTATGGCAGGATGTGTCCCGGGAACGTGCTGTATGAAATTCAAAGGAAATATGAGCATAGCATTGTTGCGGGGGCGTATATTCCGACAGGGCATTCTTACATCGAGGGAGACGATGAATTTTCCGATTTTGATAAGCTGACTGTTATTCTTGATAAAATAGTAAACCCATCCGAAATACGTCTGCCGAGGCTATACAAAAATCCTTTGGCAAATATTTTCCCGGGTCTAAGAAGCAGACTTGGGCTTAAGATCATGGTGAGTAACGATTGTGACGGATGCGGCATCTGCACCAACATCTGTCCGCGCGGAGCAATAAGCGGCGGAAAAACAAATCGTCGATGCATGCGATGCTTGCGATGCGTGGGCGGTTGCCCCGCTCGGGCATTGAGTGTTAAGCTCGGTCTGCCGATGCGACTGTATCTTTCTAAAAAGAGAATTGAAAAAATCATCATTTATGTCTGAAAAGGAACAAATGCTATGAAAGAAACAAGTAAAATGAAGGTATGCGTCATTCAACCGGAATATTCATTGGATGACAAGGATTTAGATGAATGCTTTGAGGATTTTCTCGTACTTATCGATAAGTGCGATGAGAGTCTTGATATTATAGTTCTTCCCGAATATAGCGACGTTCTTGCTGCCGTTCGCGGTGAGGATAAATTTTACAGAGCATACGAAAAATACAATAGCGTGATACTCGAGAAGGCTCAGAGCACGGCAAAAAGATGCCACTCGATAGTTTTCGTGAATGCGGGATACATGACCGAAAACGGCATCCGCAACACGACCTACGCCATCGACAGAAACGGTAATATAGCCGGCAAATATTTCAAGGCACATCCCGCGCCCAGCGAGGTAAGGACCGGAGCCGAGGGCGGTAACGGTCTTGACGTTGCATACAGCTATGAGGCGGCAGCGCCGTACGTGCTTGAGCTTGAGGGCCTCCGCTTTGGCTTTATGACATGCTATGATTTCTATTTCTATGAGAATTTTGCACGCCTTGCCCGTGAGAGAGTGGACTTCATAATCGGTTGCTCGCATCAGAGAACCGATACGCACGATGCCCTTGAAGTGATAAACAGATTCCTCTCGTATAATACGAATGCATACCTTCTCAGGTCTGCGGTATCGCTTGGAGAGGATAAAGTGATCTGCGGATGCAGTACGGTTGTTTCTCCCGCAGGAAAGGTACTTCTGAATATGAAGAGCGAGGTCGGTCTTGGCATCTGCGAGGTCGATCCTCACGAAAAATACTATAAGCCCGCAGGACATAAAGGGCCGCTGAAGGCTCATTATGAGTATATAGAGGACGGCCGCAGACCGTGGCTCTACCGAAACGGCGGTGCTTCCGTTGTCCCCTTTGATCCGGTTATGAAATATCCCCGCCTGTGCGCGCATCGCGGCTTTAATGCGGTAGCACCGGAGAACAGTATGCCCGCCTTCGGCGCGGCGGTTGCTCTGGGAGCAGAGGAGATAGAATTCGATCTTTGGTCTACCAAGGACAGAGTTCTCGTTTCCTGCCATGACGAAACGCTTGATCGCGTGAGCACAGGTAAGGGCAGGATATGCGAGCATACCTATGAGGAGCTGCTTCAGCTTGATTTCGGAATCAAGCACGGCGATAAATTCCGAGGTCTACGCATCACAACTTTTGAACAGATATTGCAGAAATTTGCAGGACGTGTTATAATGAATATACACGTTAAAATATGGGACCATGAGTATGACGATCCTATGATAGAGGAAATAGTGTCGCTTATCCGCAAATATGATTGCGAGAGGCATATTTATTTTATGACCGCGAGCGACAGGATGATAAGGAGAGTTATGGAGTATGCGCCCGACCTCAGAGTATGCGTCGGCTGGGATGGCAATCGAGATCCGATGTCTATAGTTGACCGCGCGATTGCCCTCGGTGCGTATAAGGTTCAGCTCTTCAAGCCCTATTTCAATCAGGCGAGTGTGGATAAGGCACACGCTAACGGAATACTCTGTAACGTATTCTGGGCGGACGATCCCGCCGAGGCAAGACGTTATCTTGAGATGGGAATAGACACCGTCCTGACTAACGACTATCTCGCAGTGTATAATGCGGTAGAGGATATTCTTTCCGCTAATAAATGGTAAAGGAGTGTATCAAGCTTTATGAAACCTGTGATCGCAATTCTCGCAGAGCTGGATGACAAGCTTAACTCAAACTTGAGGAATACTTATGTTAAGGCTATCGAAAAAAGCGGAGGCGTGCCGATCCTGCTCCCTTACGTTGAGTCGCGGGAAACGATAGAGGAACTTGCCGGACGGGTGGACGGATTCTTGTTCAGCGGCGGATGCGATATAGATCCCATAAGATACGGTGAAGAAAAATCGCCATCTTGCGGCAGAGTGGACAGAAACCGCGATGCGCTGGAATTCAAGGCATTCGACCTTGTGATGAGCACCTCGAAGCCCATTCTCGGAATATGCCGCGGTGCACAGCTTATCAACGTTGCTCTCGGCGGAACACTCTATCAGGACATAGCGAGCGAGGTCGAGCGGCATGTCTGCCACGAGCAGACAGAGCCAAGGGATATGCCCTCGCACGAGGTTAAGCTGATTCCCGATACACCTCTTTCATCCCTGATGGGGGCAGAGCGGATACCGGCGAACAGCTTTCACCATCAGGCGGTGAAGAGGATAGGAGAGGGACTTGACGTAATGGCGACAGCAGATGACGGTATAATTGAGGCATTCTATATGCCCTCGCACGTATATCTCAGAGCCTACCAATGGCATCCCGAGCGCCTTTTTTCATCCGACAAATATAATCCGAGAATATTCGGTGACTTTATAGAGGCATGCAGGATATGCCAGAATAAGGAGTGATATTGCTTTATGAGAAGAAAGATATTTGATATAGTGGAAAAATCTACGGGCGGTAATGTTCCCAGCGCGATATATGACATTTTTATGATGATAATCATAGTCTTAAGCCTTCTGCCGCTTACAAGCAAGACAACAAACAAGTTCTTCGTGATAGTCGAGATAATAACCACTGCGGTATTTATCATAGATTACATTATCAGGTGGTCTACGGCAGATCTCAAGCTCGCAAAGGGGAAAAGGTCATTCTTGTTATATCCCTTCAGCGCGATGGCTATCATAGATATAGTTTCAATACTTCCGTCAATCTTTATGCTGAACAGCGCATTCAAGGCGCTGAAGGCATTCAGACTGATAAGAGCCATGCGCGTTTTCAGGTTCCTGAAGAGCTTCAGGTATTCAAAGAACATAGAGATTATCGCATCGGTCTTCAAAAAGCAGAAGCGCTCACTCGTAGCAGTCGGCGGACTTGCTGTAGGCTACATACTCATCTCGGCTATGATAGTATTTAACGTTGAGCAGGATACCTTTGAAACATTTTTCGATGCTGTGTACTGGGCAACCGTTTCGCTGACTACCGTGGGATACGGAGATATATATGCGATATCGCCCATCGGTAAGGCTATCACTATGATATCCGCGCTGCTTGGAGTAGCGATAGTTGCCCTTCCTGCAGGCATTGTAACAGCAGGCTATATGAAGGAAATAGAGAAGGAAAACGAGGAAATATAATATATAAAGATTTGATATCAGCGAACTTAAACCCGGAGAATAAAAAATGAAGAATATATTCAAAAAAAGCGACCTGCCTCTTATAGATAAGGCGGTACATAGCAAAGATGCTTACAGAGATCAGGTGGATCTTTATTATAAGATACGCGTTGAGGACGGATTCGTCCGCCATATAGCAACAGAGGTGATGCTTCTTGAGCGTGCCGCTGTGATGGGCGACGGATACGCCGTCTGGGAGCTGGCACAGCATTATTACTACGATGAGTCGGTCAGGTGTATTCCTATTGCGCTTTCCTGGTGGAAAAGGGCTATACTTATGGGAAATACCGCCGCGTGTGACAGATACCGCGAGCACAGGGAGTATATACTTTCCATGATCAATAGCTACAGCGAGGGGATGTCGGACTATGCCGATCTCGAGCTTCGTCTTGCTATGCTTGCGGAGATATATCTTTTCGAGCTTGGAACGGTTGATTGGAAAAGGATCGCAGACAGCGAGCGTCTTGACCGTGTAAGGAGGCTGGCGGATGCATGCGTACCGCTTCTCGGAGTTAAATTTACCGGCATCGAGGCGATAAGCAATCTGACCTTTGCCGAACCCGGCGGGAAGCCATATATTGTACACGCCCTGGCATATCCCGATCATCATATAGCTCTCTGCCGCGAGATGATGGCGGATGCGGAGCGCCTTGTCGCGGTAATATTCCATGAGCTCGGGCACTTCGTATGCTTCCGCGCCATGGGCGACTCTGCATACGCGGAAAAATGGGGGCTCACTCCCGAGCGCATAGCAAGCTGGCACAGAGGCGATATGGGATATGAGGTGAAAACCAGCGAGGAGGATCCCGATACTCTTTCTTATGGCGTTTACACCCACTGGGCAATACTGTTTGCCGAGAAAAAATAGTTTCAAGAAAACATTTGTTTACAAAAGGGGGATCAAAATGACTTATTCTGAGGCACTGTCACTTGTCGGAAGCGAGTTCGAATTACTAAAGGATTCGGATCATTCTTGCGTTATCAGAACCGGACTTACCTATGACGGATGTAACGGATTTTGTGTGGTTATATATAAGAAAAACGACGGAAAAGTTGTCCTGACCGATATGGGAGAGACCAAGGAGATATTTGACGAGGTCTCCGAGGAGGAATGGAATCGGATGTGCGAGTCGCACGGATTTGAATTCAATCACTGGAGAATAGAGCATAGCCTTGATTCTATGGAGGACGTGTATAATTACATAAACTTCATTGATTGGATATCCGATAAATACTTTACACTTGGCGACGAGGATTGAAATGAAGAAAACACTTATTTCTTCCGTCCCCGCAGATATCCCACGCGAGCTTTTACCTTACATAAAGGATTCAAGGATTTTTGATAGCTCATCCTCGCCCGAGGCAAGAGTCTATTACGTGGAGCGCGGTGGGTATTACCTCAAGCGCGCTGTGGGCGGAAGTCTTGAAAAAGAGGCGCTTATGACCGAGTACTTTCATTCGAAGGGGCTCGGCACCGAGGTGCTTGAATATCTGACGAGCGGAGGAGAGGATTTTCTTCTTACCGCAAAAATGAGGGGCGAGGATTGCACGTCGGACATCTTTCTTACGTCGCCGGAGCGGCTCTGTGACACTATTGCAGAGGAGCTGAGAATTCTGCACGGATTGGACTATAGCGGCTGCCCGATAATGAACAGAACAGAGGTCTATATAAAGACCGCCCTTGAAAATTATAAAAGCGGAAATTATGACAGCTCGCATTTTCCCGATAGCTTCGGATATTCCTCGGCAGAGGAGGCGATAGCCGTGCTTCGCGAGGGAAGGGACGTTCTGAGATCCGATACTCTCATACACGGGGACTACTGTCTGCCTAATATAATCCTGGACGGATGGGGGCTTGCGGGCTTTATCGACCTTGGAAATGCGGGTGTCGCAGATCGGCACATAGACCTTTTCTGGGGCGCGTGGACTCTTGGCTTCAATCTCGGTACCGATAAATACCGCGAGAGATTTTTTGATGCATACGGCAGGGACCGTGTCGATAAATATGCACTCAAGGTCGTTGCGGCGGCAGAGGTTTTCGGATAAAAAAGCTTTTGTTCAAAAAGGAGATAACTATGAAATTCAGCGATAAAAATAATGCGATCGAGCTCTTGTTTCTCGGCACGTGTGCTTGCGAGTTCGGAGAAAGACTCAAGACCGATCTAAAATGCAAGTTTGACAAGGACGTGCGCCGCTCGTCGGCTATGCTCATTGACGGCAGATTTTTAGTTGATTGCGGTGTGCATACAGAGGAGTCGCTTGCTATAGCGGGTGTAGACGTGCTCGGTATAACCGACGTTTTTGTCACCCATCTTCATATGGACCATTACAACCCCGATAGCATTCAGAGCCTGGCACGTGGCAGATCCGAGCCGCTTCGCCTCTGGGTGCGCGAGGGTGCTGAGGTTCCCGAGCTCGAGAACGTGCGCGTTATGCATATGACTCTGTTTGAAGAATATCCGATAGACGGAGGCAGTGTTGTTTCGATACCCGCAAATCACGATCCAAAAGCACATCCGCAGCACTATATATTTGATATTGGCGGTAAGCGGATATTCTATGGCTGTGACGGTGCCTGGTTTGTAAACGAGAGCTTTATATTTATGAGGAAGATGAACCTCTCGGCGGCGGTGCTCGATTGCACTGTTGGAGATTACGTAGGCGATTTCAGGCTCGGAGAGCATAACAGTATTCCGATGCTCAGATTGATGCTTCCATCAATGATGAACGTAGGAATGATATCGAAGGATACGAAAATAATATTCTCGCATCTTGCCCCATCGCTTCACAAATCGCACGAAGAAACCGAAAGAATCGCCGAAGGACTCGGAGCAACCGTGGCATACGACGGTATGCGCGTGAGCATCTGAGACAGAAAAAGAGGGATATGATATGAATATCACAAAAATAGTTATTACGGGTGGGCCGTGTGCAGGTAAGTCAACAGCTATGAGCTGGATACAGAACGCATTTACGCAAAAGGGCTATAAGGTGCTTTTCGTTCCCGAGACGGCAACCGAGCTTATAACCGGCGGCGTTGCCCCCTGGACGTGCGGAACGAATGCCGATTATCAGATAGGTCAGATGATACTCCAGCTTGAAAAGGAGAAGGTATTCGAGATGGCGGCGCGCACTATGCCTGCCGAGAATATACTCATCGTGTGCGACAGAGGCACGCTTGATAACAAGGCATATATGACACCCGAGGAATATGTTGGCGTCCTTATGCGCCTTGGCATGAATGAGGTCGAGCTCCGCGACAGGTACGATGCTGTCTTTCACCTTGTCACCGCGGCTAAGGGTGCTGAGAAATTTTACACCACGGCAAACAATGCCGCAAGGACCGAGAGTGTTGAGGAGGCGGTAAGCCTTGACAATAAGCTCATAGCCGCATGGACGGGACATCCTCACTTCCGCGTTATAGATAACGACCGTGAATTTGAAAATAAGATGAAGGCACTTCTGTCCGAGATATCATCATTCCTCGGAGAGCCCGAGCCTCTTGAGATAGAGCGCAAATTCCTTATAGAATATCCGGATATAGAGTGGCTGGAGTCCATACCGAGCTGCAACCGCATAGAGATAATACAGACCTATCTTCACAGCCGCGATGGAGTTGAGCGGCGCGTACGTCAGCGCGGCATCGGCGATCATTATATATACTTCCTCACCGAGAAGCAGACGCTTACCGGTATGAAACGGGTGGAAACCGAAAAGAGGCTGTCGCAGGATGAATATATAGCCCTTCTTATGGAGGCGGATACCGACCGCCATCAGATAAGGAAGACGCGCTATTGCCTGACCTATGAGAGTCAGTATTTCGAGATAGACGTATATCCCTTCTGGAGTGACAGAGCCATACTTGAAATAGAGCTCTGCAGTGAGGATGCCGAGATAAGCCTTCCGCCCGAGATTAAAATAATCAGAGAGGTAACAGACGAGGGAGAGTATAAGAACTCATCCCTTGCAAAGCGAAGCTGAGATGAAAAAAGCAGCATTTATATACATAGTTATTGCAGGGATATTCTGGGGTACGTCCGGAATATTCGTTAATCTCCTTGCCCCGTACGGCTTTTCATCCTTTCAGATGACCGCCGTAAGAGCGCTCGTTTCATTCTCTGCAATGGCGATATATACGCTTATCACCGACAGGCGGCTGTTCCGTCTGAAGCTTGCCGAGCTTCCGTTTTACCTGTTGCTCGGGCTTTCGCTCTTCGGAACTGCGGTATGCTATTATTCATCAATGCAGATGGCATCCGTGTCGGTCGCGGTGGTGCTTATGTATACCGCACCGATATACGTTATGATATTTTCGGTGGCATTTCTCGGCGAAAAAATATCGCCGATGAAGCTTATATCGGTAGTCCTGATGCTTATCGGCTGCTGCCTGGTATCGGGTATAATAGGCGGCATGCGCTTCCATATAGGTGGCATACTCATAGGTGCGCTTTCAGGTATCATATACGCGCTTTATAACATAACTGCAAAAATATCCTTCCGCAGAGAGAGCCATCCACAGACGGCAACTCTCTATGCCTTTCTCACGATGACGGTAGTGGCGGCATTCTTTTCCGAGCCGATAACACTTTCACAGAGAGTGGCGGTAGCCCCGGCAGAAACGATCGCTCTCTTCATAGGGCTCGGAATATGTACCTTCGTCATTCCGTATTTCCTCTATAATCTTGCGATGAAGGAGCTCCCTGCGGGGACCGCATCCGCACTCGGGATAATAGAGCCGATGTCGGCAACGATCTTCAGCGTCTTGATCTTTAAAGAGGAGATCGGTTGGCTTTCGTTTTCGGGTATAATTATGATACTCGTTGCGGTGGTGCTTCTCGGTCTTTCGGAAAACCGACGTAACGAAAGCACCTCGCAAGAGTCTGACGATCGCGAAGAAGCGAAGGCGTGATTTAAAATAAATGAACTGAGGAGCAGTTTTATATGATATATACCAAATTAACGAAGAAAGCGCTCAGGATATGCTTTGATGCTCACAAGGATCAGGTCGATAAGACGGGAATGCCGTACGTATTTCATCCAATCCATCTGGCAGAGTCTATGAAGGACGAATATACCACCGTTTTAGCTCTTCTTCATGACGTTGTTGAGGATACTGACCGCACTATAGACGATCTGCGCGCCGAGGGCTTCCCGGACGAGGTGCTGGAGGCGCTTTCGCTCCTGACACACGATCCTGCCGTTGATTACATGGACTACGTTCGCGAAATCGGGAAAAACCAACTGGCAAGGGCGGTAAAGATCGCAGATCTTCGGCATAACAGTGATCTTTCGCGTATGGATGAGAGCATGATAGACGAGCACGTCCTCGGGCGTTGCGAGAAATACAAAAAGGCGCTGAAGCTTTTGGGAGCCGAGGAATCTTAACCGATAAAAGCACCCGCGACCTCTTATAAATATTTTTTAGAACGGAGATCTTTATGAAAATTGCTGTTATAGGCTATAGCGGAAGCGGAAAGTCTACTCTGGCGGCATCTCTTGCGAGAAAGTATTTTCTGCCGCTTATGCATCTGGACAGAGTGCATTTCCTACCCGGATGGAAGGAGAGGGAAATAGAGGATGAGGTGCGTATTGTAGGCGAATTCCTCGATTCCAACTCATCCTGGGTAATAGACGGAAATTATAACAAGCTTCATTTCGATAGGCGTATGCAGGAGGCTGATCGTATAATTCTTATGTGCTTCAACCGCTTCTCATCGCTTTACCGTGTCTTGCGCCGCTATCACAGATATAAAGGCAGAGCAAGAAGCTCGGTCGCAGACGGATGCGAGGAAAAAATAGATAGGGAATTTCTTTTCTGGGTGCTCTACAAGGGCAGAACAGGGAAGCGAAGGGCGGTATACCGATCGGTTCGCCGTAAGTACAGTGAAAAGGTGACTGTTATAAACAATCAGCGCGCCCTCGATGAATTTTACAAGGAGAACATTGGTTGATGAGCGATCTTTTGTATACCGTAAATGCGGTAATGCCGATAATCATAATGGTAGCTATCGGTTATTTTTTGAAAAAAAGCGGCATTCTGAATGACAGTGCTGTGGCGTGTATGAATAAGCTTGTATTTAAGCTGCTTCTTCCCATTATGCTTTTCGTTAACGTATATCGGGTCGAGGATATAAATGCGGTGAAGCCGGGGTACATACTTTTTGTAGCTGCCGTAGTAGCCGTCCTGGCGGTTGCAGCGATCCCGCTCGCCTCTGCGGTGACAAAGGACAGGCGCAGAATACCGATACTTATACAGGCGGCATTCAGGTCTAATTTTGCACTTATAGGCATACCGCTTGCCACCTCCCTTTTCGGAGATGAGGGGGCTCTCGCGGCGACACTTTTGTCGGCAGTAACCATTCCGCTCTTCAATATAATAGCAGTGACGGCACTCACCGTGTATGCCGATGACACCGAGGAAAAGCATATAGATGTCTTAAAGATAGTCAAGGGTATTGTCAGCAATCCGCTTATCGTCGGTATCGCAATCGGTCTTCTCGCACAGCTGGTCCGTGCGCTGTTTGTTCGCACGGGTGTACAGTTCCGCCTCTCGGATATCGATTTCCTGTATAGCGGAGTTCTTACCAAGCTTTCTGCTACCGCAACGCCGATCGCGCTTATTGCGCTTGGCGCGGAATTTGAATTCTCCGAGATCAAGGATATGAAGACGGAAATAATATTAGGATCGGCGATCAGATGCTTTGTCGCACCAATCATAGGAATAGGACTTGCTCTTATTCTCGGATGCTTCAGCGGTGTGCACTTTGCCTCATTCGTCTCGGTGTTCGGAACTCCTATGGCGGTCTCCACTGTTCCGATGGCATATGCCTCGGGCGCCGATCATAAGCTGGCAGGGCAGATAGTGGTATTCAGTACCTTATTTTCTGCCGTCGGACTTTTCATCATGATATATCTTTTGCGAGTGATCGGAATATTTTAATAAAAAGATGCCAAGCTCCGCATCGCGGATGGGCTTGGCATCTTTTTTTGTTATAAAAGCTTAAAATGTAAATGATTATTATGATTTTGCGCTGTTTGGTTTAGATAATTCATTAATTTCATGGATTATTTTGTCGCATTTTGACATTCGCGTTTTTGCATTTTTTGATCGTTTTCGAAATTCTCGTTATGTATTTCGTAAAACACCTTGGTCATATTTATATATTTCATAACGATCCTTCCGTCCTCGGGATAGCAGCGCAGAGTCTTATCATTATGCTGTATCTCGATATACTTGCCGGGCTTGAAGGGCAGAGAGGCGAAATTGGCTATCGGAATAGTCATATCGGTGCTCTCGCCGTGTATATCGCCGACGAGTCGGAAGCATTCCTCGGAGAGTGTAACCGTGGCATCTCCGCATTTTTCATACCTGCGCTTGCCGGGTATAAGCTCATGGATCTCACAGGTAGAAACTATTGCGGTATCCTCGCCCTTGGCAATTCTTTCGCGGAGATCATCGTGTATAAACCTGCCCCATTCGGAAATGTGGCGTATCTCGCGTCCTATGCCACCCGTGCTATGTAAGAAGGCATATTCATCCGATCTCTCCTCAAATCCGCACGCTCCGCAACGTATAGTATCTATGCCGCTCACGTGCATATCGAACTCAGTCTTGCAATTCGGGCACATATAGAGTACATTCTCAAGTCCGCGTATATCGTTTCCATGCCTGAACTTGACCAGGAGCTTTTCCTGCTCGGCATATGCATCGAAGCCGAGAGCCTCCTCTACCTTTGCGCGGATATCCGAAACCTCGGTTGTCGCAAGCGCGTCCTTGTCGAAGAGCTTGTAAATATCTATGTAGGTCCTTCCGCGGCGTATACCGCCAACGCGCCATTTTGGCATTGAGAAATAGGTGCCATAGCTTCTTGCAACGTAGATATCTGCTTTGATAAGCTTAAGGAAATGATATGTAGCGGCAGGAGTCGGTGTCGGATTCCCGTCCTCGGACATAAGTCCTGCGGGATAAAAGGCAAGTATCTTACCATCTGTCAGCGTCGATTTCATTCTGTGAATATCCTTAAGGCTTGTCTGGAACTGCTGCTTGGGTATCATTCCCAAGCGTGAAACTATCGGGCGGCAGGGGAGCGTGTTGTAGAACGAATTGCTTATAACAAAGGTTATAGGACGGCGGGTTGCACCTATAAGATTGACGAAATCAAGTGCTGCCTCGTGATTTGCAATAATGACAAACGGGCCTTTTTTACCCTTGATCTCGTTCCTTATGAATTTTCTCTTGAACATAAATACCGATACGGCATTCGCCAATCCGCGGATCATTCTGTATACAAAGACGTTTTGCTTTATATCGTTATCGTGGTGTGCGTGAACGGAATGCTTTTCGCAATTATGCGAGGAGCAGGAATGGTTTTCGCACAAGTTGTTATTGTCAATTGTCATGGGAAATCCTTTCTGTGTTATACCGACCTCTCTTATTATAACATAAAAAACGGCAAAAATCAAGTTCTGCCGTTTTTATATATTAAAATTCGTGATTTGCTGTAGTTATTTCTTCTGCTCGCGGCAGCTTTTTTTCTTTCTGAAGCTCCTTACAGCATCGAGCGTCATACCGAAAATAATAGAGGTGGCAACCGTTCCTCCCGCAATTCCGAGACCTACCTCAAGCGCCGTTGTGAAATTCTTCAGCGCAAGGCTGACGTCGCTTAAAAGCAGATAGCGCATAGCATAGTAAAGATTTCCTCCGGGGACAGTCGGGATAACTCCGGGGAGAAGGAAAACTATCGCAGGCGCGCGCTTCAGACGAGCCATGACCTCGGAGAAGAGTGCCGCAAATGCCGTGGAAATGAATGCGGCAACAAAGAGTGGGCCGCCGAAAAATTCGATAATGTAATAAATTATAAAAGTGACTGCCGCAGAAAATACACCGTAAGCTAAGTGGCGGCGGTCTATTTTGAACATCATTGCAAAGCCGAGCGATGCTATCGCGGCGGTAATGACCTTGACGAAGAAGGAAAGCGTGAAGAATGTCATACTGCACCTCCCAGCACGGTTATTGCCAGCATATAGCCAAATGCTATCATAAGCGCGGCAAGGCATGACTGCATAGTTCTCATAGTTCCTGCAAGGATATCTCCGCAGAGAAGGTCCTTGAGTGCCGTACCGAAGGACACTCCGGGCACAAGGAGCATTATTACGCCTATGATTATATAGTCGCTTGTGACGTTTGCTCCGAGCATCACCGCAGCTGTGGCTATAAACGATGCTATGAATGATGAGACGACCGTCTTTGCCATGGCATTGAGCCTTGGGGACGGCAGATTGTCGATAAACCATATCATCAGTCCGAGCGCGACTGCTATCAGGACATCGAGGATGCCGCCGCCGAAAAAGGCGGTGAAGGCACCCACTGCAAGGGAGGGAGCGAGAAGCTCTGCCCAAAGCGGGTATGCCGATCCCTTTTTGATCTTCTTTATCTGCGAGTCTATCTCAGTGTAATCCGGAGTGTCGCGGCAGATGCGGCGCGAGAGGTCGTTGAGCCGCTCAAGCTTACCGAGATTCATCCCCGTGCTCTTTACTCTGCGCATCTGTGAGGAGTAGCTTCCGTCCTTCAGTCTTATCGCCGCATGTATGACGGATATGATTGTGAATACCTCAACGTGAGCGGCACCATATGCATAGCAGATGCGCTCGATAGTGTCCTCAACCCTGCTTATCTCGCCTCCGTTGCGAAGCATACCCTCGCCTATATCGAGAGCCAGACGCAAGAGTAGGTCTGCAGGATCCTCCGAGTGCCTGCCTTGCTTTATTTCATCCATTGGATAATCTCCTTATTCTCTTTTACCGAGAGCAAGACATATTGCGCTCACAGTAAGAGCCGAGAGTCCTGCGCCGAGTCCCATATAACTGCTGATCTTGAAGAATCCCGCGATAAGCAGTACGATCGTAGCAATGGAAAATACCGTCAGTGCGAGAATGATTACAGCGTCCAGCACGGTCTGATTCACCTCATCGTTTTTGCTCTGAAAAATTATAACGAAGAAAACTCCGAAATACCAAAGCGCGAGAATTATCGGCGCGGCTATAAGCATTTTGCCGAGCTCCGCGACATCCGAGGTAAAATAAAAGAGAACAAGCTCGAGAAGCGCCGGTGCCAGAGGGATGAGCACAAGAGGCAATCCAACGTCGGCTATATAATCAAGCAAACGTCTGCCTGCCCAATCGGGATTATATTCCCGTTTTTTTCTTCCGAAATTCATAAAATTTCTCCATTGAACAATGATATAGCCGTGAAAACAGCCCGAAGGCTGCGGTCACGGCTAGATTATAGCACAAATTTTTGCGCGTGTAAATAGGTTGGATATAATTTGTCGTATTTTATGAGAATGTAATGCTCCTTATTTTAACCGAGCGAAAGAAGCTCCTTGGCAAGGGCATCTGCCACGATCTCGTTTTCCTTCGAAAAAGCCGACATTATTCTTATATTGTTTTCGGTAAATTTAAGGTTCTTTGATCCGTCGAGCATAGCTCTCATCACCTTTTCCGCCATGGGCGCCCAGCTTCCGTTCTCAATGAAGGCTACCGTTCTGTTCTTATATCCTCTTTCGGTCAGTCCCTCTATGAAGTGACGCATATGTGGGAATATATCCGCGTTGTAGGTGGTGGTGGCGAGAACCAGCCTGTCATATCTGAAGGCATCCTCTATTGCTTCCGCCATATCCGAGCGTGCAAGATCTGTGAGCACCACTCTTTCGCATCCAAGCTCGCGAAGCTTGTCGGCAAGATATTCCGCCGCGCGTGCGGTGTTACCGTATACCGAGGTGTAAGCGATAAGAACACCGCTGTCCTCCGGGCGGTAGGATGACCAGGTATCATAGAGCGAGATATATCTTCTGATATCCTCGGTCAGCACAGGACCATGCAGAGGACATATAGTTTTTATATCGAGTGCGCTTGCCTTTTTAAGAAGCGACTGCACCTGTGCGCCGTATTTACCGACTATTCCGAAGTAGTAGCGCCTCGCCTCACAATCCCATTCGTCCTCGATGTCGAGTGCGCCGAATTTTCCGAATGCGTCGGCAGAGAAGAGTATTCCGTCGGTCTTGTCGTAGCTCATAATGACCTCGGGCCAATGCACCATAGGCGCGGTAACGAAAAGAAGCTCGTGAGTGCCGAGCGCGAGAGTATCGCCGTCGGATACGACTATACGTCTGTGTTCGAAATCGGTGCCGATGAAATTCTTCATCATACCGAATGCCTTAGCTGATGAAACGATAACCGCACCGGGATACTCGTTCGCAAAATCCTTTATGAGAGCCGAGTGATCCGGCTCCATATGATGCACTATCAGGTAGTCGGGCAGTCTGCCGCCGAGCGCCTCCGAAAGGTTTTTGAACCATTCGTCCCTGAACGCCGCATCCACCGTGTCGGTGACGGCTACCTTTTCGTCGAGTATAAGATATGAGTTGTATGACATCCCCAGCGGAACGTCGTACTGTCCCTCGAAGAGGTCAATATCGTGATCGTTTACACCAATATATTTTATGTCCTTGTTTATATGCATTTCTTCACCTCAGGCTGTGTTTTTTGTCCCGATTATAATTTGGGCGTATTCATTATATCATGTTTTTTTACTTAAGTATGTTGAATTTTCAACTTTTTAAAAAGCACCGTAATGGTAAAAAACAAATAAATACAGATGATTTTACGTGGTGAAAATGTATTTTACTCGGTGAGCATCCATACCGCCATCTTGCTTTCCGTGCTCCAGGTCTTGCCCGCGGAGGAATAATCGGTAACGGTGATGCTCTTTCCGTTTGTGAGAGGTATTTCGGCCTCAAGTATGCATTTGTAAGGTGATTTGCCATCCGTAAGCCTTACGTCAACGTATCCGTCAGGCTCTACCAGAACGTCAATAGGATCGTCAACGCTGTAGCCGAGTCGGTTCTCCTCGGCAAGCATTACGGGACCGCGGCGAAGCGCGATATGACGTGCCGCCATAGGATCCTCTCTGTCAAAGGTAGGGATCATATAGTTCGCGCCCCATATAACCTCGTTTATAAGTATCTGCTCACCGTATGGGATGGGCAGTATAGCCTGAGTTCTCATATCGAGGGTAAGCTCTATCGTATCGCCGTCCCTGAACTCGCGCGTGATAGTGGTATAGCCCCGAGATACCTCGGACGGCTCACCGCAGACCGTGAGAGCGGTTCTGTGGCTCCATTCGGGTATTCTTAAGGAGAGTGCGAAGCTCTCCGCGGCTTCCAGCCCGATAGTTATTTTAACCGTGCCGAGCTTCGGATATTCGGTCTGAACGTCAAGCGTCACAGGGCGTCCCGAAGGCGTCGATGCGGAAATTTTTCCGTTGACATAAAGGTTCATAACTATTCCGTCTTCGGTCAGCAATGTACCTATCTTCGGTACAAGACCGATGCCTGCCGCGCCGATGCAGGCACAGCAGCCGTAATAGTGCTTATCGGACATTACCTTCAGACCTCCGATCCTGTTTCCTCGCGTTCCGGCGGTGAGAGGACTGTAGCTGTCGAAGGGGAGCGGCTCAAATATCCAATCGGGATTTTCAATCGGAAGAGAGGGCTCTATGACCTTTTCTGTATTTATCGAGCCGAGATATGCGTTGTACAGCGATATTTCAAACGCATCTGCATATTTTGAATCGCCTGTCAGAATATTTAGCTGGTAGAAGAATTTCATAAGCGTTACTGTAACGCAGGTTTCCTGCATAACGCTTCCGTTCGTGGTATTGGCTTGTCGGACTGTAGAATGATCGAAAAGCTCGTGAGTACATCCGCAACAGCCGATCACGGTAAAATCGGTCTCAAGTATTTTGTCGGCAAAGTTTATTATCGCTGTTTTGTATTTTTCAATGCCGGTAATGCGGTAAAATTCGAGAAGTCCCTCAAAGCAGGAGGTCATCTCATATGCCTTGGTGACGGGGTATTGATATGGGCTGAAATCGTTTTTGTAAGCAAGCTCGAATATGTTTACAACGTCGGTTCCACCCTCGCTGACTATATATTCGGCAAAGTCGAAATACTTCTTATCCTTCGTGAGACTGTACAGTCTGACTATAGGCTCGAGTAGGGAGGACGAGTTGAGTCCCCGCCAGTGATGGCTCGCTTTAGTTATTGGCTTTTTTCCGTCCTTGCGGCTGCCGATGCTTGCTATTATACAGTCTGCCTGTGTCTTCATAGAAGCGATTATATCACGCGAGAGCTCTTCATCCTCGCATATTTCAAGGAAGTATTGCATTCCGAGCATAACGTATTTTCTTGACCAGATATCCCAGTGGCAGAATTCGTGGCTCTTTGCGTAGCTGCTTATCCTTCCACCCTCGCTCGCCCTGCCGCTTGCAATCATATCACGTACGGTTTTCTCAAGTACAGAATAAAGCTCGGGATTTTTTGTGTAGGAGTAGACGAACGCGGCTCCGCGCATGCACTTGCCCCAGTATTCGCCTCTCCAGCCTCCTTCATAGTCGGCATCCTCCTCGCGGAATTGGTTAACGAACCTTTCCCACATTGTCGGGTTAAGGAGCTGAAAATCCTCTATAAAGCGGAATGCCTCGTCAATGAAGCCATGATATCTGTAACCGTTATTGAAATCGACGAAGAAGGCATCCGTGTTAAGTCTTGGCGCGTTCATCGGGTTGTTTGAGTAAAGGTTATTCATCTTAAAACTTTCTCCATTTAAATAATGTATCCGTATTTGTATATTGGTATGTGCTCAGGCAAGCACGTCAGGTCGAGCCGCTATTATCTCGCTTATCCGATGGATGAGCGGCTGTGCCATAGAATAGAATCCGAAGGAGGTTGGATGCGTGCCATCCACCGAGCCGTCATTTTTGCAAATTGCCATAAGCTCGCGCCCGGTGATAAGATAAACGTTTTTATCCCCCCGCGCTATAGCTCTTTCGTAGGTTTCCTTTATGATGGCAAGTCTTGCCGCGGTGTCGGGCGTTATATTGTATCTCGGTCGGCTCATCATAATGATCGGCAGGTCAGGATGCTTTTCTCTTATAGTGAGAAACATCCTCTCGTGAGTTTCCTTGAGATATTCGGGCGAAGGAGCATTATGGTCATAATCGTAAACAAATATTGACATATCCAGGCTACTTATGTAATCTGCCATGCTTTTCTCGGCTCTTGCATTCCCGGAAAATCCGAGATTGATATAATCAAGATTGAGTGCTCTTGATATTATAGCCTGATAGCTGTCGCCCGGCTTGGAGGCGCAGCCGCCCTGTGTGATGGACGAGCCGTAAAACACCATCGGGCGCGAATTTCTGTAGCTTTCCGGCGGCAGGAGCTGTGCCTCGGGATCTATACCGATGAACACCTCGTATACGCCTGAATAGAGAGGCATATTGAGAGTGTATGAGCGCATGCCGACATCTCCTACCGAGATCACGGCGGTCAGGCTGTCCTGTATATCAAAGCGCGGCTGACAGGTACCGACATAATCGGCGCCTCCCTCTTCCTCCAGGTAAAGGTCGAAGCCGGCGGAACCGGTCAGAGCGAAGTGCGGCATTTTTCCTATGCTGCGCATTTTTGCCGCCACGGCGATCCTTTTACTGTCGGTCTTAAATCTTATTCTGCCGCCTGCCGTGTGAAGATTCAGCGCGTCAATTTTTTCGCTGACCGCCCTTGCCGCAGATCTCGGCATACGGACGAGCATGCCGTCCTCACGCATAAGGCCGTACATCCGTATCGGTGCCGCCTCGGCATTGAAAAAGGTAAATTCGGAAAGGGTAGGGGTGTTGACCGCGAAGTTTTTATCTATATCTGCAATGTTGAGCATATACGACCTCCGTCTTTTTTTCTAGTATATATTCCCGCGCGCGAAAAGTCAATACATATACTGCAAAAAATCAAGCTTACAGTGACAAGTTGCACAAATGCGGTGCCGTATTTTTTACATACTACTTTCAAATAACGTCTTGATTTGAGGCGCGCAATATTATATAATAACATTAAAGCTCAGTAATCACTTAAAAAGGAGACTAATTATGAATAACGTAGAAAAGATTATAGAAGGAATGACTCCTCTGCAAAAGCTTTCCGAGATGACTCAGCTGAATGGGGCATTCGTATCCGCATCCGATGCGGAGATCACCGGTCTTGCGGCAGACTTCGGTCTTAACCGTGAGAATATAGCCTCTATCGGTACGGTACTCAATTTTACCGATGCAAAGGAGATGAAGAGGATTCAGGACACGCATCTTGCGGAGTCTCCCAATAAGCTCCCATTGTTATTTATGATGGACGTTATACACGGCTACAGGACGATATATCCTATCCCCCTCGGACTCGGAGCATCCTTCGATACCGAGCTTGTGAAAAAATGCTCGGCTCTCGCAGCGCGCGAGGCAACTGCGGACGGTGTTCAGGTGACCTTCACCCCAATGGTTGACCTTGTCCGCGATGCAAGATGGGGCAGATGCATGGAGAGCACAGGTGAGGACACCTATCTCAACTGCCTTATGGCACGCGCTCAGATTGAGGGCTTCAGCAAGGGGAATCCCGAGCCGGGCAGAAATCTTGCGACCTGTGTTAAGCATTACGCGGCGTACGGCGCAGCAGAGGCGGGCAGAGATTACAATACAGTTGATATGAGTGAGCATACCCTCCGCGAATATTACCTTCCCGCATACCGCGCGGCGGTGGATGCCGGTGTAGACATGGTCATGACCTCGTTCAACCTTCTGAACGGTGTGCCGGCAGCTGTCAATAAATG
Organism: Oscillospiraceae bacterium; assembly: GCA_015064555.1. Classification (GTDB taxonomy): domain Bacteria; phylum Bacillota; class Clostridia; order Oscillospirales; family CAG-272; genus UBA1740. Next base: position 26,961 of record SVRZ01000013.1, read on the forward strand.
GACTATAAATGATATACTCAGGAAGGAATGGGGATTTGACGGTGTTGTTATAACCGACTATAATTCCTTCAGAGAAACGGTTGCTCATGGATATTCTAAGGATACAGAGCACTGCGCGCGCCTTGCATTTGAAACCGAGACCGATATAGAAATGATGTCGCCCTGCTTTATCAAGCACGGAAAGAAGCTCCTTGATACAGGTGTGATAGACGAAGAGCGGTTGAATAGGAGCGTGCGCCGTATACTCGATCTCAAGGAGAAGGTCGGAATGCTTGACAATCCGTACGGTGCTGCCGATGAAGCTCTCGCCGCAGAGCTCTTCCTCTCGGATGAGCACAGAGCGGTATGCCGCGATGCGGCTGTGCGCTCTGCGGTCCTTCTCAAGAATGACGGTGTTCTTCCTCTTTCCGAGGATATCGGCAAGGTGGCGGTTATAGGTCCCCACGCAAAGAGCGGTATGATAGGATTCTGGTCCTGCAGAGGAAGGGCGGATGAGGCTGTAAGCGTTTATGATGGAATATCGGCTGTTCTCGGAGAGGATAGACTTGTGTATGCAAAGGGTGCAAACGGCGAAGTGCGCGAGAAATCCGATGCAGTGATGATAAAAGAGGCGGCGGACGCGGCAAGTGCGGCTGATGCGGCTATCCTGTGTCTTGGTGAGACCGCAAAGATGAGCGGCGAGGGAAATTCCAGAGTGGATATCTCACTGACAGATGCAGAGGTCGAGCTTATAAGAGCCGTTTCGGCGGTCAATAAGAATACGGTCGTAGTTCTCTTTAACGGAAGAGCGCTCGCACTCGGTAACGTTATTGACGATGCTCCGGTATTTATGACTATGTGGCAGCCCGGAACCGAGGGTGGTTCTGCTGCGGCGGATCTTATCTTCGGCAGGCGTGATTTCACAGCAAGACTTCCCGTGTCATTCCCGTATCATTCTGCTCAGTGCCCCCTTTACTACAACAGAATGTCTACAGGCAGACCTAAGCCGAAGGACGACAAGCACTATATGTACAAGAGCAATTACATCGACTATCCGAACGGACCTCTCTTCGCATTCGGACACGGTCTTTGCTATACAGAGTTTGAGTTCTCAGAGCCCGTGCTTTCCTCATCTGTGATGCACACGGGTGGCACTATAGAGGCATCGGTAAGAATAAAGAACGTGGGAAAAAGGGAAGGCAGCGCGCTTCCTCAGCTCTATATAAGGGACGTTGTTGCATGCCCTGTACGTCCCGTACGCGAGCTTCGCGGCTTCAGCCGTGTCACCCTTAAGCCCGGCGAGGAGACGACCGTCAGCTTCGAGATAACCGAGGATATGCTTGCATTCCACAGGCCGGACGGCAGCTTCGGTGCCGATGAGGGCGAGTTCCACGTTTACATATCCCGCGATGGCGAGAGCGGAAGCTATGCTGAGTTTGAGCTTGTAAAGTAAAAAGATAAATTGCAAACGGATAAACTGTAAACAGATAAGTTTTAAATGGCGCACAGAGCCGAGAGGTATTGTGCGCCATTTTTGTATCATTTTGCAAATAATAGTGCTCAAAAACCGAATATTTCCTCAAAAACCAATATCTTTTCGTTGACGCACGCGAATAAAAAACGTATAATTTTACATGGAATTGAATTTCCAAATTTAACGAAAGGAGAATTGAATGGATCGCACAAAAAAGATTTTCACCTGTCTTCTTTTATCGCTCTTTATTTTTGTCGGCATGGCCGCGATTCCGGCGTATGCGGCAGAGATAACTATTGATGAAAGAGAGCTTGAGTATTTTAAGAGCATCGGGAGCAAGGATACATATCGCTACCCGTCGGTGCGCCTCTATCTCGGGACGAGCTACATACGGGAATCTTCATATCTTATAAATGACACGACTTACATTCCTGTCCGTGCCGTGACAGAGCTTGCGGGCGCTGCGGTGAAATACGATCCCATACTTCGCCGCGCTACGGTAACCATGAACGGACTTGTAATGACGGTAACTGACGGCTCCTATATCGTTTTCGCAAACGAAAGGGCGCTTCTTTCAAAAACGCCTGCCGTTATCCTCTCTGATGGTCGTATGTACGTCCCCGTGCGCAGTATTGCCAAGGCTCTTTCGCTCGGCGTGGAATGGCGTCAAGACCGCTCGGTGCTGCTCAGCGGAGCCGTAAAGCCCATTACACACGCGAATGCCTATTACCGCACTGACGATTTGTACTGGCTCTCGAGAATAATCAGCGCGGAGAGTAGGGGAGAGCCGCTTATCGGTCAGATAGCGGTGGGCAACGTGGTGCTCAACAGAATGCGCCATAAGGATTATCCCTCTACCATTTACGGTGTTATTTTTGACAAAAAATTCGGCATCCAGTTCAGCCCTGTAAAGGACGGAAGCATATATGCCTCCCCAACCTACAGCGCAACCGTTGCCGCTAAGATCTGCCTTGAGGGAGTAAGCGTTTCGCCCGATATCCTATTTTTCCTGGAGCCGAGTAAGTCGACATCCGCGTGGATACCGCTTAACAGAAAATACGCATTCACGGTTAGGAATCACTATTTCTTCTATTGAATGAGAAGGAAGACGTTTATCGCCTTTGGAATACTCAATGTGAATCAATAAGAAAAACAGGGGGGCAGGCAGAAGTTGAAAAAACTTCCGCCTGCCCCCTTGAAAAAGCTTTTTTATTGTAGTATAATTGTCAGTGGAGGCGGCAGTTTTCCCCTGCCGTATCAAAAAAAGCTTATTCCGGAGGTAGTATGACTTACAAAATCAAGGTTGCGGGCATTGAGAGAGAGCTTCCGCTCTGCCCCATAGGAGATAATCTGAATATTGCTGCTTTTATACTGTTCGGTGATGTTGAGCTTACCGAGAGGTGTGCGGCGGCACTTTATGAAAAGGCGCCGGAGCACGACGTTATGATAACCGCAGAGTCGAAGGGTATACCGCTTGTCCACGCGATGTGCCGTCTTAGCGGTAAGAACCGTTACGTGCTTGCGCGCAAGTCGGTGAAGCTTTATATGAAGGACGTTGTGGCATGTGAAACTCAGTCCATAACAACTGCCGCAAAGCAGACTCTTTATATAAGCGGTGACGATGCCGAGTATATGAAGGGAAAGCGCGTGCTTATCGTGGATGACGTTATAAGCACAGGCGGCTCGCTCGAATCGCTTGAAAATCTCGTTACTCTCGCAGGCGGAAAAATAGTCGGAAAGATGACTATCCTTGCCGAGGGCGACGCAATAGGCAGAGCCGATATTACATATCTTGAAAAGCTTCCGCTCTTTGACGGAAGCGGCAATCCGTTGTGACGATCACGCTATATCTTTAAAAAACCAATATAATATCCTGTAAGTAGAGTGAACCCAAGGAAACAGACACGAAACGCCTTTTTATCTCGTGGCTATTTTCTTGGGTTCACTCCATTTCACATTTGAGAGAGCCGGTTTTATTCAGCTGTGGAAGATATATGCTTAAGATATGCGTTTATGAATCCGTCTATCTCACCGTCCATTACCGCACCGATATTACCGTCCTCATAGCCGGTTCTCGTATCCTTGGCGAGCGTGTAGGGCATAAATACGTAGCTTCGTATCTGGCTGCCCCATTCGATATTGGCCTTGTTGCCCTGTATATCCTCGATCCTGTCAAGCTTCTCGCGCAGCTTTATTTCAAGGAGCTTTGCCTTCAGCATTTTGATAGCCGTTTCCTTATTCTGAAGCTGGCTTCTCTCGGTTTGACAGCCGACGACTATTCCGGTGGGCTTGTGGACTATTCTTATTGCCGAGTCGGTCTTGTTGATATGCTGACCACCGGCACCGCTTGAACGGTGAGCGGTTATCTCCATATCCTCGTCCTTAATTACTATCGAGTCATCATCCTCAAATTCGGGGAGGACCTCAACCGATGCAAACGACGTATGCCGTCTTCCCGACGAATCGAACGGCGAAACGCGAACGAGTCTGTGAACTCCGTTTTCGCTCTTGAGATATCCGTAAGCATTGATGCCCTCAACCATTATCGTTGCCGATTTTATTCCTGCCTCATCACCGTCAAGCCAGTCAACGAGCTTAACGTTGAAGCCGTGCTTCTCGCCCCAGCGCGTATAGAGTCTGTAGAGCATTGACGCCCAGTCCTGAGCCTCCGTGCCGCCTGCTCCGGGGTGGAATGAAACTATAGCATTATTTTTATCGTAAGGTCCCGAAAGAAGCACCTCGATCCTCTTCTTCTCGGCCTCCTGCTCGATATAAGCCGTCTCGGAAATGACCTCATCCACCGAGTCCTCATCGTTCGCCTCGATAGCCATTTCGCAAAGTGTATAGGTATCCTCAAGCTTCATAAGAAGCTCCTCATAGCTTTCAACCTTATACTTGAGCTGCTTTATCTCTTGGAGCTTTTTGGAGGATTTATCGGCATCGTTCCAGAAGTCCTGAACCATTGTTTCTCGCTCGAGATCCTGCGCGCGCTCGGTCGCTTCATCTATTCTCAGCTGATTTCGCAGCTCCGCGAGAATGCTCTCGAGAGCTACCAGCCTTCTTTTTGCATCTTCAAGTGCAACTATCATAACAATCTCCATTCTGTCTGTGTCTGACAATAAGGATTTTACCATATTTAACCCCGTTTGTCAATCATTATTTTTGGCTAAATTAAATGTTGACAAGTAATAATATATATGTTATACTTACAATGTTAAATTATGCTACCCGTTTTTGCGGGGGTAAAATGAGAAAGGTTATAAAAAATGAAGGTAACAAAAGACACACTTATCGGCGACGTTCTTGACCACAACGTTGAAACCGCCAGATTTTTCTTTGAGATCGGTATGCACTGCCTTGGCTGTCCCCATTCCAGAGGCGAGTCTATAGCAGATGCCTGCTCTGTCCACGGCACCGATGCGTATGAGCTTGTAAGAAAGCTTAACGAATTTCTCGGCGAGGCGTGAAGGCGCCGATAAATGCAAGGCTTAAGCTCCTTGCAACCCTTATAAGAGATGGTGCGGTTCTGGCAGACGTCGGGACCGACCATGCTTATTTGGCAATTCACCTGCTTCGGGAGGGCAGAATAACCTTCGCCCACCTTTCCGATATAAATGCCGAGCCGCTTAACCGTGCGAGGCGGAACGTAGAATTATATGAGCTTTCCGACCGCGTGTCATTCCACCTGACGAATGGAGCCGCAGAGCTTTTCGACCTTGGTATAACCGACTATGCGATAGCCGGTATGGGTGGCGAGCTCATCGCTGATATAATATCAGCCGCTCCGCATTTGAAGGCGAAAAATGTAAATCTTGCTTTACAACCGATGACAAAGCCCGAGGTTTTAAGGGCATATCTCTACGATAACGGTTTCGAGATCGTAGATGAAAAATATGCAAGTGATGAAGGCAAAAACTACGTATGTATCCAAGCGATATACACCTCCGTGTGCTCCCCTTATTCGCTCGCGGATATCCATTTTGGCAAGGTGCGTACGGGCATACCTGTATGCGGTGCCGAGATGACATATATGCGTGAGCAGCTAAAAAGACTTGAGGGAGTAAGGAGAGGTAAGCGCCTTGGCGGAATTGCGACCGATATCGAGGATGAGCTTATTTCTGCTCTTGAAAAAAGACTCGGTCAATAATATTTTTCTATAAATTTTTCTCTTGAAAGGATTTCTGTATGACTGTCAGAGAACTCTATAATGCTATATCCGAGCGCATACCGGAGGAGCTTTCCGCTCCGTGGGATAATGACGGTATGATGTGCTGCTCGGACGATTTTAAGGACGTTGTCCGTGTTCTTGTGACGTTGGACGTCACCGAGGAGGTGGTTGATTATGCTATCCAGAACGGCTTTGACGTTATAGTATCGCATCATCCACTGATATTCAAGCCTCTTAAGGCGATAGATCCCGATGACCATATTTCGAGAAAGGTTATAAAGCTTATCTCGGCAGGCGTGTCTGTTTTCTCCTTCCACACGAGGGCTGATAAGGTACGCGGCGGAGTAAACGATTGCTTGGCGCGCCTTCTCTGTCTTGAGGACGTAGAGGAGTTCGGTGAGGACGGACTTGGCAGAATAGGTCATCTTGAGTCCGAGACCAGCCTTGAGGAATTTTCCGCAAGAGTAAAGACCGCGCTCGGAATTGACAGGCTTCTTGTAGCCGATGCCTACACCCCCGTGTATAATATCGCACTTGTCGGCGGAGACGGTAAGGGATACGTTAAGGAAGCAAAAGATATGTGTGCGGATACATATCTTTCGGGAAGGATCGGCTATAATGTTATGGAGGAGGCGTCAGAGCTTGGTATAAATCTTATTGAGGCAGGACATTATGCCACCGAGTTCCCCGTAACTGCTTATTTCTCGGGTATCATCAAGCGCATAGAGCCGAAGCTTGATGTTGAGATAGTTGGTTCCTACATGCTTAGAGCTATATGATATTTTGGCGGCGTGAGCGAGGTGTATTCTTAAAATTCCGCGCATCTGCCGCCTGTTTTGTTACGTAAATGAAAGGAGAAAGCTATGAAAAAAACGACCTCGAAGATACTCTTTATATTTCTTATCATGTCTATGTCGATTTTTCTCTTTGCCTGCAATAAGGATAACGGAAATGGAGACGGTTCGCCTTCGGAGGAGGATAAATACGGATATTCGCGACAGATAGATTCATTCCTCGTGGAAACACTCATTCTTCCCGATATGCCCGATGACCGTGCAGACTTTTTCGGCAAGGGCGGAGAATCCGGTCTTGCCGGTGAGTGGGCTGTTGAGAATGACGGTAAGATAAATTATGACGGAGAAAATAACCTCGTAATCCTTATATACGGAAGTATTGAGTACGGCGGCGGATTTCTTGAATTTTCGTTGACGGACGGTGAAGAGATATATTACGGAAACGAATGCGTTGACGTCGGCTCTCCCCGCATTTACAATGCAGAGGCTGACGTTGATATCAATATGAACGCGGCATCGGTATCGAGAGTATCCTTTATGCACAAAAGCGGTTTGATGGATACGGGCATGCTTGATTGTGCGGTGATAGTCATTCCCTTTGAAGTGAAAAGAGAGGGCGTTCTCCGTGCCGACTTCCAGCTCACAAGGTTTGATTACGGAGCGAATGCGGAAGTGAAGGTAGACAGCAATGCAAAGGCATATGCCTATAAGTCCGGCACCACCTCGCAAAAGGTTGACATATCGGAATTTTCGGTAGGCTACATCAGTGATGCCGACTACAACTGGGGCGATTATTCCGAGTCCGCTATCAAATCGTCGATAGACCTTTCCGGCGGAGATAACGGATATCTTGTGCTTGATTTCACTTTTGCTCACGGCAGTAGGAACCACAATGCAGAATACATAAATCTTATTGCGGGCACCTCGCACAGAGATATAGTAAGCATAACCGTCGAGGAGGCTCCTACCTCTGACATTACCGAAAAGGTTACGGCAAAGGGAACTACACTGCTTACAACCTTCTCGATACCTGACGAGGGAGAGAAGAGTGTACGTGTTATCATCCGTCTTATGCCGCTTTCGGACGGTGTTTCCGCTATCAATCTTGCACTTTCTGCGAAGGAGGGGACCATGCTGGAGGGCACTTCTGAGCACACGGCACTCTTCTATGCAGGTCAACCTCTTATGAGCTACACTATCAATGAGGACGGAAAGTCCTACACTCTCAAGTCTGTGAACGAGTCTATGAAACACGTAGAGATACCGATGCGCCTCTCGGACGGAAAGCCGGTTACGGCTATAGGCGTCGGTGCATTTGCCAAGTGCCGCGAGCTTGAGTCGGTAACCATTCCCGATACCGTAACCAGGATAGATGTACGTGCCTTTGAGGGCTGCTCCTATCTTTCGAGAGTAGTAATTCCCGAGTCTGTATCCTACGTCGGAGATTACGCATTCCTCGGTTGCTACAGCATCAAGATATACTGTGCTCATGAATCCGATCCCGGAACCTGGGGCAAGTATTGGATGCCCGGAAAGCCGGAGGATATCGTCTGGGGCTACAAGGGCAAATGATTAAGGCATGATATCAGCCGAGCATGCGTCAATGCGTCTGATGCTCGGCTGAAAATATAAAGCCATCGGAGTTTAAATTGCGAAAAAACATATTAGGGCTTGATGCCCGAATGATGAAAATAATACTTGCACTTGCCTGGCCGACAATGCTCGAGCAGCTTCTTGCAACCGCAGTGCAGTATATAGATACCGCAATGGTTGGCAGCCTTGGCACCGAGGCTACCGCGGCGGTAGGCTCTACATCTACCGTAAACTGGTTGGTGGGAAGCACGGTGTCGGCGCTCGGCGTCGGCTTTCTTTCCTCTATAGCGAAGAGCTTCGGAGAGGGAGATGATGCCAAGGCTCGCCGTATATCCGCACAGGCGGTGCTTACGGTATTGGTGTCGGGTGTTGCGATAACCGCCGTAACGCTCGGGCTTTCGCCGCTCATACCTGCGCTTATGAAGGTTGACGAGCCGATAAGACCGCTTGCATCTACTTATTTCTTCATACTTTACCTGCCTATGCTTTTCAGGTGTGCATCGACCATATTCGGCACCGTTTTGCGCGCCTCGGGTGACACAGCCTCCCCGATGAAGGTGGGAATACTTATGAACCTCGTGAACGTGACTCTGAACTATTTCCTTATATACGAAACGCGCACCGTAGTCTTCCGTGGGCATAGCTTAACTCTCCACGGGGCAGGACTTGGAGTTGTCGGTGCGGCTATTGCAAGTGCGATAGCCTATGCTATCGGTGGAATAATAATTACCTTGATCCTTCTTATGCATCCGCGCGTATCACCCCTTGGATGCTCTGTTCTTCCGGATAAGACTATTCTTCTTCCCTGTATGAAGATAACTCTTCCAAATCTTCTTCAGCGCTTCGGCACATCTTTCGGGTACGTTGTATTTGCCTCGATGATCAATTCGATCGGATTTGTTGCAACAGCGGCACACACGGTTGCAAACACGGTTGAATCCGCCTTCTATATTCCGGGATACGGTATGCAGACAGCCGCCGCAACACTTGCCGGAAATGCGCACGGGGCAGGGGATAAGAAGGAGATAAAACTGCTGGCGCGCATGTTCATACCCATTGAGATATTCCTTATGATAATATCGGGTATGCTTCTGTTTATCTTTGCCCCCCTCCTGATGTCCCTGTTTTCCGATAATCCCGAGGTCATAAAGAGCGGTGCAACCGTTTTGAGAATGGTGGCTCTCTCCGAGCCGTTTTACGGCTTTTCGATCATAATTGAGGGAATGATGATGGGTGTCGGCAAGACCAGACTGCCCTTCGTATTCAATATCTTGTGTATGTGGCTCATCCGCATACTCGGAACCTTTATAGCGATAACGTTCTTCTCCCCCAATCTGGTAAGTGCCTGGGCGTGTATGATATTGCACAATCTATCCCTGTTCGTCATATATCTTATAGTATATAAGAAGGGACTTTGGAATCCCTTGGAGTCCATGCGTAAAGGGGCATAATAAAAATAAGCGACAAAAACACGTTGCCAAAAACGAACGGCAAGCCTGTGTATTTGTCGCTTTTTCTTATATGAAAATCAAAATATACGCAAATATGCGAACTTTTGTATGCAAAATCAACCTATTGACTCTATTTTTTCAAGCTCGGCGCGTATGATACGTTTTGTCGATTCGTATGGAGGAGCGAGTGGAAGACGTAGCTCCTCGTTGGAGTAGCCCATGAGCTGCATGGCGTATTTTATCGGTGCGGGATTCGTCTCTAGGAAAAGCGAGCTTATAAACGGCATAAGCGAATTTTGCATTCTGAGAGCCTCTCTCGGATCATTTTTATATACCTCGCATATACCCTTGATCTGCTTTGGGATGACATTTGATGCCACCGATATCACTCCCGCACCGCCCACTGCGAGGCATGCATATATCTGCGAGTCGTTTCCGCTGTAGAGTGTCAGATCATCTCCCATTGCCGCAAGCTGCGTCAGCCTGTCTATCGAGTCGCCGGCCTCCTTGATCGCAACTATTCTCTCACACTCTGAGAGCCGCTTTATTACAGATATCCCGAGATCAACTCCCGTTCGCTTCGGCACGTTATAGAGAATAACAGGGACATCAGTCGCATCGGCAACGCTGAGATAGTGCTTTATAAGCCCGTCCTCTGTCCCCTTGTTGTAATAAGGAGTCACAACGAGAATTCCATCCGCAAAGAGTCTTTCCGCCTCCTTCGCAAGCCTGACCGTCTGGCGGGTATCGTTAGTGCCTACTCCGAATATCAATGGCAGTCTGCCTCGCACCCTCCGGTGAGCAAATTCGAAGAGCGATAGTCGCTCCTTTTCCGTAAGCGTGGCAGCCTCTCCCGTCGTTCCCGCTATCACGAGCGCATCTATGCCGCACTCGATCTGCATATCTATTATTCTCCCTAGAGAATCGAAATCTATATATCCATCCTTGAATGGGGTGATGAGCGCAGTGCATACGCCGCTGAAAATGATATTTTTCATAACTAAAAGTTTGCACCCCCTTGAAAAATTTAAAATAATCGTGTATAATTTATACACCCGTAATATAATATGCGGAAATGTCGAAAAAAGTACAAGGAAATATAAATGGGAAATTCGTCAACAAACAATAACGAACTTATAGTAAACGAAAGATTTGCAACCGACCTTAAAACGTCGGATTTTTATTACGATCTGCCCGAGGAGCTTATCGCGCAGTCGCCAAGCAGCGAGCGCGATAAATGCCGTCTCATGGTCGTATCGAGAGCCGATTCCTCTATTGAGAATAAGATCTTTTCGGATATAATAGAATATCTCAATCCCGAGGATATGATCGTTGTAAATTCATCTAAGGTCATACCCGCGCGTCTGCTCGGTAAAACCGACAAGACGGGTTCCGATATGGAGCTTCTTCTCCTTCGCGCACTCGAGGACGGTAGCTGGGAAACTCTCGTCCGCCCCGGAAAGAGGGCAAGGGTAGGCGCATCCTTCACATTTGGTGATATCCTCAGAGCCACCGTCACCAACGTGGTAGACGGAGGAAACAGAATAGTCAGCTTCGACTACGATAAGCAAAAATATCAAAACATATACGAGGTCCTCGATATAATAGGCAATATGCCTCTTCCTCCCTACATAACCAAGAAGCTTGAGCGCAAGGAGGACTACCAGACCGTCTATGCAAAGGCTGAGGGATCTGCCGCCGCACCGACCGCAGGTCTGCATTTCACAGAGGAGCTTCTTGACCGCATCCGCGCAAAAGGCGTCGGATACGGCGAGGTCACGCTCCATGTCGGGCTCGGTACCTTCCGCCCCGTAAAGGTAGAGCGTATCGAGGAGCATCTTATGCATGGGGAATATTTCTTCGTTTCAGAGGAGGTTGCCGCCGAGATAAACCGCCGCCGTAAGGCAGGCGGAAGGATCATAGCCGTAGGTACTACCTCCTGCCGCGTTCTCGAGAGCGCATCGGATGATAGCGGTATAGTTCATCCAATTTCGGGAGAAACAGGTATATTCATTTACCCCGGCTATAAATTCAAGGCAACAGATGCCCTCATAACAAACTTCCACCTTCCCGAAAGCACCCTCTTGATGCTCGTCAGCGCACTCGCTACCAAAGAGCTTGTTATGGAGGCTTATCAAAAAGCAGTAGAAGGAAGGTATAGGTTCTTTTCTTTCGGCGATGCGATGCTGATTGTATAAAATCCGCAATACTGCGTTAAAGCTTCGACTTGTCGCCCTCGACGTAGGTAACTACGCCATCGGGCTTCGCGCTCGCTTTGCCTTGTCTTGCGAATTTTCTACTAACCAGCATATTTCGTCTTATACAGCATCAGCTTTGCGGATTGCATGCTCATTCAATGAGCATGCAATGAATTGCCCGATGGGCATGAATTGGCTGCGCCATGGATTGCACCTGCGGTGCATGAATTGCCTTCGGCGTTGAGAACAGGGCAATTCAAATCATGGAGGAGGCGGAATGCCGACGAGAAATCATGATGTGAAGCATCAATTCATGACGGCTCGCCGTCAATTCATTTCTGCAATTTCATATAACGAATCAGAATGATGACAAAAAAATATTTTAAAATCCCAATTATTTTTCTCCTCCTCCTTCTTCTGCTAGCCGGCTGTGAATTCCGTGGTGGGCAAATGCCCGACGGAGCATTTGATGCGACCGAATATGGACTGAGCGTCGACAATGAAGGAAAAACCAACAGCGAGGCGCTTCAGGCGCTTATCTGCAGTCTTAGCGAAGATGGCGGAACTATATACATCCCAGCGGGCGAATATGAGTTTGCCGAGAACGGAGTGCAGACCATTGGCTCGCATTGTATCAGGATGTGCTCGGACGTGAGCATCGTGGGGGACGGTGATACCACCGTTCTTAAGCCGACCGGCAGCTCATCCTACGGCTTGGATATGTTTTACTTCAATGACTATCTTGATACCGGAAAGGCGGCTTATCTTGAAAATTGCCGCTTTGAGAATTTTGTAATTGATGCCTCTGCCACATCCTCCGATGTATATACCTCGGCAGGAAAAGGCTTTATGTTCAATCTTTTCAGAAACTGCCATTGGAAAAATATAACCGTTATGAACACCGATGCAACAGGCTTCGGAGTTGATTGTCCGATAGACAGTAGTATAACCGCCTGTATGGCGGTAGGCTGCGGAAAGGCGGCATCGCCGCAGGGAAGCGGCGCGTCCGGCTTCGGGATCGGATACGGATTTTCCGATGACGAGAGCATTCTGATTTCGGGTTGCACCGCCGAGAACAATAAAAAATTCGGCTTCTTCTTTGAGCATCAGGGACGCTTTGACGGCGATATGTACAAGGCAGATCCGAAAAGCGGCTTTGCCGTTTACGATTGCCTGGCAAGCGGTAATTATTACGGCTTCGGAGGGATTTGTGCATCCGGTGTTACTTATGACCGATGCGTTTCCGAATTTTCTCTCAGCTATGGCTTCTTCTTTGAGGATTCGGCTGATGCCGAGGTCACCGAGTGCAAAAGTGAATATGAAGCAAACGCTTGCTTTGCCGTCGGTCAGACTGCCGATGCCGAATTTTCGTTTGGAAGGATATCATTTTTAAAATGCATCGGCGGCGCATCACCTGTCGCCCTTTACGTGGAGGGTGAGGATCCGACCGAGCCTGTGTGCGAGGTATGGATGCAGAGCTGTGAATTTTCCGACGTTGATCACGCGGTGCAGACCAAGGGAAGGATACAGTCGCTGACCTTGACCGACAATGACGTAACCGTATCCTGCAGCAATAGCTTTTCCGACGTAGACAACCTTATAGACTGCGATAACAGCTGGAATTGACAAAAATACTGAAAGAGAAATAAAATGATTTTCATCTGCCCTAAATGTAAGGAAAAACTGAATATTACCGACAGTGGCACGGCGCGTTGCGCCGGCGGTCATTCCTATGACCGAAGCAGACAAGGCTATTACAACCTCTTGATGTCCGAGCGAGGCGGCACACATGGTGACAACAGCGAGATGGTAGCCGCAAGGCGAGCCTTTCTGTCGGCGGGGCACTACGAGCCGTTCGCGCGGGAAATAGCGGGAATTTGCCGCTCTCTTATTCCGGAAGGCGGTATCCTGCTCGATGCCGGCTGCGGAGAGGGATATTATACCGAGCGCGTCAGGCGCGAGCTCGCTAAGAAAAACGCGCGCGTTGCCGCGTTCGATATATCAAAGGATGCCGTCATACGTGCCGCAAGGCGCTCTGCCGCAGATGAATATGCCGTGGCAGGCTCTTACCATATGCCGCTTGCCGATGCGAGTGTGGATGTTCTGCTCAATACCTTCTCGCCAATGGCGGCGGAGGAGAGCGCGAGAGTTGTTGCCGATGGGGGATATTTCGTTATGGCTATTCCCGGAGAGGAGCATCTTTTCGGTCTGAAGAGCGCAATATACGATGAGCCTTATAAAAACCGTCCCAAGGACACTGCCCTCGAGGGCTTTTCGCTCGTTGAGAAGCGCGAGCTCAGATACACTCTGACACTTGAAAAGCAGGAGGACATACGCGCTCTCTTTATGATGACACCCTATGCGTACCGCACCGATGATGTAGGGCGTGAGCGCGTGCTCTCGCTTGCCTCGCTAACTACCGAGGCACACTTCATCATCCTTATCTACAGGAGGCTTTAATATGGACATAACACATGGTAAATATCTTGGAGTTGATTATGGTGATAAGCGCACAGGTCTTGCCGAATGCGATATATCGGGTATGCTTGCAAGCGGCATAACTACCGTCAAGGAGGGCGGAATGAGAAACACCGCCGTCCGCGTAGCCAAGGAGGCTAAGGATCGCTCCTGCAAAAAAATAATCATCGGTCTGCCGAAAAATATGGACGGCACGGAGGGACAGAGAAGTGAGGTCATCCGCGCATTTGCCGAGATACTTGCTACCCTTACCGATATTCCTATTGATTTTTATGATGAAAGAATGAGCACTATGGTCGCATACAGATATCTTGATGTGACCGAGACATATGGCAAAAAGCGCAAGGATAAGATAGATACTCTCTCTGCGGAAATAATACTGCAGGGATATCTTGACAAAGAGCGCAATTCTACAAAATGACAACGGAAAAATAAACAAAAGTTTACATAAAATAACACTTTACGGATGGAGAAAAATTATGAACAAGCTGAACAATACTCTTTTATGCGACTTTTATGAGTTGACTATGGCAAACGGCTATTATGAGCTGGGCAAGGGACAGGAGATCGCCTATTTTGACGTATTCTACAGGAGCGTGCCCGATGGCGGCGGATTTGCTATAGCCGCAGGACTTGAGCAGGTAATAGAATATATAAAGGAGCTTCATTTTACCGATGAGGATATAGAATTTCTTAAAGAGAAGAATATGTTCTCCGAGGGCTTCCTTGAATATCTGCGCACCTTCCGCTTCACGGGCGATATCTTCGCCGTTCCCGAGGGAACTCCGATATTCCCCGGCGAGCCATTTATGATCGTCAGAGCACCTTCTATAGAGGCTCAGTTTATAGAGACCTTTGTTCTCCTTTCGCTCAATCATCAGTCGCTTATAGCCACGAAGGCTAACCGCGTTGTACGCGCGGCAGACGGCAGAGCCGTAGCCGAATTCGGCTCGCGCAGAGCACAGGGCGCGGACGGTGCCGTGCTTGGTGCAAGGGCGGCTTATATCGGCGGCTGTGCCGCAACCGCCTGCACAATATCCGACAGAGATTATGCGATACCCTCAACGGGTACTATGGCACACTCATGGGTTCAGATGTTTGACAACGAGTATGATGCATTCGTATCCTACTGCAAGATATATCCGAACAATGCAACCCTCCTTGTAGATACCTATGACGTTCTGAAGAGCGGCGTGCCGAATGCTATCCGCGCATTCAAGGAGGTTCTTCTTCCTAAGGGCATTACCAAGTGCGGTATACGCCTTGACTCGGGAGATATCACTTACCTCAGTAAAAAAGCAAGAAAGATGCTGGACGAGGCAGGCTTATACGACTGCAAGATAGTCGTTTCCAACTCGCTTGACGAGAACATAATCCGCGATATAATTCAGCAGGGCGCAAGGATAGATTCCTTTGGCGTAGGCGAGCGACTCATAACCGCGAAGTCGCACCCCGTGTTTGGCGGAGTATATAAGCTCGTTGCCAAGGAGGAGGGTGACACGGTCGTTCCCAAGATAAAGATATCCGAGAATCCCGAGAAGATAACCACCCCACATTTCAAGAAGGTATACCGTATCTTCGACAAGGAAACGGGCAGGGCGATTGCCGACCAGCTTTGCGTATATGACGAGGTAATAGATGAATCACAGCCTCTCGAGCTCTTCGATCCTATCGAAACATGGAAGCGCAAGACGGTTGAAAATTACGTTGCCAAGGAGCTTCTTGTTCCTATATTCTTAAACGGTGAGTGCGTTTACGAATCTCCCCGTATATCCGAGATAAGAGAGTATTGCTTATCTCAGGTTACAACCCTCTGGGATGAGGTAACCAGATTTGAGAACCCCCATCGCTATTACGTTGACCTTTCCGAAAAGCTCTGGGCAATAAAGCACGAGCTTCTTATGAACAGAGGTAAAAGAGTTTAAAAGAAATTATCGCGGTAATGAAAATAAAAGTTTACAAAACAGTCTTTTGAGACAAATAAATAAGGGAAATTGAACATGAACGGTGAAGTAATACTCTGTAAAAACGGAGAAATAGTATTAAAGGGACAGAACAGGCGTAATTTTGAATCAATGCTTATAAAGGAGCTGAGGCGCAGAGCCTTTCAGCACGGTGCATTCAAGATCTACGCACAGCAGTCCACCATATATATCGAGCCACTTAATGATGAGGCTGATATGGATGCGGTCTACGAGACGGCGAAGCACGTTTTCGGCATAATAGGCGTTACACGTGCCAAGGCGTGTGAAAAAACGATGGATTCCATCATAGAAACCGCAAAGGCATATCTTTCGGATAAGCTTGAAGGTAAGCGCACCTTCAAGGTCGAGGCAAAGCGCTCGGATAAGTCCTTCCCTCTGACCTCTCTTGAAATATCCAGAGAGGTCGGCGGAGCTATCCTTGAGATGATGGGAGGCAGGCTCCGCGTTGACGTCAAGAATCCCGAGGTCGTTATAACTGTCGAGGTCCGCGATACGAATGCATATATCCGCGCAGGTCAGGAGCCGGGCGCAGGCGGACTTCCCATCCGCTCTGCCGGCAGAGGACTTCTGATGCTTTCGGGCGGTATCGACTCGCCGGTTGCCGGATGTATGATGGCAAAGCGCGGTCTTGAGATCGAGGCGCTCCACTTTGATTCCTTCCCATATACCTCCGAGCGCGCGCTCGAGAAGGTTATGACTCTTGCGGAGGAGATGTGCGAATTCTGCTCGAAGATCCACGTTCACGTCATATCCCTCACTCACATTCAGGAGGAATTACGCGATAAGTGTGAGGAGGATTACTTCACTCTGCTTCTGCGTATGTTTATGATGAAGCTTGCCGAGAGGTGTGCAAACGAGTATAAGTGCGGTGCCATAATCACAGGCGAAAGCCTCGGTCAGGTTGCCTCGCAGACGCTTGCCGCAATAGGCGTTACCGATTCTGCGGTAACAATTCCCGTCCTTCGCCCCTGCATCGGTCTTGATAAGAGCGAGATCGTTATCGAGGCGAGAAAGTACGGCACGTTTGAGACCTCCATCCTTCCCTTTGAGGATTGCTGCACGGTATTCACCCCCCGTCACCCGAGAACTCAGCCTAAGCTCGCGGACGTTATGGCGCAGCTTGACCGTGTTGACTTTGAAGGGCTTCTCGACGAGGCGTATGCAACCCTCCGTACCGAGACAAAGCTTGTATTCCCCGAATACAGATGATTTCGGACTGTTTTTGTTTAAAGCATAGTCAGGTTAATGCCCATCTGATTTTTCGGTGGCATGTAATTTGTATCGCAAAGCCCGGTCGGATCAGCGCATATATTTTGCCGAGGTGTCTATAAAAAACTGCATAGATTTTCGTCAAAGATCGAAATAGCGCGTAGATTACAGGGCTTGTGTATCACTGTTTCTGCGCGCTTTTTATTTACCTATATCACGAAAGTAGATTATACAAATGAAAAAACTATGGATTAAGGCAGTGAGCCTTTTATTGTCTGTACTATTCATATGCACGCAGCTATCCGCCTGCGGTATAAAAATAACGCATTTTTATGATTGGTGTAAAACCAGCGAGGATGGATTTTACTATTACTATAATGACAATAGTGATCGTGGAGCATATATATTAGATATACCGGATACAGAAGAATTGATCATACCAGAGTACATTGATGGGAAAAAAGTGGTAGAATTGGGATATTGGTATATGGGTATAGGATATGGAGATACTCGACTTTACGATATTTACGGAAAAAATACAAAGAAACTAACCATACAACATGAAGTGAATCTACACCGAGATCAAAACAATGTATATGTTAGTTTCCCGAATCTGACTCACCTCACGTTTATAGATTTTTTGTACTGTAATCAACGATTCTCTGAGGAGGAATTGATGGTTCCCCACTATATAGGAGCCAGAAGCTCAAATGTTCCGCGAGTAGAGCTTAAGAATTCGGGCAGAGAATTCAGTCTTGAAGAATTCAAGCCTAAGACAATTTTAATTCCTGAGTACGTAGAGGTCATCGAGGCAGGTGTATTTGACGGCTTAACAGACGTAACTATAAAAACTTCATTTGAAAGCAAACCTGAAGGCTGGGAGGAAGGCTGGAATGGAGATTGCGAGGTCATCTGGGGAGAAGAGATAACCTATCTCTATTACAAAGATTGGATAAAAACTACAGAAGATGGCTTCAAGTACTATTACGATGAAAAGACCGGAGAAGGAGCATATATTCTTGAAGTTTTTTTCAAAAAAGAAGTAACCATTCCTGAATATATTGATGGTCGTAAGGTTGTTAAGCTTGGCCATATATTTGAGGGGGAGGAAACGGAAGATTTTTACCCTGTTTGCTATACACAACAATTAACTATTCAGCATGAATTTATTCTTTCCGAGGAAAAAGTTTCAGATTCAAATGATTATCAATATTTTAGCTTCCCCAAATTAAAAAAACTTGTTTTTATCGACTTTATATACTGTAACTTATCAGTGACTGCGGCTGAACTGACTATTCCGTATTTTGTAGGCGAAGCGACTAGCAATATACCAATGGTAGAATTAAGAAAATCCGATAGAGAATACAGTAAAGAGGATTTCAAACCCAAGACCATAATCATACCCGAATACGTTACAGTAATTGAGGCAGGTGTATTCGATGGATTGACAGACGTTGTTATAAAAACCTCATACGAAAGCAAACCCGAAGGCTGGGAGGACGGCTGGAACGGAGATTGCGAAGTAATTTGGGGAGCGCAATTTAGTTAATAAATTAGAAAGGAGATTTTATACAATGAAAAAACTATGGATTAAGGCAGTGAGCCTTTTATTGTCTGTACTATTCATATGCACGCAACTATCCGCCTGCGGTATAAAAATAACGCATTTTTATGATTGGTGTAAAACCAGCGAGGATGGATTTTACTATTACTATAATGACAATAGTGATCGTGGAGCATATATATTAGATATACCGGATACAGAAGAATTGATCATACCAGAGTACATTGATGGGAAAAAAGTGGTAGAATTGGGATATTGGTATATAGGTATAGGATATGGAGATACTCGACTTTACGATATTTACGGAAAAAATACAAAGAAACTAACCTTACAGCATCAAGTAAATGTTTGTAGCTTTAAAAACAATGTATATGTCCATTTTCCCAATCTTACTCACCTTACGTTTATAGATTTTTTGTACTGTAATCAACGATTCTCTGAGGAGGAATTGATGGTTCCCCACTATATAGGAGCCAGAAGCTCAAACGTTCCGCGAGTAGAGCTTAAAAATTCGGGCAGAGAATTCAGTCTTGAAGAATTCAAGCCTAAGACAATTTTAATTCCCGAATACGTAGAGGTTATCGAGGCAGGTGTATTTGACGGCTTAACAGACGTAACTATAAAAACCTCATTTGAAAGCAAACCCGAAGGCTGGGAGGAAGGCTGGAACGGAGATTGCGAGGTCATCTGGGGAGAAAATATAACTTATCTTGATTGGATAAAAACTGCTGATGATGGCTTTAAATATTATTACGATGCGGAAAGAAATGAAGGTGTATATATTCTGGATATTGTCGACAATGAAAAAATAACAATTCCGGAATATATCAATGGCAATAAAGTTGTGAAGCTCGGACATCGTTTTGAAGATCCGGAAAGCGATTATTATTTCCGGTGTGCAAATACAAAGGAACTGACTGTTCAACATGAATTTTATATACAGGAAGGAAAGACTCTGGGACCGGTATATCATTATTATGTAAGTTTTCCAAATTTAACAAAACTTATTTTTATCGACTTTATGTATTGTAATCTTTCGGTTAATGAAGATGAACTGACTGTTCCGTATTTCATAGGTGAAGATACCGGCAATGTTCCTACGGTTGAATTAAGAAAATCAGATCGTGTATATTCTTTGAATAATTTCAAACCCAAAGTTATAGTTATACCCGAATACGTTAAAGTTATTGAATAGGGTGTATTTGATGGATTGACAGACGTTGTCATAAAAACCTCATACCAAAACAAGCCTGAAGGCTGGGAAGATGGATGGAATGGGGATTGTGAGGTCGTTTGGGCCGAAGAGATAGAGGATCCTGACAATGTTAATGATTGGATAAAAAGATCTGATGATGGTTTTATGTATTATTACAATGATATGACAAATGATGGTGTGTATATTTTAAAGCTTCCTTACAGAGAAAAAGAAGTTATTATTCCCGAATATATAGACGGTCAAAAGGTAATAGAACTTGGTCATTACAAAATACACGATTATAGTGTACATGAACTGACTGTTCAGCATCAGTTTGACGTTTTGGAAGGTGAAGTTTATTTCTACAATTTAGAAAAATTGATATTTGTTGATTTTTTGTATTGCAACCTATCAACAACGCAGGATACGATAGACGTTCCCAACCGTATAGGAGAATTTGATAGGATCAAATCAAAAATTCCAAGAGTTGAATTAAGAAAATCAGATCGTGAGTATTCCTTGGACAATTTCAAACCAACAGTCATTATCATTCCCGAATATGTAACAGTTATAGAAAAGGGAGTGTTTGACGGCCTAACCGGTGTCACAATAAGAACTTCTTACCATAGTAAGCCCGAAGGCTGGGAAGATGGTTGGAATGGTGATTGCGAGGTAATTTGGGGAGCGCTGTACTAAACAAGCGGGAGAGTCAATTATGAATTTAATTAAAACAATTCAATTCACAAACAATTGATATGTTTTGCAGCTTGTGGAATATTTTTAAAATATATTGACTTTACGTCAAGTTTGTGATAAAATACATTTCGTTAGCCGATGATATCGGCACCTCGGGGAGGAGTAATTCTGCCCGGGCGGTCAAAGAGAGAAGACGGTTGGTGCAAGTCTTTCCGCCCACGGAATGAAGGTAGCCCTGCAGTATCGGGAAGAACGGTGTATGCCAAGTAGAACCCGACGAAAGCTCGCGTTAAGAGTATAGAGGACGTATCCCGGGATATTTCGGCTTTGCTGTATGGGATATGTTGAATTCGGGTGGTACCGCGAAAATGTTTTTTCGCCCCGAGGCTTGGTCTATATAAGGACGAGCCTCGGGGCTTTTTAATTGATACCGCTTCAAACGATCCTGTTAATAATTGAAAGGAAATACAGAAAAATGAGAGAAGAGCTCGCAAAAAATTACAACCCCTCTGAATTTGAGGACAGAATCTACAGCCGTTGGTGTGAGCGCGGATATTTTGCTCCCGATCCGGATAAAAGCAAGCCCGCGTTTTCAATAGTAATACCTCCGCCAAACGTAACCGGTCAGCTTCATATGGGACACGCCCTTGACCAGACGCTTCAGGATATCCTTATCCGTACCAAGCGTATGCAGGGCTTCTCAACCCTCTGGATCCCCGGCACCGACCACGCAGGTATAGCAACTCAGATAAAGGTTGAGGAAAGCCTCAGGGTAAACGAGGGACTCACCAGATACGATCTCGGCAGAGAGAGATTCCTTGACCGCGTATGGGATTGGAAAAATCAGTACGGCGGAAGAATTATCAATCAGCTTAAGAAGCTCGGCTCGTCCTGCGATTGGTCGAGAGAGCGCTTCACCATGGATGAGGGCTGCTCAAGAGCGGTAAAGGAGGTATTCGTCAACCTCTACAATAAGGGACTCATATACCGCGGCTTCCGTATCATCAACTGGTGCCCCAACTGCCGCACCGCGCTTTCCGATGCAGAGGTAGAGTACACCGAGCAGGCAGGCAACTTCTGGCACATCAGATACCCCGTCAAGGATAGCGACGAGTTCGTTACCGTAGCTACCACAAGACCTGAGACTATGCTCGGCGATACCGCCGTTGCAGTTCATCCCGAGGATGAAAGATACGCGCATCTTGTCGGCAAGATGCTCGTCCTTCCTCTTGTGGGACGTGAGATACCCGTTGTTGCGGATGAGTACGTTGAGCGCGATTTCGGTACGGGCTGTGTAAAGATAACCCCCGCTCACGATCCTAATGACTTTGAGGTAGGAAAGCGCCATGACCTTGCCGTTATCAAGGTTATGAACGATGATGCCACCATCAACGAGGAGTTTGGCGGCAAATATGCAGGAATGGACAGATTCGCCGCAAGACGCGAGATAGTAAAGGATCTCGAGGCAGGCGGATATCTCGTTAAGATCGAGCCCTGCTCGCATAACGTAGGCACCTGCTACAGATGTAAGACCACCGTTGAGCCTATAACCTCCGATCAGTGGTTCGTAAAGATGGCACCTCTTGCCGCACCCGCACTTGAGGCTGTCAGAAGCGGTGATATCAAATTCGAGCCCGAAAGATTTACAAAGACCTATACCAACTGGATGGAGAATTGCCACGACTGGTGCATCTCGCGTCAGCTCTGGTGGGGACACAGAATCCCCGCATATTACTGCGATGCTTGCGGTCATATGGAGGTATCCAAGGAGGACGTAACCGTATGTCCTGAGTGCGGAGCACCCACCCGTCACGAGGAGGACGTGCTTGACACCTGGTTCTCGTCGGCACTCTGGCCCTTCTCAACTATGGGTTGGCCCGACAAGACCGAGGATCTTGAAAGATATTATCCCACGAGCGTTCTTGTAACAGGCTATGACATAATCTTCTTCTGGGTATCGAGAATGATATTCTCAGGACTTGAGCATATGGGCAAGAAGCCCTTCTCCACCGTATTCATTCACGGTCTTGTAAGAGATGCACAGGGCAGAAAGATGTCCAAGTCGCTCGGCAACGGTATCGATCCTCTCAAGATAATAGAGCAGTACGGCGCAGATGCGCTCCGCTTTGCGCTTGCTACGGGCAATGCCCCCGGTAACGATATGCGCTTCTCGGATGAGAAGATAGAATCTGCAAGAAACTTTGCAAATAAGCTCTGGAATGCATCGCGCTTCGTTCTTATGAATCTTACGGAGAGCGATGAGGAGCTTCTGAAGATGCCCTCCGAGAGCGAGCTTGCAATTGAGGATAAGTGGATAATATCCTCCTTCAATAAGCTTGCAAAGAGAGTTAACGAAAACGTTGATAACTATGAGATAGGAGTAGCACTCGGCGAGATATATTCCTTCACGTGGGATATGTTCTGCGACTGGTATATAGAGATGGCGAAGAGCCGTACCTTTGCAGAGGGTACTCCCGAGGCACTCACCGCAAAGCGCGTTCTCGTATATGTGCTCACCGGTATACTCAAGCTCCTTCACCCCTATATGCCCTTCATAACCGAGGAGATATATCAGGCACTTCCGCACACGGGTGAGTCGATAATGATAGAAAGCTATCCCACATATGACGAGAGCCTTTCTTATCCCACCGAGGAGGCAGAGGTCGAGAGGATCATCGGATGCATCAGTGCTATCCGTGCGCGCCGCGCAGAGATGAATATCGCACCCTCCAAGAAGGCAAAGCTCTTCGTTGTTACGAAATATAAGAATACCTTCGTTTCGGCAGGTAAGATACTTGAGAAGCTCGCCTCCGTTTCCGAGCTGAATATAGTTGATTCCTACGATTCGGATGATGCCGTGTCTATTGCTACCGACTCGGGCAACCTATATATCCCTCTTGCCGAGGTGGTTGATTTCGAGAAGGAAAGAGCAAGACTCACCGCGGAATATGAGAAGAACGAGGGTGAGATTTCCCGTATCGAGAAGAAGCTTTCGAATGAGGGCTTCGTTGCCAAGGCTCCCGCTGCCGTGGTTGAGGGAGAGAGGGCAAAGCTTTCGAAGTACCTTGCAACCAGAGAGGCACTTAAGGATGCGCTTGCAAAGCTTAAGTAATTCCTTTTTTAATCTCTATATTTTGAAATAAGGGTTTAGCTGCCGCATCCGCTCGGGTGTGACAGCTAAACTGCAATATGTAAATATATATTAGCAAAAACGAGGTATATCTTATGAGATATAATTTTAATCCTACCGATGAGCAGATAAAAAAGGCAGGCGAGCTGATCATTTATTCGGGCGTTTATGAGGATGTCCCCGAAATATCCGACCTCGTTATCCCGGATGGAGTCGAGGAGATAGCAGAGAATGCATTCCGCGACTTCAAGGAGCTTCGTACTCTCACTCTTCCCGTGTCGCTTAAGAAAATATCCGCTTGCGCCTTTTCGGGCTGTGACGGTCTTCGCTCGGTGACCTTTGCCCCCGGTATCTCGGAGATAGGCGATGAGGCATTTGCCTTTTGCTCGTCCTTGCTCTCTGTATCTATGCCCGATACTGTCAAAAGGATCGGAGAGGGCGCATTCGAGGGCTGTGCATCGCTTTCAAGCCTGCGTATATCCGAGGCGTGTGAAATGATAGGCTCGGGCGCATTTGCATTCTGCTTCAATCTTCGTGACGTTACCGTGCCCGACAGTGTGACTCTTATTGAGTTTAATGCCTTCGCCTCCTGCTTCTCGCTTGAGGGCGTGCGCCTTTCGCAGTCGATGGGTATGATAGATGAGTCGCTATTTGAGGGATGCCGCTCGCTGAAGATAGTGGATATGCCGCCTCGTCTTTATAAAATAGGTAGAAGGGCATTCAAGGGCTGCTCGTCACTTGAGTCGCTTATCCTTCCGATAACCCTGCGCGAGATAGGCTTCGATGCCTTTGCATCCTGCCAGTCGCTTAAGCGTCTTGCCATTCCCAAGGGGCTGAAGGATATAGAGGACGGTGAAGCATTCTCCGGATGTGATTCGCTATCCGAGATAACCTACGGCGGCAACCGTGAGGAATGGGAGCGGCTGAATAAGGGAAGAACGCTTACCGTAAGGCGAAGCGACCTGTCATACACAACACCTAAAATAATTCTTTTGGATCTGAAAAATGAAATATAAATGCTTGATACTTGATCACGACGATACCGTCGTAAACAGCACCGCGACTATCCATTACCCAAGCTTTATAGAGTATCTGAAGGTCAGAAGACCGCATACCGTGTCGAATTATACCCTTGAGAGCTTTATAAGCAAGAATTTTACCCCCGGTATAGTTTCTCTTTTTCGTGACGAGCTGGGAATGTCGGACGAGGAGATGGCGGAGGAGCAGAAATTCTGGGAGAGATTTGTAAATACAAGAGTCCCCGTGGCATACGGCGGTATTGCCGAAATAATTGCCGAAATGCGCTCGCGCGGCGGAATAATAGCCGTTGCCAGCCACTCTATGGGCGAATTTATAAAGCGCGATTATTCAGAGAACGGTCTTTCGCTTCCCGACGAAATATACGGATGGGAGCTTCCGAGAGAGAAAAGAAAGCCCGCCACCTTTGCGGTGGACGAGCTTATCTCGAAATACGGCTTTGACCGTAAGGAAATATTGATGGTTGATGACCTTAAGCCGGGCTTTGATATGGCACGTGCCGCAGGTATAGATTTCGCCGCCGCAGGCTGGGCGTATGATGTGCCCGAGATATCCGACTTTATGCGTAGGCACAGCGACTATTATCTCTCTGAAGTGAGTGAGCTTTATAAGCTGCTCTTTGATTGATGTACAGCATGATTGAAAGCAGGATAGCTATATCACGGTACTCTGGAATGCGACCGCCTTTCCGAGAACCTTTATGCTTTCAAGCTCTTCCTTTATATAAACTAAGGGCGCATACTTTGGATTTTCGGGCGAGAGTATGAGCTTTTCCTCATCCGGGTAGAAATAAACTCGCTTGAGCGTAGCCTCGTCATTTATGATGACGGCGGCTATCTCGCCGTTATCCACAAAGCTCTGCGAGCGGATGAAAACTATATCTCCGTCAAAAATACGGGCACCCATCATAGAATCGCCGTGAGCGCGTAGGCAGAAGTCGGCATCAAGCGCACCGTCTGCAGCCACGTAGCTCTCAAGGCTCTCCTCGGCATAGATAGGCTCTCCGCAGGCTATCTCTCCGAGGATAGGCAGGCGCCTGACTTGAATTTCGCTGCCGTCAATCCCGGGGATGATCGTTTGCTTCTCATCCCAGCCCATAAGCATTGAGGGAGTTGTTCCGAGTGCATCGGCGAGCGCGAGTATCTTATCGCGCGGTATATTTGCGATAATACCGTTTTCATATCTGTGTATTGTCTGCTTACTGGTTCCTATAGCTTCTGCAAGCTCCGCGAGAGTCATCTCGCGACTCTTGCGGAGCTCCTTTATTTTATTCTTTACCATAGCCTTCACCGCCTTAAAAAAGGTATTTTTGTTGAACTTTGACGATTTGTCACATATAGTGTAACATAAAGTCACTTTTTATGCAATACTTTTTTCAAATTTTATGAATATTTTTGAAAAAGTTGCTTGACAAGTGACTTTTCTTATGGTATCATAGTCACGTAATAGGTGACTTTTCCCCGTTAAGTAACCTATCAGGTAACCGCAGACGTGGGTTATCCCAAACGAAGTGCCGTCTGCATATGAATAATATGAATAAATGAAGGGAGGAGAAAAATGTACCGTTCCTATGACGATGTAAACGGTCTGCCCCCACGGGTATACCGTGATACAGAAGAAATAAAGGATGACATCAGGTTGGTTGCCCTGAGAATAAACGAGATCAATGAAATGCTCAATATCCGCGAGCTTGTAGCTGCTCTGGCGATGAACGATATAGATTCCGATCCTGTGCGGTCTGCGGAGGCAGTACGCGAGCTCGCCGACCGTGCGGAGGATGCCATTGCGGAATTATCCTCGCTGAATGAAAGCCTTGATGCGCTCAGAGCTGAGCTTATTACCGTGCATTCTGCGATAGGTTGAAATCTACCGTGGATCCGAAGGGAGGGAATATATATAAATGAAGAAAAAAAGCGACAGCGAGTGTCTTGATCGGCTCATAGTAGCCCTCTGCCGCGATTACGACAGACGGAAGCGTGCCATAACGGCAAGCAGTGTCGGGAAGAGAGTGCGTATGGAATACGCATACCTGAATGCGCGTATCCTTGAGGGTGCAGGCGAGATAACCGGCGGCGCTCTGGCGGAGCAGATGATAACCGAAATAGGCAATGGCACCGGCTATGCCTACAGCGATCTTGAATGCTTGAGCGAGGCGACGTATAAAAGATATAAGAAGGAGGTGAAGAAAAATATAGCGCGCAGACTCCATCTGTGCGACTGACTTTTAAAATAAATTTTCTTACCTACACAGTGTGACAGCTTTTGCAAAAATCTTCTGCTAAAATATAGAGCGTCAGAGAAAATCCGGCAAAAGGATAAGCGATAGCCTACGGGCTTTTGCGCCGCGCCATCTCTGTTGGAAAGGAAGAAAAAATGAAGGGATTAACCGTAAAGGAAGACTCAGGCGTGCTTTCTGCATATATCTCGTGCGAGCTGGATCACCATGTAGCTAAGAGCATAAGAGAGGCTATAGATGCCGAGCTGATAATAAAGAAGCCCGCGACACTCAGGATAGATTTTTCGGCAGTGGATTTTATGGATAGCTCCGGAATAGGGCTTATCATAGGCAGAGCCGATAAGGCGGCGGCTCTGGGCGGTACTGTTGAGATATGCGGTCTTTCACCCAGGCTTCGCCGCCTTGTGCGTATGTCAGGCGTGGAAAAGCTTAAAAATCTTAAAATAACCTGAAATTCATTATATTTTTGCACCGTTAAAGACAGGTAACAGAGGAGATCGAAATGAAAAGAATTATAAATGAGATGAAGCTTAGGCTCCCTGCCATAAGCACGAATGAGAGCGTATGCCGCTCGGTGATATCCGCCTTCTGCGCGGAGCTTGATCCAACGGCGAGCGAGATAGGAGATATCCGTCTTGCCGTAAGCGAGGCTGTAACAAATTGCATAGTTCATGCCTATCGTCATCTTCCACCCGATGAGCACGGGCTTATCTACATATCCGTTCGTCTTTACAGCGGCAGAGAGGTATCAATTGAGATATCAGATAACGGCTGCGGAATAGAAGATCTCGATGAGGCTATGCGTCCGATGTTTACCACGGGGCGCGAGGGCGAGCGGTGCGGCATGGGCTTTCTCGTTATGGAAAACTTCACCGATTCCCTCAAGGTAAAATCCAGGGTGGGAAAGGGAACTACCGTCCTTATGCGAAAATTTCTGAAGCCCGATGCAGAAGGGTAGCTATGAGTACAGCAGTAAGGCAGGAAAACGGCAGAGCATACGATAAAAATCCCGAGCTTATCGCGCGATACAGAGCAGGAGACAAGGATGCCGGCGAGGAGATAGTTGTTCTGAACCGTCCGTTAGTCTGCAGTATAGCCTCGCGATTTATCGGCAGAGGAGTTGATATCGAGGATCTTGTTGCAACAGGCAATATAGGGCTTGTAAAGGCGATAAACACCTTCGATTTTTCGAGAGAATGCGCCTTTTCCACCTATGCCGTTCCGCTTATCTTCGGAGAAATACGGAGATTTTTGCGTGATGACGGTATTATCAAGGTCTCCCGCGAGGAGAAAAAGCTTGCCGCCATAGTTGCGGCAGAGCGCGAGCGCAGGCAGGCGGCAGGCGAATCGCTCGCCATATCGGCGATAGCCGCGGCAGTCGGTGTGAGTCCTGCCGAGGCGGCATCGGCACTCTCCGCAGGCGCACCCGTGCGCTCGCTTGATGAGAGCGCATATAGCGACGATGACTCGGTTTCTCTCGGCAGTATCATTTTTGATGAATATGAGGAGGAGCGCCAGCTTGATAAGCTCAGCCTCGGCTACGCCATAGAAAGACTCTCCGAATGGCAAAGGCGGCTTATCGTGCTTCGCTATTACCGCGATTATTCTCAGACCGAGACCGCGGCAGTCCTCGGCGTAACTCAGGTGAAGATATCTCGTGAGGAAAAGAAAATACTGAAAATACTGCGAGAGCAGTTATCCTGAAAGGGATAGTCGAATTCAGATTTGCAAATGTTAATAAATTGTGAAAAATCAGGAAAGCTATTGATTTTTCACCGACAGTAGTATAGAATATATCCAGAATATTAGCACTCAAAAAACAAGAGTGCTAATTGCAAGAAAATAAAACAACGGAGGAAATTATGAAACTTAAGCCTTTATTTGATAAAGTTGTATTAAAGAAGGTCGAGGCAGAGGAGACGACCAAGGTAGGAATAATCCTTACCGGCTCTGCCAAGGAAAAGCCCGATATGTCGGTCGTAGTGGCAGTAGGCCCCGGCGGCATAGTTGACGGCAAGGAGGTAAAGATGGTCCTCAAGGAGGGCGATCGTGTTATAGTCGGAAAGTATAGCGGCACAGAGGTGAAGCTTGACGGTGAGGAATACACCGTAGTAAGCCAGTCTGATATCCTCGCCGTAGTAGAATAAGATAAAAAGGAGATTTTTGAAAATGGCAAAGGAAATACTTTATGGCATAGATGCAAGAAATGCGCTCCTTCGCGGAGTTGATAAGCTTGCGGATACCGTCAAGATCACTCTCGGTCCGAAGGGCAGAAACGTAGTGCTCAGCAAGCCCTATGGCGCACCCCTTATCACAAATGACGGTGTTACTATTGCAAAGGAGATAGAGCTCCCCGATGCGGCTGAAAATATGGGCGCACAGCTCGTCCGCGAGGTCGCAACCAAGACGAATGACGCGGCAGGTGACGGAACCACCACCGCAACTCTTCTCGCTCAGGCGCTTATCCACGAGGGTATGAAGAACGTTGCCGCGGGCGCAAACCCGATGATACTCAGAAAGGGTATATTCAAGGCAGTAGAGGCGGCGGTTGCAGAGCTTGCAAGCCAGTCGAAGAAGGTAAGCGGCAGTGAGGATATAGCAAGAGTAGGATCTGTTTCTGCAGGTGACGAGACAATAGGAAAGCTTATTGCAGATGCTATGGATAAGGTTACTGCAGACGGTGTTATCACCGTTGAGGAGTCCAAGAGTGCAGAGACCTACAGCGAGGTCGTTGAGGGTATGCAGTTTGACCGCGGCTATCTTTCTCCCTATATGGTTACCGATACCGACAAAATGGAGGCTGTTCTTGACGATTGCCTCGTTCTCATAACCGATAAGAAGATATCCAATATCCAGGAGATACTTCCTGTTCTTGAGCAGATCGTTCAGGCAGGCAAGAAGCTGCTTATAATAGCAGAGGACGTTGAGGGCGAGGCTCTCACCACCCTCGTGCTCAACAAGATCCGCGGCACCTTCACCGTTGCGGCAGTAAAGGCACCCGGCTTTGGCGACAGACGCAAGGAGATGCTCCGCGATATCGCAACCCTCACCGGCGGCGAGGTAATAACCGAGGAGCTCGGTCTTGAGCTCAAAGACGCAGGCATCGCAGAGCTTGGACGTGCAAGACAGGTCAAGATCACAAAGGAAGCTACCATAATAGTTGACGGAGCAGGCAATAAGCAGGCTATCGCAGACAGAGTCAATCAGATCAGAGCGGCACTTGCTACCGCAACCTCCGAGTTCGATAAGGAGAAGCTCCTTGAGCGTCTTGCAAAGCTTGCAGGCGGTGTTGCCGTTATCAAGGTAGGCGCGGCGACCGAGGTAGAGATGAAGGAAAAGAAGCTCCGTATCGAGGACGCACTCAATGCCACCAAGGCGGCAGTAGAGGAGGGCATCGTTGCAGGAGGCGGAACCGCGCTCATTAACGTTATAGATGCTGTTGAAAAGGTCGTTGCAGAGCTTGAGGGCGACGAGAAGACCGGTGCTGCAATAGTAGCAAAGGCTCTTACCGCACCTATGCGCCAGATCGCAGACAATGCAGGCGTGGACGGATCGGTTATCGTTGCCAAGATCCGCGAGAGCGGAAAGATCGGTTACGGCTACGATGCATATAGCGAGAAGTTCTGTGATATGATGGAGTCGGGCATAGTTGATCCCGCGAAGGTAACTCGCTCCGCCCTTCAGAACGCGGCATCCATAGCATCAACCGTTCTCACCACCGAGGCAGTCGTTTCCGATATCAAGGAGGAAAAGCCTCAGCCCGCAGGCGCTCCCGGCGGAATGGATGGAATGTATTAAGATACGTCAATAAATCAAAAATGCATCCCGAGTGCTTTAAAAGCGCCCGGGATGCATTTTTGTCCGGTACGGTTTCGCAACCGTCGGATTTACCAAATACAAGAAGTAGCGTACCTGCCATAGAGCAGGTACGCATCGATATAAATCCGCTAACGCGGTTTTTCGATATACGCTAACGCGTTCGATATGTGCTGTCGCACTCGATATGCTCACTGCGTGAGCGCGGATTTATATCATATCGAGCCGAGCAAAGCGACGGCATATCGACAAAATCAAAATAGCTTCTGTGGACACAGAAGCAGTGCTTCGTATGCCTTAATTAAAGACATAAGCTTGGTGGTAATCAAATAAAAACTCAAGCGGTCTCGCTTTAGAGGATAATAAAAAGCCGATACAAAAGTACCGGCTTTTTCTCTTTGATATAGAATTGCTGTTTTTAAGCAATAAGCATGATCGTGTAACGATTATAGTGCTAAGACATGGGGAGTTCTTCGTCCTTTACGTACTCGATAATGTCGCAAATGGAACATCCCAAAGCCGCACATATGCGGTCTAAAATGTAACTATCGTAACGAACAACACGATTTTTATAGTAACGATCTATCGTTTGAAATTTAACTT
>SVRZ01000014.1 GCA_015064555.1 Oscillospiraceae bacterium
TCCTCTTTTCGTCATACTCTTTTTTGCCTCATTTTGAGGCTTTTTTGTTTTCTTTAGGCTTTTTGCTCAATTAGCAATTAAAAAAGAAACTAGCTCAAACACAAATTAATGCATTTGAGCTAGCCCCAGGATAGTCGATCGCAACACTATCCTCAAGTGTGTATGCAGAATCATCCTGTTTAAGAATCCTAAGACCACCTCCGGACGTCTCAACCGATGCCGATACCGCAATCACGGTTATCAGAACGATCAGCAAGGAGAGTGTCGCAAAAAGTATTTTTTTGTTTCTCATACAAGCTTCCTCCATTTTTTTAATGTAAATTATTGACAAGTATGTATTATCTTGTTATACTAATTCTACAATACCAAACAATTCTTCGCAATTTAAATTATTGAGCAAAAAGATGTAAATTATTGACATCGCAAATCATAAACGGAGGAAAGAGGATGAACTACAGTCAGTTGAAACCGTACGTACGGCAGATCAAGGAAAAGACTATCGATAAACCATCCACATTACCGATACGATATCTTGTGGGATACCAGATAATAATAGTTATCAAAGGTGCGGCAACAATAAAATTTACTGATACTTCATACATTCTGAATGCAGGCGACTGTATGCTTGTTCCTCCAAATGAGCCGCACTCCTATGAGATCGCAGAGAACTATGAGTGCCTTTTCATAGATTTTGACCCAAACTACAGCGAGATCAGCAGAATGCGCAATATATCCTCATCCATACCGCCAAATGATCTGCCAAATCACAGGAAAAAGTATATTCAGGATAATATTTACAACAATCTTCCCTTCCTTTTCACACCGGACAATATTGACCGGTATATGAAATACTTTTATGAGATAAGGGAAGCTGTTATCGAAAACAACTCGATAATTGCTGAAGAAAGAATGATCAAGATGCTAAATCTGTTTCACCGTGCCATGGGCATAGAAACGGTAAAGACCCGTCCTGATTATTGCGCTGCCGCAAAAAGCTTTATGGACGCACGATATCTGGAATCTCTGACTCTCGATATAATTTCCGAAATATGCAACGTAAATAAATTCACCTTGGAAAGAAGGTTTAAAACCAGATACGGAACCAGTATAATTGCATATTACAACGGCCTGAGATTAGAGCATGCGAAATCCGCTTTGCAAAATGGAGCACGCATTCGCGATATATCAGAGGAGCTTAATTTTTATGATGAGTATGCATTTTCAAGCTTCTTCAAAAAGCATACAGGCGTATCTCCGAAAAAATACAAGGAAACATATTTGGCAAAAAACAAAGATTCAATATAACACACTATCAATCTATCCTATATGGTTATATACCAAAGAGGGGGCTGTCTCAAATGCAAAATTAAGAGCGTTTGAGGCAGCTCTTTTCCTATGCATTGAAGCGAAAATACAGAAGAGAAAAAAGTACAGAAAACGGATTTTTTCTATGCTTTTTCTGGTCTGAGTGGCAAGACTTGAACTTGCGGCCTCTACCACCCCAAGGTAGCGCGCTACCAACTGCGCCACACCCAGATATCTTTTTTCTAGACGAGGCGCATAACTTTTTTTAGAGCATACCATTGAGAACCCGTACGGTAAATCTATCTGCTCAATTGAGGAAACCTGCAGGAATCACTTAATTTCTTTCGCTGCAGAGAAATCGCGTATAAGCGGTGAGGTTGTCGATTTTAATTCCTACGTAAACGAGCTTGGAGTGTAATTTGTAAAATTAACCTTACATAATATTAATAAAAAGAAGAATTGATTAAAAAGTTATCCTTATGGTGATGAAGTTAATTCTTCTTTTTGTCTTGCTTTTGATTCGATAAATAGAAAAAGAGCCGTCTCAAACACTCTTTAAAATCGCATTTGAGACAGCCCTTTTAATTCTCCGCACGTAAGCGGTTATTCAGATAATTATCGCTTCACGCGCTTTCCCTTTATTGTGTTGAAGGCATAGTATATGGTTTCAAGCTTTGGGAGCAGATAGGTCAGCGCCTTGTCCTCAAGCTCTATCGGCACGCCGTAGTATGCTTCGGCTATCGAGCCGGTTATCGCGCCTTGTGTGTCGGCATCTCCTCCGAGCGAAACGGCATTACGGACGGCGTCCTCAAAAGAGGTCGATTCCAGGAAGCAAACGATTGCCTCGGGCACACTTCTCTGACAGGTAATAAACGTTCCGTCATCGACGTTGCAATACTCGCGTATCTTATCGACCTTCAGGGTTGCTATCTCTGGGTAGTATTCTATCATTCTTTCGCGGATATCCTCCATAGAAGCCCCCATCCGTGCAAGATATATTGCCATAGCTACCGACTCCGCACCCTTCAGCCCCTCGGGGTGATTGTGAGAGACCTCGGTCACAAGCCTTGAGAAGTACCTGACGTCCTCCTCGCTCTGTGATATCCATCCGACCGGGCTTACTCTCATAGCCGCACCGTTTCCATAGCTTTCATACGGCACGGGGTTATACATAAACCATTCGTAGAAATTCTTTCCCCAGCTGCACGCCTGATGAGCTCTGCCCATTTCCACCATCTTTTCTATGACGAACCTCTGAAAGTCCGGCTCGCGCCAGCGACCGCGCCTAAGCGTGAAGGCATTCGCTATCGCGAGAGTCATAAGACTGTCATCGGTGTACGTACACGCGCCTGTGAATAGGGTGAATTTCTTGCTTTTGTTATTCTGCCATTCGTGCTGACTGCCAACAATATCTCCGATTATTGCTCCGAGCATTTATTTCACTCCTTTTTCTTCTATAGACCGCCAAAGCACAAAAAATATCGCATTTTATGCTTTATATGGAATGTTTTGTTTACAAAATTATGCGTTTCGCGGTCATTACAGCTTCTTCGTAAGATAGATCATATCAATAAGCTGCGCACCGCATTCGTATATCGGATGATCGTAATTGTCGGTGAAAAAGTTCTTCACCTTATGCGAAGGGATAAATCCGCATTTTTCATAAAATGGTACCGTCGCAGGGCTGTCACCCGTGCCGACCTGAAGAACGGAATATACCCCGGAATACTCCCTCACCAAAAAGTCGATCAATGCCCTTGCATACCCCTTAGTGCGATGATCGGGGTGAGTGGCGATATTTTTGATCTCGAGAATACCCTCTCCCTCGTCGGTAACAACGCATTCTCCCTTGATACCGCCATCATCGATGATATACATCCTGCCTCTTTCCAGATATCGGTCTATCATACTCTCCTGCTCGTCCGCGAGCAAAAGCAGATCTATATACCGTTTTTTATTTTCCTTTACCTCGATAATTCTCATAATTTATCCTGCTCAGGCGAGCGCGCCCGTCATAAACACGCCACACGGAATATATACGCATACATCCTCGGTGCAGCCGTCAAGCGTGATCGAATAAAGCGGCAAAAAGTCAAGCTCCCATTCCTCATCCCACCATAGTGTGATCTCATTCTCGTGAAATATAGAATCAACAGTCATAATCTCCCCTCCGGATGCCGGCATTCACGGCATAATATGGGTAGCCTTGCTTCTCATACCGCATTAATAACCTTTTCTCCTATTATTTTATTAAGAGAAATCCCGTGTTTATTATATACACGATTTTCGCATTTGTCAAGAATTTTTCATATCTCAGCAGCTTCCCGGGAGAAATTTAAAGGACCGACTCGAGCGAAAAGCAAGAGCCGGTCCAATATTATATACTTCTGTGAATAAATGCGTAAACTCGCCTAAAACTAAATCAATCTACTCTGTTTCCGTTGCAGCTTTAGTTTCAGTTCCTTGTTCCCACTCGTGTTCTGCGTTGTCTATACTTTCGCTTGTGTGACCACAAGTCGCTGAATACCAGTGATGGCTCTCATTGCTCGTCCATTCGTCCGAATATGTGTGAGCGTGTTTCATCTCCGTCGAACACGCTACCAACACTAACAAATTTAGAACAATTATGAAGAGAACAACCAACCTTTTAGTATAATTCAAAATGCATTTCATAATTTATGATACCATAGTTTTATGATTTTTCTCTCAAAGTTATTGTATAGTCACTTAGATATACATCATAACCATTACTATCACTCCACATTGCCCATGTTCTATTACCTTTAAATGCAGAAACACATATATCGGATAATGTATAATTATCATCTTTCCATTGAAGGTTAAACCACCAGTACTCATTATCCGAACACCAACGTTCGGAATCACTATTCTTTTTAAGTTGAATTGTTGTAAGGTTAGTACATCCCTCGAATGCGCCGGCTTTGATACATGTCAATGTCGACGGCAAAGAAATTCCAGATATTTTAGAACCTGCAAATATAGTGGTTAGTGTTCTTACACCTTCCGGAACTGTAATGTTTCCAGTTAATGCTTCGGGAACAGCAATAATAAACACTTGATAGGTAGTAGAGCCTTTATCGTATAATACACCATCTACACTATAATAGTATGTATTGCCACTAGCCACCGTAAACGTTTTCAATCTACTACAACCATCAAATGTATCATAATGATGCGTACCTCCATAGTAATTTACTACGGAATCACCAGTTACCCATGCTTGCAAATCAAAAATTCTAGTTACATTTTTGGGTATATGAATTGTTTGTAGTGAAGAACATCCATAGAATGCTCCTTGATGAATAGTCACAACGCTATCAGGGATAGTTACACTAGTTAAAGAACTACAATTGGCAAAAATACACTCCGATAATGCCTTCAAATTGTTAGGAAGCGTTACCTTAAAAAGAGATGAACAATTGATAAAAGCGAAATTACCAATGGATGTTACTGTGTTTGGAATTGAAACCGATTTTAATGTAGTACAACATGCAAACGCATGCGCGCCAATTCTTGTAATACTACCATCACTAGGAATCGTCACATTTGTACCATAGCCCCATAAAAGTGTCTTGTTGACTA
This sequence comes from Oscillospiraceae bacterium, assembly GCA_015064555.1. Classification (GTDB taxonomy): domain Bacteria; phylum Bacillota; class Clostridia; order Oscillospirales; family CAG-272; genus UBA1740. The sequence continues at coordinate 4,909 of SVRZ01000014.1, forward strand.
TGTCGATAAGCAAATTATTGTTAGATTTAAATGCGGTGTTTGCCGAATCTACGTATACCGATTGCAAACTAGTGTTAGCAAGAGCATCTTCGTCTATACTTGTAATATCCTTACCAACAACCAATTCATTTAAACTCTCAATATTATGCAATGCACCCTTATGTAATTCTCCTTTATTAACAGAAAGCGACTTTAAGGATGATGGAATATAATATACAACATTTTTAGTATCGTCGTCATTGTAACAATAATATTGTTCTATCGCTACCCCACCACTATAACTTGTTGTGCCAAAAATATATCCCAAAGGATACTTGTAACTATAATTCATAGAATAACCAATAAACGGTATCTCTAAACTGGTTATATTTCCACATCCGGATAACGCACCTGAACCAATTGTGACAACCGAATCAGGAATAATGATACTAGTCAAACCAAAACAGTTTTTAAATGCATATGCACCTATACTCGTCACCTTTTCGCCAATGTTGATATCGTTCAACATTGAGCAATTATAGAATGCACCATACAATATCTTTCCACCGGATATATTCACGGTCTTAAGTGAAGAAGGAATATAGTTGTAGGTGTAATCATAGGTGGATGATGAATAATACTGCTGTACCGAATTATATTGTCCCGTCGGGCCGCGTCCAAAAACATATCCAAACAATGTAGAAGACGATGCAGATGTAGCTGTTCCATTACTTCCTACAAACGGCAAAGTAATCGTTTGTAACGATCCACAACCTGCAAACGCACCTTGTCCAATCGAAGTAACCGTTTCCGGAACTACAATTTCTGTAACGCCAGATGCGCCTGCAAAGGCATATGCTCTTATAGAAGTAATTGTACTTGGAATTGTCAGTTTTCCTGTAACTACATTAGTTCCACCAATATAAAGATTGCCAGTGTAGTACATTGGATTAGAATATGCATTTTCAAAAGTTATACCACACCAACTATCCAAAGTGCCCTTATAAGAGAGCTTTGTTAAGCCTGTACAGCCTTCGAACACCGATTGACCAATGGAAACAATTCCGCTTGGCAACGTAACTGAAGTGATATTTTCGCATTTTATGAATGCATAATCACTTATTTGCGTTACACTTGACGACAAAGTAATCTCAGTAAGTTCCACATCGTTAATATGCAGTTTGCCTACATAGTATAAGGGGTTGGCATAAGTATTTTCAAATACAATACCGCACCAAGTATCAACACTTCCGAGATAATTTACTTTGGTAAGACTTGTGCAACCTTCGAACGACGATTGACCAATGGAAACAATTCCACTAGGCAGCGTAACCGAAGTGATATTTTCGCATTTTATGAATGCATAATCACTTATTTGCGTTACACTTGACGACAAAGTAATCTCAGTAAGTTCCACATTATTAATATGCAGTTTGCCTACATAGTACAAGGGATTGGCATAAGTATTTTCAAATACGATACCACTCCAAGTATCAACACTTCCGAGATAATTAACTTTGGTAAGACTTGTGCATCCTTCAAATGCCGATTTCCCGATTGATATAACCGCACTAGGAATTGTAATCGAAATTATACTAGTTTGATTTTGGAATGCATATTCATAAATTCCATAATTTTTACCGTTATAATTATTCGGCAGCACAAGAGCCGTTTCCGAACCACTATATCCAATCAAATATACATTCGTGCCATCATCGTAGAAAATAAATCCATTATCATCTACTTTAACTCCTGCAGAGTTTTCATCGGTAACAATTCTTTCTGCGTAATATCCTACATAACCGTAAGAAGACGAGCCTGCGGTGATACCAAGAGCTGATTTGTTAACAACTTCAATTAATTTGTTGCAGTAATAGAACGCATTTGAACCAATTGAGTTAACGGAAGTACCAAGAGTAACGGTCGTAAGTTTTTTGTTGTTATAGAAAGCGTTAGAGCCTATCTTTGAAACTCCATCACCTATAATCACGTTACTCAAATTAGTTGCCCCATAAAATGCATAATCACCAATCTCAGTAACCATATTCGGTATTGTCAATTTCGTTACTTTGGTATAATTGTAGAATGCGTATTTATATATTGCATACGCTTTGTCCTGATAAGTTTCGGGAAGAACAATATTGGTTGCATCTCCATGATAAGCAATCAAATACACCATTGTACCGTCATCGTAGAACACATATCCATCTTCATTTTTATTTAAATAAGATTCTTCTTTCGAAGCTGCGATATGCTGCGCGTAATAACCTGCGTATCCATAAGAACTAGAACCAACTTGGATGCTTAATTTGGATTCATTTATAACTTCAATTAGTTTATAGCAATAATAGAATGCGTTTGAACCAATAGAAGTCACTTTGCTCCCAATTGTTATAGTGTACAATTTAGTGCAATTTGCAAATGCATATGTTCCTATAGATGTAACACTACTACCCATTTGAACATTTGTTAAGTTCGTACATCCATAGAATGCTCTTTCGCTAATTGTTTTTATTCCATTTCCAATTTTTACGCTTTCAAGTGATGAGCATCCGTTAAAAGCATATGTTCCAAGTGAAGTTATGTCATCAGACAAAACAATTTCCTTGATACTAGTACAACCAGAAAACGCATATGAACCAATCGAAGTTTTTGCCTCGTCAAAATCCAATGTTTTGATACTTGTACAATACGCAAAGGCATATGTTCCAATACTTTCAACCGCACTAGGAATTGTGACTGATTCAAGCGATGTACATGATCTGAATGCATAATCACCAATGCTTACGAGGTTATTTGTAAATGAAATGTTTTTCAATGCACTGCAATAAGCAAATGCGTAGTTTCCAATACTAGTAAGGTTATCGCCAAACTCGACATTGGTTAATTTAGTACAGTTGTAGAATGCACCTTCTTCGATCTTAATAACATTCGCAAAAGTTACGGTCTCTAATTTAGAACAACCTGAGAATGCGTAACTATTAATGTCCGTTATGTTTTCTGTACCGGTAATCTCTACGAGATTTGAGCAATTGTAAAATGCATAAGTATTAACTGCCTCAATTCTAGAAGACAACTTCACAGAGGTCAGATTGGTACATCCATAGAATGCGTAATCTGCAAGTTCCGTAGTATTAAGGGTTACAGTCTCAATGTTAGCACAGTTATAAAATGCCCCATACTGCAAATTGCCACCATTAATAATTACAGTTTTAAGACTGCTAGGTATGTAGTAAGTTGTCGATGAACTACCATAAGACTGTCTTGTAGATGTTCCACCTTCATAAGAGTCTGTGCCAAACACAAAACCAAACAAAGAATTTGCAGACGGTTCGGTTATATCAGAACTTCCTCCAACAAAAGGTAGTGTTATTTGTTTCAAACTACTACATCCCGAAAAAGCACCTTTTCCTATTTTAGTAACCGAATTGGGCACACTAATAGATTCAACAGTTGTATTGTTTGCAAATGCTTTTTCTGCGATCTCTGTGCATCCATCCGCAACAACAACATTTTTGCTTGTTCCCGTATAATTTGTTAATACAATATTCGAACCATTTGATTTATACGTATAACCATTACCGGAAACAATATAAGGATACTCTGCCATCACAGTATTGCCAGCGTAATCAGTTGCCGTCACTTGTAAATAAACCAAATTTCCAATGGCCATTTCTCCCTTAAGTGTGACTTCTGAATATACTTCTTCTCCAAACGTATCAGTCACCGTAAAGAAGTAAGCATAATTTACACCGACTTCTAACACATCTTTGGTTTGGGTGATTGTAGGCATACCATAAACCATAATGTTAGGTATTGCCTCACTATAAACCTTATTACCAACTTTATCAGTCGCAACCAAATAAATGGTAATAGTTTTGCCAGCTTCCAAGGTAAACCCTTCGGCGGCTTCTATTGAAATGTCGCACAAATTACCAAAACTGTCTGTTGCAGTGGCATAGAATTCTTCACCTTTGCTAGTCAGCTTTATAAAGTTACTTGCGCCAGCCATGTAGCCGATATCATTCTGTTTGAACTTCTGCTCAAAATCGATGTCATTAATATCATAAATGGCAATCGGTGCTGTATTGATAGTTGTAATATTGCCAACACTATCTTCAGCCGTAAGTGTGTAAATTACATATTGACCTCCTACAAGCACCGTATCAGTAGAAGCAACAACTTTGAGTTCATTGCCAAAACTATCTACTGCTTTCGCATTAAGAATATCGTTTGCACCAGTAAGAGTACACTTACCTCCTGCTTCGGGAGTTGAAGCACCTGTCACATAGAAGTATACATAAGAGCTAGAACTGTATTTATAATTTCTTACATAGATTACATCGCCAGCATTTACACTGAAGGAAACAGATGACCACGAAGTAGAAGACAGCAAAGTTTCTGCTTTTATTTCCTTACCTTGTGTTACGTTATACACATAGAAGTAATTCCGGTAGGAAGAAGAACTTGAACTGTTTCTGAAATAAAGCTTGTATGTACCGCTAGTCAATGCTGTGAAATAAGTATATCTTGCCGACGAACTACTAGTTCCTGAATTGGATGCAGAATAATAGTTACTACTGCTATTGTAATTTCTTATGTTAATGGCAGTATTACTATAGCCAGATGTACTCATGCTATGCCAACCTGCATAAACAGTAACATCTCCAACAATATTTTTACTGAAATCGAAAATTTCAGTACATTCAGAATCAACATACCATCCAGTGAATATGTATCCGCTTCTACTTGGAATCGATGGATAGGTTAATCCAACTGTTGCAGATATGGTTTGCTTCGCAGGAGCAGTTCCTGTACCTCCGTTAAGATAAAATGTAACGGTATGAGTTGCATTTTCTGCAGTAACATCATCAGTAATATCTATTGAATCTCGATCGTACGTGATAACGGGCGCACCATAAATTTTTACAGAGTACTCTTTATTAGTTGTATTGCCCGCAATATCAGTTGCAGAAACCTTGCATACTACTATATTGCCACCCTTGATTTCACCTTCAATCGTTAAAGAAACATTAAGAGCGTTACCAAAAGAGTCCTGTGCTGTAATACCTAATGCATCTATGGTAATCAAATCGGTTTCTTTGAAATCTGTTTTTGTAGGTGCTGTGATTGTAGGCGATCCATAAACCGAAACAGAAACATCCACATACGAAGTATTACCTTTCGAGTCTGTCGCAGTTAATCTAATAACAATCACATTTCCGGCAGACATGGTTCCGCTATATCGTGTTGCACTAACAGTTACTGTTTCGCCAAAACTATCAACAGCAGAAAGATTAAAGAGCGTGGAATTAATAGTATCAGTAGTTTTTATTACTGTTTTTGTTGTATCATAGGAAATTACAGGCGCACCATATACCATAACATCTTCGATGTATCCATAAGTGGAGTTTCCGGCAATATCCTTGGCTTCTATAACAATAGTAACATAATCACCTGCTTCGTAATAACCGTCCACATATACATCAATCGCGGTTGATGCACCGTAGGTGTCAGTTCCAGAAGCATTATACCAACTTGCGCTTAAACCATCCTTAACATTAAAATACTTAATGGTATTATCAAAAGTTAATGTAGGAGAGCCGTAAACTTTAATATTGCTTATAGTCAACACACCAGTTCCAACTTGAGGTTTAAATCTAATTGTAATTGTTTCTCCAGCGGCAACTGTTCCGTCGATGGAGTCAAGGGCAAACACAACTAGATCTCCATTGGTATCAAGACACATTACGCTAAATAGTTCAGCCGTAATTTCGTCATCTACGCTGATATATGTTTTGTCAATATCGTATTTAATATCGCCTAATCCGTATTTCACCCATTTAGCATAAAGAATTATGTTTTCGTCGGGCATAACAGATGCATTATAAACATCTCCTGAACAAGCAGCATTATCATACCAGCCGACAAAAGACCAATTAGCTCTAGTAGTAATATATTGATTTATGTTAAAGCGAGTACCTGCGGCTAAAGTAACATCATCAATCTCGCTACCGCCATTAGTAACAAATATTACGGTATAAACCGTTCTTTCCCACTTTGATACAAGAGTTGTTTCAGAGTCTTTATCCCAAACCTTAACACTAGCTCCAGTTGCATCAGTGTACATTACGCCGTTCTCATCGGCGTATCCAAGGAATTTGTATCCCTCTCTTGCATTCGGCACATTAAGTGTGAAGTTCTGTCCGTATGTGGCAGATCCTTTGGATGCAGTAATAGCATATCCTCCGTCCATAACAGTCGTGCTACCTGCAATACTTACAGTAGCAGTGCCTGTGGTAGTAGAGCTGAATGCTCTCGCTCCAATGTAATAAGTTTCGCCTGCGGTTACGTTGTAAACGATGAGGAAGTTACTTTCGTCGTAAGCGTTATCGTCATCTTGAGCAAGTGCAACCATCTCGGAGCTGTAAAGCACGCCAAAAGTATCGTAGCTTCCCGATGCGGTGATCGTAATATTACCGGATACGAGGGGTATGAACATAAGCATCTGCTCATACTTTCCATTAAGAGTAACATTCGAGCTGCCGTTTATTGCAATGGCAGTCGCATTCTCAACCTTTACCCATTTTGCATAGAGGGTTGTGTCGCTCGTTACAACAGCGGTAAAGTCATAGAGAGAGCCTGTGCAGTTCTCATTCTCATACCAACCTGCAAAGATATAGCCATCTCTTGTAGGTACGGTAGGATATTTAAGAGTTGCAGTAGGAGTTACCGTCTGACTTGCAATTGTTCCTTCTGCTCCGTTAAGGTTGAAGGATACAACATAGCTTGCTTCTTCATTACCGTCAAGCCATACATTGTAAGTATTTGCAGTAAACTTAGCATAAATAGTCTTGTTTCCGATCTCGCCGCCGGCAACGGTAGTTACGGCAGTTGCATAGGAATCATCGGTGTACCAACCGCCAAACGCATGACCTTTCAAGGTTGCATCTGCGAGAGTGGTCAGATCTGTTTCATTCGTATAGGTGAGAATGTTGCTATGGGTTGCGCCGTCTGCCGTTACATAAGTAATGGTATATTCGGTAGCAGTCCATTTTGCGAACAACTCTACTACACCATAGCTTCCTGATGCAATTTCAGAAATTGCTTCTGTACATTCCGCATCATTATACCAACCTGCAAAGCTGTAACCAGTCTTTGTGGGAGCTTTAAGAGTAATCTTCGCGCTCGTTATGGTGTAAGTTGCAGGGTTGAATGAATTATTAGTTCCACCATTGAGGTTGTAGGTAATGTTATAGGTTTCAAGATTCCACTTTGCATACAGAGTAATATTATCTGCAGGCATGGTGGAGAATGTGTATCTGCTCGTAAGCGAAGCATTCGAATACCAACCTGCAAAGGTGTATCCGTTCTTCGAAGGTGCTTCGGGTGCGGTTACGCTAGTTGCGTAGTTCTGTGTAATTGCAGAAACGCTAGTTCCACCGTTGGATTCAAAGCTAATGGTGTATTGGTTGACTGAATAATGTGCGTAAAGAGTGATCTTTCCGCTAGTGCCGACCTTAAGCTCGGTTACAACTGAGGAAGTAAATTCCGCATCCGTGAACCAACCGATAAAGGTATATCCTACCTTGCTCGGAGCGTAAAGCTCGATCTTATCTTCCACGGTGTATTCGACAACGTTGTTTTCGGAGTTCGTACCGCCATTCAATACATACTCGATTTCATAAACAACAGGAGTCCATTTTGCGTAAAGAGTGATATCTTCTGCAGGTTGAGTTGCGAAGGAATAAACATTTTTCAATGCTGCATCGCTGTACCAGCCTGCAAAGGTGTAGTGTTCCTTCGTAGGTGCAACAGGTGCAGAGATAGCCGTTCCTTCTACATTGCTGATAGAATTAACAGGGCTACCGCCGTTGCTTTCAAAGGTTATGGTGGAGACATAATCCCAATGAGCATAGAGGATGATGTTTCCTGTGGTTCCGGCAGTAATTCCGGTTACCTTGCTACCACCTTCAGCTGCAGTATACCATCCCTTGAACACATATCCCGAAAGAGTTGCGTTATTGAAGGTGATGCTGTCGGTTATGATATATGTTGCCGGGTTTCCTGTAGCCGTTCCACCATAGGTTACATAGTCAATGGTATAAGTGATAGGAGTCCATTTAGCATAAAGTGTAATATCTCCACTCGATCCCTTGGTAATGGTAAGGTTTGCAGGAGTTGTGCATTCTTCGTTGGCAAACCAACCGTCGAAGGTGTAACCCTCTTTGGTAAGAGGATAGATTGTAAATTCCTCACTGGCTGCGTTGTAGCGAGTGGGGTTTTTATTTGTTGAACCGTTCACATTGTTGTAGGTAATGTCGTATTCTTCAAGACCAAACTGTGCGTATACCGTGATATTTCCGCTTGTGCCTTTAGTTACGCCTGTTACCTTTGTACCTGTACCAACATTCTTCTCGGTAAACCAGCCGTCGAAGGTGTATCCTGCGGTCTTGCAGACGAGAGTTGCAAACTCGAACTCATCTTCTACGGTGTAGGTGGTCTTTACAACTGTTCCTTCTGCATAGTCACCGATTGCTTTGTCATAAAGGAATGTGATAGCGTATTCAACTGCTTCCCATTTTGCGTAAAGCATAACAGGTCCAGTAGTGCCAACCGAAATTTCGGTAACCTCATTATTAAACTCAGCATCACTGTACCAACCAAGGAAGGTATAGTGATCCTTGCTTGCATCAACGAGTGCGAGAGGTTGATCTTCTACATTATAGGTTGTCGGATTGCTATTCGTTGCGCCTGATACATTGTTGTATGTAATGCCGTAAGTAACGAGAGAGTAAACAGCCTTTATTGTAATATCTTCCGTACCGAGAGTATAACTCTCCCATGCCCCTGTGTATCCCACATGGTTAGGAACGGCAGGCTCGGTAATAGACTCACTCTCTACCGTGAACTTAACTTTTCCGACCTCAGTATCGCCATCCATGAAGGTTGCGGTGTACTCAATAGCTTCCCACTTTGCGTAAAGCACAACAGGTCCGGTAGTGCCAACCGAAATTTCGGTAACCTCATTATTAAACTCAGCATCACTGTACCAACCAAGGAAGGTATAGTGATCCTTGCTTGCATCAACGAGTGCGAGAGGCTGATCTTCTACATTATAGGTTGTCGGATTGCTATTCGTTGCGCCTGATACATTGTTGTATGTAATGCCGTAAGTAACGAGAGAGTAAACAGCCTTTATTGTAATATCTTCCGTACCGAGAGTATAACTCTCCCATGCCCCTGTGTATCCCACATGGTTAGGAACGGCAGGCTCGGTAATAGACTCACTCTCTACCGTGAACTTAACTTTTCCGACCTCAGTATCGCCATCCATGAAGGTTGCGGTATACTCAATAGCTTCCCATCTTGCGTAAAGCGCAACATCGCCAGTCGTACCTACAGATATTTCAGTCACTCTGTTCGTGAATGCAGCATCAGAATACCAACCAAGGAAAGTATAATGATCCTTGCTTGCATCAACTAGTGTGAGAGGCTGATCTTCTACATTATAGGTTGCAGGGTTGTTGTTCGTTGTTCCTGATACATTGTTATAAGTAATACCATAGCTAATAAGCGTATACACTGCATTTACCGTAATATTTTCCGTGCCAAGAGAGTAGCTCTCCCATGCACCTGTGTATCCCACATGGTTAGGAACAGCAGGCTCGGTGATGGATTCTGTTACTACCGTGAACTTAACAGTTTCAACAATGGTATCACCATCCTTGAAGGTTACTGTATATTCAATAAGCTCCCATTTTGCATAGAGATTGATGTCACCGATAGTACCAATAGCAATTTCACTTACTTTGTTAGTAAGCGCTGCATCGGTATACCAACCAAGGAAACGGTAACCATCTTTGCTTGCATCAGAAAGTGCAAGAGGTTGATCTTCTACATCATAAGCTATCGGATTGCTATTAGTCGCACCATCTACGTTATGATAGGTAATATCATAGCCAATTACGCTCCATTTTGCCGTAAGCGTAATATTTCCTGTGCTTCCTTTTGCAATCTCGGTTACTTTTTCATCTCCGTTGTACCATCCCTCAAACACATAACCGGTCTTTGAAAGATCCGAAAGAGTGATGGTATCAGTATTCACATTGTAGCTGGTAACGTTACTGTTTACCGCATCCATTGTATTGCCGTAGGAGATAGTATAGTTATTGATTTCAAATTTGGCATAAAGGGTGATTGCTCCCTTCGAGCCTGCCGAAACAGATTCTACCTTGGTGGTATATGCTGCATCGGAATACCAACCAACAAAGGTATATCCTTGTCTTTCAGCAGCGGACAAGGCAAAACTGTCCTCTATCGTGTACGATACAGGATTGCTATGCGTGCCACCGTCATTTTCGTATGTAATGTCATATTTAATCGCGCTGAACTTTGCGTAAACAGACATATCGCTTGAAATGGGAGCGTCCAGCAAAGAATTAGCCGTAAAGGGCTTGCTCCACACGTCTTTATCCCAATACCAACCATCGAAGGTATATCCTTCTTTGGTAGGATTTTCGGGAATGGCTACTACCTCAGAGCCATTTGTGCTTATTGTAGAATAACTTTCACCGTCCACTTTGAAGGACAGATTGAAGTTCTCAACTTTGCCACCGCAAGCAGAAAAAGCGAACATACTCACAATAAGCATTAACAAGCATAAGACACTTATTGTAAATCTTTTCTTGTTAGTCATTTTTTGTTCCTCCATGATCTTAATTATTTGTAATTGCTTGAAACACGAAATAAAAAAGGCGCTAACCGAAGTTAACGCCTAAAAAACGCAAACTCCGATAGTCGCCAAACTAATTAATCCTTATGTAACGTAGCGCATAAAACGCTCACATTCTTATGTGGATGGAATTTGCATTTTTATCAAATTCAAACACATAAGAACGCAAAAAAGAGTATAGTACCCCCTTGTAAAAAGAGACTGCGTTCTATACGTTACATTATTTAATTAGTTTGGCAATTTATATTATACTACAAATTTTGGAATATTTCAAGTAGTTTCATATTATAAGGTAGTATAAATGCGAAAAATCCATCAAAAACTTTCGTCCTTGATGGATTTTCCTAATTCATTAAAAAATCGTTGTCAATATTTTTCAAGATATCTCAATTGCGCTCGAACACATACAGCATTTTAAGTAAAATCCGTATCCTGCTCCGAAGGGAGGTCCGGAATTCGGCGCTTTTTGCGCACGGCTACCGTTATGCCGAGCGAGGCACCTGCCGCTACAGCGAGCGAGGACACCGAAAGAAGGGTTATCGCGAGGGCATCCGGGCGGTACTCCGCGTGTACGGTGTGATCGCGATCAATGTCCACAAAGGTGTAGCTGTCGACCGCGCCTATGCTCACTCCGTCGATAACGACGTCACTGAGCTTACATCCAAAGCTCGGCGAGAAATCTATTCTCAGGCTTCCGCCGCGCGGCGCAACCGCCGATTCGGATATTCTGCCGTGAGCCGAGCTTGATGTGGTTATGCTGAATGCCGCCTGCTTGAAGGATATCTCCACAAGAGTATCCTTGGTGACATCGGTAAGCGTGAAGGCATTCGCTATATCTACCATTACTCCGTCCAGCTTAATGTGATCAATAGCAAAGAACTCGTCCGGAGTGATATTGACCGTCATATTCTCGCCGTGATATACCTCGGACACTCCCGTGCGGTCTGCGCTTCCGTTTTCTCCGCAGATGACGGTTACGGAATGCTTTATCCTTTCAAACTCAACCGAGAGCGTCTGATCGGAGGAAACGTCCGAGAAGGTGTAGCTCGAAAGTGCGCCCTTTGACTCTCCGTTTACCTTGACGTCCCTTACCTTGTATCCCTCGTCGGGGGTGAAGATATACGTATGTGTATCAAAACGAGTGATAATATTATCTCCGTCGGGTGTTATACTGCCGTTTTCCGCAGGGAGCACCGACACGGTGTACTCCATAATCACCGGCTCATACTCGGCGGTATAGGTGACGTTTGCGCTGACAGTAGCGATCTCCTTATCCCAGCCTGTGAAGACATATCTGTAGAAGCCGTCATCCTCTCTTACGGGAGTGTCTGCAGAATCGGCGGTCTTGTTACTGAAAACAGGTCTCTCTCCGTAATAATATGAATCCGAATAGATAAGGCTTCCGTCCCAATTTCTCCAATATACCGTGTAGCTCTTTCTCTCTCGGTTGACGATTATACGGCCGAGATCGGGCTCTGCCGAATTTACGCAGATCGACATTCTGTACCACTGATTTCCGACGAGGGTGAAGTTATTCGGCACCACGTATCGGTAGGCAGCCGTATCGGCAGGCTTCTTTATGAACAGATACACTATCTGTCCCGCATCGTAGGTGGCGGTGTTCTTATCTCCGCTCGTCGCGTTTATATCCGAGGAAAGGTAATGATCCTCAACGTAAGATCCGACAGAATAGGTAACATCAACGCTCTCTATGAGGATCTTTGCCGCCGAGCCGACGTCTATCTTCTTCATCTTATCTCTGCTGTCTATAATCAGGCTTTTTCTGTATATTCCCTTCTCCTCCAAGGTATATGTGGTGGCATTCGCGGGAATGTAGGTATACCCTCCGTTATCATCGAAGACCTCAACCACAAGCGTAAACTCGCTTCCGAAGCCCGGGAACGGAAGAACAGGAATAAGAGTCCCTATCGCTCTATCAGCCTCACCGCCCTGAAGGAATAGCTCCTTATCGGTGATGGTCGGGTGGAATGGCAGCTCCCTCACAGCAAAATAATCGGCGGGAATAACGTCGCCGTCATAGAATTTTTTTGTTTCGCCGTTTTTGACCGCGAGGATATAGGCGGTCTTGACGTTATCACCGTAATTCAACGAAAGATAAACACCCTCGGTGAAGGTCACCTCTACCGAAACATCCTCGGAAAGCTCCTTCAGCACAAGGCCGTAGCTGTTGACCTCCGCGAGTCGCTTTGAGTCTATTGGTGTGCCGTTCAGCTTGATCTCGGATATGCACATACCCGACTTGGGCTTCAGAATATATCTGACCGAGTCCTCTGAGGATATGCTGATGGTATCGGTAATGCTTGAGCTTCCCTCTCCTGTGAGAGTGATATCAATGCTGTAATAGTCTATCTCCTCCCAACGCGCATAAACGAAAAGGGTGCTCGAGTTGTTGTAATATTTTGTGTAATACGAGCCTGCGTGAACGCCGGGTGCTTCGCCCATATGATGAATGTCCTCCCAGCTTACACGGAAGACACCGTTATCGCCCTCGAGCTTTCTCGAGCCATTGCCGTAATCAAGATACCAGCCCGCAAAGGTATATCCCGGGCGTGTAGGCTCGTAGAGTAAAAGCTCGGTCTCGGGACTCGCAAGCTCGGTATGATAATTTTCACCGTTATTAACACCGCCGCCGAGGTCATAATATACGCGGACGGGCAAAAGCGAGGTGTCGGTACAATAAACAAAGGTGAAATTATACTCAAGCTCATAGCCCGATGCCGACCTTATAACGTAGCTTTGGGTAACGCTCTCTCCATTCTTTATCTCATAGGAGAGCTTCGGCATGGACATATTCATTTCGGAATAGACAGACTGCGCTGTCGGTAAGAATGTAACCTCTCCGGAAAGCTTGTCGGTGTAGATCACGTAATTCTTATCAGAGGATATAATGCTGTGAAATTCAAGATCCCTGCCCGGGTTAAAGGCAAAGCTATTGTTTTCATAATCGTACTCTATCTCCTCACCGATAAGACCGTGAGTGACGAAGAAGTTGTTTAAATAGGTGTCGCTTTTCTCGCCGTTTCCGTATCTCGTGAGCAGCTTATACTGACCGTAGGCGGCATTGTCTGCCGAGATTGAGAACCTGCGGCTTTCATTGTCGATACTGACGTCAAAGCGGTCGGTCACGTTATGACCGTCAAGGTATATATCAATGCCCGTTACTGCCGCGCCCTCGGATGCCAGATAGGAATACTCAAGGTCAACGTCATTGTAGAATATATTCTTCTGCTTTGTAAGAGCCGTCGTTGCAGTATAGTCGCCGTAATACTTGCCCTTCACGGCGGTGGGATAGGCATATCCCTGCTCTATTTTATCATAGAAATAGAGATCCTTATTCATATCAGGCTCATATCTGTAGCCCTGAACGATGCCGATGTTGTCATCGTCATAGAACACCAAGGAGATACCGTCCTTTCCGTTCTTCTCGGTGTAGGAATTGAGGATGATCCAAGCACCCTTGAATACGGTAGGGGTTGACGAGCCGTTAAGATAGAATTCCCTCTCGTAGTTATCGTTCCAGCCTATTACCGAAACCGCATGATTTGAGTTGGTATTAGTCTGATTCGGCTCAAGGCAATAAGAGCCGATGCCGTCATATACGAATCCCGTTCTGAAGGTGAAGGTCATATAGACACTGCCGTGCTCATATATATGCCTCTTTATTTCATCTACCTCGCTTGACGAAAAGCTCGTATCCTTATCGGTTACAAGGCAATCCGCAAGATCTATATCCGAATGCTTTTCATAGAAATTGTAGTAGTCCTCGGCATTTTCATTGCTTACCGTATAAGAATACTGATACGGAAGGTCGCACTCAAGCATCAATCCCGATTGCTTCATCGCATCGTACTGATAGGAGATCGTTCCGCCCTGACCTATATTATTGTGCTTCGTGGTAGTTGCATTCAACGCGACTCCCGTCCATAATTCGGAGAAATCGTAATACTCCGAGGTTGCCTTCATTATGGTTGTGGATGCCGACATCGTAGCCGCAAAATTCCAGCAATAGCCAAGACTGTCCTGGTTCTGCGCATAGACTATGTATTCATCCCTCATACAGTACTCGGAGGGGAGCTCGGTGAGCTCTGCCGATACGTCTGTTCCGTCGGCATATGCGATATGACCACCTATAGGCGTGATAAATAAAAGTGAAGCTAAGATCAATAATACCGCTGTAGCAGAGGATATGATCGTTTTTGTTTTCATTTATTTCTTTCCTTTGATGTTGATAGTTATTCCGCATCCGGCTGCTGACCTTTATGTGCCTGCCATTTACACTCGCCAAGGAGCATATCGGTAAACACGGCAGTAAAGGATGAGTCCTCGGGGCTTGCTGCGTATATACCAAATTGCACACGTCCGCCGCCG
The DNA here is from genome assembly GCA_015064555.1 of Oscillospiraceae bacterium. GTDB lineage: Bacteria > Bacillota > Clostridia > Oscillospirales > CAG-272 > UBA1740. Next base: position 20,012 of record SVRZ01000014.1, read on the forward strand.
TTCCACATATGGCATACGCGCATCTGGCGGAAGCTTACGCCGTCCGACGAGCATTCTATCAGATAGTCATCCTCGCGGCGACTGAGCCTGTACCACATTGACCTTATATCCGCATTTATCTCTGTTGTTGCCCAGTCTGAATATCCGTGATTTGTTACAACGCTGCCGAGATGCTGAAAATCCGCGTTCTCGTATTCTATCGATGCCTTCAGCCAATTTTCCGAGTCGAGATACATAACGATGCCGCACTGATCAAATCTGTGCTTGCTGTCAAACTGCGTCCTTACGGTGAAGGAAAAGAATTTTTCATCCGTTTCCATCTGCAGAAGAGGTGCATTATCGTTTCTGAAGTGATAATAGGTCCTCTGCCACAGGTCGGTATGGGGCTCGGTTACTATCTCTATTCGCTCGTCGGATATACTGTATTTTTTCGGCGCTCTTATCCACTCAAGCCGATCCTTATCAAATTTCATATGCATCGCAAGGTCCTCTCGGTTACTTTATAGTCTTTCCGTCCGAAAATGCCTGTCCGACCTTTTCTCCGATACTCCAATAGGCATGAGATACACTATCATAGATTATAGGATCAAGCCTTTTCGCATCTATTCTGCCATTCTCGTCAAGGATAGCCTCATCAGCCGAAATATTCACTATCTCACCGATGCAGATGCCATCCTCGTTGAAGCCTCGGAGTCTGCACTCGACAGCCATAGGCAATTCATCAATGAGCGGTGCATCCACAAAGGCACTCCTCGTTGCGTGGAATCCCGCCCTCTCAAATTTATCGGGCACGTCATTTGCCGACACGATGCCGACGTAATCGCAAGGTACAACGGTGCCGGCAGTGGCAAAGCTTACCGTGAATGCACCGGTCCTCTTTATATTGTCGGTGGTCTTGTGATCGTCCGCAAGGCATACCATTACAAGGTTGGTATCATAAATGCCGCCCCAAGCCGCGTTCATCGCATTTGGCACCAGGTTTTCGTCATAGCTGCCGACGATAAGCACCGGCATAGGAAAAAGCCAGGTCTTGGCTCCAAAATTCTTACGCATAGCAATTTCTCCTCGATATATATTTATATATAGATTTTATCACACTTTTATACGGTTTGCAAGTAGATTGTGTACGTTTTGCGGCGTAGGAAGGAAAACTACAGAAACAGAAGAATTTTTCACAGCATCCGTGCAATTTTTGCTGTGCGATCCCAAAAGACCGACAAGTCCTGTCTTAAGCCGGACAAAATAAACTAAGACCGTGTCGGGAATAATCGCGCACGCCTCGTAATATACTATTCTAAAAGACGTCGGAGGAAAAAACAATGAAAAGACATACAGGACTATGGTCGCTCGTTGGCTTTGCTGTCAGCTCGCTCTTTGGCACGATACTGCATTTTCTTTACGAGTGGCTCGGTGAGCCGCGGTGGATAGCCCCATTTTCCGGGATCAATGAATCCACCTGGGAGCATATGAAGCTATTGTTCTGGCCGATGCTGATCTTTGCTGCCGTGCAGGCATTCTTCTTTCGCGGCGAGAGAGCCTTCATCTGCATCAAGCTCCGCGGCATACTGCTCGGCATCTCGCTTATCCCGATAATTTTCTACACGTACAACGGCGTGATAGGCAGCTCGCCCGATTGGATAAATATTACCATCTTCTTTGTTTCGGCTGCCGCGGCATATATCTATGAAGCCGCGCTTTTCAAAAAGGGAACGGCAGAATGCCGCCATCCCATAGCTGCCGCACTGTCACTCGGCATAATTGCCGTCATGTTTGTAATCTTCACCTTCTATCCACCCGGGCTTGCAATCTTCATGGATCCGTAAATTTAAGATCAAGCTCTGCTATACAGTTAAAAAAGGTTGAGCGCGCAGCAAGATGCGTACTCAACCTTTTTTATAAAGAAAATATATACTATTGTTTACAATATCGGCATCAAATCATCAAGTTGCAACACATCACACCTGTTGGCTACTCATTGCATCTATACGCTTCAATGCCTCTATAACAGCATAATCTACATCTGCGATTGCCGAGGAGAGCTGAGCTCTCGTCAGATCGGGATCCACAATATGGTTACCGTTTGCATCAACGGTGTAATAATGAGCGTATTTGATATAAGCCTCCTCCACGAGGTCTATTCCGATACCTGCGTATTTCTGATTATCTATTATTCTTTTCGCATCGGTTATGAGAGTTTTGAAGGCGTTTGTGGCATTCTGATCCTTAGCCATAACTATACTCTCTATATTTCCTCCCGCAGATACCGAATACGAATATCCTTCGAGCGAGAATTCTTCACCGTCAATATTATATGAATAGCCTTCGACTACGGTATAGGTTTCGTTATATGATCTCCAGTTATCGGTGACGAAGGAGCCCGTTCCGTTTCCACCGTCATAGGTAACGACGTTTGCCTCGCCGGAATATGTATCTCCGACCCTGTACCAGTCGCTGACGATATTGCCGTTCTCATCCCTGTCGCAGGTGAATACCACCGCATAAACCGGAACGTATTGCCCCGCTGCGGTCAGAGGATCTATCGTCATATAGAAGGTCATCTCACATCCATATCCGTAGAATGGGGAGCCGACGTTGTTTTCGTTTCTGGCGACGTAATCGTCACCCGTTTTAGTATTTCCATCAAGGTTCTCGTGCTTGATAAGTACCGTCGCATCCTTTTTGTCGGTGCCGACGGTTATTTGCAGCTGTCCTGCAAACAGCGTGTTGACTATCATCGAGTCCGCGCTCGTAGAGCCCGTAACGTTTCCTATATAGTTTGACGTCCATTCCTGTCTTCCGTCATACTTATTATCAAGACCGTCTATAAGCTGAAGATATGTCGAGGGCGTGTTAAGAATATTGATGAATTTCTCTTCTATAACCTCCAGCGCCTCCTTCTCTCCGTCAACATTTATACCAAACTGGAAGTTTATAAGAGTACTCCAATCTGTCTGAGCGCTTAAATTTCTGCCCACGGTATAGGTAACCACAAATTCAAGAGTTTCTCCGGGAGCTACCTTCTTGTTGGCATCGGAAAGGTTTGCAAGTCCGCAGACGACGCCTATTTTTCTGCTATTGTTGGTAGTCTGTACCTGAGCATTTCCATTGTATTCCGAAAGGTTAGCCTGGAAATAAATTTTCCTGTAGCTGTATACCAGATCGGTATTGTTAAGCACGGTTATACGGTAGGTGACCGAGCCCGCATTTGATCCCGATCTGCTTATTTTAGACTTTACCGTAGTTGTATAATCGAGGAATTCATACTCGTTTTTATCAACGTTGCTGGTCCCATCTACTTCTATGTTGGTTATGAACAGACCGGACGGAATTTCTATCTTTGCCGATCCCCTTATGCTAAGCGTATCGGTCAGAGCCGCATAGCCTATGCACATGAAGGAGAACATCAGCACGAACACCGCAAAGGCGGTGGCTTTTATCCAAAGTTTCATATCCGCTCCTATTTTTAAGGAAATTACAGTTTATCGTGTAAAATATTTTAACATTTTATTGTTGATCTGTCAATAGTATTATTACAAAATCTTGTATATCTCCTCTTTTGGTCCTCCTATATTGACATCCGCGGAAATAAATGCTATAATTCAAATTAGCATAACCACATTTATTAACAAAATCGGAGTGCAACATGGATAAGAAAAAGAAATCCAAAAAGAAGATAGGAAAGGCTAATCCCCTCTTCTATGCCGCAATATATGCCTTTTTCAAGCACAAGTACACGAAAAAATATAATATCACCTTTGACAAATCGGCTATCAAGGGGCTGAAGGGTCCTGCGGTAGTAATTGCAACTCACACCTGTGACAAGGATCATATTCTCTCCGCGCTTACCCTCTACCCGCTACGCCCGACGTATATCGTAAGCGAGCACTTCATTCACGACAGATCGTCTGCGGGGCTTCTGAAGCCTCTGCACGTTATAACAAAAAAGATGTTTACCCCCGATCCCACGACTATTATGAAGGTAATGCGCGCAAAGCGCGAAAATGCCGTTATAGTCATATTCCCCGAGGGAAGACTTTCCTGCTACGGGCATACTTTGCCTGTTGCCGAGGGAACGGCGGAGCTGATCAAAAAGCTCGGAGTTCCCCTCTACATATGGAAGGCAGATGGTGCATATCTCACCTTCCCGAAATGGCGAAACAAGGGTGACGACAGACCGGGTAAGATAAATTCATCGGTAAAGCTTCTTCTGAGTGCGGAAGAGGTTGCCGCAATGGATACGAAGGATATAAAGAGCATCACAGAAGCCGCTGTGCTACACGATGACGAGCTTGCGATGCAGGGTGTCGAATACCGTTCGGACACTATGGCAGAGGGTGCAGACAAGGTTCTCTTTAAATGCCCGAATTGCCTGAAGGAGGGCACTATAACCACAGAGGGCAGACATATAAGATGCGAATGCGGTCTTGATGCCGAGCTTGATAACTTCTACCGTCTGCACAATGCCCCCTTCGAAAGACTTAACGAATGGTTCGAGTGGCAGCAGACATCAATAGATACCGAAACCGAGTTTATGAAGACCGAAGCAAGGCTCGGCTGCTGCGGCGAGGACGGCTTTATGAACCCGAATGCCGGAGAGGGCGAGGTCTATATGGATAAGGACGTCTTCAGAATGAAGGGCACTCTCCATGGAGAGCCAATAGAATTCTCGATAGCCAGCGAGAAGATCGGCGCATTCCCTATCTCTCCCGGAGATCACTTTGATATCTATCACGAAGGAAGACTCATATACGTTTACCCCAAGCCGGATCTCAGAGCCACGGTTAAATGGGTATGCTTCCTTGATAATCTTATGGACAAGAAAAGAGCCGAGAAAGAGAAAACGGCAAAGAAAGAAGCATTAACTGTCTAAAAATACGAGGGTAGCTCAAGTTACAAAAAATGAGCTACCCTCGTATTTTTTATACCGCTAATGGGATATTGGAATCCCGAGAGAAAATTTGCGTTCTCTTAAAATGCTCCACGCCCAAAGCTTATGAAAATCCGATGATGTTTTTCAAAAAAGAGCGAAGCTAAGTGCGGACTTTGCGAGCGAATTTTCGAAAAACAGCGCGGATTTTCATTGCTTTAGGCATCTTAGCTTGGGATGAAATTAATGATACAGTACGATTACGTATCTGAAAACTTATTTCTTCGGATAAAATTCATATTCATCCTTCATATCGTCGAAGGAATGAAAAACCTTGCAAAAGCATTCATCAAGATTATTCCATGAATCAACTATGTCCTTTTGATTTCTCACGCATGCGTACACCTTTTCTGTTTCTGTATCTATGAAAATATCACATACGTTATAAAAATCATAATTTCGCTTATAAGTTCCACATTTAAGCCAGCTATCAGGAATATCATCGTGACGTCCTAAATCCTCGATCCTCATATCAAATGGTTCTTCCATATCGGCAGTTCTGGCAAATGGCGGTGTTTTGGGCAATCCGAATATGGTAAACAGTCCACTGGTTGTAGGAATTTTTTTCTTCTTTATATTATGCCACATTTTAGTGTTGCACAAATCCGCACCGTTTGTATACTTGAGAAATTCAATATATTGCTTCGGAAATTTATAAACATACTGAGATATCAAAAATTTCTCAATAAATTCATCATCAAGCGGCTTAAATAGCATATGGCGCGCTCGAGGCACACCCCGAGGGGAAAGCAAAATCGTTCCGTTTCCTCGTATTATCATGTCATCCTTATATTGTTCCTTCAATGAATCAAGTATCTTGAAAAATTCCATAATTAATCTCCTATTATAAATCGTCCATGTGTAATATTTCTAGAGTATCATTGTATACGGCAACAATATCTCCCTGCAAATTCTTTTCATAGCGGGACTCATACCCACCGGGCAAGGTGAAAATACGCAAAAAGAGCACAGAACCACCGTGTCCGACGGTGATTCAAGGCAAACAAAACCTTATCCGGATAAGGCTCCGCTTGCGTAAGAAAACGCGCGGATAGATCTCCTATGCTCTAGATTTATTATACAATAAATGGAAGGCTCGATGCAATAGATTTGTGTCGCCGGCGGTGTAAAAATTTCATGATGGTTTTTGTGCAGATTGTCAAAATACGAACCATATAATATATTTCCCGAATGAAAATCGTGGCGATTTATTTTATCCGTGGGGCTCTGTTTTCGCGTTTGCGTATTGACTTTCGTCTTTATATTTGTTATAATAGTTGCGCTTGAAACTGTTGCAAGTGCAACTATTTTTTTGTGAGGTGAAATATGGCTAAATTCATGAAGATGCTTAACAATGTCAGCCGTTCACAGGCGGTATACAGGCATTCGAGGATATCTGCCCCCGAGCTTCAGCCGGGGCACTACGCCTTCACTCTTGCTATCTGCCGCGAGCCCGGGCGCTCGCAGGAGGAGCTGGCACGGGAGCTGTGCATAAACAAGAGCACCGTGACGAGAAACCTCAATTATCTTGAGGAGCACGGATATATCAAAAGACACGCTCTTCCGAGCGACAAGCGTCAGCTTTCGGTTCATCCGACCGAAAAGCTGCTGGCTGTGATTCCCGAAATAAGGGCGGTATCCGATGATTGGATGACTCTTTTATCCGAGGGGATCTCCGAGGAGGAGCTGACAATATTCAACTCGGTGCTTGCACGCATGGAGGCAAGGGCACGCGAGATCACGGAGGCTCAGGAATAACAGATGAATTGGATCTTAAAATACTTATCGCCGCTGAAAAGAAGGATAACGGTGGGTATTTCGGTAAAGGTAATCGGTACTCTTGCCGAGCTTATGATCCCCTTCCTACTTTCGCACATACTTGAAAACGTCATAGTTACCAACAGCATCAGAGGTATTGTGCTCTACGGAGTGCTTATGGCGGTATTCGCCTTCATCGCCTGCATAGGAAATATCATTGCCAACAGGATGGCGGCGAAAACCACTATGATATTCTCTACCGAGATGCGCAGAAATCTTTTCTTGAAAACGCTGAGTCTTTCGGCAAGGAGCACCGACCGATTTACTATTCCCTCGCTTGAGTCGAGGATAACCTCGGATACATACAACGTTCAGAACTTTGTCGGAATGATGCAGAGGATGGGTATACGAGCACCGATACTCCTGATCGGAGGAACCGTTATCACTATGATAATGGACAGAAGACTCTCTCTGGTTATGCTTGCGACTCTTCCTGTCATATTTACGGTGGTATACAGCATTTCGCGCCGCGGAGTTCCGCTTTACTCGGACGTTCAGAAATCGGTTGACGGAATGGTGAGAGTGGTGCGCGAGGATGCACAGGGTATCCGCGTTATCAAGGCTCTCTCAAAGGTCGATTACGAGAATGCGCGCTATGACCGCGCCAATATGGCTCTTCGGAAAAAGGAAACACGCGCAGGTGTCATTATGGGCTCGGTGAATCCCATTATGACTCTGCTTATGAATCTTGGAATTATTGCCGTTATAGGCTTCAGCGCGTATTTCGTGGCGAAGGGTGTTTCAAGAGCTACCACGGTTATCGCCTTTATGCAGTATTTTACCCTCATTTCGATGGCGATGATGTCGCTTTCGAGAATGTTCGTTATGTATACTAAGTGTGCCGCATCGGCAAAGCGCATTTCCACGGTAATGGAATGTGAGGACGAGCTTACCGTCATTCCAGATGACGGATGCGGCGACAGCTCGCTACATATATCCTTTGAAAACGTCAGCTTCTCCTACCTCGGCAAAAAGGAGAATCTGAAGGATATCTCATTCGGTCTTAAGAAGGGCGAGTCGCTCGGTATAATCGGTGCTACGGGAAGCGGAAAATCCACTCTGCTCCGCCTGCTTATGCGCTTTTACGACTCTGATTCGGGAACGGTACGAATAAACGGACGTGACGTTCGCTCCTACGAAAAGGAGGAGCTTACCTCTATGTTCGGAGTGGTGTTCCAGAATGACTTTATATATGCCGACACGATAGAGGAAAACATCCGCTTCGGCAGAGATATTCCGACAGAGGATATTATCACAGCGGCTAAAACTGCTCAGGCGCACGACTTCATAACCTCCTTCAAGGACGGCTATTCTCACGAGGTGTCCACCGCCGGAACAAACCTCTCGGGCGGACAAAGACAGCGCCTGCTTATCTCCCGCGCTATCGCGGCACGCCCCGAGATACTTATACTTGACGATTCATCCTCCGCGCTCGACTACAAGACAGATGCCGCCCTTCGGCGCGCACTTGCAGAGGGCTTGCCGGATTCCACGGTCATAACCGTGGCTCAGCGAGTCAGCTCGGTCAAGGACTGCGACCTCATACTCGTTATTGAGGACGGAGAGATAATCGGCTGCGGCAAGCACGGCGACCTTATGGAATCCTGCTCCGAATACAAAGAAATAAGCGACTCGCAGATGGGAGGTGCTTTCCTTGACTGAAAATAAAAAGCCCGAAAGAAAAAAGGCAAGGATGGGTATCTTCCTGCGGCTCGGAAGATACGTGATAGGACAGTGGCCGCTGTTTATCACGGCTCTCATTCTTACACTCGGAGCGAATCAGCTCTCGCTTCTCGGCCCGAAATATTCGGGCGCGGCAATAGATGCCATAGAGCTATCGGAGGGTGTTGATTTTTCCGCAGTATGGGAAAACATATTCCGTATGCTCGCTTGCTACGTCATTTCGGCGATCCTCTCCTACGTCTTGTCGGTAATTATGATACACCTCAGCCAAAGGATCATATACAAGATGCGTAAGCAGGTGTTTGAAAAGCTTACCACCCTACCCGTGGGATATTTTGACACCCACGCCACAGGTGATATCATAAGCCACCTCTCATACGATATCGACACGATAAACGCCACCCTTTCTCACGATCTCATCCAGGTAATGACAAGTCTTTACACGGTGATAGGCTCGCTTATCTTTATGTGGAGAATATCAAGACCGATGATACTTATCTTCGTTCTGACAGTACCCGTGTCTATTCTTTTCACAAGATATCGTTCCAAGACGGTTCGTCCCTTGTTCAGGAAAAGAGCGAAAAAGTACGGTGAGCTGAACGGCTATGCCGAGGAGATGCTCACAGGCTCGCGGACGATCTCGGCTTACGGCAGACAAAGGGTGATATCCTCGCGCTTCAACAAAATAAACGACGAGGCTATGAACGCCTTCCACGATGCCGAATACGGCGCCGCGCTCCTCTTCCCCTCGATAAACCTTATAAACAACATATCGCTTACCCTGGTTGCCGTGATGGGCGGAATACTCTATATGTATTCGCAAAACGGAAGGGTGCTTGCCACCTCGATCTTCTTCATCACGCTCGGAGGTGTTGCGCAGTTCGTTCAGTATTCCAGAAAGTTCGCAGGACCTATCAATGAATTTTCAAATATTCTTCATGAATTTCAATCGGCATTCTCTGCTGCGGAGCGTGTCTTTACAATACTTGACGAGCAGCCCGAGAAGCCCGATACCCCCGAGGCAAGAGAGCTCACCGACGTTAAGGGCGAGGTCAGCCTTGAGGACGTTACCTTCGGGTACACCGAGGACAAGACCATACTCAAGAACGTGTCAGTTCATGCCTCGCGCGGTCAGACGGTTGCCATAGTCGGACCGACGGGCGCCGGCAAGACCACTATAATCAATCTGCTTATGCGCTTTTACGATCAGCAGTCAGGCAGGATACTTATAGACGGTATACCGACAAACGAGATAAAGCGCGCCGATCTCAGACACGCATTCACTATGGTGCTTCAGGAAACCTGGCTATTCTGCGGAACGATATACGAAAACATCGTTTACGGACGCGAGGATGCTACTCCCGAGGAGGTCTATGCAGCGGCAAGACAGGCACATATATCCTCCTATATCGAGAGTCTGCCCGACGGATATAATACCGTCCTTTCGGATGACGGAATCAATATCTCAAAGGGACAGAAGCAGCTTATCACCATAGCACGCGCCTTTCTTTCCAAGGCTCCTATACTCATACTCGACGAGGCGACCTCAAACGTTGACTCACGCACCGAGATACAGATACAGACGGCTATGACCGCTCTTATGAAAAACAAGACCTGCTTTATCATAGCTCACAGGCTTTCGACTATAAAGAATGCCGATACCATTCTCGTTGTGAAGGACGGAGCTATAATTGAGCAAGGTAATCACGATGAGCTTATCTCTAAGGGCGGATTCTATAGCACGCTTTATAACTCGCAATTCAATTAATTGATAACACAAGGGCTCTCCCAAACGCATAACAGATTTGGGAAAGCCCTTATTTTTTAATATAAAACCGATATTTTACAAACTTTTATTTACAAATTCACTCAATTGTCTTTACAAGCTCATCCATGCTCTTCCGCTTTTTCACTCTGAGCTTATCATCATCTTTTGCATATCCAAGCGTGATCACAAGGCGCACAGGACTATCGAGAGAGCATATCTTTCTTATCTGTGAATCATTAAGCCAGCCAAGAATACAGCTGCCTAAACCCTCTGCCGTTGCCGCGAGGGTTATACATGCAGCGAGTATGCCAATATCTATAGAGCGATAGTCGTTGCCCTTGGCCTTGGCTCCTATGGCAGCCGTTTTTGTATATGCCGCTTCGGATATAACGAGCATTACGGGGGCATCTGTGGCGAATTTATTCATCCCCATCCCCTGAGTTGCCCTCGCTACGCGCTTTGCCGCCTCGCCGCGGCAAAGCGTCATACGGTATGGCTGAGCATTACACGCGGAGGGAGAGAGCCGTGCCGATTCAAGTATTCTACCAAGCTTCTCGTCCTCGATTTCTCTTGATGCATCGTAGCTTCGGCAGGACTGCCTTGCTTCTGCAATTTCGGTAAAATTCATATAATTCTCCTTTTTAATCCAGATTTGGGTACATATCCATAGATTGATCCTCGTCCCCAAAGAGCGACAATAATTTCCTGAAATTATACGGATAGTCGTTACTTCCGCATACCTTGTACGGCTTCCTTCCGTCGCTGTATTCTGCAGACAAGCTCCAGGAAATTCCGTCGGACATAAAAGACTTGAAGCGATAGGGACTGTAGCAGTCAAGCCATTCTCCTATATGTATCCGAGAGAGCTTTGATATAAAATCCTCTCTGTCCATATCAAATTCATATATATCCTTTTCAGTATAGCTGTAATCCTTGTATATACTTTTCTCAAACCGTACCTTGTCCCCCTCGACTGCGCATGTTATACTCATCGCACCGCCGCCGAAAACAGGTGTTACGGACAGCTTAAGATCGGTTATATCCTGTATATTCGCGTTAAATTCCATATCCCTTTTCTCTTTTTCAGAGGGATCATACTCACCGCCCGCCTCGATGAGTGCACGCTTTGCTCCTTCAAGATATTCGCGCGCAAAAAGGATCTCTGTATATGCAAAGGGACAGGCTTTTTTATTATAACGGTGCTTTTCCATCATAAGCTTTAAGCTTTCGATTTTTTCCCGAAGGGCGTTTATATGCACTGTGATCGTCGCGGTATCCTTACCCTTCAGATACTCATTGTAATAGGTGCCCGGCGAAATCATTACATCCGATACCTCCTTATCAGTCATCGTCAATACAATTTTATCATATACAGCTCACATTTGCAAGTCTGCTCTGATAAAAATCACCTGTAGAATTTTTTGTATGCCAAAATATCTCCGAAGTCATATACTGTTAAGGATGCAGAGCTATGATAATACTCTGCGAAGGAGGTTAAAAATGGCAATATTTTTCAATCAGGCAACCCTTTCTTATGGCGGTAACACCGTAAATTCCAACACGACCGAGGCAGAGCTGCTCTCAGGCCTTGAGATCACGAAGACGGCAGTCACGCCGTCCTACTCGGCGGGCGGAAACGCGGTATACGTTATCACCGTCAGCAATATGGGCGGTACGGCTTATAATGCGCTCACCGTGAATGACGATCTCGGTGCATACGCGCTCCCCGGCGGCGGCACGGCAGTTCCTCTCTCCTATTCGGATGGAAGCATTTTGTATTATCTTGACGGCGTGCTTCAGCCTGCACCTACCGTGACGGCGGCAAACGGTCTTGCAATAAGCGGCATAAATCTTCCCGGAGGAAGCACCGCAACCTTTATCTATGAGGCAGAGGTCAATGAATTTGCACCCGTGGCGGCAGGCTCTACCATCACCAACACGGCATCGACAAACGGCGGTACAGGTGTCGGCATTATTTCCGCGAGCGCCACCGTCACCGTAGATGAAGCTCCTCAATTGACCATAGCCAAGGCGGTGTGTCCGCCTGTGCTCAGCGATAATGACAGACTGACCTACACGATAATAATCCAGAATCTCGGAAACACACCCATAATCGCAACCGACGGCGTCATCATCCGCGACGTATTCAATCCTGTGCTTTCGGATATCACCGTTACTCTTGACGGCACAGAGCTCGCGCTTGGAACCGGATATACCTATAATACGGCAACCGGTGAATTTGCTACGACAAACGGCGCGATAACCGTTCCTGCCGCGACCTATACCGCCGATGCCGCAACAGGCGCGATAACCACCACTCCGGGAGTTGCTATCCTCACGATCACCGGAACTGTATAAGCTGAAGTAAATATTCCGCACGCAGCCTAAAGGTCCCGACGCAGGGCTGAGTTGTTGAGAATCTTCTTTTCTCCGTTTTCATAAAACGAAGGCATTCTCAATTACTCAGCCCTTTTATCGATAATTTTGTATATATAAATTTACAAAATCGCGATATATTCGGAAAAATATTTTTAATACCACTTGATATTATATAAGGTTTTTATTATAATATACTAAAGCAATAAACTTTCAGAGAGGATAACAGAATGACCGAAGGACTAAGGCTATCCATACTTGGTGACAGTATTTCCACCTACCGGGGAATATCGGATAACGGAGATATAAATTCACACCTTATATATAACCCATATTATTACACATCCCCCCTTCTACCGGAGAATACATACTGGGGATTGCTTATCGGGCGTCTCGGATTTACACTATGCGTCAACAATTCCTATTCGGGCGGAAATCTCTCAGGCAGAGATAACCCTGACTCGGGTGTCAATCGGGCGCACAATCTTTCTCAAAATGACGGCACGTCCCCCGACGTTATCATAGTTTTTATGGGGATAAACGACCTTGGACGCGGAGTCGATCCCGACGTCTTTGCGGAGGATTACGCGCTTACGCTGCAGATCATAAAAAGCACTTATCCGAATGCCGGCGTCTGCTGTGTCAACCTGCCTGACAGGGACCCTGTGCTTAAAAAGCGCGCCGAAGCCTTCAATAATGCGATAAGCCGCGCGGCAGAGGCGGCGGGCGGATCGGTCTTTATTGCCGATCTTTTCGGGAGTCGGTTGAATAACGATTTTTATTATATGAACACGCGTGACGGTCTGCACCCCGACGAGGACGGAATGAGGATCATCGCAGACATTATAGAGGATGCCATCCGCCGATTTATGGCATAAACAAAAGAAACGGGAGGTACAAAGGACTGAAAATACGCCATCCCGATCTGATTACATATAACGAGGCTATCTCAATGCAAATTGCATTTGGGATAGCCTCGTTATTGCTACTTGCAGAATAGGATCATTCCTTCTCGGAGTCCGAAAGCTCCACGTCCTTCTTATGGTAGCGCAGAGCGCATTTATCGTCACCCTTTGCGATGCATTTAGGAAGGTCAAGCACACTGCCGTAGCACTCTCCGATGCCGTGGTCGCCACACATAGCGATATCGCAGAGCATAGCTATCTCCTCATCGGTGCATCCCGCCTTCTGCCAAGCCTTGACGAGTGGGCAGTAGTGAAAGTCGATAAAGAGCTTATCATCGGTGGACTTGAGTATATCCATCTCAAAAACAAACTGAGCGGGCTTTGTAAACAAAGTCTTGCGAAGCCCCTTGAGGCTATCGGTATTTCCCTTTTTCACAAGATCTGCACCCTGGGAAAGTCCACAGCGTTTTATCGCGTCCGATGCAAAATCACGGGGATCAAGCCCTCTTTTCTTTGCCTCATCGCAAAGAAGATAGAGCCAGAGTGCCCTGTGCTCAAGCTGCGCACGTATCGCCTGTAAAAGGCCGTTTTTGTACTTAGGATCGTTTTTTACCTTGCTGTTACTCATAATGCTTCTCCTTTATGTAGCTTTATATTGATTTTATGAACTCCTTGTAAAACGCGACACATTCCCCGACGTTTTTCACAGCTATATGCTCATCGGGCGCGTGTATGGTGCTGAACTGTTTTTTGCTGAGATCTATGGGCGCGAAACGGAGTATATTATCCGCAACGTCTGTGAAGCGCCGAGCATCCGTGCCCGCTGTTAGCAGGAACGGAACAACTGCAACATCGGGAAAATTCTTACGAAGGACTCTCTCCACACATCCGAATGCCTCACCGCAAAAATCGGTGGGACGGCAATAGTCGCGCTCTACCTCTTCAACAGTCACACCATGCTTCTTTCCGATAGCCTTTATCCTTTCAAGACCGCTGTAAAGATCATCCTCGCGCACACATCTCAGCATCATCAACGCCTCAGCGAACTCGGCACGGATACCCGGCGTGTTAGCGTCACCCCCATTTATAACAGTGAAGCTTAGCGAGGTTGAAAGCATTGCGCCGGCGGCGGGGATCCCCATCATTATCTTCTTTATAAGAGGTGAGAAAATGCCTATATTTCCGAAGAGAAGCTTCATAGGGAAGGACATATACGGAACGTGGCCTTCAAAGGTCGCTCTTACCTCGGGATAAAATTTGCCCTTGTATATTTTGTTTTTCTTGTCGGTGACCTCACTTATAAAGCGACTTAGTCTTTCGACGGCGTTATCCGATGCGCCTCCGAAGCCACCGTGTCCTTTCGTATCGCGAACGGCACGGCACTTAAAAAGATGTCTGCTCTTTTCGTGAACCGCGACCACCGCACTCTTGCAGGCAACTCCGGGAATCTGCCCCTCGGTTATTGCACCGCCCTCATCGAGCACCGTGTAAAATCTTATGCCGTTTTTTCTGAAATATTCGGTAGCGAGAACCATACCGTCACCGGATACCTCCTCATTATCGGATGAACCGATATACAGGTCTGTGCCGTCAAACTCATAGCCCTCGTTAAGCAGCTCCTCGCACGCCTGGAGCTCAGCAAAAAGCGGTGTCTTTGTATCTATCGTTCCTCTGCCGTAAAGATATCCATCCTTTACTGTCGGAGTAAATGGATCGGTCTGCCAGCCACTGCCGCCATCGACTACGTCGTGGTGCGACATAAGCATAATATTCCTGTTCTCTTTTCCCTCTTTTCTCTTACCTCTTATCATGTAAACGAAGCAACCTGTGCCGAATTCAAGCCGCTGTGCTCTTTGTGAAAGAGTTGGGAAAAGCTCTTGGATAAGGCTATAGAATCTTTTGAACTCACCGTTATTTTCTCCGCTAAGCGAATAAACCGTCTTACAGGCGATCATTTTCGACAGAGAATCTATATAACGCGCATTTTGCTCTGCACTCACCGAAATCCGCTCGGACTCCGGCTTTAAATCAATTTTCTTCATAACGTATCTCTCCGTAAAGCTTTTGCCGTGTATTCAATCGGCAGACCTGTTTTTCTCTATAAATTCTGTCACTCCGCGCTCGTTGTAAAGCATAAAGAATATCAGCGAAAGAAGGCTGAATACGCCGGCAAACACACCTGTCAACTTGACACCGAGCATACCTACAGACTCGCCCTCGCCCGCACCTATTGCAAGCACGCTGGAAACGACCACCATAGCCACCGAATAGGCTATCTTTTCAATAAAGGTCTTTGTGGCAGAGAAGAGTCCTTCGCGGTTAACACCGTTTTCGATGCTGTCCTTCTGTATGATATCCGACATACAGGATTGAGGAAGTATATTGATAGCCGCAAACGGGAAGGAAACCACAACGCCCATAAACAAGCCGAGAAGAAGCTCATAGCCCTTTACAAGCGAGGCAAGCTTATCTCCGAAGAAGATGAATGCAAACACCACGGTAAATACGATGCTGGCTATGACCAGCATATTCTTTTTGCCGTATTTCTTACTGAATTTCACTATCATCGGGAACAGGCACAGAGCAACGCCGATAGCAGATAGCATAACCAAGAAGGACTGCGACTCAGGCACGTTCAGGAGCATGGTTATATAATAAAGCATAGCTGTCTGGAAGAACGCCATTGAGATATAACTGAAAAGATCGCCCGCAAAGAAGGTCACGAATATCTTGTTTTTAAGGATGCTCCTTGCCGATGAAAGAAGCGGCTGAGGGGGTGCGGTGCGCGCATCAACGTAATCGTTCTCACGGAATGCGGTGGCACCGAGTAAAAGACAGGTAAGACCTATCGCGGCGAAAACGGTAAAGACTATTCTCCACGACCATAGCGCACTCACGCCGAAGCCCTTGAAAATATCCACGAAAAGAGTTGCCGCATACATAAACGAGCTTGATCCCATAAAGAAGGCTGTGCTTATGCCGTAATATCCGACTCTGTCCTTGGCATCCGGGATAGCCTCGGGGATGAGCGCATTTCTCGGAATAAAGAAGAAGGTGTAGGACGTGTAATAAATGAGAAGAAAAACGCACACCCAGACAGCATTAAGCACCGAGCCCTCGCGAAACGGTGCCATGAATATAAGGAGCACCGAGAAGGCATACGGAGCAGCGGCATATTTCAGGAAGGGCATTCTGCGCCCGTCCTTGTGCTTACATCTGTCGGAAAGATCTGCAACCCACGGATCTGTTATTGCATCGATAACCTTGCCGAGTCCTGTGATCAATGCCATTACCGTAATAAATCCTAAAAGCTTATTCTCCGGCAAAAGAGTCGGCAGACCGCTTTTTACGGTCGGCTGGAAGAAATAAAGAAGATAGTTTCCTATCATACCGTTAAAAAGTCCCTTCGCTATATCCGAAAGGCAGTAGCGCACCATCTTGCGCTTTGGAAGCTTGTTTTTCATACTGTTCTCCATTTTATATTTTTTCGGAGCTTAATCCGATTTAAGCATATTCAGCGTTATTTCATCCATCTCGCCGGCGTAATACTTATCAAGGACTCTCGAAAATGGCGAGCCCATGTCGCTTACTGTGGCAAAAAGAGTCATCGACGAGCGGAGCTTCATTGCATCGGTATAACCGAATACAGACACAGGATCGCTGCCGTCCAGTGAAAGAAGCGCCTCGGTTATTTCGATGAGCCTCGCGGAAAGAAGCGGATGCTTAAGGTATGCCACGGCCTCGCTCGCCCCGTTTATACCATAGGTATATGCGTTTATACTCATACCGAGTCCGCGAAGCTGGGGGAATATATACCACATCCAATGAGAGCGCTTCTTGCCCGACCTTATCTCTCTTAATGCGGTAGCATATGTATCTCTCTGCGCCAAAACGAATCTATCAAGCGAATTCATATCCATATCTATTTATCTCGTCAAAATGTATATATTTATTTGCATAATCGAGCGTATCAGACTTCTATTCAGATGTATACGATCCTGTATCTTCTCCGCTTTTTCCGATGCTATCGCGCTTCATTGAAAGCGCAAGATAGAGAGCATACGCACCTGATATCACCGTCAGGCAGAGGCAGACTATTATATTCTCCGTCATACCGACAGATTCCTCGGCAAATACACTGAGGGCATTGAAAAGCCCATGAAAGGCGATACAGCAGAGAATGCTTCCCGACTTACAATAGATCATAACGAACATAAAGCCTGCCGCCGTGGCATAAATTATCTGCAGCAGATTTGGAATGACCTCAGCACCCGAGCCGTTCACAAGATTGATGATATGACCGATGCCGAAGGTGATGCTCGATACTATCACCGCCGCTCTGGGATTATCCCTCCGCATAGACTCAAATAGAAGGCCGCGGAATATGATCTCCTCCAAGAAGCCAACGCACAGCATTGCAAGAATATAGAGCACCGCTTCGACTATAGTAGAATTAAGTGTCAACCCGTGTATAAGATTCAGGGGCAAAAGAAGCACAAGAGGCATATACCACAGCATTGCGCGTGCCGATGCATTCGGGCGGCAAATGCCGTATTTTGCACCGAGCTTGTTCTTCAAGAGGAATAACAAAAGCACTCCCGAGAGGCATGATCCTATTATCAGGGTAACAAGCTTTTGCACTCCTATCATCTCCGAGAGCATATCTCCTACAGACATAGCTACACAATAAATGACGATACACACTATCGAAAAGGCGAGCTCGCTTTTTTCATATAATTTTTTCATTCAAGTAAATCTCCCAAGCATCACACCGCATAGCAGGAGCGCAGTGCCGACTGTACATCCGCCGCAGTATGCGATTCTTTTTAACAAAAGTATAGCACACTAAATCTCTTTTTTCAATGAAAAACGGTATTTTTATTTTTCTCGGCTGCAAATTTCCCGAAGCCTCACAAATTAAAATACCGTCATCCCCATCAGTGAATGAAGATTGACGGTATTCAGTATATTATTTTATATCACGCCGCTGTCTTGAACAACTGATAAATCGCAATCGGCAAAGCAATATATATTCCGATAAACGCAAACACAATTGATGCCACGCTGCTCCACCCGCTGTCACATGCATAATTCCAGCAGATCGGTACACTTATCCAGCACAGCAATACAGATGCGGCAGCATAAAATATGATAGCAAATTCCTTGAATCCTTTTTCCAGTCCTATAGCCTCAGCAGGCATGAATATCGCTATAAGCAAGGCTATAAAAATCAACGCAAGAATAATCTTTTTCTTCATAATTAATCTAACACTCCAATCCTAGTCGAGCGAAACCTTATTCGAATACGTTTTCACTCGCCTACACATAATATCATATAAATTTAGTTTTGGTTACCTTTTCAAACTCCGCACAGCTTACGAATGCCGCTTCTTTATAATCGCAAACAAGCGCATATGCCTTTGCTTCATCTTCACCCGCAGAAAGCTGCCAAGTATTAAAATCATAACAGTAAACCAAATCTCCGTCAGAATAGCAGGTGTTTTGTATTTTAAAAGAATGCAATCCGGGGGTGAGTCTTATCCTTATAATATCGTGTCCTCTTACAGTATCGTAAGGAGCACCGTCAAGGTATATATTGTATCGATTATTTCTCTGCTTACCCCAGAAGAAAATACTACCGTTGTACTCATAATTAAATTCAACGTCCTGTATTTCGGTGACCAGCTCGTTTTCGCGGTTAATGATCTCATCAAGACGGCGCTTCAGCTCCGACTGCTGTTTTTTCAAGTCTTCAAGATTCTTTTCGGTAGATCTCTTGTTTCTCAGAAGCTGCTTGAAAAGCTCGTCCGATTTTTTATCAAACTCTATCATTGCCGGTGCTTCGCTTATTTCCTTGTGCTTGCGCTTGTATGAGCCTACGAGAAGTCCAAGAGACACTTTATACAGCAGCACACCTGCAACCGCGGCTGCGATATACAAAAGAACCGACTCTCCCGTGCTTGACGGTTCAATTACTCCTTCAATCGCAGAAATTGCAAAAAGAACGTAAACAATTCCCAGAATTACCGTCACAAAACCGCACAATTTCATTTTCTTCTTCAGACCGTCTCTCTTTTGGAGAAGCTTTTTCCCCTCATCATCAAGACCGTCCTTTAATTTCTTCTCGGCTTTTTCAAAAGCATTCCAATCATCCATAATATCCGTGCTGTCTCTCTTTTCCTTTACGGCTTCAATGCTTTTGCTAACCTCATCCTTTTCGCGTCTTACAGCCTCTAACTGCTCATTAAGGGCTGCTTCGACCTCATGCTTATCACGCATCAGACTATTTCAACTCCTTTTTTAAAAATATTACACGATACTCCGCTATTTTCGTATCGCGTGATTATTATAACCTATTTCAGGTTAAATGTCAATACCCTGAAACAGATTAAATTATAATTTATTTGGTGCAAATGATTTTAGAACGGAGGGGTTTATGAAATACGTGAGAATCCGCGATATGCGCGAGGATAAGGATATGAATCAGACACAGGTTGCAAAACTGCTTGGAATGTCGCAAACCGGTTATTCAAAATATGAAACGGGTGAGAACGATATCCCAACAGCGGTGCTTATAAAGCTCGCCCGCTTTTACAATACCAGCATCGACTATTTGCTGGGTGAAACCGACGAGCCTACGAGATATAAGTAATCAACTCATAGCGCGGCAAGCATACTTTTATTAAATCAGATCAAAAAACGACAAAAACGGCATAGGTGCCGTTTTTGTCGTTTTCTGATGAATTTTATGCCGGTGAGCTTACAGTCACTTTTCAGCCGCATTTTTATCTGCCAGCTCATTGAACTGCTTGATAAGATCGATCTCCTTAGGATCGTATGGATGACGCGCACCCGGGCGATAGAGATCGTGCTGCCATTTGGTAAAATCGTAGTCTACCTGCTTATTCGGATCGTAATAATGCTTCCAGAACATTTCCCAGGGCTCGTTTGTCTGTGTCTTTCCAACTACGAAGCCCCAGCAATAGCAACCAATCTTCTCGAGGAAGTATATCGGATATATATCCTTCACTTCATTGTGGTTTATTCTGTTCATCCATTCGGTACAGACGAGCGGTCTTCCATATTTTCTGAGAGTGTCTATAGTGATGACCGTTTTCGCAAGGTTGCCGTAGCAATGGAAGTTAACGAAGTCGGAAAGCTCTATAGCGCGCTCCTCCTCGGGGGTTCCGGCATGTCCTCCGGACACGCTTCTCCATATATCCGCCGTTACAGGCTGGCTGGGATCACATGATCTTACCACCTCGAACACCTTTTCGAGGATGGGAATCGCCTCTCTTGCAAGCGCGATGCCCGGCTCGTTGTAAACGTCCCAGAAAAGAATCCTCTCGTCATCCTTGTACTTGGTAACTATCTCGGTGAGCATTTCAACGAACTTTTCACGAAGACCGTCCCTTGAAAGATAGTGATACGGCTTCTTTGCAAGCTCATCCTCAGGCACAGGGAATCTTCCCTGATGATATCCGAGAGCATACTGCTGCTCGCCGAGCTTCTTCGGCACGAAGGGCTCGTCTATGCCTCTCGGAAGCATTACCTCGGTGGCGAGAACGTAGCATACCGATATACCGTGCTTTGCCGCGATGGTGAGATATTCTTCAAGCACGCTCATATAGCTTTCTCGCTCCTGAAGCCATACGTCAAAGTCGGCTATAATTCTTATCGTATTAAAACCTATCGATGCCGCAAGCTCGAGCTCACGGTCAGCGACCTTCATTCTCTCCTCTCTGCCATAGCTCTGCCATTGATCCAGTCGGTTGGCGCAGTCGCTTCCTATAAAATTACATCCGCGAATCCAAGGACGAGCGTTATACCACTCCCATATCTTCGCCTTGCTCCATTTTCTTTTCATTCTGTATTTCCTTTTCCAAAATCAGTCGTAGTTTAAAACGTCATTTTCTTAAATTTATACTGTGTTTTGCAAATAATGATTTACAAAACACAGTATTTACTTTTCTATCAGCCTACGGTATTTCGCTGTTTTTAAAACGAAATGATTTCGCCCGACGAGAGTGGATTTTACAAATCCAGATCCCAGATTCCGTCGTTTTCTTCTTTGGGAGTCGTTTCGGTCCCGGGCGAGGAGGTTATGATATCCTCTGCCGAAAGCTTTACAATCTCAATTTCGGGATCAACGTATTTTTTCATCTTGTTTTCTCCTTTCATTTTCCATTGTCAGCCTTCAATTTTCAACTCCGATTACTGCACGTCTGTAATCGGCTGCACTCTCGCAATATTTTGCGAAGCGCAGAACAAGCTTTACGAGGTTATCGTTATTCTCGGTCTTTGCCCATTCGTAATAGCACCTGATGTGGCAGGAATCGCTCTCACCGTTTACGGTGTAGTCAACCGTTTCGGCAAGCTCGTATGCATAGAGCTTGACTTCAACGTACTTACCATTAGCATCGCTTCCTTCCTCTGCCGCTACCGCTTTGCCGTTTATCGAGAATGCGAAATCGGATGCCTTAAATCCTTCCGCAAGATAGAATCTGAGTCCGGGCTTTGCGGTGAGGTTATAGGTAACAGCCGTGATGCCGAGAGTGGGCTTTTCTGCGCTGCCGTTCATCACGGGAGCACTGCCTTCATCATAATTCTCACCAAGAAGCTCGTCTATCTTAGCAAGCGCCTCGGCATCGGTGGTGCCGAAGTATGCGTATGCAGCCTTAACGTAGGACAGAACGTCCTTTACAAGAGTCTTTTCAACAGATGTGATCTTCGAATCCGAAAGAAGCTTTTCTGCGTATCTCGGGATAGAGAAGTTGAATCTTCCTCTCAGTGTTTCTCCGTTCACCCTAAGGGTAGCAACAAGAGAAATATTTCTTGCCGCTTCTCTTGCGCCGAGGGTAACCGTCACAAGATAGTAGCCGTCCTTTTCGGTAAGACTCTTCATATCGACTGCCGCACCGTCAAGCTCCAGAGCCGTGAGGTTTTCGTGAATAGGAATGTAAATATTGAAGGTCAGCTCGCTTCCGAGAGTTATGCTTGCCTCGGGAACGAATTCAAGCTCTGCCGCCGCCTCGGGCATCATTCTGTACACAACACTCTTTCCGTCCTCGGAGATCTTATGGAATACAAGTGCCGTTCCGTTCTCGGTGTAATATACGGTTGTGGGCTTTGTATGAGTCTTCGGGAAGACGAAGGTGGTGTAATTTATACCGTCCTCGCGCTCGAAGCAGAATGTTGAGCCGCTTGTGACATTCATGCCCTGAATTGCAGGCCTTACCGAGCCGAAAACGACCTTTCCGCCGATGAGCTTGACATTTGCGCCTATGCCCACGTGGCTAGCCCATATTTTCATACTCGTGCTCTGACAGCCGGTAACGTCAATGTTGCAGTTTCTTACTATTACGTTATTATTGTGTATCTTTTGGGTATATCCGCTCGATGCCTGAGTATAAAGCAGTGCATAAGTCGGAAGAAGCGCGGTGTTCTCGGTGAGAACGAAGTCAAGACCGTCAAGGATTATATAGAAGTTATGAAGCTTCGAATAATCGGTGTTATCAAAGTAGCTGACTGTGCTTCCGTCCTCAAGAGTAACCGTAGGAACTCTGCCGGTTATTGCAGAGAATCTTACTATGGGATCCTTACCCACTATAAACTTACCGTTCTTTACGGTTATGTAGCTGTTATATCCGCAAGCATAAGCCTCGGCTCTTATGAAGCCGTCAGCGCTTCCGCCGTTACCCATATTGACGGTGAAGCCCGCGAGATCTACAGTGAGCGAGCCATTGAGAGTGGATATGCTCTGAGCTCCGCTCGACTGCTTGTTCGTATCCATATCGAAGTCACGACGAAGGTAGATAACAGCACCGTCACCCGCCGCGCAAGCCTTCTGTGCAACGGTGGTAGTGAACGCAGTTCCTGCATATACGCAAGTGCCGTCCTTATCAAAGACTACCCAAGGATACTTGAGCGCTGATACATAGGTTGATGTTATTTCTCCGTAGGGAGTTATCATCGGGAGAAGTCGGTATACCGTATTCGTTCCCTCAACGGCATACTCGGAAAGACGGAGGTTGCCGATCTCGGCATCGTCCGCCGCACCGTAGGTAACGGTTGGGATGGCAGAGCCTGTGGGAATTGTAAGCTCTATATATTTTCCATCCTTGCCCTTCGCATAGGTGCACACGCTTCCCGTACCCATACTTGTGAGCAGGAGCGTGCCGCCGCCGTCATGGCTCACGGTGCATCCTACTACCGTAGCATTTATCGGAACATTATTGACCGATGATACTATATAATGCTTATCGGTCATTCCGCGAATGGTAAGCTCGCAATCCTTTACTATAAGATTGTTATTGAAGCCCTGTGCCACGGTTCCGGATGCTCCGCCGTAGGATATCAGTCTGGTTCCGCTCTCGGCTGCATCCCAGCTTATCTCAAGCGAATCAAGAGTAACGTAGAACTTGTGAGGATTTGTTGCGCTGGCGGAATCATAGCCCGAGGAGAATCTTGAGCCTATGGATGCATATCTTACGACAGGATCCTTACCGCCTATTATTTTACCGTTAATAACGTTTATTATGCTGACATAACCGGCAATATGCGCCTCGCACCTGATAAAGCCGTCTGCAGAGCCGCCGTTGCCCATCGTAAGTGTATTGCCGCCAAGGTCTACCGTGATGGTGCCGTTGAGCGTAGAGATGCTGTTGGCTCCGCTCGCCTGCTTGTCGGTATCCATATTGAAGTTGCGGCGCAGATAAATTACAGCTCCGTCGCCCGCCGCACAAGCCTGCTTCGAAACCTCTGTGGTGAATAGAGTACCGCCGTATAGACACCTTCCGCTCTTATCAAATACCACCCAGGGATAGTCCTCTATAGAGGCATATTCTTTGGATATATTGCCGTAAGGAGTGGAAAGACTGCTCTTGGTAAGCGTGTAGACGGTATTATCACCGCTCGTGCCTACCGCCTCAAGCTGCATTATTCCATTCGCCGATTCAAATCCGTTCGCCGGAACGGAATCGCCTGTGGGGAGAGTTATCTTAAGATATTCTCCATCCTCATTCTTGTTGAAGTATATCGAGCTTCCGGTGTTTTCCTTAAGCTCGTAAACGTTCAGATAAGAGCCGTTATCCGCTATTATCTCACATCCGTTCAGGGTGTAATTACCGGTAAGAACCTGACCTCCGTTATAATTACCTACGGTAAACAGAGTCACAGCTGCAGATGCACCGCTGATATCGAACTTACAATCGGTGAAGGTCATCTCGTTGGTCGCGGGACCTGCGCTGGATGCGCCTCTTTCGTAATTGTAGGTTACAAGCGAGGTTGTCGTTGCTCCGCTTGCAAGCTTGAATTCAACGTTGGTGAAATCAAAGTTGAATGCCTTGGGCTGAGATATATCATATCCGTCTACCTTCCAGCCGAGTATTCTTATCGCACCGAGCGAGGTGACAGCTACATTACCGTTTATAGTATGAACGGTAATGTCACCGTTCGTCTTGGCATCAGCATTGTAAAGCATCGTGCCGTCGCAGGTGACGGTGTGACCGCCGAGATCATACGTTACGCTTCCCTTACCCTTAGAAAGGTTATCAAATTTTGTGGAGTGAGTGATATCTCTTCTGAGAACTATGAACCACTCGTCCGACTCGCTCTCCGAATAGGTAGCGAAGTAATTAAGAGGTCCGTGGAAGGTGTTGTATGCCTTGATGAAATTACCTTCGCCATCGAAGATAATTGCGGGATAATCGTCGACCGAGGCATATTCCTCGGGTATCATTCCGTACTTTGTCGAGAGCTCACCTATATTGAGCTCATATTCAGTGAACTCGGCACCAACCGTTGAAGGTACGTAATTTGCAGTACCCATCTCCGTATAATATCCTACCGAAGTGTCTGCCGCGTATGCATTGGGAAGAATGAGTGAGGTAAGCTTGGAATTGGCATCGGGCAAGAACGTCACAGTCTTGAGATCGTTTATTACCTTAAGCCATCTCTCAGAGGCAAGACGGAGTTCTCCGCCCTTTACGGTATAGGAAAGATCGAGCACATCAGACTTACCAAAGAGAGTTGTGGTTATGTAAGGCAGATTTTCCTTCTTTATACCGAAAATACAGTCATCAAAGCTGATGCTTGCTTTGAGTCCATATCCCTCGGCATCGGTGGAAGCGGCAATATTGGCTGCCATAGTTCTGCCGATAATTCCGAAGTATACGTCGGTGAAGTTCACCTTGAAGGCTCTGCCCTCACCCAATGCGGTCGTGCCGCCGAAGGTCACAAGAGGCGCATCGATCATATATATCGAGCCGCCGTAAACATTTACGACAGTAGTGATATCAGAGACGGATGCCGCGCTGAGCCATATAACACCGTTTTCCTCGGTGTCGGCAACAATTCTGTAGCCGTTCAGGTCTATATCAACCCTTGTGAAGGAGGACATAGCCGCCGAATTATTCGCATCGGTAATGGTTATATCCGAGAGAAGTCTTACGGTATATCCAATCTTGTAAGCCGCAAGAGCCTCGCCGAGGCTTGCGTGTGCCGAAACGAGCGTTTCGCCCGAATAAAGTGCCACAGGAGAGGCAGCATTAACAGATGCCTTCAATTCCTTGCCGCCGTCATCGGTAACCGCAACGTGTGCGCTTGATATCTCTATATCGGTGACGGTTTCCTTGACCGATATATAATCGACGTACATAGGATATTCAACCCTATCACCGTTTTCCATATATCCCTCGGGGCTCGTCTCAAGCATAAGCCTCTTGGGCTCGTAATCGGATGCAACGCCGAAGTCGGACTCGTATACGGTGTAATCAACGGTGATCTCGATCCACTCGCCCGCTACGGTATTTACCCTCTTGATGGGATGGTTATAATCCATCGTGTCGTATGCGTTATCGAGATAATAGCCTGACATTGATTCAAGATAAAGCAGCATATCTCGGCTGGTAGTATCGTAGATACGCATAGTGATAGTGAATTTTCTGCCGTAATCGTCCTTGGTAAGCTTTTCACCGCCGTTTATCACATTATCGGTGAAGAGTGTCTGGGTAAGTCTTGCATAGAACTCGTTATCATACTCATATTCGGGATTGTTGGGATATCTCGATCCGTTCATACCGACGATGAACCTGACCGCAGATGCTCCGTCAAAGTTAACCGCAGAATACTTCTCGCCCGCCGCATAAACCGAATCAGCGCTTCTTACGTAATTTGCAAATCGCGACTTGTTACCATCGGTGTAGCCGGATTTTGCAAGAGCTGCGAAATCATCGCGGAAGGTTTCGCTGACACCTGCCGACTTCTCTGCCTTAACGAGGAATATTACCTCCTCGCCCACCGTCTTGGTCGAAAGATAACCGGTGGCATCTATCGAATAAAGGCCCTTGCCCGAAAGATTTACCGAGCCAAGATACGTGCCTGTGGTATCGCCCTTTGCCGCTACCGCGTAAAGGCTTGCGATGTTTGCTGCATCGTTTGATACGTTGAAGGTAACCGCATATCCGTTACCGCCATTAAGCGCGGGAACGGTGGAGGTTATGTAAAGTCCGTCCACCTCTGCCGCCTCGGATACTTCACTTTCGGTAGTGAAGCTCATCATGTAATCGGAGGCGAGAGTTGTTTCGTTATCGCCCCTGACCGATGCGGGAACTGTTACGGTATAGGTCATACCGCCTCTGAGTGGCTCGGAGGGAGTAAATGTCCACTCGGTGTTGCCGTAGAGGCTGCTCCAGGTACCTACAGCCGCATTCCCCTGCGAATCAAGAATAGTTACCTTTGCTATCTCGGAGGCATCAATCGAACCTATAAACTTAACAGTAATCGGATCGGTCACCGAAACACCAGCATCCGAACCCAAGGGCGTGGTGTATACCACCTTGGTATTTTCACCCTTGAGATAATAGCCGAAGAAATCAAAGAATGCATCGTAAGTGTCAACACCGTGTGTGATATCCTTACTGTGAGTAAGCATATGACCTACGGGAGATTCAAATGCAAGTGAGGGAGTGTCAAGCGCTCTTGCCAGGTTGATCCTTATATTCGACGAGCCCCATGCCGAGGAATAATTATCAAACATATTACTCGTGATGAATATGGGAGCACCTCCGATATCCATATCCTCATATGCCGGACCGCAGCAGGCATAGAGCACGTTTGCGTAAGCGAGTATCTCCTCGCCCGCTCTTTCACCCGACGCATATGTGAGCCATGGCTGAAGCTCGCCGCCGTCAATGAGAATGCCGTCACGCGCGGTGTCGGATGTCTTGCCGTTCTGATAATAGGTCTCGCCTGCGTGGTGCGGGAATTCGCGCTTGGAGGTATAGGAATTGATCCTCGCATCCATAGCCTCCGCAAGCTCCATACCCTCGGGAACCGGAGTGTAATCGTGAAGCTCCTCGGAGCCTAAGAAGGTGAACCAGCCGCCCTTCGAGTTTCCGTAAACGCCGAAAGCGTCCTCGTTGAAGTTGAATTCGGTCTGATTCTCGTTGTTTATATACCTGAGATAACGCATAGCGGCGGTGTAAACGCGCTTGTCGTTATATATCATCAAGGAATAATTCATCTGGTCGCCGGTGTAGCCGCCGAGCCTCGTCTGACCGTCAAAGTAGTCATATGATGCGGCTCTTGCCATGGGCTGCCAAAGATAATCGAACACAACGCTTGCATAGCCGTTAAATAAGAATCCGTTTGTATGCGGTCTCTGGTCAGCACTCGTTATTCCGCTTGTCGGGAAGGTGGAGGAGTTTGAGAGCGATACCACCGGTACGGGGGATGTCGGACTGTCGGGGTATACTATATTGATGTAAAGATTAAGGTCCACAGGTGTACCATCGGGGTTCACGCAATCGTGAATATCATTCGCCCAGGTGTACTTCACCTTGGTGTACACACCCGTGCCGTCTGTATTTACCGTCTTGCCTGCGGCATCGGAATACCAGATAGGTGCAGTGTCGTCCTTTATACCGTTTCTGGTGGACTTTCTGTTATTCTCGGAGTCCACCCATTTAACAATCTTCTCGCCGTGATAAGCGCGGAAATCGTTATTCCAGGTCTCAACTACCTTCTCGAGAGTACCGTCAGCACCGTGCTTGTCAGCCTCCCAGAAAACGTTGCCGAGAGAAACGTTACAGCCCGCGGGAGCAACAAAGGTCTCGGGATAAGTGCCGGTGGGGATAACTCCGCCATTGAAATACTTACCCTGCGAGGTGTTTTTGCGAAGAAGCTGAACCGACCAGTCTATAGCCGGGCTTACCGCCTTTGCGTGATTGAGATAATCGAACACGGTAACTATGTATCCGCGCTCAAGCATAGATCTGATTATATTGACGTCGGTCTCGGTTCCCGTCCTCACGGTACGGGTATTCACAACGTAGATTATGACCGGAGTTCCTCCGTTTGCCATATAATCGGTCTTCGCGATATGATTTTCCGCATCGAAATAGGCCGAGATCTCCATCGGAATGCCGATATATCCGTCATCCGTAAGCTCTGTTGTCGTGCCTACCTTGAAGTCGGAAAGAGCCGCCTCAATTTCGGTCATGGCGTCTGCGGGTGAATCCGCCGAGACAATTACCGCCACGAGCGATACCGAGAGCAGGATCAGCATAACGACCAAGGCTAATAGCTTGTGCTGTCTTTTCATAGCATTTCTCCTTTAATAATTGATATATGTATACATTTAAGTATCTATTATCATTTTATCACCATAATCTTGACAAAAAGACACTAAGTGTGTTATAATTACTAACAAAAAGTTAGATTATTAAAGGTCCAATATATGAAAATTTTTGACAAGGAATTCGGATACGGTGAGATCTGCCGCGCCTCACACAGAAATCAGCGTTACGATATAGCGCCGCACATACACCAGTTCTCCGAAATCATCTACGTATTCAATGGCACCATCCATATTAACGTAGACGGCATCGAATACATACTGACCACAGGAGATGCTGCGGTCATAACCCCGTTCCGGATACATAGCGTCAATAGTATCGGAGTTGCCGAATTCTGGATATGCGTTTTCTCGGTCAACTGCGTGCCGGATCACATCTCCGAGAGCGATTTCTTCCAAGACAGGACAAGCTCGGTATTCAGACCGAGCGAAGTACTGACGGCGTACATCCGCGATATGCTCGCAAGATATCCGCACCCGATATACCTCTCGGATTGCGTTGTGCCAAGGCGGATCAAATCGGTGCTGTATTCGGTATTTTGCGAATATATTGATGCCGTGCCGGAGGTCACAGAGACAAAGAAGCGCGATGTTCTCTCCTCGGTCATCCTCTACGTGAACGAGCACTACCTTGAGGATATAAATCTTTCCTCGGTGGGAAAGGCACTCGGATATAACGTAAAATATCTTTCTCAGGCACTCGGCGCGATACCCGATATGAACTTTCCGACGCTTCTCAATTCACTACGCATCGACCACGCAAAAAGCCTTCTGCTCAGCTCAGACTTCAAAATAATAGATATAGCATATGAATGCGCCTTTAAAAATGAACAGAGCTTCTACCGCGCATTTAAAAAGATCACGGGTATGACACCAATCGATTACAAAAGGCGCAACCAAGCAAAGAAAAAAAGATGAGATACCGCAAAAACGGCTGATTTTGACAACTATTATAGTCATTATCGTGTTTTGTTACGAAGGAGGCATATATGTTTTTCAAATTAAATAACGGCAAGATACCAATAGGTGAAAGCTATATTGATTATGCCGCATTCGGCAAGGGGAGCCGCGCTCTGGTTATAATTCCCGGATTGTCCCTGCGCGACGTCCGCGGCGCGGGAGCGGCACTTGCTCTTATGTACCGCATATTTGCAAAGGACTTCCGCGTTTACGTAATAGATAAAAAGAGGGATATACCCGAGGGATATAGCGTATCGGATATCGCGCGCGACACGAAGGATGCGATGCTTGCGCTCGGAATTGAGCGCGCATCAGTTCTCGGCGTATCTCTTGGCGGCATGGTGGCATCAGACCTTGCGATAAGCAACCCCGATCTCGTTGAAAGCCTTGTGCTCGGCGTTACAGCCTCGCGCACTAATCCCACGATCGAAGCGGTTATCGGAAGATGGGTTGAATTTGCCACGGGTGGCAACTTCGGCGATATTATCTCGGATATGATGAGGCTTATGTATTCGGAGAGATACGTAAAAAAATACCGTCTTCTCTTCCCCATTCTCGCGAAATTTTATCGCCCGAAGAACCCGGAGCGTTTTATCAGGCTTGCGAAGGCTTGTCTTACCTGTGACACGTACGGCCGCCTTCACGAAATAAAGTGCAGAGCTCTCGTTCTCGGCGGCGAATGCGATATGATAGTTACCCCCGAAGCCTCGCGCGAGATCGCAGAAGCGCTCGGCTGCGAGATACATATGTATGCGGACCTCGGCCACTCGGCATATGAGGAGGCTCCCGATTTCAACAAGAGAATATATGATTTTCTTTCTTTATAAAGACTTCTATTCTACTATTCGGTCGAATACGAAAGCAAAAAACACCATGCAAACAAAAAATGGAGAAAACCCAGATCAAACCGTGGTTTTCTCCATTTTTTATGCGGTATAAGCGCAATTTTTTGTATTCTTGCCGTTTTTCTTTGCGCTTAATACCCAGGGCTGCTTTAATTTTTGACCGATTCTCAAAGATACATCCTTCAGCCGAAATCCGATCTATTGATCGCTCTTCTCTCTGGATGCCTTTCTGAATTGCAATGGCGACATCCCCGTCTTTTCCTTAAAGCAATTTGAAAAATAGTACTGAGATGAAAAGCAAAGGTATTCACCTATCTCCTTCACCGATTTCTGAGTGGTGGAAAGAAGCTTTTTGGCGAGCTCCGTCCTGAGATCGATGAGATATGCATACGGCGTTATTCCGTATTCCTTTTTAAAGCTGCGTATTATATCGTTCTTGGAGTAGAAGACCTCCTTTTCCAGATCCTCAAGCGTTATCGGAACGGAAAGCGAATGCTGAAGGATATCCTTTACCCTTGCCGCAAGTCCCCACTTGCCGAGAGCGGCGGTGCTCCTTTTATATTCAAGTATATCAAGCATAATGGAAACAAGTATCCTTGTAGCCGGTATATACAGCTCATCATTTCTTTGCGATATCAATTCCAAAGCAAATATCTCGGCAAACCTCTCGCTAAGATCTATCCCGCGTATGATTCTGTCATTTATATCATACTGCTCCAAAAATTCAAAGAAATGGTTCGACCGGAAGTTTATCCAATATTTTTCATAGGGCTCGTCAGCATCTGCCCAATACTCGCAGAAGTCACCGGGATGTATGATATAGGTATCGCCGGAAGATAAATTATACCGCTTACCGTTCAGCTTTATATACCCCTTTCCGGAAGCTACATATTCGATTATAAAGCATGGCGATGGGCTTCTTTTTATCTTATAATCCTTATCCGGATGTGTTATTCCGAAGCAGCTTATCTCCAGCGGAAGCAACCCGACACCCGGCAGAGGTGCAAAAAGCTCCTCCTCGCCAAGACCGCTGTATTCCTCGATGTCAGACTTTCTTATATAGTATTTTTTGTATTTTTCCATAATGATTATATTCCGTATATTTCACCTTAAAATCTAATATTTATTGCATTTATTTCTTAAATTTCCGATGATATAATTATAACAGATACTTGATGATATGTCAAGTAAATACTCACATAAGGAGAAAACTATGAAAACAAGCTTCAAACCCAAGCTACGCAAATTCATAGCTGTGCTTATCGCTCTTACGGCAATGATAGCGGCATTGTGTGCCGTGATGCTCACCGCAAATGCTTCAACGAGTGATCTCAGCACAGGTAAGACCTTCTCGGCAAAGGAGGTCTATGCACTCGAGAAAAATATAACTCCGAACGGTTCTATAACCTTTGAGGCGGAGCTGTATATTCCCGAAGCATACAGAACCGGAAGAGCCGGCTCTATCATCTCCAACTATGACGGAGGATCATATAAGGAATCGTGGGCATTCGAGATCCGTAACGGGCGCCTGTTTATATTTGCAGATAACGGCAGCTGTTACAATGACAAAATGACCTACAATATCACTTCCGAAATGGGTACTGACGATGCTCCCCGCTATGTTAAGATAGCGGTGCTGGGCGATACCGCAACAGGTGACGTTTCGCTTTACGTCAACGGTGTGCTCAGAGACAAGACAAATTATGCCGGTGCCGCAGACGATATGTATAACACCGCAGAAACGCTCTGCATCGGTGCCGACAGACGCCCCGGAAATGCATCGTATTTCAAAGGCAACTTAAGAAGTGCTGCTTTGTATAAGGGGCTTCGCAGCGAAGACCAGATAAAGGCCGATTTCGACAGTAGCTTCTATGACACAGAGGATTCCTCTATACTCTTTGCACTTGATATGAGTAATAAGGGCGAAGGTTATATAAACGATCTTTCTCCCAACCTGAACCGTGCATTTGACGAAAACCGCGCTATGAGCTTCAGCGCAAATAAGCTGAACGAGCTCAAAAGCAATATCAACCCGAACGGTCCTATTACCTTCGAGGCTGAAATATATCTCCCAGATGCATATCACAATCAGCGCTCGGGTGCGATAATTTCAAACTACAGAGATACCTACTATGCCGAAGCATGGGCATTTGAGATAATGGCAGGCGGTAAGGTCAGAGTATTTTCCATAAACCGCGGTGACGTAACAATTAATTATGACGTTACCTCGCTTATGGGAACTGATGCCGAGCCTAAATTCGTTAAAATAGCCGTTACGGTAGACACGACCAACGGAAGCATAATTCTTTATGCAAACGGTAAGCAAGTGGCAACCGCGACCAACAGTGATACGGACCGAATCGCAAATATGTATAACACTACCGAAACGCTCTGTATCGGTGGCGACAGACGCTCCGGTAATGCTCAGTACTTCAAGGGAAGCATTAAAAACGTTTCTATGTTTGCCGGTGTAAGATCGGCAACAGAGATCGCGGCAGATTATGCGCGCGCACTGCCGGATCCGTCCGACCCTAATCTTCTCTTCTCTATCGACCTCAATCATTCGAGGGACGGATTTGCAGAGGATATATCGAAGAACAAAAACCACCTTAGCCTAAAGAACTGGTCTACCGATGAAGGAAGATCATTCCAGGCCGCAGACGAGCCTCTTTATACCGCCAAGGATATAACCGAAGCTCCTCTCACCTACGAAGCACTTGTATATGCTCCCACAAATATAGACAGAACAGGTGTTCTCTTCGGTAACTACCCCAATGCAAACGGAAGCTGTATCAACTTTGAGATATACTCAGGCGGAAAGCCATCACTTTATATTTATGAAAACGGTGCGCTACGTACAAATTATAAATTCAATTATGACGTAAGACGCAACGCATGGGTTCACCTCGTAGTAACGCAGGAAACCGTCTACAACACCTCCTCCGAGGTGAACGACACCGTATTCAAGTGCTACGTTGACGGAAAGCTTGTTGATACCTACACTCAGGCGAACTACACGTACGAGCTTGATATGAAAGAGATACAGCTGACAGGCAATATCTCCATAGGACGCGACGTGCGCGATGCCCAGGTATACAAGGGCAGGATAAAGAACGTTGCGATACATAACAAAACTCTGACCGCAGATGAGATCAAGGCATCCTACTACCTCGGCGCAGAAGCAAACGCAGACAGCTTTATTGCATACTATGATATGACCGACGAGAATGCTGCATCGCCCTCCATTGATGATAAGTCGGGTAACGGCTATGATATGCAGAAGCTCTTCTTCGAAAAGAATTTTGAAACCGAGGATTATGACTTCTCATTCGCAGTAGTCGGAGATACGCAGTTCATGGTTTATAAGGACGCCGTGAACGGAACGAATTACACCGAGTACATCTATGATTACATCAAGAATAATTATGACTCAAAGAAGATGAAATACGTCTTCGGTCTCGGTGATATAATCGATAACGGTAAAATGATCAACGAAGAAGGCGAAGAGGTATCCTCAGCGGCACTTGAGTGGGCTTATGCCAAGAATCTTATAGTAAACAAGCTCGGTGCAAACAATATTCCCTACTCGCTTATCGGCGGTAACCACGACTTTATGCGTCCTTGGGATACCGGATTTAACAGCAATTTCCAAAGCGAGCCTACCTTTACCGACAATATCACGGGATATTATAACGGCACAGACGTTTATAACTACTATATGAACTTCGACGTTGAGGGCACTCCCTATATGCTCCTCGCG
Organism: Oscillospiraceae bacterium; assembly: GCA_015064555.1. Classification (GTDB taxonomy): domain Bacteria; phylum Bacillota; class Clostridia; order Oscillospirales; family CAG-272; genus UBA1740. The sequence continues at coordinate 54,691 of SVRZ01000014.1, forward strand.
CTCGAATACGGTGCTAACGATGACATTCTTGCATGGGCAAACAGCGTTATTGCACAGAACAAGCACAGACGTGTTATAATAACCACTCACGGATATATGAACCGTGACGGTACAACGCTTGACGGTGGCGATCATGCCGCCCCCAAGCCCAACGGAACTGACAACGAGCACTATCTTAAGTATAACAACGGCGATGAGATGTGGGATGAGATGGTAAAGCTCCATCCCAACGTTATAATGGTTCTTTCCGGTCATATAGACTACAACAACATCGTTATGCGCGAGGACAAGGGAATCCACGGCAACACCGTTCACCAGTTCCTCATAGATCCTCAGGCTATGGACAAAGCATATGGCTATGAGACCGGTATGGTGGCTATGTTCTACTTCAGAAACGGCGGAAAGGATGTTTCCGTAGAATACGTTTCCACCTACAAAACCGCACATAACAACAATAAAGAGGTTCTCTTCAACGGAAGAAATCAGATGAGCTTTACTATAGAGGAAGCACCCAAGGAAAGCGACAAGGGCGAGATCAACGTATGGCTCATCGGCGGACAGTCGAATGCTGTCGGCTACGGCTACGATCTTTCCGATTCGGATATCAGATATCAGAACGGCTTCAATAACGTGCTTTACTACGGATATTCCGAGGTTTGGCACACAGGCTTCGATCCCGTTAAGCTCGGTCTCGGAAGAGATTCCGGCACGTCGGGCGCGGAGATAGGAATAGCAGAGGCACTCGGAAATACCGGCGAGATGAACGCCGTTATCAAGTATGCACATGGTGCAACCGCGCTTTACCCCACAACGGAAGGCAATGCCGCGATCAACTTCGGCACATGGACCTCTCCGTCCTATATCAGCAAATACTCTGTAAATACAGACGGAACAAAGACAGGACTTCTTTACACCAGCTTCATCAACACCGTTGAAAGCGCTCTTGCGGAGCTTGTACGCATGGGCTACACACCCGTTATAAAGGGTATGTGGTGGATGCAGGGCGAGGAGGAGACCTATAACGGCGGCGCGAACGTATACTCCGAGATGCTCGGTCTTCTCGCCTCCGATATAAGACGCGACCTCGGCGCAGAAAATATGCCCTTCGTTATAGGAAAGGTATACACTCCCTCGAATTCCTTCGCAGACCTTGCTACAGTAAGAGATCAGCAGGAGGCTTATGCTGCCAAAGATCCTTACGGAGCAATAGTAGATCCTCAGGGCTTCTATTCATTCGCACAGCACGATAACTGGCACTTCGATGCAGCTACTCAGCGCTATCTCGGTGAAAGCTTTGTAAAGAAGGCTTGCGAGATAAACGGCGATATCATAGTAAAAACAAGCTGTGACAGCGTAAGCCTTACGGGCGGTGGTATCTTCGCGGCAACCGACAGAAATACCGTTACCGTAACCATTACCCCAAATGAGGGTGTAGATATACTCGGCGCAGAGCTCGTCCTTGACGGCGGAGAGCCCATAGCAATAGAGCTTACAGACGGTGCATATCAGCTCACCCTCTCGGGCAAGTCGGCTACCTTCAACGTACAGACCGACAATGCTGACGTAAGCACAAAATACGGAACCATTCCCGCGGCATACACCGACGCGCAGGCATTCCCGCTCGTTGTATTCACCGAGAGGCAGTTCATTGGTGCTTATTCCACCTGGAAGGATGCATCGTATGCCCTTCAGAACGCAGTAAGCGGTTCTGCACACAAAGACCATGAGGCACAGCTTCTTTTAAGACGCGACTTTACCAACTACAACAACGGCGCACCCGCATCCATATGCGCGGCAACTAACATACTTATCGACCTCGGCGGCTATACCTTCACAAACGAGTATACCGGTCTTGACCTTGTCGGCAATTATCCCGCAGCCCCCTACACCACTACGATAAGGGTTACAAACGGTACTATGCTTATGGGCATGATCGCCTTCATCGACAGCCAGATATTCACCGCAACAGATGCGGGTGAAAAGAAATTCGACGTGATCTTTGACGGTATCACCATAGGAGTATCCGCAAGCGCGGGAACTACGGGAGATTTCTGGGGAGATCTTATCCACACCTCCTGGACAGGTGCTGCCAGCACATACGGTGTACGCACAGCTATGAGCTTCAACGATTGTACCATAGACCTTTCGGGCTACACCAGAACCGATAAGAATATGGTAGTATTCGCAGCGGCAGACGGAAATAACGTGCTCAACGTTGACGTCAGGATCAACGGCGGTGAGATCATAACCGCAGATCTCTCGGGGATAACCTTCTTCAGCGGCGGACAAAATGATTCTATCCTGGTCGGAAACGGCTCGGATGGCAAACTTCCCACCCTCACGGTCAAGGGAAATAACGAGCCGCTTGCAGATATCTTCCACACAGAGGATGGCAGAAAGCTCTGCTTTACCCTCATTGACGGCTCTGCAGACAAGTATGAGCTTACCGCAAGCGAGATAGAAACTCCTTACGGTACGATTCCCGGAACCTATAAGGACGTTAACAAATACCCCTTCGTTGTATTCCGTAACGGACAGTTCGTCGGTGCATTCGAATACTTCGGCAGGGATAACGCACCCAGCGCACTCAGTAATTCGAAGACCGCAGGCTCTATTATCCTGATGCGCCGCGATTTCACCTATACCGAAAGTCAGTATAATAATTTAAGCCAGACCTACGGAATAACCCTGGATCTTGGCGGATTTACCTTCACCACGACCGACAGAATCATGTTCTCGGCACAGAAGAAGACTGCAAACGATACCTCTGTCGTAATAAAGAACGGTAGTATTATCCTTGGCTCCAAGGCGCTTATGTCGCTCTCGACCTGGAACCCTGCGGCTTCCAACATCGAATGGGCAGCATATACCGGAGGCAATGGCTTCATCTTCACCTTTGACGGAGTTAGCATCACCCTCGCGGCAGGTGCGACCACCACCGACCTTATCTGCTACAATGCATTCAAGACCACAGACCCCACTCAGTTCCTGAACGTAACCTTCAATAACTGTGTATTTGATCTTTCCGCGGCAAAGCATCAGCTCAGCTTCTTCGATATGACCGATGCACACTGCACTACCACCGCTGTCATAAACGGCTGTAAGATCATAGCATCGGGTGCAGAGCTTATTCTTTCGGATATGACGGGAGCAAACGCACTCTCCTCGCTCACCTTCACAAAGCCCGAGGGCGGTAATTACACTACCCTTGAGATACCCTCCGCATCCTCGCTCAACGTGAGCGCGGCAAACGGCGGCGAGCTTGTATTCGTCAAGATAAGCGATAA
>SVRZ01000015.1 GCA_015064555.1 Oscillospiraceae bacterium
AGGAGAGAACTAAGCTATTAAATTGTATTCGCTCCGTGCGAAACCCTTATAAATCAAGGGATTTAAGGTGGGAGGTTCCAAAGTGACTACAAAATTTCGAGTCAGCCCCGTTATGACCACTTCGATACCTCTGCATAAAATATGATGCAATAGTTTGCATCATATTTTATGCAGAGACTTCTGAGAGGTGGCTCAATGAGCGCAGCTCATTGAATCCACTTCGCATATCCCACTCGAAGTTCGACAAGCTCGCTTGTCAGACGTAGAGTGCGGATATATTCGCCATGCGCGAAATAACTCTGCTGATGCAACTATATACATTTTTGTATGATGCAATAGTTTGCATCATATTTTATGCAGAGACTTCTGAGAGGTGGCTCAATGAGCACAGCTCATTTAATCCACTTCGCATATCCCACTCGGAGTTCGACAAGCTCGCTTGTCAGACGTAGGGTGCGGATATATTCGCCAAACGCGAAATAACTCTGCTGATGCAACTATATACATTTTAAATCACTCACTTCGCAATAAAAATCACAAAGTGCTTATATATTCTAGCACAAAGATTTGGATTTTGCAATACCTTTTTTCAAAAAAAACTTCCTTTTTTGCTTTTTTTATTAGATTTTGGTATGAATTACGGATTGCACTTTACATTTTATGCAGCTTGTGATATAATTCAGATACAGAACTATAGTGCGGAAGGAGAAATCGGCTTATGAAATTGCTTGCACGCGGCATTGCTTTACTGCTCATAACGGTTACCTTGCTTTCTTCTCTTGCCGGCTGCTCCTATCGGGGCTATCGCGGAGATCATCCCGATGCTTACACGCTTATTTACAGTCAGGTGCCGGATATTCTCGGAGCAAGGACCAGAGGCCCTTTGCTTGTCGATCCTCAGATATTTCTGCTTGAAGATGACGAGTACGGGCGTGCTCTTTACCTTTATCTCGAAGATACAGACGGATTTTTGTCTGTTGGTATTGCTCAGACGGTTAAGGAAGGCAGAGTTTATTATTATCCCGAGGACTCTACCATGTCATTCCGACTCCCCGACCGTGTATACGATATTGATAATGGGAGCATCCCTGAGGAGGATATGATATCGCTCCTTTCCGAGCTTTGCCCCGATGATGTGATGGAGGACTTCAAGAGAGTAAACGGTTGGAATTCACCAATCGATGACTCCCGCCTTGAGAGCGCGGAAATCTGCGCCCCTGTTATCCCTTTACGTTGGGAAACACGTACCGACAAGGTAAACCTCCCGGATTATAAGTGGGAGGAGCTGATATTCGCGCTTGCCGAGAGAAACGGACATAAGCTCGGAGGCGAAAACGATACAAACAAGTATTTTTCTCACGAAAGCTGGATGGCAACCGATGATTACGGGCGCAGGCTTTACTACGTTGAGGCATATTATTACGAATATCCCGAGGGAAGCACACGGATAGCTTACGTCAGGCATTTTCTTGAAATGATCGCGATAATAAACCCCGACGGAAGCTATAATGAAGATGCGTTCATGACAGAGCTTGCAGACAAATCAGATTACCGCGCACAGATACGCGAGCTCAAGCTCGCAAACGGCTGGAATCAGCCGCTTGAATAGGAGGTGCGCTATGAAGCATTTATCAAGAAAGATTACCTTACTACTGCTTATCGTCTCACTTTTCCTTCTCTGCTTATCTATGATGGGATGTGTATACAGGGGCTATATGGGTGAGCATCCCGAGCTATGCTCGATAGCATGGAGCAATATCCCCACTCTCCGGGGATATATCAGCAACGGAGAGGCGCTCTATGACGCAGATGTTTCGGTACTCGATACCGATGTTTTCGGAAGAGTGCTCTTCGGATATTCCGAAAGTAATTACAACGACCGCGAATATTACGTTCTCATCATGCAGTACACCGAAAGCGAGAAGGCATACTACTACCCCGACGATTGCTTTGCCGCGATAAGACTTGAGTCCCACGGCTCAAAGCCCGATATCAATCACGACAGGATCACCAATCTGAAGAAAAGAAACGATTGGGGGATTCCCATCGATGAATCCAAGTGCGAGGCAACCGATATCGTCAGGAAAAAGCCCGACGGTAAGCTTTCTCCAAATGATATTCTTTTTGAGGGCATCGTCAGTGAATACATTGAGAACTCCGAAATATACATACACCCGAAAAACGGAAGCCTTGTGCATAGATTCTCATTCGTATCGGCTGATGCCTATGGACGGGAGATCTATACCGTTTACACTAATTACACCGAATATACCGACAAGACCGAAACGATGTATTCCTGCATTTTCCTTGTGGTGCTGAATCCCGATGAGAGCTATGATCCCGAAGGTGTCATCCTCATGGAAGATCCGACAGATCCCGCGGAGGATATGCGGGCGGTGCGTGCCTTGAATGGATGGAATTCCGAATTCAAGCCCGGGTAGGACACACGTCGGATAAATAGAAAACGAGATAGAGTCGCAATGCGATCTACCTCGTTTTCTGTTTATCCGCAATATAAGATTCCCTATTTACAGAAATGCTCTATATAATTATCTATTGCTTCGGATACTACCTTGACGGCGCTTGCCCTCGCGCTCACCTCGTTCACCGCGGTGCTCTTGTGCTCAAGATTTTTATAGACGGTAAAGAAATGACGCATTTCCTCGAATATGTGCGCGGGGAGCTCATCTATATTTTTGTAATGATTGTAATTCGGATCATTGAAGGGAATGGCTATTATCTTTTCGTCATTCCTTCCGTTATCTATCATCGATATCACACCTATCGGGTATGCACGGACAAGTGACATCGGCTCAAGCGGCTCGGCACATATGAGCAAAACGTCCAAAGGATCTCCGTCATCACCGTAGGTCCTCGGAATAAATCCGTAATTTGCAGGATAATGCGTGGAGGTATAAAGTATTCTATCAAGAATTATGTAGCCAGTTTCCTTATCAAGCTCGTATTTTTTCTTGCTTCCCTTTGATATTTCTATTACGCATATGAAATCCTCGGGGGTTATGCGCTTTGGCGAGATATCGTGCCAGATGTTGGACATATATCTTATCTCCTTTCATTTCACGCTCTTTGTTTTATACTACTATAATAGCACATTTTCAGACGAAATACAAGTTTTTTTACAATTTAAATATTTGCCTTACGAGGACGTCCGCAATTTTCACAGCAGCATCGCCTCTGCCAAAAGCATCTGTGCTCACAGATGCCCTTCTGTATTCCTCTTTATCGGTGAGAAGTGTACAGATCATTCGGTATATTTCTTTCTCGCCGATGCCCGCAAGTCGGCAGGATGCCGAGAGCGCCTCAGGGCGCTCTGTGGTATGCCTCGCAACGAGAGTCGGCTTTCCGAGAAATGCCGCTTCCTCCTGTACACCACCCGAATCGGTAACGACAAGAGTTGACCGAGCGAGCAGATTATGGAAATCGGTTACAGAGAGGGGCTCTGTCAGTATTATGCGTCCGGATGAGGAAAGCTCACACTCGGCTATCCTTCTTACCGCAGGATTCTTATGCATCGGGTATACGACAGACAGTCCGCTATGCTCCGCCGCGCGACGGACGGCGCGGAATACCGCTCGCATAGGTTCGCCTATACTCTCGCGGCGGTGGAGAGTCAGAAGAAGGAAGGGCGAGTCTCCGATGCGCTCGGTTATGCTGCTTCTGTAATCGGATCTCACGGTAAGGCGCAGAGTGTCTATGGCGGTATTGCCCGTCAGGTGGATTCCGGCGCGAGGTATTCCCTCCCTTATGAGTGCTTCCGCGGCACCCGCCGTTGGGGCAAAATGCAGATCTGACATTGCAGAGATAGACCTGCGGTAAAACTCCTCGGGAAAAGGATCGCGCGAGCGATAGGTTCTTAACCCTGCCTCCACGTGAGCTATCGGTATTCCCGAATAAAAGGCGGCGAGGGCGGCAGAAAATGCGGTTGCAGTATCGCCGTGGACCAAAACGATATCGGGCAGAGCCTCGTCCATAACCGCCCTCAGCCCGATAAGTGCTTTGGCGGTCAGATCGCAAAGGCTCTGCCCTTCTGTCATAAGTGACAGATCATAATCGGGATCTATCGAAAACTCCCTCAGCACTCCATCCAGCATTTCTCTGTGCTGCGCGGTAACCGCTATCCTCAGATTTATCTGTCTATTATCTTTTAATTCCTTTATTATCGGGTACATCTTGATTGCCTCGGGCCTTGTGCCGAAGACTGCCAGCACCCTTCTCAAATAACGTCTACCTCAAGAATGCGGCAGAGCTCGTCAAAATTGTATGGATAGATACCGACACCGTCCGAGAAGTAGGGCGCGGATCCGTTATTATATTCGATGCGGAGCTGCCATTTCTCGGGATCGCTCAGCGTGCATCCGTACTGCTCGGGACTGTATACGTCGCGCCACTCACCGAGGTGAAGCTCGGAAAGCTCGGACAGTATCTTATCTCGGTCAACCTCTCTTGTATGCGCCTCTCCGCCAAGAACGGACGACGTAACGGTCGCTGTGCTCTCGGTCACCGACAGCCTATACTTATATTGAAGATAGCAGCCTACGGTGAGCGTAAGAACCGTCATATCGGGAAGCATAGAGTCTATTATCATCGCTCTTTTCTCCTCCTCGGTCAGAACCGATGATACGCCCTGCTTTTTCGCAAGCTCTGCGAGTGCCGCCTTTAAATATCCGCGGTATATTCCAACCACTTCCAGCCCTGAGACGGACACGTCGCTTTCATAAGCATATGCCGGGGACTCCATTTTTCTCTTGAGCCTTTCGATCTCTGACCTGAGCTTCTGAACCTCCGAGTTTACCACATCCAGGCTCTTATCCTTCAGGTACATATCGTAATAGCTATCAACGCTGATATACATATTTGTTCTCCATGTGAGTCTTTATTACATATAGTATAGCATTTGTTTTTACAATTGTAAAGGCACAAAATGCCGATTTTTTTGGGCATTTTGCACAAAAGTCGAATTATGATATTTAAATTACTGTATTTTTTGACAAATTTCGTCCGCCAATACGAACGTATATGAAGTTTCCTTGCGTTTTTCGGACCGCCTTGTGAATAAACCGCACTGTTGTACGCAATAATAAAATCATCGCTCACCGCGTGAAATACAAAAGAAAGGATTGAAAGAGAATGATTCTTACAAGTAAGGAGACCGACCTTCTCAAGGATATGAAGGAGCAGGAGGAATTATGCATAGAAAAGTATACGCGCTATGCCTCCCTTGCAAAATGCCCCGAGCTATCGACACTGCTCAACTCGCTCGCGGACACCGAGAGAAAGCATCTCACCACCATCAACTCGATGCTCGCAGGAAATGAACCCGCCGCTCCCGGAGCACTCTCCGAAAATAATGCGCTTGCCACAGCCTGTACCTATAGCGATGCAGATGCCAAGAAGGAGGACAAATTCCTCTTATCCGATATGCTTTCCACCGAAAAGCACGTTTCCTCCGTGTACAATACCGGAGTTTTTGAGTTTAAGTCGCCCGCGGCAAGAAGAATGCTCTCGCATATACAGGCAGAGGAGCAGCAACACGGAGAGCTGATCTACGCATTTATGAATGCGAACGGCATGTATTCCTGACAGTGTAATACAAAAGAAAACGAGTAGAGGCACCCTTCACAGTGCTTCTACTCGTTTTTCGTAAGATTGCATCCGAATACGCAGGCTCAACTCTGCTTCGCTTTGTAATAGAGCATACAATGGCAAAATCCCTCAAAATCGGGATCGGCTATCTGATGCCTGAATTCCTCGCATATGCATTTGTTTTTCTCCTCCTTGCCGATGCGGCAGGGGCAATATCCATCCTTCGCTTTAAGTCCTGCACGAATAGCATCAACCACGGACTTATCGGGATTCAACGTAATCTTTGGTTTCATTTTATCTCCTTTTGTAAATAATTGTTTCCATTATTTTGTTTTTTCATCACTTCCGTAGCCAAGTGCTCTCAGATTTCTTCGCACTGTTGATTTGCCTCTCCAGGCAAATGCGCGCGCTCGGAATTGCGACTTATCCATATGGTTAAGTATGTCCTCTGTGAGAAGCGGTATTCTGTCGAGGTAAAAGAATTCTATAGGAGTTTTCACGGGAGCGCAGTTGTGTGGGCAGCTGCTCTGACATACATCGCAGCCCCAGACGGTATTATATTCCTTCATAAGGGAAATCTCACCGTCAGAAAGCTCCCCGCGCCGCTGAGTTACAGCCGAAAGACAGTCATTCCCCTCACCACGGAGGATGCCTGTCGGGCAAGCCGTTTTACAGGCCCCACAACCGCTACAACTTAGCACGGGACGGGGGGTAATCGCTCCAAGGCGCTCGGGCGATATATCCGTTATGACGTCTGCGATGAATATATAGCTTCCGTATTTTTCGTTTATCAGAAGTCCATTATCCCCTTTTATACCGAGGCCTGCGGCTAGTGCGGCACCGCGCTCATCTATCGGCGAGTGATCACCGAAGCCGAAGGACCTGCTCCCCGGAAAAAGCTCAGAGAGAAGACCGATCACCCTATCCGTCATCCGCCTTATCAGGATATGATAATCCAAGGATGCGCTATAGCGCGAGAGATTGACGGTTTCGCCGCAATAGTACGGCAAGAGGAATACTATTATACTGCGCGGTGTGATATCACCGTTACGCTTCAGGATATCCGGATTTGTTTCGGTGACTGCCTTATAATCAAGGACGGCATAATATTCAATTTTTTCCTCGCGGAAAAGCTCGTCCAATTCCTTCATAAAAGCCTCATCTCCCCTCGGAATATTATAGGACGTTTATATTATATAATATATTTTTCAAAATTTCAACCTATTCATTGACAATTTCGCCGATTTGTTGTATAATTATGGGTAATATATACTTTAAAGTGGCTTTTGCCGGAATGGAGTAGAAATGTTCAACTTAAACGAAGGATTGTGGTATTACATTGTAAACGTTGCAAATGACGGACTTCCGAAGGAAAAATATATTCTTCTCACGCTCGGATTTGCTCTTATATCCATAGCGGCGGGATATCTCCTCGGAAGCATCAACTCGGCTATACTCGTTTCACGCCTTAAATACGGTGAGGATATCCGCAAGTTCGGAAGCGGAAATGCGGGTATGACGAATATGCTCCGCACATACGGAAAGGGTGCAGCGGCTCTCACGGCTCTTGGCGACGTTATGAAAACGGTGATCGCAATATTCATCGGCTGCCTTCTCGGAGGCTTCGGATATATGGGCGGTATAAGTGTCGGCGGTCTTTATTGCGAGCTTCCGCTTGGATATATCGCGGGCTTCTTCTCGATCGTAGGACATATACTCCCTCTTTACTACGGATTTAAGGGCGGTAAGGGTGTTTTATGCACTGCGGCTATGGCACTTGTGCTCACACCTGTTGAATTCGCTGTTCTGTTCGTTGTCTTCGTGCTTATCGTCTATTTCTCAAGATATATTTCGCTCGGTTCTGTGTCGGTGGCATTTCTCTACCCCATGGTAGTATCCTTCCACATCCGCTTAGCATTCAGCGGCGCGAATGCGCAGAATGGAATCATGGCGCTTATCACCATCGTTATCGCTATTATCGTTATATACTGCCACAGAGGTAATCTCAAGCGCATCTCGGAGGGCACCGAAAGAAAGCTCTCTATAGGCTCACGCAAGGGAAACGGTGACGGCACCGATTCAAAGTAACAAAACGATTTAAAGGATTTAAAAATGACTGATATCAAGGAGCTTTTGCTTCTCTCCTTCAGAAGAGATGCGCTTAAGAAGATAATTTTCTCACGCCCTGTCGGCTCTGCGCCCGAAAAGATCAGCGCGCGCCTTTGCGCTCACAGGGGCAGGCGCATACTCGCCGCAGAGCTTTCTCTGCCCGGGAATACCGTTTCTCAGGTGAATCTCACAGAGGACGGCATAGGTGATTTCTTCGATAAATACGCAGGCGAGTACCGCCAGATAAATCTTCTGACTCATCTCGGAGATGCCGAGATGAAGCTCGGAAAAAAGAGCGCTGTGGTGCTTGGAGGCGATCGCCTTCTCGCCCGTCTATCGGGAGATACCCCGTCCTTCGAGGCGGCTATAGAATCGCTCGAGAGAAAAAAGAGCAGAATGCTTTCGGGCTCTGAGGACTTCCTCATAAAGCTCGGTATAAGCGACAAGAGCGGCAGAGTTCACGATAAAAAACAGGCGAAATTCCGCCAGATCTGCAAATTTCTCGAATACGTTGATGAAATATACTGCGAGCTCCCCGCCAAGGGCGAGATATGCATATACGATCTTTGCTGCGGAAAGAGCTATCTCAGCTTTGCGGTATACTACTACTTTACCGCTATAAAGAACAGAAGCATCTATATGCTCGGAATTGATCTTAAGCGCGACGTTATTGATTTCTGTAACGGAATGGCAGCAGAGCTTGGATTTTCGGGAATGCAATTCATTACCGATGATATAACGAACACACCGAAGGACAGGACACCCGATATGGTCATCTCGCTCCATGCCTGCGATATAGCTACAGATATAGTCCTGGATACGGCGGCAAAGCTCTCAGCAAAGGTCATACTTTCAACACCCTGCTGTCACAGAGAGCTTTCGACTAAGATATCGGCACCCGAGCTGGCGTTTGCCACGAAATATCCGAAGCTCAGGAGAACTCTTTCTGATGCCCTGACCGATGCGCTGCGCCTTGAGCGGCTTGCAGCACTCGGATATGAGGTAAATGCCACGGAGCTGGTAGATCCCGAGGACACGCCGAAGAATACCCTTCTCCGCGCAATAAAGCGCAAGGAGGCTTCGGCAGAGCTGACAGAAAAATACTCGGCACTTCTTAGTTTTCTTATGGGTGAGAATGCCGACGGATACATAGGAAAATTGTAAACAAGAGGAAATATGGAAACAATAGTTAACGTAGAGAGTGCAGAAGAGACCGAAGCGGTCGGACGTGCGCTTGCCGCACTCCTTGAAAAAAACGGCATCGGGCGCGCGTTTATCGCTATGCGCGGAGAAATGGGTGTAGGAAAAACAGCCTTCACGCGCGGCTTTGCCTCTCATTTCGACATACGCACGGTAAAGAGCCCCACCTACACTATTCTTAATGAGTACATAGGCAGATGCAGAATACACCACTTTGATTTTTACAGAATAACGGACGGTGACGACCTTTATTCTATCGGATACGACGATCTTATCGAGCAGGACGGATATTCGATAGGCGAATGGTCCGAAAATATAGAGGATTTTTTGCCTGCCGATGCTATCACCGTCGCTATATCGAGAGTCACAAGCGAGGATAGCGGCAGCTGCCTGCGTAAAATAAGCATAAATTCACCAATTAATCTGAACGGAGAGCTTCTTTTGAAATGATAACTCTTGCATTTGACAGCACCGCTCGGGCGGCATCGGTTGCCGTTACCGATTCGGACAGGCTGCTTGGACTTTATAACATAGATAACGGACTTACCCAGAGCGAGCTTCTTCTGCCTATGGCAGAGGATCTTCTCAGATCGCTGAAGCTCTCCTTCTCGGACGTTGAGCTGCTTGCCGCATCTGTCGGCCCCGGATCATTCACCGGCGTTCGCATTGGTACGGCACTCGTCAAGGGCATCGCCTTTGGCAAGGGAATCCCCTGTGCATCGGTCTCAACGCTTCGGGCACTTGCCGAAAATTTGCGCGGCATCGAGGGTATAATCGTACCCGTGATGGATGCCAGACGCTCGCAGGTCTATACTGCGATCTTCAGATATAAGGATGGCGATCTCTCAAGACTCACCGAGGATCTTGCTATATCCATAGACGAGCTTTCGCGTATGCTGGCTGAATTTTCGGGCTGGCCCGTTTACCTTGTGGGTGACGGCTACCGCGTTGCCGCGGCGGGCATTTCAAAAAACGGAATAGACTTGCGCGAAACGCCCGAGCTTCTCAGATGCGAAAACGCATACTCGGTGGCAAGAGTCGCCGTGCAGATGCATAACGAGGGCAAGACCGTCAGCGACAGCGAGCATCTGCCAACCTACCTGAGAGTGCCTCAGGCAGAGCGCGAAAGACTCGAAAGACTAAATAACGTGCAAAAAAATTAACAGGAGATACATAACAATGAGAAAAATCTTTATTGGTGCAGACAGTGCGGGATATGCTCTTAAGGAGGAGCTACGCGAATATCTTACGGCAAAGGGCTACGACGTTACCGATTGCGGTACGGATTCGCCCGCTTCCTGCCATTACCCTATTTTTGCAAATGCCGTTTGCGAGGGCGTTAAGGCAGATCTCGAGGGAAGCTTCGGTATTCTCATTTGCGGAACCGGAGTCGGAATGAGCATGTGTGCAAATAAGCACAACGGAATTCGTGCCGCTCTCTGCTCCGACACATATTCGGCGAAAATGACAAGACGCCACAACGATGCAAACGTGCTCTGCATGGGCGCAAGAGTTATAGGCTCCTGCCTCGCCACCGACATTCTCGATCAGTTCCTTGAGAATGAGTTTGAGGGTGAGCGCCACGCAGTACGTGTCGGTATGATGATGGAAATAGAAAAGCTTTGATAATGCCCTGTTTTGATTTAAAATAGGCATAGAAGGATGCCTTTTTTAGGGTATCCTTCTATTTTATAAGAAGGAGTTATAAATGACGGTGAATAACAGAAAAAAGTCTATCATTTTCATTTTGCTCATCCTGATATGTATATCGTTTACTCTTACGGCGTGCAAGGATAAGCACGATGAATCTGATGAAAGCAATACCAATAGTGGTAATTCGGGCAATACAACAGAGGTCGATCCCGAAAAAGAATCCAGTCATATTGAAATAACTGAGTTTTCTGTGGGATATCTCACGGAGGGCAATTATGACAGTGGAGATTATGATGAAAAGAATATAAAAAGCTCCATAGCCTTTGCTGACGACTCAAATGGGTACATGGTCGTAGATTTTTCCTACACATTGCTGAAAGATATCGGCAACGGTAAGAACATGTTACTGGAGACCGTATTCCCGGGAAGAGGTGTGCTGGATATTACTATTGAGGATGCTCCCACCTCCGGTACGGAGGAAATAGAATCTGCCGATGGCACAACACTCAGCGCAAAATTCTCTATGCCCACAACAACCAATGAATCAAAATCGGTGCGAGTTATACTCAGACTTATGCCTGTCAGCGGAGGCGATGTTACCTTCAGCCTTAAGTTAAACGCAGGTGATGATATCAAGCTTTACGGAAACAACGAAATAACGCAGACGATAAATACCGGCGGTCCTTCCATAGTATATGAAATAAACCCGGACGGAAAATCATACACCATAGCCGATGTAACCAATCGAATGAGAGAGGTTGTAATTCCCGACAAGCTCAAGGACGGTCTACCCGTAACAGGCATAAAGGACAGTGCCTTCAAGGATTGCACTAATCTCAACCGCGTAGTTATAGGAAGCAACATAACCGATATCGGCACGTCCATATTCGAGGGATGCACCAATCTCAAAACCGTAATATTCGCAAGCGGTGTCAGCGCGATAACCGACAGTATGTTCAAGAACTGCCGCAATATCGAGCACATCAATATTCCGGGCTATATTACGTCAATCGGCGAATCGGCATTCGAGGGATGCTCGGCACTGAAGGAAATATCTATACCCGACAGCATTTTGTCGATTGAAAATTCCGCATTCAAGGGTTGCTCCGAAATCACCGAACTCTCTATCGGAAATGGACTGAGCTCTATAGGAAATAACGCCTTTTCGGGATGTAAGAAGCTTACCGCGGTTACCGTTCCGGAAAATGTTATATCTATCGGGAAAGCGGCATTCGAAGGATGCTCCGCGCTCACCGATATGATCCTCCCGTTTGTGGGATCATCGGCTCATTCTATCGAAAATGCTTATATAGGTTACATATTCGGAGCTGAAAGCAGCTCGGATAATAACAGGCATCTCCCTACCGGCTTAAAAACAATAACGGTGACAGGCGGAGAGGCTATTTCCGCAAATGCATTCGAAGGATGCACTTCTCCGGTAACCATTAATATAAGTACCGAAATCAAAGCAATTGGCGACTTTGCATTTTCCGGCTGTACAAGCCTCTTATACATTAATATTCCCGGCGCCGTTACCATCATAGAAGATGGTGCATTTATGAACTGCACGTCCTTGGCCGATATCATAATACACGACGGAATCACAGGAATCGGCAATCAGGCCTTCACGGGCTGCTCGGCATTAAGATCGATAACGCTTCCAAGCTCCGTTACCATCATAGGAGAGAGTGCATTTATGAATTGCACGTCCTTGACCGATATCGTAATACGTGACGGAATCTCAGAAATCGGCAATCAAGCCTTCAGGGGCTGTTCGGCAATAACCTCTGTAACGCTTCCGAGCACCCTTACTCATATCGGCGAATCGGCATTCGAAGGTTGCTCATCTGTATCCGAAATAACGCTGCCTTTTGTCGGCTCTTCTGATGATATGACAAAAAATTCTCATTTCGGATATATCTTTGGCGCCGCTGATTATTCGCTCAACGGTGGATTTGTTCCTACAAGCCTGAAGAGCATAATCATTGTCAGGGCAAATGCTATAGCCGATCACGCATTTGAAGGATGCTCATCCTTAATAGATATACGCATCAATAGCGGCATTGCATACATTGGAGATTTTGCATTCAGCGGATGCTCATCACTTAAAAGCATATCACTCTCCGATAACGTAACCCAAATCGGCGAATATGCCTTCAAGGATTGCACCTCTCTTTCATCCGCAATGCTGGGTAGCGGGATATCAATACTCAACAATGCTCTATTTTGCGGATGCACAGCACTCAAAGAAGTTGTGATACCCGAAACAATTGTATCAATAGGAAATTCATCGTTTGAAAATTGTTCTTCCCTTACCTCCTTGAATATTCCGGATACTGTTACAAAAATCGGAGATTCGGCATTCAAAAACTGCGCATTACTCGAGAACCCAATATTCCCCGCCGCGATCCAAAGCATTGGAAGCTCAGCGTTTGAGGGGTGTGCGGCAATAACTGAAATTCACATTCCGAAAAGCGTTACTTCTATCGGATTTTCCGCATTCGGAGGGTGTACCTCGCTTGTCGATTTATCAATCCCATTCGTGGGCGATTGTATTGACTCTTCGTCCAACACGCATTTCGGATATATATTCGGAGCACCGACGAAAAATGCCAATAATGATCACGTACCCGCATCATTAAAAACCGTAACGGTTACCGGAGGAATTTCCATAGCCGTATCCGCCTTCAATGGATGCTCCGCTATCACCGACATAACAGTCCTTGGCAATGTAACATCCATTGGCTTCAACGCATTTGGCAATTGCTCATCATTGGAAAATATTTCGCTTCCGTTCATCGGAATGCGCGCAAATGGAAACAATAATACTCATTTTGGCTATATATTCGGAGCTGACACATATGCAAATAACAAGGCAAGTGTTCCCAAAAGTTTAAAAACAGTAACGATTACAGGTAATTATAATATTGGTAGTTATGCCTTCAGATACTGCGAAATAGTTACAGTCATCATAGAAAACGGAGTAACCGCTATATCTTCTTTAGCATTTGCGGAATGCCCGTATCTCAGTAACGTTACCATCGGAAACGGTGTTACCTCGATTGGCGCGTCTGCATTTTATGGCTGCACTTCGCTTACCGATATCACTATCCCTGACAGCGTAACCGCGATTGAACACGATGCATTCCGTGATTGCAGCAACCTGAAAAATATAAGTCTCGGAAAAGGCGTTCAATCTATCGGAAGTTATGCATTCGACGGATGCACTGCAATCACCGAGATCATTCTTCCCGACAGTCTTCAGAAAATCGAAGGCCATTGCTTTGCGGATTGCACTGCACTAGAGACGATAACTCTCGGAACCGGACTTGCAAGTGTTGGTTCATATGCATTTGGAAATTGCAAAAACCTAAAGAAGGTCAATGTACCCGATATAAGCGCGTGGTGCAGTATCAGCTTCTACGATTCTACCTCGAACCCCTTATATTATGCGGATGCCCTTTATCTCAACGGTGCCCCTATAACCGAACTGATTATTCCAGATAACGTTACGGCTATTTCGAACTATGCATTCAGCGGATATACAAGCTTAAAGAAGGTCATTGCTGCAGGCAATCTGACTTCTATCGGAAGCTATGCCTTTTACGGTTGCTCAAATTTAATCTCCGTAACCCTCGGTTCCGGTATTTCGTTAATAGGCGAACGGGCATTTAGTGAATGTACCGAATTGCAGCAGATAAGCCTTCCCGATAATATCACGTCGATTGCCGTGGGAACATTCAGCAATTGCTCCAAGCTTGAATCAGTAAACCTTCCCAAAGGTATCGAAAGCATCGCCGATTACGCCTTTAACGCATGTGCAAGTCTCACTTCTGTAAACCTTCCCAATACCGTCAGCGAAATCGGAAGATATGCATTTGCAGACTGCGTAAGTCTTACCGATATAACTCTTCCGGCATCCCTGAAGAGCCTGCTCGAATATGCTTTCCGGAATTGCGTGTCGCTTAAGAGCATCAAAATAGATAACACATATATTTCCAATTATGCATTTAACGGATGCTCGGGCATCGAATCCGTAACTATCGGAAGTGGAGTAACCGGCATTGGTGCACATGCATTCGATGGCTGCACATCAATCACAAGCCTTAGCCTTGGCAACTCTCTCTCAACTATATCGGAAGCAGCCTTCAAGGGATGCTCTTTAATTACAAGCATTATTGTTCCTCAGAGCGTTACGTATATAGGCAAATCTGCATTTGAGAAATGCTCGGGTATCACAAGCCTGACAATTCCGTTTTTAGGCTCAAGCTCCGATTCATACAAAAACGCATTTCTTGGATACATTTTCGGTGCATCAAACTACACCGACAATGCATCCTACGTTCCGAAAAGTTTAAGCTCCGTTACCATAACCTCCGATGACGATCTCGGAAGCGGTGCTTTTTACGGATGCTCAGGTATCACAAAGCTTATTATCTCAAAAACGGTCACAATGTTTGGAAGCGATTCGTTTGAGGGCTGTACCGGACTTAATACCGTGTATTATACCGGAAGCTACTCAGAGTGGAATAAAATCGCTAACAGAACTCAGCTTCCCTCTTTGGTATCCGTCAGCTTTAACTACACCATACCAAAAACTTAAATTCAACCGCACGATGGTACCGCAGAGAGGCTTTGACGTTTTAAAATGTAAAGCAAAAGCTTTAAAAGCGATACAAAACAAAAAGCAAGAATACGAGGACGAAAATCCTCTTATTCTTGCTTTTTACTTTATTCAATTCGGTTTATTGCGACAGCCGCGAAAGAATATCTTTAAACCTATAGTAGAACAGCGAGCCGAGCAGAGATGCGGTGACTATTTCTCCGACGGCGACCGTCACTGCGAGGAACAGGTAGGATTCCGGGCTTCCGTATGCATACATTATAACAAATGGAACTATAAAAGCATTCGCAAGGACGGTGGGAAGTGTTGTCATCCACATAAGCTTATCAGGCAGGCGGCGGAGCGCATACGCGCCGAGTGCACCGATCAGGGTGGCGATGCTGCCGAAGATTATGTCAAACACGACCGCACCCGACAGGTAATTTGCAATGATGCATCCTATAAACAGCCCGGGGATAGCCTCGGGCATAAATATCGGGAGGATACACATTGCCTCGGAAAGTCTGAACTGAAAGAAAAACAGCTGCAGAGGTGCCGATACGTACGCCAATGATGCGTAGATGACTGCGATTGCCGCGCTGCGCGTAATATAACGCACAGAATGGCTTGTCTTTTTGCCTTTTTTCATATTTTGTTTTCTCCTTTAGTTTTGTTTTTTTCCAAGATTTCTCTTTTCGGTGAGGAAGGTCTCGAACTCACCGAGGCGTATTATATCATATAGTGAGGGCTTTGTCAAGGTCTTTATTGACGGAGAAGGAAATGAAATTTCACTTCTCCTCTTTAATTGTTTTTCTCGCTTTACTTGAAGCCGATAACTATTCTTAATGACTCGAAAATATGGCTGTAATCTTTATGGAAAATACCGAAAAATGTTGAAATATCTGAGATTGTACTTTGATATGTACCATTTTTCACCTAGGTTTCCTATACTTTTCTGTAGCAAGCTTTAGCGAAAAATGATATAATGCGTATGTAAAGATCACTCCAGATGCAAAAAGGAGGACAGCACCCGATGGAGGTACTTAGAATAAATGACAGCAAAATAAAGATAATGCTTAACCGGACGGACGTTCACGCCTTCGGGCTGGATATCGATGCCGATGATTATAACGATGCGAGGATGAAAAAGCAGGTTTGGGAAATTCTCGACAAGGTGAAGGCGGAATACGGATTCGACCACACGGCGGGAAAGCTGCTTATACAGTTCTATCCCTCGCGCGACGGTGGCGCGGAGCTTTTCGTTACCATTCTCGGTTCTCTGCCGAAGGGGCGTGAGATATCCATGTCGCGCTCGGAAAACGTTACGATGCTTGACAGCCGAAGGCGAATCTATTTTTTCCGCAGCTTCCGCGACCTTCTGCAGGCGGCAAGAGCCGTTTCTCACACAAAAAGCATTGCACACAGCGAGCTTTTCTTCAGCCCTGATGAGGGATACTTCCTTGAGATAGAGGAGCGCGGATCGTCGCGGATGGGACAGATATGCGAATTTGCAATACTCTCCGAGTTCGCCGAAAGCGTGCCGCCGGAGCGATATCCATACATAGCAGAACGCTCGGATAAGCTCACAGACGGAAATGCGGTCGAGCTTCTCTCCTGTATCTGAATGCAAAAAATCCGCTCTCACAGCAATTTAACACTTTTTATGCAAAATTTATGCAAAACCAACACAAGTTTTTTGTTTTTTTCGTCTATAAAACTTGACATCGCGTATTATTAATGTTATAATAGTGTGTAAATATATAAAATCGCGCGTTATAACCTTGCGCGAGGACAATTTTCTTTCAATATGGGGAGAAATAAAAAATGAGTGAAAACAAGCTTATCCTTTCGGGTGTATGCCCTTACTGCCCCGCGGTTCTCGATTATCCTGAGGATGCAAAGGCCGTTATGTGCCATTCCTGCGGTAACGCGGTTCCAACCTCCATTCTCAGACCGCTGAACTACGCGCAAAATAAGAATACCGCCAACGAAAAGGACAAAAGAATTGCAGACGGTGTTACGTCATCCGCTGCCGGACTCATATACTTTGATAATTTCTGCGAGAGCTATGACTGGAAGTCCTTTGCGCTCAACTCCGATCTTTCCATATCCACGCTTGATGCCATTTCAGAGGCATGCAAGATAAAGTTTTCTGCCGATCCTCTGACCTATTATCTGGATTTCAGATGCGTTGCAATTCCGATACTCAAGAAGATCGACGGTCTTGACGTTATCGAGCTTGAGATCATAGACAATTATCAGAGCGACGATATTTCCGACCTCTTCTCATACGTTGATCTCTACTCTACCATAACCCATCAGATCGTAGAAAAGAGAGATGCTCTCATCAAGACTCTTTCCACGGATATTATGCTGGCTAAGAGATTTTATGCAGATGAGCTTATCGTTGCGGATCTCGAGAAGAGCTTTGAGGTGTTCGTTGAAAAAATATCTGCTGTCAGCGCAGCATCCTCCGTAGAGGACGTTCCCGGCTACCAGAAGGCAAAGGAGCTAAAGGATGCAAGACTTGCAGAGAAGATCCGTGCAAAGGGATTTGATGCCGAAAAGACCTACAGAAAGGCTATGATACTGCTTAACGGCGGTAACGTGGATAATGCTCTGCATCTTTTCGTGGCTATAAACGGATATAAGGATTCCACCGAGCGCATTGCAGATCATTCAAGGATATTCAAGTTCAATAACGAGCTCGTCGAGATGGCAAAGCGCTACTACTGTGTGCAGACTACCACGTCATATGACAACGTCAAGGATATGACGCTCTATTCTATTGAGAACGGTGTTCCTACCGGAGTTCCCGCGCTCACTCAGATAACCGACGTTATACACAGCTTCGGTAACCGTATATTCTACATAAGGAACAACTCGAGCATCTGCTGCTATGACACCTCTGTCACCGATTTCCGCAGAAACGTTAAGGTTCTTGACGAGGGTAACGTAGGCGATTACGCAATGACTTATAACGTCATTGACGGATATTCGGGTAATGCTCCCAGATACGAGGAGCTTTCCGAGATTTACGGTAAGCGTCGTCGAACACTTGATAAAACCAAGCGCTCGCTCGAAAAGCGCCTTCCTATGTTAGAAAGTTACGAGGAAGCGAAGAGTGGTAACAGACTAGAGCTCAATGACGTTTACGAAATCGTTGAGGAATATGATGTTCCCGAAAAATACCTATTCAGAGGCTTCAAGACCAAAGAATACCGCTCTCCCGTTTACTATTCATCCGATATGTCCAAGTTCTTCATAAGGAAGAAGCTGCCGGAGGAAGAAACTGTTAAGCGCGGATGCTTTGGCAGGGAAAAGAAACCGAAAAACGTTTCCGAGGCGATCGCCAGAGGTAATAACTATTCGGTTCTTCTCGTTGATATGGACAATGCTGTGGCAAGCACCATACTGCCCGAGATAGTTGACATTCTCTATTATCATAACGACAGAATATTCTACACCTCTGTTCCGGAGGGAAGCCGCAACTGCAATCCTTCCTTCTATATGTACGATATTGCAACCGGCAACAATACCCAGCTTCTCAACCCCGGATGCATCATCCATGAGGTCAATGACGGATACGTAATTTACTCCGTGACGATGCCTAACAAGCATAACACCAATCTCTATACTACCAATATCGAGAGTAAGACACATACACTTATAAGCGAGAACGTAAGCGGATTCTACGCAAGCTACGGTAACCGTGTCTTCTATACCGTCGGAACCGGCAAGGATGCAAGACTTTATTCTACCACGAATGACGGCAAGACCAGTGTAGAAATACTCGAGAATCCCGGAGATATAAAGGACGGAAAGTGCATCATCCGCTCCGGTTGGCTCTATTACGTCAGCGGCGAGGGTATAAACACCTGTCTGATGAAGGTGCGCGTTACCGGATCGGAAAGAGTTCTCGTTGCATCGAGATTCTCGAATCTTGTCAAGATGGTGAACGGATATATCTTCTATATATCCACATCGGGAGATCTGCGTACCGTTCGTAGCGACGGTAACGTAGATACAAGGATCGCCTGCAACGTTGCGGGAACGCAGGTCATCATCGATGAAAACAGCGTTTACTATCTGAAGCACGACTTCGTCGGTGTTGATGATCTCCACGAAGACGGCTTTGGTCTTTCGCTTTACAGCACCGATCATTCGGGTAAGAATCTTCGCAAGATCGCACACGACGTTATGGCTATACGCGAATATAATGACAGATACATTTACATCCGCAAGCAGCGCCTTAACAATTATAAGATAACCACTCCCATCGACAAGAGAACTGACAGAACCGAGCTTGTTTCGATAAGCCTTACCTACTATGAGGCATATGACAAGCAGACCAACAGCTTCACCGATATAGTTCACTTCGGCACACCCACTCCTACAAGCATTATCTACAAGAAGTCCTGGTGGCCCTTCAGCAAGAAGACAGTTACCAAGCGCGGTTCGGTTACCGAGATGCGCAGTGTCTATAAGCCTGAGAACGTTGCTGACGTTGGTATGATGCGTGATGCTACCGCGCATAAGGATGTTGATAAATGGACCCTTGATGATGCTTGGAGAGAGCTCGATATTAAGATGGCTAAGCAGCACAAGGAAGAAGAGCATACATACCTTTCATCGAAATTAACCGATTTTGCAGTGCAGTGGGAAGCTGATAAGAAAGCACGTGAGGAAGCTCCGGAAAGAATACGCCGCGAGGCAGAGGAAGCTCAAGCACGTCGTGAGGCCGAGGAAAAGGCACGCCGTGATGCGGAAGAAAAGGCACGTCGTGAGGCCAAGGCGCACGATACTGCAAAGGCTCTGGCGGACAAGATTGCCGAGATGCTGTTATCCCAGCCAAACTCCACAACAGAGAACAATAATACACAAAACACCAATACGACAGCAAATAATTCAGATTATCAGGATTTCAATTCTGACACAGATGATCTCTGATAGTCGAAGCTGCTGAATTTTCATAAACAAGAAAAATCATAAATAACGACGGGAGAGACAGGCAAAATCACATCAGATTATGCACCTCTCCCTTTGTTATTTAATGGAGATCCAAATGAATAAAATATATGATGATATAAGCCAGCTTATAGGCAACACGCCTCTGTTTAAGCTGAATAAAATAAAAAGAGCTCTTTCTCTTGATAGCGAAATATATGCAAAGCTTGAATATCTCAATCCTACGGGAAGCGTCAAGGACAGAGCCGCCCGACAGATGCTTGATGCCGCAATGGAAATGGGACTCATTTCTCCGGGTGGCACCGTTATCGAGCCTACCTCCGGAAATACGGGAATAGGTCTTGCGGCTATCGCCGCATCGCGCGGAATGAAGGCTATAATAGTTATGCCCGACAGCATGAGCCGCGAGCGTATCGCCTTGATGGAGGCATATGGAGCATCGGTTGTTCTTACCGAGGGAAGGCTCGGTATGAAGGGGGCTATCGAAAAGGCAGAAGAGCTGAACAGGACTATTCCCTGCTCCTTTATCCCCTCTCAATTTGACAATATTGAAAACAAACGTGCACATTTTCTTACAACAGGTCCTGAGATATATGATGCTCTTGCTGACAGTATAGATATTTTTGTAGCTACTGTCGGAACGGGTGGAACGCTCTCGGGAACTGCAGAATATCTCAGATCAAAGAAGCCCGATATCCGTATTATCGCAGTTGAGCCAAGCGAATCTCCCCTACTCTCCGGTGGCATTGCCGCTCCGCATAAGATACAAGGCATAGGCGCAAACTTCATTCCAAAGGTACTGAACCGCGATATCTATGATGAGGTCATCACGGTGAGCGCGGATGAGGCATATGAGTCAGCTCGCCTTCTCGGACGCACCGAGGGCATAGCTGTCGGAATATCCTCCGGTGCCGCGCTTGCGGCGGCTACCCACGTTGCAAAGCGCGAGAGTGGTAAGCGCATCGTTACGCTATTCCCGGACGGGGTTGATCGCTATCTGTCCACCGACCTCTTTTAAGAAAGGCGGACGATGATATGGGACTTGCAGAACAATTTGAAAAGGAAAAGCTGATCATCGGCTTCATATACAATACCGACGAGGCTTTCGAAAAGGCGCTTGAAATTATGACGGAGCGCTTCGGCCCGTATGATTTCGAGACCGAGGAATTTTCGTTTACGAAGGAATTCTCAGACTATTACGATGACGAGCTCGGCGGAGAGGCGAGAAGAAAAATACTTAGCTTCCGGGATCTTATAGATCCCACTCTCCAGGCAGATATAAAGACCTTTACAAACGAGGTGGAGGCTATGCTTTCGATAGACGGTAAAAGGACTGTCAATCTTGATCCCGGATTTATGAGCCATGGCAGACTTCTGCTTGCCACTACGAAAAAGACCGGATTCCGCATCCCACTGAAGGACGGAATATACACCGAGCTTACACTCTTCTACGCACGCGGCGGTTGGCAGAAGCTCCCCTGGACATACCGCGATTATCAATCGGAAAGAGTGCAGAAATTCCTCACCGAGGTAAGACGCGAATACCTGAGAGCCAGAAAAAACGAAGCTGGTATATTATGATATGAAAAAAAGAGTGTGGCTGCAGGTGCCACACTCATATTTTTTCGGAAGTAGAAAATTACTTAACTTCAACTTCTGCGCCTGCAGCCTTGAGCTGCTCAGCGATCTTCTCTGCCTCTTCCTTAGAAACAGCTTCCTTGATGGTCTTGGGAGCGGACTCAACGAGGTCCTTAGCATCCTTAAGACCAAGGCCGGTGATCTCACGAGCAACCTTGATAACAGCGAGCTTGTTAGCTCCTGCAGCCTTAAGAACAACGTCAAACTCGGTCTTCTCCTCAACGGGAGCTGCTGCAGCTGCGCCTGCTACGGGAGCTGCTGCTACGGGAGCTGCGGATACGCCGAACTCCTCCTCAAGTGCCTTAACGAGGTCAGCAAGTTCAAGAATAGTAAGTCCTTTTACAATTTCAAGGATCTGAGTGGTCTTTTCATTCATTGTTAGATTCCTCCAATAATTTAAACAAATTTAATCAAATTAATAGTTGTCTGCAGTAAATTAAGCCTCTGCAGGAGACTCGGCGCCTTCGCCGTTTTCCTTGTCGATCTTCGCCTGAAGAACGTATGCAAGTCCGTAAAGAGAGGACATAAGGCTGCCCATCATCTTTGCAATGAGAACCTCCTTGGAAGGAGTTGCTGCAAGGGACTCAACGCCTGCAAGATCAATAACACCGCCGTCTACAAAGCCTGCCTTGATCTCAAAGCACTGGATCTTATCGGCAAATTCCTTCATGATCTTCGCGGGAGCGATAGGATCATCCTGGCTGAGTGCGATAGCAGTCATACCGGTAAGATGCTCCTTCATCTCGCCGTAACCTGCGAGATCACAAGCCTTACCTGTAAGAGTATTCTTCATTACGGTGTACTCAACGCCTGCCTTACGGAGAGCGTTACGAAGAGCGGTGTCTTCTGCTACCTTAATGCCTTCATACTTAACAAGCACGCCTGCCTTAGCGGTCTTCATCTTAGCGGCAAGTGATTCTACGACTAATTTCTTTTCCTCAAGAATCTTATTGCTTGGCATTATTCTACCTCCATTTTTATTAAAACAAAAAATCCCTTCCGACAAAAGCGCATAGCACAAGCCGAGAAAGGACAAACAAATATCATATATTAATCTTTGTTGTTCACCTCGGCAGGAAAGCAAATGCTTTTACCGGAACCTGCTGTCTTAGGATACCTATGGTATTATAACAGATTGATTCTTGAATGTCAAGGGGTTTTTGAAAGTTTTTTCGTTTTTTTGAAATTTTTTTGTTGTTTTATCAAAATAATATAAGGAGTAGCTCTCATAATATAACAAAGCTACTCCCATACGGTTTTATACCGTTCTGTCACTATCTAACATTTTCTCTATAGCATAATCGGTATAATTTTTGATGTACTTTTCGTATTTTCTTGCTTTATCTGGCATATGTGTATTAATCCACGTGTCTTTTTTTAGCCCTACTTGTTTTTTCACATAATCATCAAAGAACCAACCAACAAACAAGGCTACGCCCGCCGTTATGATCATCCAGAGATCAGTCAACATAGATATTTCGTACGAGGAAGAACCAACAAGATAAGCGGTTGTCATATAAACTTCCACATTACTAATGGCAAACATTGCTACGAATATAATAGAAATAATCTCAATTGCCGCATTTGTCAATAACAAAATTCTATCTTTGCTGATTGCTTTTTTATTTTCTGCATATGTTGCTCCCTCCAGAACAAGCTCGGTCGCTATATGATATTGCTCCAGAGAATCTATTGTCATATTAGAAAACTTCAATTCAAGTGTCGAATTTACTATCGATTCTGCATTGATCTTATTCATCCTTAACCACGCTGACATATCGCAAGCTGCAATATGAGAACGCATTTTATTAAGCAACACGCGCAATCCTGCCATAACAGCTGAAAAAATCAACAATGTTTTTACTCCGGAAAGCGAGCCGGAAAATTTTAATATGAAATTATCGTTATTTATGTCCAAAAACATTTTCAAAAAAGCTAACCCTATGAATATTAAAGATCCCGCAAATGCTATAGTATTGATTGCTTTTGTTCCATAAACTACTCTTATTGGATTCTCCGATCTCCATCTGTCGTAAACATCCGTAGTTTCTTTCAAATTTACATCTGTTTTTTTGCTCTTTCCATCCTCATTTTCGGACTTCCAAACATAACCGCAAGTAGGACAACTGTTAGCATCACCTACACTGATTCCACCGCATTCCGGACAAAGGTTGATTTTGCAACCGCAATGTATACAATTTTTTACGGTATCTGAAATTTTTTCTCCACACTCGGGACACACTATTACTGCCATACAAATTCTCCTTAAAGTTTCATTGTTCTTGTATCAATACTATCGTATATTTCTTTTTCCTTATCTCTAAAAAAATCAGGAATATATGAAATATTGCACTCTTTTTCCAGCCATTCACTAAACATTTTGAGATATACGTATTTCTTTATAGAGTGATTATATCTCATTCTAGATATTGTGTTAAAAACAAGCAATAGAATTCCTAAAACCATTAATGAAAAGCAACATACTGCACCTACAGCAAGATAATCTTCGTTATATATGTTTCCGTTAAAAATCTCATTGTAAGCATATCTACAAGCAATAATTTGTATTATCGACCAAAATGCACACGAAAATGAAAGCCCCGTAAATTTAGAAAATTCCAGTCCCTTTCTTCTGTATTTTCGCGCTGCATCATTTTTTTCTACAAAACGTTTTTCAAATTCTATCTGTTTTTTATGACTCAAAAATTTAAAATCACGGTCCTCACTTTTAGATTTATCATGCTTTTCATCTTTACATTGTGATAAATTGTTGGTTTCACCGTTTTTTTTAATAGGTTTACAACAATGGATACATATATCTACCGTATCGCTCACTTTTTTGCCACATTCAGAACACTCAATCAGCGGCACTATTAATCACCTCGTTCCAAATAATCTCCAATTCAGTTGGATCTGTAAATCGTCTAATTACATTGACTTCTTTGTTAAAATAGAAATTTTGAGCCATAAGCCCACTACTCTTAAATCTGTATATTTGCTCATCACAAACTTCCTTTTCCATAAAATCATATGCAACCGAAATTTGCTCCCCAAAGGCATCAATATACACTACAAGGGCATATGAATTATCTGGAAGTACCTCTACACATTTTAGCTCGTAAACCCGATGTCTCACCTTTTTCACAGCTTGAATTGCGACTTTTGTTTTAGTTTCTGCTAAAAATTCCGCTTTTGCGTCAGCTATTTTTTGTTCTTCGGTACGGGGATCATACAAACCTAAAAACATAAATAAAAATCCGACCATCGCAAGCATCAAAACACAGATGCGAGTTCCACGAAGAATCATACTTTTCTTTAATCCTAAATCCATTTTTATATTTCCTCCTTTCTATTTATTTACATAACCAGTATGATTAAAATTCCGTTTTGGAATTTATTTATATTATAATTCCATTTTGGAATTTTGTCAAGTCTTTTTGATGATATAATTTTTAAAACATCTATTTGTTACGGAGAATATATGAAAACTCGATCCAAGGATTACGGAAATGCAAATGTTGTCGGCAGATGTATTGAACGGATGAGGTTGCAAAAAGGTATAAAGCAAAGCGATTTTATCGCTAAATTACAATCTGCCGGTTTAGACATTAATCCCACCAGTTATTCCAAGCTCGAAGGTCAGCTTCGACAGGCGAATGATCTGGAGCTATACTATATAGCAAAGGTTTTGAATATTAATATTGAAGTGCTTTTTACGGATTATGTTAATGTGCACAAAAACAACTGAAAACAAAGTCGTGATCATCACCGGATTATCATTACTTTGCTTGAACATAATAAAAGAGGGTAGCTCTTGTTTACAACAAAAAGCTATCCTCTTTTTCTATGTTAACCAATTCCCAACCCAATCCTCAGCGGATATTTCGCTTCAATATACAGAGGACCTATGTTATCAGAATTTGTTTTTCTTTTCCTTTAATATTCTATATATAGCCCTGTAGGAGTCAAGACGAGTCGGTGCGATCATCCCCTCCTCGGCGGCACGGGCGACAGCGCATTCATCGCGCCCCTCACCAACGTGCGAGCAATCGGAATAGGTGCATCCGCCGGCATACGGAAGGATATCCGGGAAGGTGGCAGGCAGATCCTCAATGCTGAAGAAATCAAATCTTGCGAAATCCACGAGCGAGAAGCCCGGAGTATCGGCTAAGAATCCCGCTTCACTTCCTTTATTATTAATATCAAATATCTCAACGTGGCGCGTGGTATGCCTTCCGCGCTCGATCTTCCTTGAAATTTCCGAGGTGCTGAGAGAAAGGGACGGAAACAGCGCATTCATAAGCGTTGATTTTCCGACTCCCGATGCGCCCGCAAATGCGGCAGTCACGTTCGCCTTTACCGTTTTTTCTATAAATTCCTTCAGCTCAGCAACTCCGCCGCCGTTCTCGGAGGAGGTGATGAAGGTATCTATACCCGCACGGCGGTAGATGTCGGCGTATTCTGCCGCAAGCTCGTCCGAAAGATCCTGCTTGGTTATAACGACCACAGGTCTTATATCGTTATGTATCGCTATGGCTATAAGCTTATCGACTACCTCAAGGACAGGCATAGGCTTCCTCGCCGCAAATACCATAAAAAGGATATCAAGATTCGCCATAGGCGGACGGATGAGCGCATTTTTTCGCTCGGCTATTTCGGAGATAACGATACTGTCCGGCGTTTGCTCGTCGATGGAAAGATATACGTTATCGCCTATGAGCACCTTTTCCTCTTCCTTATGGAGAGAGCCCTTCGCACGGCAGGAATAGATATTCACGCTGCCGTCATCCTCGTTTACTCTGATGCTGTAAAGTCCTCCAAGGCCTTTTATGACCTTGCCGTATTTTTCGATTATCAAGCGTTTTCCTCTTATCTTATGATTTTTACTCAGGTCGATGCCGCAGAGCGGCGAAGCTGACCGCAGGCGGCATTTACATCGGCGCCAAGACGTCTTCTCACGGTTGCGGTTATTCCGCGTGATTCCAAGCGCTCGGCAAATCTGCGCACCGATTCCTCGCTTCCCTTCTTGAAGCCGGTTTCCTCGACCTCGTTTACTCTTATGAGATTTACGTGAATAGGCGCACCTGTTCCCTTGAAATAGTGGCAGAGAAGCGATGAAAGCTCGTCAGCATCGGCTATACCGTCATTCTTTCCGGATATGAGGGTATACTCAAACGATATGCGTCTGCCTGTCTTTTTATAATAGCTGACACACGCCGTAAGAAGCTCGGATATCGGATATTTTTTGTTTATCGGCATTATCTCGCTCCGCTTTTCATCGGTTGCCGCGTGGAGAGATATTGAAAGCGTTATAGGAAGCTCCTCATCCGATAGCTCGAGGATGCGCGGTACCACTCCGCAGGTGGAGAGAGATATATGGCGGTATCCTATATTAAGACCGCCCTCGCTGTTTACCAGCTTTAAGAATTTAATTACGTTGTCGTAGTTATCAAGCGGCTCACCGATTCCCATCATAACGATATTTGAAACGCGCTCGCCGCTATCCTTCTCTGCTGCTATGACCTGACCGAGAAGCTCGGAGGGCAACAGATCTCTCGACCTTCCCCCGATGGTGGACGCGCAGAAGCGGCATCCCATGCGGCAGCCTACCTGACTCGATATACAAAGGGTATTTCCGTGCTTGTATTTCATAAGCACGCTTTCTATCAAGGCATCATCATACAGGCGGAAAAGATATTTTACGGTTCCGTCTATTTGCGAAACAAGCTTTTTTTCAACTCTCGGCAGACTGTCAAGCGCGATCTGCGACAGTTTTTCCCGAAGTGCCTTAGAAAGATTTGTCATTTCGGATATAGAAGCTCCGCGGCTTATCCAGGTGAACACCTGCTCTGCGCGGAATTTAGGCTCGCCTATTGATTTGAAGAATGAGCATAGCTCATCCTTTGTCATAGATGCGATATCTATTTTATCTGTCATTTATTTTTCCTCAGCTTGGCTATATAAAATCCGTCCGTATTATGCTTATGCGGCAGAAGGGTTATTCTACCCTCGGGTGCATTTATACCGCCGACACATATCGGATCATACGAAAAATCGGGATGCTCGGATATGAACCTGTCGGTTATCTCTGCATTTTCCGCGGGATTCACCGTGCAGGTGGAATATATCAACACGCCCCCCGGCTTAAGATATTCTATGCTCTTGCAAAGTATCTCATACTGCAGAGGCGGAAGCGTTGATATCGCCTCTGTGTCCTTGTATCTCAGGTCGGGCTTTTTTGAAAAGACTCCAAGCCCCGAGCAGGGTACGTCGCATATGACCTTATCGGCTTTACCGTATAGCTCTGTCTTCGGTAACGTCGCATCGTTTGCCTCCGCAAAAACGGAAGAAAGCCCAAGCCTTTGTGCTCCGGAGCGGATAAGCGAGAGCTTACTCTCGTGAATATCGAAGGAATATACCCTTCCGCTATCCTCGGCGGAAATCGCGGCAAGAAAGCTCTTTCCTCCGGGAGCGGCACAAACATCCACAACGGTATCCCCCTGTACCACCCCTGCGGAAAGCACCGCAATGCGGCTCGACTCATCCTGGACGAAGAACTCGCCATCCGCATAGCCGGGGATATCTGCGGGATAAGCGCGCTCGCTTATCATAACGCCCATATCGGTGTTTTCCGATGGATATGCTCCGAGGGCACGATTCTTTTCTATAAAAGCATCTCTTGATATTTTATTTGTATTGACCGTCAGCGAAAGCGGACGCTCGCGTATGACCGCCCTTATGTAATCCTCACACTCATCACCGAATATAGAGATGAACATTTTCACCGTTTTTTGAGGAATAGAGTAAAAAATGCTAAGAAATCTTGACAAATTCTTGGTTTTATCGGGATATGGAAGATTGTTTTTTTCTTTTACCGCGCGACGGAGAATTGCATTTATAAAGCCCGACTCTCCTTTATGACGCGCAAGTCTCACCGTTTCGTTCACGGCGGCAAAATCGGGAACACTGTCCATATGCAAGATCTGACACAGACCTATGCGGAGCACATCGCGCACGTATGGATCTATGTCGGATATCGGGCGCGCGGCGAATGCCGATATAAAATAGTCGTAGGTAAGCTTATTCTCAACCGTTGTATAAAGAAGCGCAGTTACTATCGAATGCTCATCTGTGCTCAGTGCGCGAATTCTGCTTGAATTCGGGAGAAGATTTACGTATCTTCCCTCCTCCTCATAGCTCCTGAGAAGCTCTAAGGTCAATTTTCTTACGTCTGCCATATCAACGTCTGTTATCCCTTCTACCCGTGAAGATAAAAAGAAGCCTGAGAAGCTGCACCGCAGATGCAAAGGTAGCGGCAACATAGGTAAGAGCCGCTGCGGTAAGCACCTGTCTTGCCGCCCTCAGCTCATCTGCCGTGTAGTCGCCTGTAGCACGAAGCGCAGTCATAGCCCGTCTTGATGCATTGAATTCACACGGGAGTGTCACCAGCTGGAAAAGCGTAGTTACCGCGAAAAGACCGATGCCGGCAAGTAGTATAAGATATCCGATATCGGATGCCGTAGCAAACATAGTTATAAGAAGTCCGAGCATTATAAAGAGCCATGATGCGCGCGAGGCAAAGCTCGTTACCGGAACGAGCGCTCCTCTGAGCTTTATCGGAAAATAGCCCTCAGCATGCTGTATCGCGTGCCCGGCCTCGTGCGCCGCAACGCCTATTGCCGCTGCGGAGTAGGACGCGTAGGTGGTATCCGAAAGAGCAAGAGTGTTGCTCCTTGGATCGAAGTGGTCGGTAAGGTTTCCGCTTACTCTGCCTATCGAAACGTCGGTTACACCCGCCGAATGAAGCATCATACGCGCCACGTCGGTCGCGTTTTTGCCGCTCCCCGTATAAAGTCTTGAATATTTACGGTAGGTTCCCGACACCTTTATCTGTGCCCAGAACGAAAAAACGATAGATAGTATAAACAGTGGATATAAAACATACTCGTACATTATGAAAGCACGTCTCCTTTAGCGATCTTTCTGCCTCTGACGAAATCACCTGCTGACATTCTGCCCTTGCCCTCGGGTATAACGCCCTCTATTCTGAGCGCGCCCTCTCCGCAGGCAACGATAATATAGCCTGTGCCTATACCGTTCGCCTCGAGAACCTCTCCGGGCTCTCCATTGCGTTCAACAGGTGTGGCCTTATATATTTTAAGCATTTTTCCGCCGAGATATGCAAATGCCCCGGGAATGGGTGTCACGCCCCTTATGATGCAATCAAGCCTTTTGGCAGGCAGTGTGAAATCTATTTTGCAATCCGCCTTCTCGATCTTTGCGGCATAGGTCGCCTCGGTATCTGCCTGAGGAGTACGCATAGCAGTACCGTTTCCGATATCAATAACAGTGCGCGAAAGAAGTGCGCCTCCGATATCGGCAGACCTGTCGTGTATCGCCTCAAAATCATCAAGAGGACCTATCGGGAAGACCTCCTTCGAAATAATATCTCCGGTATCAAGCCCCTCATTCATATACATAACGGTGACTCCTGTCTCGCTCTCTCCGTTCATTATAGCCCTCTGCATAGGAGCAGCTCCGCGATACTTAGGTAAAAGCGACACGTGAAGATTTATACATCCGTATTTCGGATAATTCAACACCGATGACGGCAGTATCTTACCGTAAGCAACTACTGCGATCAGATCGGGATCGATAGATGAAAGAAGCTCGGCAAATGCCTCGTCCTTAAGCGTAGTCGGCTCATATACAGGGATACCGCACTCGAGCGCAAGCACCTTTGTGGGCGTAGGAGTAAGAACGTTTCCTCTGCCGCGTACCTTATCCTCGCGAGTTACGACAGCCACGATGTCGTGACCGTCATCAATAAGACGGCGAAGACATATCGCAGAGATCTCGGGAGTTCCCATAAAAAGAATCTTCATTTTCAATCCTCTTCAAGCTCTTCTATTTGTACGTCGGTATAAAGCTTACCGTCCAGATGGTCGCATTCGTGGCAGATAGCTCTTGCAAGAAGCTCCTTGCCCGTAAGCTCATATTCCTCTCCGTATCTGTTCTGTGCCCTTACGGTAACAGCCATAGGGCGCTTGGTTATTCCCCATCTGCCGGGGTTGGAAAGACAGCCCTCAGTCTCGCGCTGCTCGCCTGTGTATGCTATTATTTTCGGATTGATAAGCTCATATACCTTACCCTCCTCGACCTCTATAACAGCGATACGGCGCAGGATTCCGACCTGGGGTGCGGCAAGGCCGCATCCGTTTGCCGCGCGCATTGTTTCTATCATATCATCAATAAGTGTCACTATCTTGGGAGTGATAACATCGACAGGGCGGCATACCTTGCGGAGCGCCTCGTCGCCAAACTTCAAAATATTAAGCTTTGCCATTGTATATTCCTTTCATATAAAGCCGTCCCGAAGCACGGCGCTTAAAATTATCAAATAGGCTATGACACCGTCATAGGGTTAAGATCTATCGAAACCGACGTATCGCGCGAGCTGCGTGATATCTCCCGAAGGAGCTCTGCAAGCATCGCACGCGTGGCTCTGTTAAGGCGGCATTTTACCACCATTCTCATTCTGTATTTTTCGTTTACACGATATACGCCTGCCTCAAACGGACCGAATACCATAAAGGGATTTTTTCCGCCGTCGGCATTTATTTTCCCGACAAGGGCATCCGAAAGCGTCTTCGCATCCCGAAGCACGGCAACCTCGTCCTCACCCGTTACGGTGAGAGTTGCCATATCGCAGAATGGCGGATATAAAAGCTCACGGCGAAGTGCTATCTCGCCCTCATAGAATTTTTCGTAATCCTGCAGGCACGCAAGACGGATTATCTCGTTTTTCGGAGCAAAGGTCTGTATTACCGCCCTTCCGTTCTTCAGCGCTCTGCCGGCTCTGCCTATAACCTGAGTCAAAAGAGAGAAGGTCTTTTCGGAGGCGCGGAAGTCGCTGACAAAAAGCGACGTATCGGCAAGAACCACTCCGACAAGCGACACCTTCGGAAAATCGTGGCCCTTGGCTACCATCTGCGTTCCGAGCAGAATATCCGCGCGAGATGCACGGAAGTCCTCAAGCATACGGTCATAAGCAAGCTTTCCCGACGTTGTATCCGCATCCATGCGCATAACTCGCATATCGGACAGATACTGCGACAGCTCGGACTCGACCTTCTGTGTTCCGTAGCCGAGGAAGGAAAGCTCGGTGCCGCCGCAACTCTCGCAGGAGCGAGGGACGGGAGAGGTATATCCGCACAGGTGGCAAAGCATTTTGCCGCCGGACGGATCGGTATGATATGTGAGCGAAACGGTGCATCTCGGACAGGTGACAACGTCGCCGCAGCTCTTACAGCTGATCTGGCTGTTATATCCGCGCCTGTTCAGGAAGAGTATCGCCTGCTCCTCATTCTCCGAGACCTCTGTAAGCGACTCGACAAGCCTCTGACTTATCGGAGAGGTATTTCCAAGTCTTAATTCCTCTCTCATATCAACTATGATCGCATCGGGGAGCTTCACTCCTCCGTATCTTTCCCTGAGAGAGATAAGAGTGTATATTCCGTTTTTCGCTTTATAGTAGCTTTCGATTGAGGGGGTTGCCGAGGCGAGCAGCAGGAGCGCATTCGTTTTGCCACATATGTATGAGGCGACCTCGCGCGCATGATATTTAGGATCGCTCTCGGACTTATAGGTATGCTCGTGCTCCTCGTCTATGACTATCATTCCGATATTTTCAAGCGGAGCAAATACCGCAGAGCGCGTTCCTATAACCAGGTCAACATCACCGCGGCGGATACGGCGCCAGGCATCCGTGCGCTCGCCCGCAGAGAGCGAGGAATGGATGACGGCAACTCTTTCTCCGTACCGCTTACAGAATATTCCGACCGTCTGCGGAGTCAGTGATATCTCGGGGACCATCATAATGACGGTCTTTTTATCCTCAATACATTTATCTATCGCTTTGAGTATTATTTTCGTCTTTCCGCTTCCCGTAACACCGTGCAGAAGCGCGCATTTCGGCGCATCTGCCGAATAGAGCTCCATAACGGTGGAATATGCCTCATTCTGAGCCGGGCTGAGAACTATCTCGGAGGTATCGCGCACAAGAGCATACGAAGCATACGGATTACGTATATTCTCACTCTCGGTGACCGATATTACCCCTCGCTCACGCAGGGCGGAGATATGGGCATAGCTGACGCCGGGAAGACTGCGCACCAGCTCATAATCGGCACTTCCTATGCCGAGAAGATATTTTATTATACTCTTCTGCCCTTCACTGCGTATGCCACGCCTGCCGGGAAGAGTAAGAAGTGCTTCTGCCTCCGCACTATTGATCGCAAGGACGCAGGTGCGGCGCACGCTCTCGTTCAGCTTATCTGTAAGCGCGCCGGGCGGAAGTATGCATTTTACCGCCTCGCCAACCGTGCAAAGCGTGTGCTCCTTCAGAAAAAGGCATAGCCCGCACATCTGCTCGGTCAGGCGTAAGCGCCCATCCAGTAACGAATGCACGGGCTTAAGATTTGCTGCCTCGACGGTCTGTTTTATCGCAGTTACCAAGCCAAGACGAAGCTTATCGGCCTTTCCGAAGGGGACTCTTACAATATCCCCCACCGCAACCCGATCCGAGCAAATATAGTCGAAGGGGCGGTCCAAATGATACGGGACGTCAAGAATATAAACCTCACAATACATCCCTATCACCAATACGGCAAAAAACCGTCAGTTTTCCTCGGGGTGAGCCATTTTGAAGCGGCCAGAGCCGAGCTTTGCAATAGCGATTTTTACCGCCTTCTGATCCTTATACTCGGGATCGATAAGCGCCGAAAGAGACTTCTCGGTCTCTCTGTTGTCGATCATTCTCTGCGCCTTCGCTCTCATCTCAACATATTCGTCGGTGACGATGCGCGCGCACTTTGCAACACCGATAACAAGCTCGTAGCGGTTGAAATCTCCGTGAGTAAGCTCTTCAATAGTAGGGTAAATCATTTTTTATCTCCATTTCAAATAATAATCTCGTTAGCTGCCGCACAGGCGGCATATAGCGGAAGAAGGAGGATCACTCCTCTTCCTCTTCCTCTGCAGTATCGTCTGCAATATCGGATGCAAGACGGTTGGTAACGGTTTCTGCCTGTATCGCCGAAAGAATAACGTGCTCGGAGTCGGTAATTATTACAGAGCGCGTTCTTCTGCCGCAGGAAACGTCTATAACACGGTTCTCCTCCTTGGCATCCTGAACCAATCTTTTAATGGGTGCGGAATCGGGGCTGGCAATAGCGACTATTCTGCTTGCCGACACCATATTTCCGAAGCCGATGTTTATGAATTTCATATCAAACCTCCAAAGGTCACTCGATATTCTGTATCTGCTCTCTGATCTTCTCGATCTCGCCCTTCATATCCACAACTATGCGGGCTATTGCGGCATTGTTGGCCTTAGAGCCTATAGTATTTGTTTCGCGATTAAGCTCCTGAATAAGGAAATCGAGCTTTCTGCCCGAGGGCTCGGGAAGCTCTGCTATCTCGTAGAACGCGCCGAAATGCGATCTCAGACGAACGAGCTCCTCGTCTATCGCTATCTTGTCAGCCCATATCGCGCACTCGGTGAGCAGGCGGTTCTCGTCAACCGTAACGGCATTATCCCCGAGTATCTTGCGGAGTCTGTCCTCAAGCTTATCGCGGTAGCCTACGGTATCACACTGCGATATGCGCTCTACCTCGTCTGCCATAGCGCGAAGATGCTCTATCTTTGCAGTTATATCCTCGTATGCGCGCTTGCCTTCGCGCTCGCGCATATCCCGGTGACTTTCTATAGCACCGTCCAGCACCGAGGACACAAGGCGCCATTCCTCGTCGGCATCCTCCTCGGGCTTCGTGTATTTGAATACCTCCTGATTGCGCGCGACCGACATTACGCTTATATCGTCCTTCAGGGAAAATTTGTCGCGCAGGTCGGCGAGGGCGGCGATATAACGTGCGGCAAATGCCTCGTCTACCGATATCTCACCGATATCCGAGCCGTGATTCTCAACCGTCACGAACACATCCACCTTACCGCGGGCTATAGAGTTCTTCTGAATGTACGACTTTATCTTTTCCTCAAGGTAAAGGAGGCTGCGCGGCAGCTTCACCGAGCAATCGAAGAAGCGCGAGTTTACACTCTTCATCTCTATGGTAATATCCCTTGCCTCGCCCTCAAGCCTTGCTCTGCCAAAGGCGGTCATGCTCTTAATCATCAGTCTGTACCTCCGCAGTCTTTCTCGGCGCCCTCTTCTTCATACGGCTGAGCGATTTTATCTCCGCCATGAAGGAATCGATATCGCGGAACTCGCGGTATACACTGGCAAACCTGATATATGAAACGATATCGACCGAACGAAGACGGTCGAGGACCATCTCTCCGATATCGGTGCTCGTTATCTCGGTAACAATAGAATTCTGAAGATCGCTCTCCACCGCATTTGCTATCTCCTCGGGATCCACCGGGCGCTTCTGACAGGCGCGCTCAATACCGAGCTTCAGCTTATGCTTATCGAAGAATTCACGGTTTCCGCCTCTTTTGATAACCGTTATCGGAACGGTATCTATTACCTCATAGGTCGTGAATCGCTTACCGCAGGAGGGACACTCGCGGCGGCGCTTGATACTGTTGCCTTCTTCAACCGGTCTTGAATCAAGAACTCGCGAATCGGCAAAATTACATACAGGACATCTCATAGGTCTTTTTCCTTTGTCAAACCGGCGCTGACAATTTATACGGGAGGCGAGCGAAACCAAAATAAATACGCCCGGGCATAAATATTACGCGCAAAATAATTACTCTAGGTATTATAGCATACAATTTTAAAAAAGTAAATACCTTTTGGGGAAATAAATATTTTTTTCGTAAAGGACACAGAATGGGATATAGGGTGAACAAAAACAGGCGCTGTATTCTCAGGCTGTGGCGGTAAGCGAGGAATTAAAATAATTTTCGAATATCAAAAAATCCAATCTTGTTAATAGAATAAAAAGGCGCACCTTTCCACGGTATAAACGTAAAAAGATGCGCTTTTTGAAAACAATTATTTACTTTATTCGGATTTATCAGCTTCCGTTACTCTATTCTTGCGAGCGAAGATGTTCGCAAAGAATGCAGCAACGCGCTCACCGAATCTGTCAAGCACGGGAACCTTAAGCTTCGCAATATACTTGAAGGTAAGCGGCCATAAAGCACCTCCGAAGGCTACTATTACAAAATAGCGGATAGCTCTGCCGTAATCTCCGAAGAGTGCCTCAAAGGGATCGCGGAGAAGCTCCTTAAGAAGAAGGACTATAACGAAGCCGCCGACAAACTTTATAATGTGACCGTACCAGGTCGATTTCGTATCGAACTTTATAACGAAGCGATCAAGAGGATAAACAAGGATCAGTCCCGCAGAGCACCCAAGCAGAGTCTTTGCATTTTTTGCTGCGCTGAGCGCATTGGGATCGGTGGATTCGGGAGCAAAGACAACGGCATAGAGGAAAAATGCCACAGTGCCGAGAGTAAGCAGACCTACGATGAACGGAACCCACTTATCAAAAAGCTTATCCGACTTGAATATTTCCTCAAGGATGAGAAGTATAACAACAGCGCACGCAGAACCCGCAAGCACGTCCCAAAGAGTATGTACACCGAGGTACATTCTTGACACGGGTACGAGGATGGCAGCTACAATACAAAGTATCTTGACCACCTTTTTATTGGCGGTAAGGAAGACGGCACCGAAGGTTGATACCGCATTCTGCGAGTGGCCTGAGGGGAAGGAATATCCGCTCGCCGCCTCGCGCGCCGACTCTACTATCGTGAAGGAAGGATCTCTTTCCCAAGGTCTCGGAATCTTGAAGGCAAGCTTCATCGTCTGATTTGCAAGTATTCCGAAAAATCCTGATGCGAGCATATAATATCCTGCCCTTTTGTTTACACACCAGAAGAGGGTTATTGCGATGAGCATAAGCGCTATCTCGTCACCGAGATAGGTCACTGCGGAGAAGAAGAAATCGAATACAGGATTTCTTATCTTCTCAAAAAGATAAAGCAACTGCATACAGCTTTTCCTTTCTTTTATCCGGAACAGATCCGGAGTGTTGGATTATGCGAGAAGTGCCTTAACGCAAGCCGCAATTCTCTCGTCCTTGCAGTTGGCAAAGAAGAGCTCCTTGAAGTTCTTGCCGCCGAGTGCGCCCTTTACGAGCTCACGGTCGAGGTTTTCGAGAATGTAAACGATATCGGTATGGGTTACCTTCTTGACTTCATCGAGTATTCTCTTGTTTCTCTGCTCGGGAACTGCTCTCTCACGGGGATATCCAAGTCCCCACTCGGAAACAAAGAGCTTCTCAAAAACGTACTGAAGATTTAGCTCACAGCCCCAGCCCCAGCCCTTTGCAAAGGGCATAGAGATAGCGTTTCCGTTATTTACCTGAGTGAACTGATAAGCATCTGTGGGATCTACAACGTGGCCGCAAAGAACACCGGGGAAGGAGTTGCACGCGAGCATTGCGCCCTCGCCTGTGCCGCATCCGGTGATAACAAGATCGCAAGCTCCGGAATTGAGAAGAGTTGCAGCGAGGATACCGATCTGAACGTAGGTAAGCTGCTCCTCATCCTCTGCGGAATACATACCGTAATTGAACACCTCGTGTCCGAGAGGCTCGACTACACTCTTGAGAGTATCGCATATAAGGGCGTTCTTCGCCGCCTGGCTGTTTTCATTTATAAGTGCGATTTTCATTTTATTTTATCCTTTCGTTTAAGTGATTTTAAGGTGTAAGACGGTTCGGGCCTCTGAAGAGGAACTGAACCTCCTTGATGGACATATTACAGAAGAGCATCGTGAGTCTGTCTATACCAAGACCGAAGCCGCCGTGAGGTGGGCAACCGTACTTGAAGAACTCAAGATAGAACTTAACGTCCTCGGCAAGTCCCTTCTCCTCCGCCTGAGCGCGAAGCTGCTCGTATCTGTGCTCACGCTGTGCACCTGTGGTTATCTCAACGCCGCGCCAGATAAGATCATATCCCTGCGGAACACCGTTTTCATCCCTCATATGATAGAAGGCTCTTTCCTTCGCGTCATAGTCGGTGATAAAGAGGAATTCGTGACCGAATTTATCCATGCAAAGCTGCTTGGTCATTCTCTCTGCCTCGGTGGTGAGGTCGCCCTTGAGCTCATCGGGAACGGTATAGCCATATCTTTCCTCAAGCTCGGCGTAAACGTCCTTAAGCTTCATTCTCGGGAAAGGAAGGGTGGGAACGATAACCTCAAGACCGAAGGTCTCCTTGATCCTCTCACCATACTTCTCGGCAAGCGATGCAAATGCATAGGCAAGAAGCTCCTCCTCCATCTTCATTACGTCCTCAAAGCTCTCAACGTAAGAGAACTCAAGGTCGAAGCCCGAAAACTCGGTTGCATGCTTGTTGGTATAGGACTTCTCTGCTCTGAATACAGGGCCTGTCTCAAAGATTCTTTCAAGACCTGCCGCCATAGCCATCTGCTTATAAAACTGAGGCGACTGGGCAAGGTAAGCCTTGGTATCGAAATACTTGACCTCAAATACGTCGGAGCCCGATTCACTTGCCGCCGCGATAAGCTTAGGGGTATGGATCTCCACGAAGTTCTTCGAAAGAAGGAACTCGCGCATAGCTGCGGTAAGTGCAGTCTGAAGCTCAAGCATAAGCTGATTCTTCTCGCGGCGAAGGTCTATCCAGCGATAGTCCATCTTAACGTCGATATCCGAATCCTCCTTGATGGGAAGCGCATCGGCTATCGATTCGATACGCATAGAGGTGGGGTACATCTCCTTGCCGCCCATCTTTACGTACTCGCTGGCAACGACCTCTCCCTCGAAGGTTACTACCGAATGGATAGTAAGCTTGTCCAGCATCTCGGTAAATTCGGGGTGCTTCTCCTTTTCGATGGTTACCTGCAGCTTGCCGGTAATATCCTTGACAACGATGAAAGCCATAGTACGCTTGTTACGGAAGTTTTCAACGAAGCCCGAGATCTTGTGTACACCGGGGCAGGTGTCCTTGATATAGGTTCTTTCCATTGTTTTTTCGTCCTTTCGACATTCTATATAATTTATTTTTTATTTTCCGGATAATCGGGAAGCGTCTTCATCCATTCGTCTGCCTCACACGTCCAGGTCGCCGCAAGAGGCTGCACCATAGCGGGATTACCGCATCTTGTTACCTCATTGGCAAGCGCAAGTCCGTGCGGTCCGTAGGGATACATAGACAGCTTATATTTTACTCCGAGCACCGCAA
Source organism: Oscillospiraceae bacterium (assembly GCA_015064555.1). GTDB lineage: Bacteria > Bacillota > Clostridia > Oscillospirales > CAG-272 > UBA1740. The sequence continues at coordinate 39,018 of SVRZ01000015.1, forward strand.
GCGCGTGCGCGAAGGTGATAGTTCCCACAGGGGGAACGAGCTGATCCTCGGCGGTATGCCAGAGGAACATCGGTGCCGCATCGGGAGTTGCTGCGCGGTCAAGCGAGAACTTGCTGATCTCATCCTCGGTAAACTCTCCGCTTGGTCTGCCGAGCAGATTCTTGAAGGAGTTGATATGCGTGTCATCCGTAAGAACCGTAACGGGATATGAAAGTATCGCCGCAGTAGGACGGACAAGCATATAATCGTCACCGTAAGCCTCGAGTACCTCGTTATAATCAAACATAGTCGCAAGGCATCCGCAAAGATGACCACCGGCGGAAAAGCCGACTGCGAATACGCGCGAGGGGTTTATGCAAAGCTTCTCGGCATTTTTACGTATGTAGATCATGGCGGCAGCGGCATCGAGCAGCTGCTTAGGAAAAACGTCGCCCTCCCTGCCTACTCTGTAGTTGAGAACGAAGGCATTATAGCCCTTTGCAAAAAAGTCAAGCGCGACAGGCTCGCCCTCCCTGTCGGTGCAAACACTGCCGTATCCGCCGCCGGGTATAACGAGCATGGCATCGCGGCATTTACCGAGATTGGCAATATAGGTATCGATATAAACCCTGTCATCATCGGGGTTAAGATAAATTCTTTCGTGCTTCATAGAACATCTCCTTTCGTCGAGCGAAAATCAACATTATATATTATATATTATTTTTATAAAAAATGCAAGAGGTATTTTTGATTTGACGGGATTTTGTTTTATCACTCTCTGCTGTGTCTTTTAAAAAAGCGCGGAGCAGACCATAGTTTTGTCGGTCGCTCCGCGGACAATTTGATAACAAATTCATTGATACAAATCACTGCATTGATTCTTTTTAGCCAATAATTGAAACGCAAACAACACATATTGCAAATAAATGTTTGCAATATCGGCTGTTTTTATGATTTCTTTGCCCGATTTACTTCGTTGAGAGATCTGCATTCATCAAATGTGAATACTCCTATTTTTGCATCGGGATTAAGGATGTCAACGCTCATAAGATTAGCGCAACCGAGGAAGGCTTCACTACCGATAGCGGTAACAGTTTCGGGTATGGTGATAAAGCAGATGATATGAGAATACGAAAACGCATTTCTGCCTATAGCCCTCGTTCCCTCGGCTATAACAGGGTTCAATTTTACCTTAGCTATCGGAAACTGAACCAGCACCTCCGGCTTTCCTTCACTGTCAAGCTTATAAAGAGCTCCGTCTATCGAAGCATAGCCGCACACATCAAGAACGGTTATATCATTCACACTCGTACAACCGACGAATGCCGATTCTGCAACATCTCTGAGACCTGCAAGCTTTATTTGTTTAACCAGATTGCAAGCATAAAATGCCTCGTCTTCAATAACAGCCACTCCTCGGGAAAGATCAAGCTCACGAAGAGAAATACACCCTTGAAATGCACGCGTGCCAATTCTCTCAAGCGCACCGCAAAAATTGATTCTTTTAATACTGCCCTTGCCGCGGAAGGCATAATCATCTATGACCCTGACAGATTCCGGAATGGTAAGCTCTTCAAGGTTCTTGTATTCTTCGAAGGCTCTCCTGCCAATTTCAGACACGCCATCGGGGATAACGACTACAGGCTCGTCACCGACCGCCTCGGTAAGTATGCCGTCTGTTATAGTGAATTCGATCATTTTTTAGATCCTTTCTGAAAATTTTATATCGAGCTTGTGGGTAAGTAACGCGTTTTTGTAGCAAATATACGTTTGACAAAGCGCGGATAATAGAACTCAGGCGAAATCTCTGATCATTCCCGATATTCGAGAATATCACCCGGTTGACAGTTAAGCGCCTTGCATATTGCCTCCAACGTCGAAAATCTTATCGCGCTGATGTGTCCGTTCTTCATCTTCGAAAGATTGACATTGGCGACACCGACCTTAGCGGCAAGCTCATTCAAAGACATTTTCCTATCTGCCATAACCCTGTCAAGTCTTAAAATAATCGGCATAATCCCTCCTTAAAGCGTTTCATCGGAGTCCTGCTGAAGCTTCTGCCCATAGGAGAAGATATAGGAAAGGAGCATAATTAACATAAAAATAAGAACGAAACCAAGGTCGATAGTATAGTTCGGCTCAATCTTTGAGATAAACACAGGGTTAACTATGTTCTCAATGTCAAATGCCTTTACAAGCAGGATACCCTCTATCATATTAGCGATCTCGATGATCAGACCGCAGCCAAGAACTACCCACGCAAGCTTTCTCATTTTAACCGGAATCTCGCTTTCGAAGGGACGTCCGTTTTTCATTGGCTCGAGCACAGAGTGAAGGAGCGCGGATGCGATATGTACGGCAACGCAGATCATCCCCACGGCGATAAGACCTACGATCACATACGCCTTCATAAAGCCGCTATTAACCTCAAGTGCCTCGGTCGCATACAACTTGACAAAGCCAAGGTCAAAAGATAGCTCATTGCTAAGAACCATCATCTTCTCGCCGAATATAGCCACCAAAATCGCCATAACACCGCAAACTATAGCGACTGCAATAACAATCCGCCCCATTACCTTAGCCAAGGTATCAAGTGTGCTCGCGGCATTCATCATTTTTTTGTTTTCCATATTTACCTCCCAATATAAATAATTTAACGTTTAACGTTAAAAATATTATATCATACGTAAATCTGCTTGTCAACACTTTTTTGAAAATTTTCCTATATAAAAAGCCGCAACAGGAATCGAACCTGTAACTAACCCTTAGGAGTTTTTATTGGTGTTCATTTCTATCTGCGAGTAGGTGATTTTCTTGCAAAACAAGCGTAAAATCCACGAAAAACGCAGATTTTACGCTTGGTAGGTTGTGTGTTTGTTGGTGGTTTTTGCGGTGCTTTGTAATGTACGGGTGTACAAGGGGTGTACAAAACGAAATCACTCAATATCGATATTTGAGAACATAACAACGGAATTAACTCCCGAATTTGATTGGATTCTCATTTTCCCATACAGACACACAGGAATCTTTTTATTGTCGCTAAAACGCTTGTCTGGGCCACCGGACTTGTTAACATACTTCCACGTGTGGTCTACAACTTTTGCATCAGAAGGAACGCTGTCACTTTCAATAAAACGTGTACCTTTCACTGTGGTTGTTAAATCTTCATAATTCAATGCTCCAATCTTTGTTCCTTGAATTATAAAAAATTTATCAGGCAGAAACATTAGTGTTTCTGTACCACTTTTAAACGTTACAACCTGTGAATTGGTAACAAACGGGAAAGGTGATACTGTTTTTGCTTGGCAAGCAACTCTTTTTATCAAGTTGTTAGCACCGCTTGAGTATTTAGTATCAATTACTTTGCTTGTTTCCATTATGCGCCATACTTTTTTGCTTGTAGCAATTTTCAAAAGAGGCTTCATACGCTCATCAATAAGAGCTTGTTGATCGCTATCAATCGTATAATCCAAGTTAATAATACCATTCTTCTTTATGTATATCTTCCAAACAAGAAAACCAACAGATGCCAAGAAAAACAATGGGAATCCAAACCCAAGCAAAACAGATGCAATAAGCCCTATCGTTGCCCAATTATTATATTGGAGCGATTTTGTCGCAGATGCAATCATTTCTTCCAATCCCTCGGAAACAATACCCGTAGCGGCGCTATTTTCGATTGCCTGCGTATCATAGGTATTATTATCGACTACAGGAACCGAGGGGTGTTGAGCATTATGATTTGCGCCCCCGTTGCCGTGAGATTTGCTCTTGTGCTTATGAGTATCATAAGTGTAGGAAATACCTGTGCCCGGAATAGACAAGGTGCTTCTAAATCCCCCTTTAGCTTTCTTTGTTACTCTATAACCTTTTCCGCCCCAACTGTAGCCAATTCCTGATTTGCTTAAATTGATTTTGAATCCTCCGCCAAGATTGATGCTTTTTCTAAATCTTAATCCCATTTTGTGTCCTCCATTCTCAAATTAAAAAAGTGCGCACAACCGAAGTCATACGCACCGAAAAACGCAAACCCCGATTGCTGCGAAACAAACTTTAACAGAATGGGGATATAAATCCGTGTCACCCTACTAAATGGAATTTGCATTTTTGCCAAATTCATAAAAGTAGGGTCGACGAAAAAAGGGTATAGTATTCCCATAAAAAGAAAATACCCCTAATTCTGTTATTAAGTTTGTTTCGCAATTGTAATTATAACATAATCGGCGGAAAAAGTCAATTGTAATACACAAATTTAAGGAATCCCATTCCCTAAAAATGCAATTTTAGGGAACAGGATAAGGAGAGGAGTCAAATTGCCATCACTCCGACAATTTAACCCCTCTCCGAGCGTTTAACAAAGTGGGATACCCACCTTGCGAGAATGAAAAAAGGCAGCCGTATTTCGACTACCTTTCAAGAAGTGGCACCCGCAACAGGAATCGAACCTGTAACTAACCCTTAGGAGGGGTTTATTATATCCATTTAACTATGCAGGCGTGCTATTGAATTGTGGTTTTCGCTTGGTTGTACAAAGGGTGTACAAAACTATGTTTCGCACCCCTTGACACCTAAATTTGTGTAATGTTTTAGTCTATCCTCATAGGTTTGAGTCTATCGTGCCAAATAGACCTACTACTTAGGAGGGGTTTATTATTTTGCTCCACCGTCGCATAGTCGTTGCGCGGCGGGGTATAACCCCTTCTTCAACTCCTTGCTTTGGGCGGTCTCACTTCAAGATTCAATTTATATTTTTGCGATTTCTCGAACTCACGGACTATATTCTAACATAAAATTCGCAAAATTGCAAGGACTTTTTGAAAAATGTAGAGATTTTGATATATTTTTATTCCGAGTGCTATTTTCGCTGCTTTCTGATATGTAAAAATCTGTGCTGAAGCATTTTGAAAAATTTAAATGCATAAGTGCGTATGCTATTGACGTTCATGGAAAAAATATAAGCAAGGCGGTGGACGATATATTATTTTCTTCACTGCAGATAATTATTGATCATAAAACCAAAAACGGAGGTTTAATACCTATGGATAAAAAGAATGAGAAGAACAAAAAGGGCGGTAATTATTCGGGTGATCCGTCAGAGATGAGAAAGGCTCCCGGATATACAGATGCAGTTCCCGGCGTTAATACGCCCGATATCGAGCTCCCCGCATTCAATCCCCCTGTACCCAACAGAGCTTGGACGGCTATGCGCAACGGCGTTGATATCGATGCGCTTTCCGAAGAAGAAAAGCGCGACCTCTACGTAGGCAGAGATAGAATCTTCTGATATTTTTGCGACTCATATTTTGGGCTGTCACAATGCATTTTGTATTGTGACAGCCCCTAGGGGCAAAGGGATTTTGAGCGGAAATCCTTGGCTGACGAACGATAAGCGTACAAGTGTACGCTGAGTGAGGAAACGAGGATAGAATAAAAAACTTCAATAAAGATGAAGAAAAACGGAGTTTTTCAACCTCTAAAATGTTATAAAAGCACGGCAAAGGCACTGTGTTTTACAGTACTTTTGCCGTTTTTTATTCGCTTACGCCTAAATCACACAGCCCCATTATTATTAAAAAGGCCTTACGGGGTAAGAAATACTATACTGCTTAACGGCAGGCTTATCCGAGCTGAGGCTTTTAACCCGTTTATGCTGTACCACGAAACGCAGCAGATCAAGGTCAAGGCATTCCCCTTGCCTTCCCCATTGACCAAGAAGCAATGGTCAGGGCTGTGCAGCTTGATTCAAAGATAAGCAAAAGGCTTTATTCCCGTTTGGGTGAGGATGTCACAAGGCAAAAGAAATTGGTGCAGACATTGTGAAGCAATGGGATTCAACCCTTGATTCAAGAACCCGTGAAAGCCATGCAATTGTTGATGGCGAAATAAGGGAGCTTGATGGACCTTTTTCCAATGGCTTAATGTTCCCCGGTGATCCTTCTTATGGGGCTGCAGAAGTCATCAATTGCCGTTGTGCTTTGCTTCAAAGTGCAAGAAAGGCGCTTCTTGATGATGACGATGATATTGAAACGGAATATATTGGTGATGTTAGTGCAATGACCGACAAACAAAAAGAAACACTCGCAAAAAAGCTGAATGTCCTGGTTGATGAATTGGAGAAATACAGCAAGCAAATAATTCCTATCAATGCCAAAGATTATGAGATTTCAAGAAGAAATATAACGAAATCTGGAATTATGACAACAGTGACTTCAAAAAAGAGGTTGATGAACGGCTTGCAAAACGGAAAAATTAGAAATCTTCAAAGAAATCCTTGACAAAAAATGGGAAAAGTGATAAAATATCTTTGCTCAATATACAAATTGGCAGAAGTCCATTGGTCGCAATGCGCTAACATAGGAAAATTTGATTTCTTCGTCAAGAGGTGACTAGAATGAAAGATATGAAAGTTAAATATCTTGGGAAATTTAAAACACCCGCCTTGGTAAAAGATAAGATATATGATGTCATTTCCATTGAAAAAGGGTGGTATCGCATTATGACGGAGCTTGATGAAGACTATCTTTTTCCCCCGGATCTGTTTGAAATTATAGAAGAATAAAAAGCACTTTGCACCATGCAAGGTGCTTTTCTTATACAAAAAATAAAGGATTGACCGCAAATCAGTCCTTCTTCTATGCCAAAAATACACATAGAAAGGTAAATATATATGACAACGATATATGCAAGAGCGCAAGACCAAGCGCTTGCGGATGCGGGCTTCTTATTCATAAGCATACAGGGCATAAATTCAAGCACAGGGCGGTTGAAGTCAACAACCCCTATTCAGTATAGGGTATTGCCCGGAACACCGTCCTTGGTTGTTTCTGCCCCTACACCGCATGTTTATGAGCAGCTTGCTTCAAAAACTGCTGTACCATTATGGTACAAATCAAAGATGCAAGGCGATTTTTGTGGATTTTTTTGTTATTTTTGCGAATTTTTCGGGGTTTTACGTATATCCTGATATTTCCCGCCGTTTTTCTTCTTCCCTGCCTTTTCGGCGTTTTTTACGAACGGATGATATTTGGAATTGACATTGCGGTAATCTTGTGCTATAATTATAATATTATTATAAATTATTGCGCGCCAGCCGCGCAAATCCCCCTTAATGAGTGCTGAAAGGATTTTGATATATGGAACTTAAACTTATGAGATGCCCCTCCTGCGGAGCCGAAGGAAGCATCGACAGGCGCGGAGAAAAATGGTTCTGCGCGCACTGCGGAACGAGCTTTACCGATAATAGCGCAGAAAGAGCTTTTCAGAAAATGGAGAAATGTCTTTGCGAGCGAGTTGACGGCGTTATTGACGATGCTCTTATGCGCCAAAGAGAGGAAAACTATTACAATCTGCGCTCGGCACTCTGGGAGAAGATACACGCGCCTAATATCGACAGCGCAGAGATACTCCGTATATGCAGAAGCATCAAGGATATTGCACCCTCTGATTTCCTCGCAGATTTCTTCGAGGTTGCAAACAGTGCGCCTATTGCACAGGTCGCGGCTTATATCGGAAGCATAAATGCCGATGAAAACGAACTTTTCGCGGATCTCATTATCGAATTTGTGATAAAGTCGCTTAAGTTTGAATATATCGCTCCACTCAACTACTTCATCGAGCGTTCCTATAGGAATCGGGATCTTGAAAAGTTTGAGGAATACATAACAAGGCTTGAGGATGAGGCGGAAAAGGTAAGCACCGGTATATATGAAACTCTGATGCCGAGAGACGTTTTCCTCGCCTACTCCAGCAAGGATCTCGAAAAGGTTATGGAGATAATGCAGCTTATTGAGGAAAGCGGACTTTCCTGCTTTGCCGCATTCAGAAACCTTCAGCACGGCAGAGGCGCGGTGGCAAACTACAGCGAGGCTCTGCATGAGGCTATTGACAACTGTAAGATAGTAGTTTTCGTTTCATCGAAGAATTCGAGAAGCTTTTCCTGCGATGCATTCAAGGAGGAGCTTGCATATATACGTAAAAAGGAGCTTGCAGAGGCACCGCCTCAGTACAGAAGCAATTATGCAAAGCTGCCGCTGAAATACAGAAAGCCGCGTATTGAGTACAGGCTCGATAACGTAAAGACTATGGCGGCGGATATGTTTATGAAGGAGTTCTTTGCCGGTCTTGATTACTGCGAAACCCAGGATAAGGTTATGGCAAGACTCGTTGAGTACATAATGGAGGCCGAGAATGCTCCCGACGAGGAGGAAGAAGCGGCAAGGCTTGAGGAGGAGGCTCGCAGAGCCGAGGCTGCAAGACTCGAGGAGGAATTCGAGCGCAGAATGCGCGAGGCCGAGAAGAAGGCAGCCGAAGGCACGGCAGAGGTTCTCAAAAAGCTCGAGGAGGCGCGTATTGCCGAGGAGGCAAGACGTAAGGAAGACGAGAAGCGACGCGCCGAAGAAGCTCGCAGAGCTGAAGAGGCTCGCAGAGCTGAAGAGGCTCGCAAGGCTGAAGAGGCGCGCAAGGCTGAAGAGGCTCGCAAAGCCGAGGAAGCAAGGCGAGCCGAGGCAAAGCGCGCTGAGAATACCGGAAGGAATTCTGCTAAAACCGAGCCTAAGGCCTCTCCTGCGCGTTCGGCAAGCACCGCCACATCACGCGCACCCCAGTCACCCGCAAGATCAAATTCGCAGATGCAGAGCCGTACCTCGGCTTATCCCTCGCGTACCCCCACATACGGCGGTCCGCGCAAGATCGAAAAGATATATCACGACGGCGGATTTGTTTACGAGGGCGAGGTCAAGGATGGACTTATGCACGGCAAGGGCAGGCTCACCGCGCCTAACGGCGACGTTTACGACGGATATTTTGCCGACAACAAAAAGTGCGGCAGAGGTACATACAGATGGGCGAGCGGCGACGTTTACGTCGGTGACTGGCTCGAGGACAAGAAGCACGGCAAGGGTACTCTGACCTATGCCGACGGAAGAGTTTATTACGGCCCCTTCGTCAATGGGCATATGCACGGTATCGGCAGGCTGAAATTCCCTAACGGTGACGTTTACGAGGGTAGCTACGTCAACAGCGCGAGAAGCGGCAGAGGAAAGCTGACCTTTGCTGACGGAAGAATATATACGGGTGATTTTGTCAAGGGTGTACGCACCGGTAAGGGCAAGATGGTATATAAGGACGGAAGAAGCTACAGCGGTGCATTTGTGAACGGAAAGCAGCACGGCTGGGGCAGATATACCTACGCTAACGGGGATATTTACGAGGGCTTCTTCATAAACGATCAGAAATCCGGTAAGGGCAAATTCATTTATTCCACGGGTGACGTTTATGACGGTGAGTTTGCCAAGGACTTGAAGCACGGCAAGGGTAAGCTCATCTGGAAGAGCGGCGCGAGCTATAACGGCGAGTGGAAGAACGGAAAGAAGCACGGTCAGGGACGCTATACCTTGCCGAGCGGAAACGTTTTTTCAGGCCCCTTCTATAACGATCAGATGCACGGCACCGGCGTTATGATCTACACCAACGGAAAGCGAGAAAACGTTACCTACAGTAACGGCAGGCTCGTGACCGGTAAAAAATAAATTTCAGATTCTTTAGCGGAGGGCATATGAAAAGATTAGACACACACAGGATATCAAAATATCTGCACGGTACCTTCGGCGAGTTTTTCGGAAGCACCACCTATGACGGGCTGTGGGTTGGAAAGGACAGCGATATCCCGAATGTGGGCGGCATCCGTCTTGACGTTATAGAAGGCATACGCGAGTGCGGACTTACCGTTTTTCGCTGGCCGGGCGGCTGCTGTGCCGAGAAGTATCATTGGATGGACGGCATAGGTCCGAACCGTATGCCCAGGATGCACTTCCAGCGCGATAACAATCACGGGATCTGGGATATGTCCTTCGGAACGGATGAATTTATGGAGCTTTGCAGGCTCTGTGATATGGAGCCGATGATCGTCGCAAACGTATCCACGGGTACTGTGGCTGAATTCCGCGACTGGTATGAATACTGCAACGCGCCCGCAACGACAAAATTCGGAGCGATGCGCGCGGCAAACGGCCATCCCGAGCCGTATAACGTTAAGTTCTTCGGCATCGGCAACACCGATGAAAATGCCTGGAAGGCGGCGTTCATACCCGAGGCGTATGCCATAGATTACGTGCGCTTCGTTTCTGCGCTTGACGGCAGTCTCAATGCCTCGCAGGATCCCGATATGCCTGACGGATGCGTTATCGTCGGACTTGGATTAAGTATAAGACACGGTCATCACGATTGGCCAAAGCGCGTTATGGATCTTGTGACCTGTAACGGCACTATGAAGGGACCGGATATGCTTTCGGTTCATCATTACCTCGGCTCTATGAAGAATAAAAAATGCGGCGATGCGGTGGATTATACCGATGAAGAATACTATTATCTTCTTGACAGTCTGCCAAAGTATGAGGAGGATATAGCCTTCCACCGTACTGTCATAAACGAGCACGCCTGCAAACGCAAACCTACATATATCTCATTTGACGAATGGGGAACCTGGCACGACGAGGATGACGTTGTGCGTGAAACACATCAGAGGCAAACGGTGAGAGATGCGATCTTTGCCGCAATGGCTCTGCATATCTTCTACCGTAATTCGGACGTTGTTAAGATGGCTATGCAAACGCAGATATGCAACCTCAACGAGAGCCTTTTCGATACCGACGGCAAAAACTTCCTGAAGACTCCCACCTTCTACGTTATGAAGCTCTTCCGCGATCATCTCAATCAGTATCTTCTCGACGCGGCATTCAATGCCGATAGCACAGTTGATGCTCTCGCATCGGTAAGCGAGGACGGATGCCGCGTTACCGTAACTGCCGCAAATCGCGATCTTTACCGCGAGGCATGCCTCACGCTCTGCGACGAGCTTTCCGGAATGAAGATCGTGCGTGCCGATATCGTTACGGCAGATGACGTCAGAGCGGTTAACACCTACGCAGAGCCCGAGCTTGTGCGCGATCTCCCCTTTGAGGCGACTTTGCCGAAGGTCACTCTTCCCCCTCACTCGGTCGTAAGAATAGTGCTCGAAAAGCAATAAATACTCAATTAAAAGCTTAAAACGAGGAAAAGCTCTCAGGTCGTCAGATCTGTGAGCTTTTCCTCGTTTTAAGCTTTTAAAGACCAATATTGTAAATAATCATATACAAAATGCTCTTATTTATTGCAGTTAAATCCGGATGACCTTGCAGCGCCCGGGACTCTGCCAACATCGGTATTGTCACATTTGCGGTTTCTCAAGCCCTCTATTGGATTCTCTGCTATTTCATAGCGGTAATCGGTTCTGTGGCGGCAAAGGTAGGCTTCGATAACTCTGTGGGAGGGTGTCATTTCCACGTTTGGCTGAATGGTTTTCTGGAAGGTGAAGAAATCGGCATCACGACCGAGAGCGTCTACGTTATGGTATTCGTTATCCTTGCCCGAGGTGAACTGAACGGTGGTTCCGAGGATGCCGCGGACATACTCTATATTCTCGTGAAGCGAGAGGGGCGATGGGAATTCGGGATCGGTTATCACCTCGCACCATTCCTTGCCCTCATACTTTTTAAGAAGCTCTGCGGCACGGTGCAGATGGGTTATCTCCATTCCGAGGTTTTCGCACCAGAGCTGCTTTATACAGGGATCGCTCTCGGTCATATAGCAGGACCAGTAGAGATAGCATTCGCAGTATTCATGCCATAAAAGCATCTCGAGCCAGGTGGCATTCGGATCCATCAGCGCCTCATAATGAGTGACGTGCTCCTCCTCGACAAGTGCTATCTCCTGGTAGAGGCGGCGCGCTATATCGCTGCAGGCAAACGGCGTTGCATTCATATAATAATTCATCGTCTGCTGCTCTGCCGCCGTTATAATCATCGTGGCAAGAACCGTTTCGGTGCTTGATTTTTTGGCATTTATATTTTTTCTCACGTTATCCTTGGGGCAGCGATGATGAGCTATGGTAGGTCTTGCCGGCATAATTTCGGTATAGCCGCCGACAAGTCGCTCTGCGGCAATTCCCTGCTCCATATTGAGAAGGTCAGCATAGCGATAAAGATGGTCAAAATCCTCAAGCAGCGCGAAATCAAGCGCGCGCTTGACGTCGCAGTCGCGCTCCCTCTTTGCCAGCTCGGCAGTGAGGTCGACTGCAAGCTGCTCATAGCCTATAGTATGCTCAAGGATAGACTCATTCGCAGGCTTGAGAAGGGCGAGCTTCAGCTGCTGCTGCTTTTCGACCTCGCGCGTCATGGCAATTTCGCGCCTCAAGTCATTGTTATCGGTGTGACGTGCAAGCTGATGCGAAAACCAGTTCGCTTCAAATTCGGTTCCGTTCATCAGGATTATTCTGGTTTTGGTGTATGGATCTACCGTTCTCTTATTGTAAGGGTTAGGGTACATTTCAAGCCAGTTCTGAAACGATTTCTCTATTGTTGACGGTGATTCTTTGAATGGATTCATATCTTTCTCCTTTTTGATTTGATACCATATCCATATTATGCACACCTCAGCTTTTTGCTATTCGGAAACATAAGCTCGATGTCGACAGATAAAAAAAGGATTCGTCTTCCGGCTTATCCGATAAAAATGGCAGAAGCATTGTCAAAAACAGTGCCTCTGCCATACTTTTATGCGAATTCAGAGAAATTCAGGTATAAAACCTATAGCTTTCCTCGTTTTATTGTAGCTTTTATAGGTTCAACAGTCCGATAAATCCAAACAAATAAATGCTTGAAAATCATTCCTCGCCGCAAACGCAAATTGCCGGCTGACCAAACAGACCGCGAATGAAGTTGATTATCATATTCACAAGCTTACGGAAGAATCCTGCATTTTCCTCGCATTTACTGTGATCCTTGGTTACGGTATCATCGTCGGGAGTATCCGGAGTATCCGGAGTGTCCGGAGTATCCGGAGTGTCGGGAGTGTCGGGAGTATCGGGAGTATCCGGAGTATCGGGAGTATCGGGAGTGTCGGGAGTATCGGGAGTGTCCGGAGTGTCCGGAGTATCGGGAGTGTCCGGAGTGTCGGGAGTGTCGGGAACCTCCTCCGACTCAGCATATATAACCATATCGTATGCACGGCACTGACTGGTGAGGGTTGTATAAGTAACAGAATCGACCGCCTCGTCAAATACAATTGTAACGATACCGTTATTGTTTGTTACGGTAGTACCTTCGGGTGCTGTTTCAATCCATCCTTTAACGTATTTATCATCAAGATTCTGGCAATTGATCTCGATCTTGGTCATGCCGGGATAAGCGATAGTAACATTAGAGCCCTTATAGAAGCGAGCTGGATTCTTATAATCTGCTACGTCGCTCTGCGAGCTTGCCTTATCGTTGGTAACGGTAATACCGTTCTGTACCCAAACCTGCTGAGAGGTATTAAATACCGTACGGTTGTCTACGTTATCGAATGTAATGGTAACGGTACCTGAGCTCTTGGTTGCTCCGCAAACAGTGCATTTATCGTTTACGTAATTGTGTCCCGTTGCGGCAACCTTGTCACCTGTGTAGCTATGCTTGCAAAGCGAACAGGTGTAGGTGGTATAACCTTCCTTGGTGCAGGTAGGAGCGGTTACGACCGATGTGTAATTATGCTCGCAGGAGGTATCGGGAGTCTCCTCATCACCATCAAACACATACATGCGGGCAACGTAATCGGTATCCTTGTATTGGGAGGAACGAAGCACACCGACGGTTACATACTGAGCATACGTACCCATATAGCAGGTTTCACCGGAAACTTCGGTTTTGAATGCACTCTTTGCGGTATCCCAGGTGAATACCGAGGTAGCGGTAGCTGCATAGGTAAAGTTGTAATGCGTGCCGCTTGTAACGAGATTAATATACTGCTTCTGTCCGCTGCTGTTATTGAAATAGAGGTGATAGCCTCCACTGACAGCCTCTGCGTATACGTCAACACCGTTTGCATAAGCAGTATCGGTTGCACCGTAATAGCCGTTCATCGTACCGTTAAAGTAATACTCGGTGCCCTTCTGGCTGGAATAAAGACCGAGCTTATAGGGTACGCCTGCTGTTACACTGGTTACGTAGGTAGGCTTTGCAGGCTCAAGGACCTCTGCCTCACCGCATACAGAACAAACGCCTGCACTATAGTTATGACCGGTCGCGTTAACTATATCAGTCTTGTAGCTGTAGCCGCATCCGGAGGTCTGACAGGTATAGAGAGTATATCCGTTTTTCTCGCATTCGGGAGCAACGACAATACCCGAATCAAAATTATTATGATCGCACTTGCTGGCTGCATATCCGGAGGGGGTGGTCATTTCGGGAACCTCTTCACCGAAGAGAATGAATGCAAGCTCGGGATAGTCAACGAATACGTTACGTGTACCGGTTATCGATTCTACGGAATCGTTACGGCCAAGCTCCCAGGTATCAACAGGATCTGCTTCCATCCATTCAAGAAGAACGGCCTTGCTCTCCATTACTCCGCCGGAGCCCCATGCATAGCTGGTATTTCCCCAACGAACGTAAACGTAAAGGAAGATACGTGCAACGTCACCGCGAAGATCATACTTACCGTTCGACTCACCGTTAGGATTATAATATCCGCTGCTCTTGCCGTATGCGGTATTTCCTCTGGAGGAATTTTCGCTGCTAGAGGTAGGACGGAGCATCATGATATCGTTTTCATCACTTCCGCCAAGCCCCTTACTGTTAGGCCAGGTATGCTCACGGTTCCAGTTACCTTCACCCCATGCGGGTCCTATTGCATTGCCCGAATAGAAGGAGGAGATTTTTCCGCCGTTATTCTGACAATCGGTATACTGGTAAAGGCTCTTGGTTGCGTCATAGCTGGTTATATAGCTATGGTTAGACGTCATCAGAGTCTTTAAGGTCTTATACAGCTCGCTCTTGGGAACATCCGAAGTGTTCGTGCTTCCGGCATAAGCGGCAAGATCACTGTATGAAACATTGTTGTCATCATAGAATTTCTCGGCATTCGGGGACATAAAGGTCGCCGTAGTACCGCGCGTACCCCAGTTGTATATGTATTCTCCACTATACACATACGATACGTCGGCAGCACTGACACCAACACCTGCCGCGAGCAGCATGGATATACTTAACACCATTACGAGAAGTAACGCCAGACTGCGCTTTGTCAATTTGTTCATAAAAAGTCTCCTTTATATATTTTTAAACTGCCACTATAGTTTAACTCATTCGGAGCATAAAAGCAATAGTATTTTTAAATTTTATGCAACATTCTGTAAAATAAATGTTTTTTTCGTCATTTTCGCTTGCGCCGGATTCGCTCTTACACCCTAGTGCAAGATATCGATTCATTAAGAATTGAGTAAAAGCAAGGCGAAGATACAAAAAATGCAGTAAAAAACATGGGGCTGTGTCATTTAGGCGTAACCGAAAAAACGGCAAAAGTACTGTAACACAGTGCCTTTGCCGTACTTTTATAATATTTTAGAGGTTGAAAAACTTCGTTTTTCCTCATCTTTATTAAAGTTTTTTATTCTATCCTCGTTTTCTCACTCAGCGTACCCTTGTACGCTTATCGTTCGTGCTCTTTTCAGTGAAAGGATTTCATCCTTTGGTGTTGTGCACTGTACTCACTTATCGTGAGTCACCGAAGAACAATCTACGCGCGCTCTCTTGTGCATGGCACAGACTCGCTTTGCTTGATTATCAGCCGAGGATTTCCGCTCAAAATCCCTTCGCCCCGAGAGGCTGAGCCATCAAGAATTCGCGAAAATTATATTTTTTGCTGATATTTTCATCTTTTCGTTTTGATTTTGTTGAATTCTTAATGACTCAGCCTCGAATGCGCTAATGGGATAGTGTGATTTGGAGCGAAAATTGCTGGCTGATAACATTACATATCGTACTCAAATTTTATCCAATCAATATCAGTAATCTTCACACTAAATTTGTTGTTGTTTAACATTCCAACAAGCATGGTTGATTTTTCAAATTCAGAATAATAATCAACATCTATTACAAATTCATGCTTTGTTAAAAGAGATTGAAAATGATGTAGATTCACTTCCTTTAAAAAGATTCCTTGTTTTAAAATGAGTATATAACTACCATAGTTTTCTTCGTTTAAATTCGGCACAAAAAATATTATTTTACATCTGTTTTTTTGAACATGTCGTTTTTCAAAAAAACCTTCCTTGAAGTCTAATGTTACAGTTTCATTAGCTATAGTAATTTTTTCTATACTACTTTCATGTAGTATAAATGATCCTATATTATCCGATAAAAATTTTATGTTTTTCACCCCATTTCGAATAATTTTACAAATTCGTCCCATAAATTCTTCAAAGCCTTACGTTGCTGTGGATTTAATGGATGCTGCCCTCGAAGAGGATTTCCATCTCTTCCAATACGAATATCAGTTTTAGGGCCTTTTAAATGTATATGATCCGGAGCATGATCATCGCTGTATTTTTGTCCCCAATATCCATTGCTTTTGTTAGTTGTGATGGTATGTATTATTCCTGTAATTGTTGCCAAAGCGAATACTTGACTTCCAGTTAAAGTTACCGACAATGCTCCATTTCCTGCCAAAGATGGAATGGCAAATGTGAAACTGTTTGATAAAAATGAACTCATTGACGGAGCCACATATCCAACACCCAATCCTATTATACCGGTTACCAAGGTATTGGCAACATAATCTTTAGTATCTATACTACCGTTGAACACATCCCCATCATCTATATAATCCGAATATGCAGTTAATGTGAATCCTAAAAATAATCCTACAAATCCTCCTATTACTATCGAAGAAATTATAACATTTCCTTCCGGATCTGCATACATCACCGGATTATTACTGCAGTAAGCATACAGATTATAGCTATTCAGATCACCGTTTGCGCCGAGGTAAGAAGGCGCATCGGGAGATATAAACCTACCGGTTCTACCATCGTAGTATCTTGCATTCAGATAGTAGAGATCAAGATCTTTATCGTAGTAATAGCCTCTATATCTGAATGGATTATAGTACGCACGTGTACTTGAACCATTGTTATCATAGCCTGCTATACAATAACCAAATGCATCGTAGTAGTAGGTTACAAGCTTTGTGCCGGAATCGTTATAGACTGCAACAATATCTCCCTGGAGGTTCTTTTCATACCAGAATACGTCCCATACGTCCTCTGCATAGCTTGAACCGTGGTATTGCATTCCTATAGGCGAACCGTTTGAGTCATAGAT
>SVRZ01000043.1 GCA_015064555.1 Oscillospiraceae bacterium
ATACTCAGGCAGAGTTTGATGCATACAGACTCACCTTCACGGGCTATACCCTCGCGGATACCTATCAGGATGACGAGGGCGATACCTGGTATCAGTATACCAAAAATGACGTTGTAATAGACGTTGCCTTCTACAACTATGAGGGCGAATACGTTGTAGACCTTTACGTATATTCCTCGCTCAGCAAGGATCCCGATGATACAGGCTCGGGTGACAACACAGGCTCGGGCGACAATACAGGCTCGGGCGACAACACCGGCTCGGGCGACAATACAGGCTCGGGAGATAACACGGGTAGCGGCTCGGAGGACTCCGAGATCGAGCATATCACCAATGACGGCAAGGGACTTCCCACCGATGAGGACGGCGTTTATGACGTTGATTTTACCCAGGCTACCAATGTAAAGGACGTAACCGATCAGGGCTATTATCTTGACGGATGTCCCACGACAGGCTCTCCTGCAGTTCTTGTAATTCCGGTTGAGTTCAAGGATATCACCGCGGCATCCAAGGGCTACAACACAGCCACGATACTCAGTGCCTTCAGCGGCAGCGGCGGCAGTGAATACAACTCGGTTCACGATTATTACTACATTTCAAGCTATGGAAAGCTTGACCTTGATATAACAGTTCTTGATTTCTGGTTCCGTCCCGAAAATAACAGCAGCTACTATCTCGATGCTACAATGGAATATTACGGCTCCGAGACCGGAATCGGCGACCAGATCATAATGAATGAAGCACTTGATTATCTTGATACCGTATTGGGAATGGATCTTTCAAAGTTCGACTCGGATAACAACGGTACTATAGATGCCGTCGTTCTTATAAACACTCTCGCGGTTGATGCTGACGTAGATATGCAGTGGGCATATAGATACTGGAATATCTACACCGATGCAGACGATTCCTATTACGAGTATGACGGCGTTTCTGCAAACGATTATCTCTGGGCATCCTATGCATTCATGCATGAGAACTACGACGAGCTCGGAAACACCATTTACACCGATACCACTGTAATGAACACCTATACATATATCCACGAATTCGGACACGTCCTCGGTGCTGATGACTATTATGATACCGCATACGAGAGCGAGCCTATGGGCGGATATGACGTAATGGATTCTATGTACGGCGATCATAATGCATTCACCAAGTTCAATTTCGGATGGCTCACCGCCTCCCGTCTTATAGTGACCGACACAAGTGTTACCGTAAGCCTTGAGGACTTCTCAAAGAATGGTGATACCGTAATAATCGCCAACAACTGGGATCCCACGCTTGGTGCATATCAGGAATATTTCATCATAGTATACTATACCAACAACGGGCTCAATTCGGGCGAATACGGATACTTTGAGGACGAGGGAATCGTTGTATACCACGTGAATTCCTCCCTCTATCGCGAATCCGCAGGCGGCGATGAATACTATTATGACGTTTATAACAACAATACCGATCCCTCCGACGATTACGGAACAGAGCATAATCTTATCGAGTACGTAACTGCGGCTGACGGCTCTTACGTATACGGCGTCGGCGATTCTCTCGGCAGCGTTAAGGATCAGTCGGGTAACGCACTCGGATACACCTTCACGGTTGATTCCATAGCCGAGGACAGCGCAACCATTACCGTGAGCAAAAGATAATAAATCCCGCAAAAATGCAAACAAAAGTATGAAATACTCGATTGGAGATAATGAAAATGGTAGTTATTAAAAATTCCGATCTGACCGTAAAGATAGCAAAGAAGGGTGCCGAAATAAAGAGCATTCTTCGCGGCGGCGTTGAATATATGTGGTCGGCAGACCCGAAGTTCTGGGCGCAGTCGGCACCCATAATGTTCCCGATGTGCGGAGGACTCAAGGGCGGCAGATATGAGCTTGATGGCAAAAGCTATGAGATGCCTAAGCACGGATTTGCAAAGCTCTCCCTGTTTGAGGTAGAGGAGCTTTCCGACAGCTCTGTAACAATGCTTCTTCGCGACAATGAAGATACCCGTAAAATGTACCCCTTCGCATTTGAGTTCAGAGTGATCTTCGCGCTTGAGGGCGGAAGTCTTAAGGTCACGTATGACGCAAAGAACGTTGATGAAAAGACTATGTATTGCACCTTCGGCTCTCACGAGGCGTATGCCTGCCCCGAGGGAATAGAGGAATATGAGCTTGTCTTCCCCGAGGAGGAAAGCCTCGTTGCATCCGGACTCAACGGTGATATCGTGACCGATTATACCAAGCAGATGTCACAGAACAGCAAGAAGCTCGTTCTTAACGATCGTGATTTCTTCCTTGATGCGCTTGTTTTCCGCACCGTCAAGAGCCGTAGCGTAACCCTCGCGGCGAAGAACGGATCTCGGAGAATAACCGTGGATTTCCCCGGCTTTGACAATCTGGTCGTATGGCATAAATACACAGCGCCCTACCTTTGCGTTGAGCCCTGGTGCGGCCTGCCCGATGTGGTCGGAAGCTCCTACGACTTCCGCGAGAAGGTCGGTATGAGAGCTGTCGCTCCCGGCGAGAGTTTCGCAAGAACGCATACCATAACGCCTGAATAAAATTCGGGATGACAAAGTAAAAAAACGCCCCTCGCGCATCAAGCATTGAGCCTGATGCGCGAGGGGCGTTTTGTGTTGCTTTTCAAAAAATGCGAGGGGTGGTGCGTTACTTTTTAAGAATCTCGATCACAGGGCTTGCCAGTATTCCAAACTCCTTGAGCTGATACTCGTATGCGAATTCATCTCCCTTGATGAACCACGCATTGGGACCAAACCATTTATACTCTCTGTCGCAGTTATGAAGAGCTCCAAAAGAGTTATGGCGGTTTCCAAAGATCGTAAGCTCGACTGTATGTCTACCTTTATTTACATTTTTTGCTGTAACTGAGCAAGGATTGTATGCTATCTTGCCGACGCACTCTCCGTCAAGCGCCGCGGAAATAAGTGCACCGCGATACAGCCAGGAGTGGATTCTGAGATCGCATCCGTCCTCGGGAACGTCTACGTCGATATAATAGCGAAGATTTCCGCCGTAGAAGGGAAGTCCCTGTCCGGTAACCGATCCGAAGCCTATTTCAGCCGTAGGAGCGGTGAGGGTGCTTTCAATGCCATCGACTCTTACGTTGAAATCTCCGAGCAGGAAACAGTTTTCGTTATAGCTTCTCGGAGCAAGGGGCTTTGTTATCTCTATTGTGTGTCTGCCTTTGCCTATATTCGGGAGGGCGGTCTTTTTTATTGATTCATCGGTGAAGTAGCCGTTTATATTCTTCTTAACAGGTACGCCGTCAAGGGCTACATCTGTAACCTCAATGTCCTCGCAGGCAAATTCCGCACCGCGAAGCTCGACCTCGCTGTTAAACTCGAAGCGCATGGAAACGGTATGCTCAGCGATCTCCTCGGGCAGGCACCAGGGTTGCTTTCCGCTCTTGGGCGGTATACCCGCTTTAGCTCTGACGAGTCTGTCAAGGCGGCGCATTTCCTCGCGCGGCTGATACTCGCGCTCGTCATCCCATTTCCATTCTGCCATATCGAGGAGCAGCACGTTCGGCTCATCTCTCTCATATTTTACCTTGCCAAAGCGGTCAAGTCTGCCGATGACCGTCTTTGGGGGTTCGGTGGGTACCGTGTAAGAAGAAACGGTATATTTTCCGAGCCTTATGAGGAACGAATCGAAAAGATACGCTCCAAGAGCAAAGGTTGTATATCCGTTTTCCACCTTGAAGGAAATGTCATTGATTTTTCCCTCGATCGTGTCATAAAGCTTGGGAGTATATTTACCTTTAATTTTAAAGTAGAGCTTTTCGGCGGGATAAATATCCTTTGATATTACCCCGTGTCCGTGCCTTCTTTCGTGCGGCTTTAATGCATTGGCAACGAAGAGCCATTTTATGCCGTCGTCGTCACGCATCTGATACAGATAGTTATCCTTGTATCCGCCGTTCTGACCTCTTATTTCAAGCTTTCGGTTTTTCTCCAGAGCGGAAACTATTTCGTTCTTTTCAAATGAAACCTTTTCGGCTCTTTCATAAAGCTCCTTGATTTTTTCGTTTTCTTCGCAATCCACGTAAGAGGGGCATTTGCCCATAAATATGACACGTCCGCCGGCATCAAGGAATTTTTCGAGTCTTTCTACCGTAGTTCCCCTGATAGTTTCAAGCGCGGGAACTATTATGACGTCATACTTCATTTTTCCGACTCTTATGGGATTGTCTACCTTTTTGCAGGCATCGGGGAACATTGATTCGCTGATGTAATCGAAGTCAAGCTGGGACAGAAGCAACCATTTTATCAGGCTTTGGAAGTTTTCGTCAAGCTGATTTCTTTTTTCTATGGTCGTAGCACCGGGGCCCCAGTTTATCCAATAGCTTTCTATGGGATGAATAACGGCAATATTGACGTCAGGCTTGCCGCGTGTCATAGCAGTGTTGACTCTTGCGAAGTGATCCTCAACGTACTTATATTCCTTGTACCAGGGCGACTGATAGCTGATGGATGCGGGGTAATCTCGCTTTGCATCGCCCTTCATTGATACCCAGGAGAGGTGGGGAACTCTTATAGTAACGCCGAGAGCCGCCTGCCAGTCACCCTGGAATTTATGTCCTCTGAAATCAAAGTCCCAGTTTGTAACGCCGTAAAGCTCGGAGAGCATTGCCTCCTTACCGTACTGATGAACGACGGATTGAGTCTGCTTAGCGGTTGAAAGCTCTATCTTGTCGCAAAGCATATCAATTCCGGGATATCCGAAATATTTATATGATCTCATCGCTTCGCCTATTGCCGCTGTCTGGGCCATAAGCGAATATTCCTCCATCATATGACCTGTGAGGGGTAGCTTGTTTTTGTCGCACCACTTACCGCATGTCGCGCTGAATGCCTGAGTAAATCTCTCGCAAACGTGGTCGTGATAGCGGTATCTGTCAACCGATACAGCATCGTTCGGCAGATCCCAGAAAAGCTCGGGTATGTGTGCGATAAGATCGCCGCCGTAAGCCCTTTTGTAGCTTGTCGGCAGATCGGGAGTCCAGGGCAGCTCGCACGCCTTTTTATCGGTGGGCCTTTCGAAGGTCGCCTTCCTTGCAAACTGAGGCTCGTCTGTGAATATTGCGGGTATGGTCTTATCGAATTCGTCTCCAACGCATTCCTTGTATCTCTCATGCGTTACCTCCACGAACTTCTTTACCGCCGCGGGCGAAAGAGTATCGAGATAGCAGTATCCGTTATACCAGTCGCTCATAGGCTGAGTCTGGCAGAAGGCGTACCACTTGCTGCCGACCGCCTTTGCCTGCCTGTTGATCTGCTTGTATGAGGCGAGTCTGCCGTTCTCGTCAAGAATCACGTCATAAGCGGCAACGAAATAGGGCTTACCCTCAGCGATAGCCTCTTTTTTCGGCAGCTCTGCCGAAGCATCATAGAGAGGCTTTTCATCGGTGAGCTCGCTCTTGTATCCTTCGGCAAGGCGAGTCCTCTCCGCAGGGGCAAAGACGAGCTTTCTCGCCCTGTATCGGGGCTCTTTTGTGACAAGTCCTCCCGCCGCGCCGGAGGGCCATCTGTCCTCATCGTAGAGCCAGGCAAGCATATCCTCGCGCTTTGCCTTGTCCGTGCAGGCACGTACAAGTCCCATGAATTCGTCGCTGAGATATGCATTGTCCATTCCGGATCTTGAGTGCATATGGAAACCGCCGAAGCCCATTTCCTTCAGATATTCTATCTGCTTCTCGAGTATTTCGGGTGTCATTTTACAGTTCCAAGCCCAGAAGGGAGTACCTCTGTATTCGCTTGTAGGAGATTTAAAGAGCTCATCCGAGAGAACTCGTGTTTGATTCTTTTTGTAAAGCATTTTTCTGCTCCTTTCAAAAACTTGATATACTTGTATATCATATATCAAGTTGATTGTATCATGGAAGCATAGATATGTCAAGCGATTTTGCCGATTTTTTACGTATAAAATCTTCCCTTACAAACCTTACAAAAAGTCGAAAAAAAGGATTGACTATATCCGAAAAATGTTATATAATACTCTTATTGAAATGTCATCACTTTGGAAGGATACGCTATGAAAAAAATACTTTTTCTTATACTGAGCCTCGTCCTGGCTCTGTCTATGGTTGCGTGTGATCTGTCGGGTGGCGGTGGAGATACCTCCGTGGAGGATACCCTTGATACCGATCAGTACGGATACAAGCGCCAGAAAAATTCCTGGATAGCAGACACTCTGATATTGCCGGGAATGTACCCGCTTGAGAATCTTTTCGGAGAATCCGGAAAATCGGGAATACTCAGCGAATATGCTATTGAAAACAACGGAAAGTTCAATCTGCAGAGCACCAATTACCTTGTTGTTCTTTGCTACGGTGCTCCGAACGTTGACTATCTCAACACCAATCTGAGATTTATCCTGACGGGCGAGAGCGGAGTTCTCTATGACGAGGAGTGCGTAACCGTCGGAAGTCCGCTTTTGTACGGCATACCGATAGAGTCCTTCGATATGACCGCCTCGCCGAGCAGCCGTTTGCGTATAAAGGGCGGCAGCAGCATTATGCAGGGCGCCGTTGTAATTCCCTTTACGGTAAAGCCGGACCTCGGCGGAACTCTCAATGCATACTGCACCTTGGATACTCCGAGCAACGTCAAGAATTATTACGTGAACGGATTCGCTGAGGCACAGCTTGGCGGAGAGAAGGCTGATGCAGAGATAAAGATAGATAATATAGAAGTCGGATATATCGACGACAATGCCTATAACGGCGGCGATTTTTCGGACAGAGTTATTTCAAAAACTCCGAGCTTTGGAAACGGTCCGTGCTATATGGTGCTCGATATCCTCTTCACACCAATGACTGATAATGACGGTGTTTCGCTGAACTGCTATTTCTCCGTCCCCGATGAGGATGGTGACAGTCTTACTCTTGAGGAAGCGCCTACGGCAAATCTTGAGCGACTACATAATAACGGAAGGCTCTCCTTCAACGCCTCGTATACCGTCCCCCGTACGACAGGCGAGCAGAAGAGCGTCAGAATGATAGTGAGAATGAATTCAGAGAGCCTCCTTTCGGGCGCTATGGAGCTATTCCTCTACAGCAAGGAGGGCGCTACCCTTAAGGGAACGACCACCGCGCCGAACGTATTTGCGGGCATCGAGCTTGAGCCCGAGGAGCCGCCGGTAATCGAGGAGATCATTCCGGAGGAGGAGCCCGAAAAGGAGCGCATGTCGACAGGTGCAATGATCGCAATCGCAATCACTACTGTTGTTCTCCTTTCGCTTATGGCGTGGGGCGTTCACAGCGCGTATACACCGAGTGATTTCTGCGGAAGGCTTGTCTGGTCGCAGATACTCATATATCCTCTTGCCATACTTGCAATGATGCTTATATTCACGACCTGGTCGTGGTGGGTTGTTATGATCCTTGATATTGTCGTTGTGCTTCTGACTCTGTTCATCGATGCGGTCGTGCTGTCGATGTTCGAGGAGGAGGACGGCATATACGGAATGTCGATATTCTACATTATGATAGCTATTCCGTTTACAATATTCACCACCTGGAGCTGGTGGCAGATACTGCTTGCAACGCTGTTGTTTGCAATTATCTCCTTTATCATAGAGGCGACCGCTATGTATAGCATCAGCGAAGCTGTCGGTAAATTTACGCTGACCTGTATGTCTATGATGATCGGATTCTTTGCCGCGGTTCTCCTGGCGGCTCTTACACATACAGGTCAGCG
>SVRZ01000016.1 GCA_015064555.1 Oscillospiraceae bacterium
TCTATCTCAACAGTCACCGTATCAAGCACCGCCGCCGCCATCTGGCTGGCGATGAAGCGCTCCCAGATAAGCTTATAAAGCTTATACTGGTCGGATGAAAGCATACGTCTTACATCCTTCGGATTGAGCGAGGAATTCGAGGGACGGATCGCCTCGTGTGCATCCTGAGCGTTTCCGCGGCTCTTATATACTCTCGGGCTTTCGGGAAGATATCCCGCGCCGTATTCGGCCTCTATATATTTTTTCGCATGCTCCGCGGCGGTATCCGAAATTCTCGTCGAGTCTGTTCTCATGTAGGTTATCAAGCCCTGAACGCCTCCCAGCTCGTGTCCGAGATTAAGACCGTCGTAAAGCTCCTGCGCTATTTTCATGGTTTTATGAGATTGGAAGCCCAGCTTCTTTGATGCCTCCTGTTGAAGCGTGGAGGTCGTAAAGGGCGGTGCGGGCATTCTCATTTTTTCGGCATGCTTAACCGAGGTTACAAGGTACTTGCTTGCCTTGAGGTCACGCTCTACGTCTCTTGCCTCACCCTCGCTGTCAAGCCTGGTTCTTATTCCCGTCTTTCCGTAATAGTGCGATTTGAGTGTATCGCCCGAAGCCAAGGACAGAGTTACGTCGACCGTCCAGTACTCTTTCGGGACGAATTCTGATATTTCTTTTTCTCGCTCGGATATTATCCTCGCCGCAACCGACTGAACTCTTCCGCCCGAAAGACCGCTTCCGACGTTCTTCCAGAGAACCTGGCTGAGATTGAAGCCAACAAGCCTATCGAGAATTCTTCTCGCCTGCTGAGAGTTAACGAGATCCATATTTATGCATCTCGGAGACTTTATCGCCTCCTTAACCACGCTTTTTGTTATTTCGTTGAATGTAACACGACAAGCCTTCCCCTCCGGGATACCAAGCTGTGTTGCTATATGCCAGGCGATAGCCTCGCCCTCGCGGTCAGGGTCGGTTGCGATGAATATTTTGTTTGCCGACTTAGCTTCCTTTTTGAGCTCCCTTATAACGTCGCCCTTACCGCGAATATTTATATAATGCGGCTCAAAGCCGTTTTCTACATCTATACCAAGACTGCTTTTGGGCAGATCTCTTATATGTCCCTTTGATGCAATAACTCTGTAGTTAGAGCCAAGATATCCTTTTACTGTATTTGCTTTTGCGGGGGATTCCAAAATAACTAAATTTGCCATATTACAAGCGGCACGCACCGCTCCTTTCAATTAATGTTTCTTTTTACCTTTTCTCCGGGAAGCATTGTTATAAATCTTCCCATTTCAAGCTTCAATAATGCTTTCATTACAATAGGCATTTTGTCGGTGTCATCCGAGAGGGAGTCGACCGTGCAATCGGCATCCGCCGGTATCTTCTTATATATGCGGATGGTTGCCTCGTCAAAATTCATATCCTTAAGCGACAGCTCGGCATCGGAAGTACGCCTTGCCGCCTCCTCAAGCGTAACGACCTCCTCGGTCAGCTCTGCCGCTTTCTTTACTCTTTTTCTTCTCGGCGGTGAAAAAATACCGTCCCCTGCGGAAACGCATGATATCTGAAGCTCGGAGAATATTTCATTCATATCGACCTCAGGACGCTTCTTGAGATTGAAGGGGTTTATTATTCCGGTGTAGATGAATTCAAGATCACTGACAATATCGTCTGCCGCGGTTATAAGCTGAGCACCTGTCTTTATAAGAAGATTGGTTACCTCGCTTGTCTTATTATCGACGTTACCAGGTAATGCATACAGCCTTTTACCGAATTCCTTGGCATATCTTGCCGTAATTATTGAACCGCTGTTTTCTCTGCCCTCTATAACCACAGTAGCACAGCTTATAGCCGCTATCAGGCGGTTGCGCTTAGGGAAATTGTACCTCTCCGGACGTGTGCCGGGAGCATATTCGGTCATAACACAGCCGCTCTTCACTATTTCGCGTGCAAGCCGCTTATGCTGCTCGGGATAGCAAATGTCGATACCGCTTCCGAGAAACGCAACGTTCACACCACCCGCCGCAAGCGAGCCGGCATGAGAAACACCGTCGATACCTATCGCCATACCCGAAGCGACTATCGCGCCTGCGCAGGCAAGGTCATACCCAATGGCAAAGGCATTCCGCCTGCCGTAATCGGTGAGCCGTCTCGTTCCCACCATCGCAACCGTACAAGAGCTGTTGAAATCAGGCAAAATACCGCGATAATAAAGCAAAACGGGCGGTGTGGGAATTTCGGTAAGAGCTTTGGGAAACTGCGGATCGCAATAGGTGATGATGCCTATGCTTTTGCGCTTGCATAAGTCGTATATCTCCCGAGCACGCTCCAGATCCTTCTCCTTAAGAGCGGAAAGATCAGACGATCTCGAACCGATGATGTGTGATAATTCATCGTCCTCGGCATTGTATATAGCCTCGGGGGTATCAAGCTCGCCTATGAGCTTTGAAAACGTAACCGAACCGGGCGTTACTGCCAAAGAAAGCCATATCCAATAAACAAGCTCATCCATAAAATTCTCCACCTAGATAGTTTTACTTTGCTCCCACATAAAGATAGCCGCCGCTACCGATGCATTGAGCGACTCTGTTCTCGAAGAAATAGGAATATACACCGAAGCATCAGTCATAGCAGATATCTCCGCGGGGATTCCATGTCCCTCGTTACCGATAATCACCGAATCCCAACGGTCGAGTCCGAGATCCGAAAGAGGAACGGCAGATTCGGAAAGCTCGGCAGAATATACCCGCCTACCGTTTGCCTGCATCGCCCTTATGTATTCCTTCATATCACCGACGATCCTTACGTTTACACGAAAAAGACTTCCCATAGCACCCCTTACGGTCTTAGGATTGTAGATATCGGCACAGTCGCCCGAGAGAATTATCTCCTCTACACCGAAGGCAACGGCGCTCCTTATCACCGCACCGAGATTGCCCGGATCACGCACCGAGCAAAGCGCGATAGACCTTCCACAGGCCTCGCGAGAAAAGTCTTCCTTATATATTATATCCATTTGACGTAAAAAGTCAAGATGTTTTATGATACTTATTACGCCTTCAGGCGAATTTTCGGTGGAAATTTTTTCAAAAACGCCTCTGGAAACCGTCTGAACCACCGTTTTTTCAAATTTTTCATCATGCGAATATTTTTCCAGCATAGAAAGCGCACGCTCGCGGCAGTCCTCGGCAACGTATATTTTTTCCACCGGCAAGCCCGAGGAAAGCGCCTCCGCGGTAAGCTTTGCACCCTCTGCCATAAAGAGTGCCGCCTTGTATCTTCCCTTCTTTTCCTTAAGCGATGCGGCGAGCTTTACCGCAGGGTTATTACGGCTTATGATGACCTCATTGGCAAATATCATAAAATCCTCCTGAAATTAACACGGTATGGGGGTAATAAGCAAAAACGGGCTTTTTACAACTAAAAAAGGCACCGCGCTGCAAACAAAGAAGGTAGCCCAAGTGCAAACCGGAGCTACCCTCTTATTTATTTCAATTAAAGAGCTGCCTTAGCCTTCTCGCAAAGTGCAGCGAACGCTTCCTTATCGGAAACTGCAAGCTCAGCAAGCATCTTGCGGTTGAGATTAATATCGCAAAGCTTAAGACCGTGCATGAGGGTGGAATAGTTCATTCCGCAAACCTTAGCCTGTGCGGATATTCTGGTGATCCAGAGAGAACGGAAATCTCTCTTCTTCTGCTTACGGCCGATAAATGCATAGTTACCGCTCTTGAGAACGGCCTGCTTAGCCATCTTGAAGTGCTTGGACTTTGCTCCCCAATAACCCTTAGCTGCCTTGAGGATGCTCTTTCTTCTCTTACGCGCCATCATAGCGCCCTTTACTCTTGCCATTTTATATGTTCCTCCAAATTTTCTTCTTTTGTCTTGTCACGTACAGATCTGATTACTTGTTGATAAGAGTTCTGTAGGTGGGAGCAAAGCTCTCGCTGAGAACGGCGCCCTTACGAAGGCCTCTCTTACGCTTAGCGGTCTTAAGACCGAGCTTATGACGGTGATTGTTGTGCGACATCTTAACCTTGCCGGTTCCGGTGAGAGAAAATCTCTTAGCGGATGCTTTATGTGTCTTGATCTTTCCCATTTTTATTTCTCCTTTTCATCGGGTTGTACCCTGTTATTAATTTGTTTTTGCGTTTTCTTCTCGGGTTTTACAGGTGCAAGAACTATAGACATAAATCTACCGTCCAGAACGGGCTTCTTTTCTGCCACGCCTACGCCCTTGAGAGCCTCCTCAAATCGAAGAATAACATCTCTTCCGAGCTCCATATGAGACATTTCTCTTCCTCTGAAGCGAACAACAGCCTTAACCTTATTGCCCTCGCCAAGGAATTTCTTTGCCTGATTGACTCTTGTGTCCAGATCGTGCTGCTCGATACGGCAGGAGAGCTGAACCTCCTTTACCTTAACAACGACCTGTTTCTTCTTAGCCTCCTTCTCACGCTTATCGCGCTCGAAGCAGAACTTGCCGTAATCGATTGCACGGCAAACAGGCGGCGTTGCGTTAGGAGCGATAAGAACAAGGTCAACGCCCATATTCTCAGCATAGTTAAGCGCATCTGCTATCTTCATGATGCCTACCTGCTCATTTGCGGGACCGAGTACTCTTACCTCGGGATGCTTGATCTCTTCATTAGTAAGAAGAGCCTTTTCGTCCTTAGTGCTAATAGCCTTATACCTCCGAAAAACAAAAAATGCATACAGAATCCTCCGTACGCACACCAAGACACCCCACAAAAAACGCGAGATGAAAATGATATTAACCAATACGCACCCTTGTGGTATGGTGAGAACGGAAGTTCTGCTTTGTTTTGGTAGCAATCTGCTACGAGTGACATTGTATCATACTTTTCATCGTTTGTCAAGTGTTTTTTTGAGATTTTCTGAAAATTTGTATGTTTTCTATCCGTACCCACAGAAAAGGCGGTCTTAAAAACAAATAATGTCGTTTAAATTGTAAAAAAATTTTAAATACTATAGATTTTTTATATTTTATGTGTTATAATACCAAGAGTGCATTGCTACTTATTATTTAATTTGAAAAGGAATTCTCTATGTCAGATAAATATAATGGCTCGGATCTTGTAAAGCTTCCGCTTATACCCCTGCGCGGCGTTGTTGCATTTCCGGGTGTTCAGCTCAATATAGAAATAATCCGTCCCGCCTCACTTAAGGCATTTACTGCAGCGGCCACTATCCACGATATGGACGTCCTTCTTGTAACTCAAAAGGATATTACGGTGGAAAATCCCAAGCCCGAGGATCTATATCCCATTGGTGTTCTGGCGAAGATCAGACACGTCGTCAAAAACACCCAGAACAATCTCTCGGTCGTTTTTGAAGGAATTGCAAGAGCCACCATCACCACCGTCAAGGGCTCTCATGACAGCTTTATGCTTGCCGAGGCCGAAATAAGAGATGAAGGAAAATACTCCGCCTGCCCTCCGAAGATCGAGTTACTTATGCGCGAAGTGAAGAATGCGCTCACCAACCTTGCAGATATCCATCCTCATTTCACCGATGATATGAAAATGGGTGCCGAGGCTATAACCGATCCCGGCAGATTCGCAGACTTCGTTGCATCGGCGGCTATAATCGAATATACGAACAAGCAGGCTATTCTTGAGCTTGTTACCCCAAAGGCGAGGCTCGAGAAGCTTCTTGTCCTTATAAACGAAGAGCGAATGCTTCTTGAATGCGAGCACGATATCCAGATGCAGGTGCGCGAGAAGATAGACCGTAATCAGAAGGATTATTTCCTCCGCGAGCAGGTCAAGGCGATCCAGGCAGAGCTCGGAGAGGATGACGATGATGAAATAAGCGAATATGAGGAGCGCATAGCGGCAAAGAAGCTCCCCGATGAAGTAAAAGAAAAGCTTATGAAAGAGCTTAACAAGCTCTCAAAGACTCCCTTCGGTGCTGCAGAGGGGACTGTTCTGCGCTCATATCTTGATACATGTCTTGATTTCCCCTTCGGTGTACGGAGCGAGGATACTGTATCCGTCGCGCGCGCAAGAGAGATACTTAACGAGGATCACGAGGGGCTTGAAAAGGTCAAGGAGCGCATTCTTGAGTTCGTTGCCGTCAAGCAATTCTCCTCGGACGTAAAGAATCAGATAATATGCCTTGTCGGCCCTCCCGGCGTCGGAAAAACCTCGGTTGCGGCATCCATCGCACGCGCGCTCGGCCGTTCATACGCACGTGTGTCGCTCGGAGGTATGCACGATGAAGCTGAGATAAGAGGACACAGAAAGACCTACGTCGGTGCTATGCCCGGCAGACTTGTCAATGCTATCATCACCTCAAAGGTCGAAAATCCCGTCATAGTTCTTGATGAAATAGATAAGCTGGCAAACGATTTTCGCGGAGATCCCACGTCTGCCTTGCTTGAGGTTCTCGATCCCGAGCAGAATAAATTCTTCCGCGATAACTTTATGGAGATCCCGATAGATCTTTCCGATTGCCTTTTCATCGCAACGGCTAACAGCTACGACAGGATCCCCGCACCTCTGATCGACAGAATGGAGGTAATAGAGCTCTCTACATATACAGATTCCGAAAAGCTTGCTATCGCCAAGAATCATCTTGTGCCGAAGCAGCTTAAAAGAAACGGTATGAGCAAGCGCTTCTTCAGGATCAACGATGATGCTCTCCTTAAGCTTATTAAGGAATACACGCGCGAGTCGGGTGTAAGAAACCTGGAGCGCGAGATCGCATCGCTGATAAGAAAGGTGGCGAAAATAATCGCTGAAACCGATAAAAAATCGGTAACGGTCTCCGTGAAGAACCTCGAAGCGCTCCTCGGCCGCCCGAAAGTCCTGCCCGAAAGGCTTGAGGCAGAAGATCAGGTGGGAGTGGTAAACGGTCTTGCCTATACCCAGAGCGGCGGAGATCTGCTCAAGGTGGAGGTCGCCATTATGGAGGGCACAGGTAAGATAGAGCTTACCGGCTCGCTCGGTGACGTTATGAAGGAATCGGCAAAGATAGCCCATTCTTACGTAAGAACAGTCACGGATAAGTACGGCATTTCTCCATCCTTCTACAAGGACAAGGATATTCACATACACTTCCCCGAGGGTGCTATTCCCAAGGACGGACCTTCTGCCGGTGTTACTATGGTCACCGCTATAATAAGCGCGCTCTCCGATATTCCTGTGAAGCGCACTGTGGCTATGACGGGAGAGGTCACACTCAGAGGAAAAGTCCTGCCTATCGGCGGTCTCAAGGAAAAGACACTTGCCGCATTCAGAAGCGGTATAAGCACGGTGCTCATCCCGAAGGATAACGTCAAGGATCTCGACGATATAGATGCGGAGGCAAAGAAGCACCTCAGCTTCGTCCCCTGCTCTACGATAGGCGACGTGCTTTCCGCAGCACTTTTGCATCAATAATTTTTTTGAGGTCATAAATATGAAATTTAACGTCAATAATTCAAGCATAGCAATGACGGTGGGAAATTCAAAGCAGTTTCCGCGCGATCCTAAGCCCGAGATAGCTCTCTCCGGAAGATCGAACGTAGGTAAAAGCTCCCTCATAAATACCATGCTCGGCAGGAAGTCACTTGCAAGAGTCTCCTCTGCTCCCGGAAAAACCATTACGATAAACTACTACAGTGTGGACGGTAAATTTTATCTTGTCGACCTCCCCGGATACGGCTACGCAAAGCGTTCTGCCGAATCGAAGAAATCCTGGAGCAGTCTTACCGAGGATTATTTTTTGAAGAACCCCTCATCGGACGCTATCAGACTCATAGTTCAGCTTGTGGATATCAGAACCGGTCCTACGGATGACGATATAATGATGATAAATTTCATGATCGACTGCGGATACCCCTTCGTAATAGTCGCAACCAAGACAGACAAGCTTTCAAAATCCCAGCTGAATACCGCACTCAATAATATGAAAGAAGAATACTTTGCAGGTACGGGAATAGAAATTATCCCCTTCTCATCGGTTACGCGCGATGGCAAGGAGGAGCTCTGGAGCCGCATCTGCGACGTACTGTCAAAAAAATAAGCTAATGGATATTATTTATTTGATTTTATCGGCGTTCGCCGTTCTTATCACGCTTACCGTTCATGAATACTTTCACGGATACGCGGCTTATAAGCTTGGCGACAGGACTGCCGAAAAGCTCGGACGGCTATCTCTGAATCCGCTCCGACATATAGATCCCATAGGTGCCCTATGCATGATATTCTTCCACTTCGGATGGGCAAAGCCGGTGCCGGTCAATACCCGCTATTTCAAAAATCCGAAGCGCGATTTTGCAATAGTTGCGCTCGCAGGCCCTGTTTCCAATTTTGTGCTGGCGATCATATCGGCATTTATTTATCTGCTGATATACGCCCTTCTGCGTGACGTCAGCTTCACGAGCGAATTTCTTTTCGGTCTTGCGGAAAATACTCTTAATTTCTTTATGATATTCCATCTTGTAAACGTGGGAATCGGAATATTCAATATGATACCGGTGCCGCCTCTTGACGGCTCTCGCGTGCTGGGTGCATTCTTGCCTTACCGCATATACAATAAAATGCTTGAGCACGAAAGAACCATATATTATATCCTTATCGGCTGGCTTCTTCTCGGCGACAGTGCCGCGGCATTTTTGCTCTCATCCCCTATCGTTACAGCAAGTCCTGTTCTTACGGTTCTTGCGAAAATACTCTCTTTACCCGATCTTCTCGGATATGCCATTGAGGGTATTTCATCCGCTATATTTTATCTTTTTGAATTAATTCCCTTTTTGAAAGCCTGAAACGGAGATTATCTGATGAGTGAACAACTGACATACAGACTCGATCAATTTGAAGGTCCTCTCGACCTCCTGCTTACCCTGATAAGCAAAAACAAGGTAAGCATAACCGATATTCCCATCGCTATGATATGCGATCAGTATATGGAATACATCGAGCAGGCTCAGCGCATGGACCTCGAAATAGCCAGTGAATTTATAGTGATGGCAAGCGAGCTTATGCTCATTAAGAGTAAGATGATCCTACCGCATGAGGAAGGAACCGAAAACGACCCAAGACGCGAAATTGCAAATGCCCTCCTCCTTTATCAGCAGGCAAAGCTTGCGGCAACAAAGCTCCGCCCGTTATACGACGAATTTTCAACCAGATACGTAAAGGGCACCGACGACGTGCCTCCGGAAAAAGGATTACCGCTTAATCTGGATCCGAATCTTATGATAAAGGCTCTTAACGCTATTCTCAGACGAATGAGAATAGCAGAGGCTGAAAGAAAGCCTACCGATCTTGTAAACCCACTTATAAAGCATAAGGTTGTTTCGGTTGAGGAAAAGATAGAGGAAATCTGCGCACTGCTTGAGGATCGCGAGGAAGCTTCGCTCTTCTTCTTGCTTAAGGACGCAGACTCACGCGCGGAGCTTGTAGCACGCTTCATGGGTGTACTTGAGCTGATAAAGATACATAGAATAATGATAACAACGGTTCATTTTGTCGAGGACGTCGCAGAATACGATGCAGAAGGACTTGATATAAAATTCAAGCTCAATCCCGATTATGTTCCCACTGTCGGCGCTGAGAGCGAATTCGACATGATGGCAAATGACAACACAGAAAAGGACGAAAACAAAGATGAGTGAAGTAGAAAAGAATAGCGCTGAGGAGCAAAATACTCCAATTGAAGAAGAGCGCGTAGTGGTTTTTGAGGAAGGTCTTGAGGCGGTTCTCTTTGCTGCAGGCCATCCCGTTTCCTATGCCACTCTCGCACGAGTCTTTGAAATGACTCCGTCGAAGGTCAAGGATAAGATTTTCGAGTATGCGATAAAATACAACGATCCGAAGCCCTTCCCCCGCGGAGTTATGCTTCTTACATACGCGGATTCCTGTCAGCTGTGCACAAAGGAGAATTATCTGCATGAGATCCGCGATGCGCTCGGTATAAGAAAAAGCGGCTCTTTATCAACCGCCGCTATGGAAACGCTTGCGGTGGTTGCCTACAACCAGCCTGTTACGCGCGTTTTCGTTGATACCATAAGAAAAGTAGATTCCTCCTATGCGATGAACAGCCTTATAGACCGCGGTCTTATAGAGTGTGTCGGTAGACTTGATGTTCCCGGTCGTCCTATGCAGTACGGAACAACGTCCGATTTCCTCCGCTGCTTCGGCTTGAAATCCATTGAGGAGCTTCCTACGGCATCCGAGGATCTTGCTAATATGTTTGAAAAGACCAAGGAGAAGGAAGAGGCCGAAAGAAACGCGGATGAGGATCAGATCACCATCAGCGAGCTTGAGACCGAAAGCGAGATCTCCAAAACCGAAACGGAAGCATCGGAAGCAAACGCCGATGAAGAAAAAGAGCTTACCGAAGAAAGCACCGAGACCAACGAT
Organism: Oscillospiraceae bacterium; assembly: GCA_015064555.1. Classification (GTDB taxonomy): domain Bacteria; phylum Bacillota; class Clostridia; order Oscillospirales; family CAG-272; genus UBA1740. Next base: position 10,356 of record SVRZ01000016.1, read on the forward strand.
AATAATAACTTTGACGATGAGCCCTCGGCAGAGGACGATATAGTCGACGTAGAATAAAGGAGCTTTATGGCAGAGGCACTGATATTCCTGTTTCTTTCACTGTCAGTCTTTCTGATATTGACCGAAATAGTCACTGTAGACCTTGTATACGGCATCAGCACCTCTGTTCAGATAAGCCTGAATGTATTCGCACTTAAATTCACAAAAAACAAGGAGCGGAATATAAAGCCGCAGCGCCGTAAGCGGCGCTTCCCTGCCCGCGGTGCCATATATCGCATCCTGAGCGCACTTATCCCGAGGAGCGAGATCCACGTGCGCGAGCTTTCGCTCGGCTTTAATGCGAGTGATCCCGCCTCATATGCACTGAGGCGCGGATTTTTGCTCCTCTTTATTTCACCCCTTCTGGCATTCGCAGAGAAAAATGCCGGAAAGTTTACTGCTGATAATATAACACTCGGTGTTTCTGAGCATAATAATCACGACGTCAGAATGAGCATCTCGATCAGAATATCGCTTCTGGATATTATTATCGGGCTGTTATCTGCTCTTACGTCAGCAAGGAGAAGCTATGGCAGAAAACAAAATGAGTGAAATGATACGCGCTTCGCTTGACGGCATCAAGGAATTTGCCGATGTGGATACCGTATTCGGAAAAGCCATAAAGACCGATAATGGAGTTACGGTAATTCCGGTATCAAAAATAACCGTGGGATTTGCCACGGGAGGACTGGATTTTCAGACGAAAAGGCCTATTTCGCCCACCAATTTCGGCGGTGGAAGCGGAACGGGAGTTTCTATAACGCCCGTAGCCTTTCTCACAGTCAATGCGAAGGCGGAAATAAGCCTTATACCGATAGCCGCAGGAGAGCTTACCTCGATCGACCGTGTATGCGACCTCGTTGAGCGCTCGCCGTCTATACTTGAAAAGCTGAAGGACACCTTTAATCGGTGATTTTTTCGGTTGGAAGGAATATAATGACCTCTTTTATGCAAAATATCATAAAGGAGATGTTATATGAAAAATCCCAGAGAACGAATCATATCGGCAATGATCCTTATCGTCCTTCTGCTGTTTATATATATGATAGCCGTATCCTCGGCGGCAGAGCCGACGGTGAGCGCACGCTCCGCCGTACTGTACGAGCCTGCAGAGAAATCCTTCCTCTTTGAAAAAAATGCGGATGAAAGACTTCCGATGGCAAGCACTACGAAAATTATGACCGCGCTTCTGGCTATCGAAAATCTATCGCCCGATGAGGAAATAACGGTAGTGCCCGAGGCTTGCGGAATCGAGGGCTCATCGCTTTATCTTAAGCCGGGAGAGATCCTTACAGCATCCGATCTTATAATGGGAATGATGCTCAGGAGCGCAAACGATGCCGCTGCCGCGCTGGCATATGCAGTGTCGGGCGGTATTCCCGAATTTGCCGCGCTTATGAACGAGCGCGCCGCTTCAATGGGGCTCAGGAATACCTCGTTTTCCAATCCTCATGGGCTTGACGGTGAGGAGCATTACACCACCGCAAGAGAGCTTGCAATAATTTCAGCCGTGGCTATGAGCGATCCGACATTCAAGTCTGTCGTATCAACAAAAAGCTGTACCATAACAAACAAGGACGGCTACCGACGGCTTGTTACAAATCACAATAAGCTTCTGTCGCTTTACGAGGGTGCTACAGGCGTAAAGACCGGATATACAAAGAAAAGCGGAAGATGCCTGGTCGGCGCCGCAGAGAAAGACGGAATATCGCTCATATCGGTTACGATAAGCGCACCCGATGACTGGAACGACCACATGAAAATGTTCAATTACGGCTTCGGGGCACTGAAAGGGCCGGATACCCACCCCGATGACGATGTAAGCCTTATCCCCACCCTATGATCCGACATACAAATTCATCACGAAGGACTTAATTTATGGAAAAAATCCGACTTCAGAAATTCATTGCAGATTCAGGTCTTATGTCGCGCAGAGCGGCAGAGGCAGAGATTGAAAAGGGCAGCTTTGCGATAAACGGTCATCTCGCCTCGCTCGGTCAGAAAATAGATCCGGCTCACGACCTGGTTACATATAAGGGCAAGAAGGTTGCCTACAGACGCGAGAAATACACCTATATAATGATGAATAAGCCGCGCGGATATCTTTCCAGCACATCGGATGACAGAGGAAGAAAATGCGTTACGGATCTTATGGAGGGTGTCGGCGGAAGAATATATCCCGTCGGAAGACTCGACCTCATATCCGAGGGCATGCTTCTGCTTACCGATGACGGTGAGCTTAAAAACAGGCTTACTCACCCCTCGTATTCTCTGCCTAAGGTATACAGAGTAAAGGTTGGAGGAAATGTTTCCGAGGATCAATTAGATATCCTCACATCTCCGCTCGTAATAGACGGCTACGAAATAAAGCCCGTGGACGTAAAGGTCAGCGGTACGGATGATAACGGAACCGTCCTCAAGATGACTCTTACGGAGGGCAGAAATCGCCAGATAAGAAAGATGTGCGAGCAGGCGGGGCTGACCGTACGCAGGCTTTCACGCGTTTCTATCGGAAATCTCAGGCTGGACGGACTTCAGGTCGGTAAATGGCGCTATCTTACCGATGATGAAATAGAATATCTCAAGAAAGCAACGAGGAAAAAATCCAATGTTTAAGATATCTCCTGTTCAGGATCAGAGCACTGCCGAGAAATACCTAGCTCAATGCGGTGCAAATTTAAGGAGCGGAAGCTTCGTTTATGCTATGACGGACGTTGATACGGGCGACGTCATGGGAATCGCTCAGTTTGAGATCACCGATTCCTTCGGATTCATATCAGACTTGCGCCCTGCTGTCGGTACGGATGATTTCGAGGCTATGTTTATTTTGGGCAGACAGACTATGAATTTCATAGATGCCTGCGGTATGCACATCTGCCGCGCAGATAATGTCTCAGGCGATCAGTCGCTTATGAAAGCTATCGGCTTCAGAGAAGACGGGGACGGATATTACCGCGACATGACGGGGATGTTTGATGGCAACTGCGGCTGCCATTAACTCCACGATTCTTTGAATAAAATATGCTATTAATATAATAAAAAGGATAACAATCTGCCACTCGGCTCGCAAAAGCGAGTCGTAGGGCTGTACTGTTATCCTTTTTATATTGTTATCTAATTTCCGGGACAGATGCGTAATTACTTGGAAAGCTTGTTTATAAGATCGTTCAGGAGCGCATCACGGTTGATGTGATATGCGTAGGCAATAGGCTCACGGGAATCATCGTGCGAATATGTGAAATCGTATTCACATATCGGTGAGGGCACGTGCCTGTATCTCATAAAGCGGTTTGTTCCGTTCTCCATAGCGCCTGTGATCCACGCAATAGCCGTTACGTCCCATATTACCCTGCTCCATGCCGCACCGGGCTTGACGTAAGAGCTGACCTCGTCCTCCGAGTGGGTAGTGAGGTAATTGCAAAGCTCGTTTTTACCGTAAAACTTACCCCTCAGATCATCACCGGAAACGGTAAATGCGCTGACAACGCCCATACAAGGAAGCTGAACCACGGGTGCTCCGCATCCGAAGATGACTCTTGCTGCGGCTACGTCCTGGAACATATTGAATTCCTTGGTATCGGGCCATTCAAATGAATGACCGCCAAGCCATACTATAACTACTCTGGAGACAATATCGGGATTTATAAGAAGTGCAGATGCTACGTTCGTAATAGCACCGATAGCTACCACATACAGAGGATTCGCTTCGCTGTATTCCATTGCGAGAGCCGCAAGATGCTCAGCCGCGGGGGATATCTGCGCTGTTTTCTCGTCGGCAAGATAGCCAAGCGATCCCTTATAAACCACCTTTTTAAGCTCATTTTCTCCCATAAGATCAAGTATATTGAATATCTCGTTATAGCTTCTCTCCATTCCGTCCGCAGGAGAGGTGGAATGAGAATTAAAGAAGGGGGCGGCATATATAGCCTTAAGATTGATCTTATCGTCAGAACGTACCATATATGCAAGCGCAAACTGATCGTCTATCTCGTTATACGTATCGGTATCAAGAACTGCATCCACTCTTCCCACCGGCGGGGTAAGAAGCTTTTTACGATTATCTTCCATAGCATTTTATTCCTTTTCTTAATTTTAAATATGTCGACTCAGTCGGAGCATCTTTCCGCGAGCTTGAATCTGTATTTGTTGTAGAACTCCTCATATGCCCCCTCATCAAGAGCATCTCGGATCTTCTGCATAAGGTCATTGTAGAAGTAAAGGTTGTGCAGAACGGCAAGGCGCATACCAAGCGCCTCCTTTGCCTTGAATAGATGTCTGATGTAAGACCTCGAATAATGCTTACATGACGGGCATCCGCATTTGTCGGAGATAGGTCTTGGATCATCTGCATATTTCTCGTTTACGATATTCATCTTTCCGTCCCAGGTGAAGAGATTGCCGTGACGTGCATTACGGCTTGGCATAACGCAATCGAAGAAATCGACTCCGCGGTAAACGGCCTCAACTATATTCTGAGGTGTGCCAACACCCATAAGGTATCTCGGCTTATCGGTAGGCATATGCGGCTCTACCGTTTCGATTATTTCATACATAGTATCGGCGTCCTCACCGACGGCAAGACCGCCTATAGCATATCCGTCACACTCGATCTCACGTATTGCCTGCATATTTCTCACACGGAGATCTTTATAGGTACCGCCCTGATTTATACCGAAAAGCATCTGATCGGGATTGACAACGCCCTCGGATGCATTGAGCCTGTCAAGCTCGGCGCGGCATCTTCTGAGCCATCTTACGGTCCTCTCCTCCGATGCCTTAACGTAGGGATACGGCGCGGGATTTTCAACGCATTCGTCGAATGCCATCGCTATCGTTGAACCGAGATGCGACTGGATGCGCATAGATTCCTCGGGACCCATAAAAATACGTTTTCCGTCAACGTGTGAGTTGAACTGAACCCCCTCCTCTGTGATCTTTCTGAGCTTTGCAAGCGAGAATACCTGAAATCCGCCCGAATCGGTCAGGATAGGTCTGTCCCAATTGAAGAATTTATGCAATCCGCCCATTTTGTATATAAGATCGTCCGACGGGCGCACGTGGAGGTGGTAGGTATTGGAAAGCTCCACCTGACAGTTCACCTCATGAAGATCCATCGTGGAAATTCCGCCCTTTATAGCGGCTGAGGTTCCTACGTTCATAAAGACCGGTGTTTCTATCGTGCCGTGAACCGTTTCAAATCTGGCACGCCTTGCCTTTCCCTCGGTTTTTAAAAGTGTAAATTTTCCCATTAAAACAAAACTCCTTATTTGATACGGTCAAACTGTCTGTCAAGCTCGCTCTTCTTCAGCTTATATGCGATAGGACGTCCGTGAGGACATACAGTTATATCCGGAAGCTCAAGAACCTTCTTTATAAGCCACTCAATCACAGCTCTGTCATAGACTCTGCCGCCCTTTATAGCCGCCTTGCAGGCAACCGTGTGCAGTATCTTCTCCCGGCGAAGCTGCTCCAGATTTTCGGGTGTACCTGAGCCCGAAATAATATCACCAAGCATTTCAACAAATAGCCCCTCGGCATCCGACGGCAGTATCGCATCGGGTATTCCGGTTATATCTACAGACCTGTCATTGATTCTGAATTCAAAGCCAACAGCCTCGAATTCGGCGGTATATTCGGCAACCGACGAAAGCTCATCGGGGGTGAGTATCACCGTCATTGGGAGCATCAGCGCCTGTGATGCTAGCCTCTTATCTTCGCTTCTGCCGCGCTTTAAGTCCTCAAAAATAATTCTTTCGTGTGCTGCGTGCTTATCTATTATCAAAAGCGCTCCGTCATACTCGATCATAACGTAGCAATCAAAAGCCTCACCTACGTACTTGTATTCCGGCAGCTGCGGCTTATCATCGGTTAGCTTTTCTTCTATAGGTTTATCCTCGGAGGTATCAACCCTTGAGGTCCTGTATCGCTCGAGAAGATCCACCGATTCTCTCGGTGTGAGAACTGTCGCGTCTCTCTTTGGCGATGAATCCGAGAAGAGATTCTTAGTCTCGCTTCTCACGGTCACGGGCCTGTCGATTCCAAAGGATGCTCCGCCGGTATATCTCTCGGATGCCGAGAACGAGCCGCCGATTTTCCTCTCGGATGAAATATTATCACGGGGCATGACCGCCTCGGAATTTCTATCACGGTACCCTGACTCTGCCGATCTTTGTGCCGATATCGATATCTGTTCTCCCTTGGTGTCAGCACCTATTGGGACAAAAGCATCCGCGGGATTATACATCCCCTTATTTGTGCCAAGCTGCATCTCGGGGCGATATTCACTCTCCTCAAGTGCACGTCTGACCGAGTAATACACCGCCTCAAAAACACGCCTTTCATCCGAGAACTTGACCTCAAGCTTCGCCGGGTGTACGTTAACATCCACGATGCCGGGGTTCATTTCTATAAAGAGTGCACAGCAAGGAAAATGCTCGGTAGCTATATAAGAGGTGTATGCCTTTTCAAGTGCTGCCTGTGCGGTAAGACTTTTTACGTATCTTCCGTTTATAAATATGTTTTCCAGATTTCGATTTTTACGAACGTTATCGCTTCTTCCAACATATCCCGTTACCTTTATTCCGTCTGCAGAGCCGTTGACCTCAATAAGCTTTGATGCAAAATCTCTGCCAAAAACAGCTCTCAGCGCATTTATGAGCTTGGAATCACCCGGAGTTTTGAATTTCTCCTGACCGTCTATAAGAAGCTGGAATGAGATATCGGGACGCGAGAGCGCCACCTTTTCAACAAGGGCGGCGACATTCATTGCCTCGGTTGAATCCTTCTTTAAAAATTTGCGCCTTGCGGGAACGTTAAAGAATAGATTCTCAACAACGACCGTAGTTCCCTCCGATGCTCCTACCTCACTTATGTCAATGATATTTCCGCCCTCGGAGGAAAGCATATATCCGATTTCGGATTCCTTGGTCTTTGTTATTATCGTAACCTCTGAAACCGAGCTGATAGCCGCAAGCGCTTCGCCGCGAAAGCCGAGCGTGACTATGGAATTAAGATCTTCCCTATCCTTTATCTTGCTTGTGGCATGCCTCTTTAATGATACGGGAAGATCATCCTTTTCTATTCCGCAACCGTTATCGGTAACGCGAATCAAAGCAACTCCGCCGCGCTTTATCTCTGCTACTATTTCGGTAGCACCTGCATCTATGGAATTTTCGATAAGCTCCTTTAACACAGAGGACGGTCTTTCAACCACCTCGCCTGCGGCGATGAGATTAGCTATCTCAAAGCTCAAAACATTTATTTTTCCCATTTTTGCTCCATCATTCTGCGAGCTGCTTTTTCAGCTCAAATAACAAATTCATAGCCTCTATAGGGGTTATAGTATTGAGATCGCAGGAGCGAAGGCGCTCTGCAACCTCACTTTCCTTAGTGGCAATAAGACCGGTAAAGAGATCAAAACCGTCCGATTCCTGCTTTTGTGCTACCGGTACTGCAGACCTATCACCACCCTCGATCTCGGCAAGTATCTCCTTTGCGCGCCTTACGACCTCGTTCGGAACTCCGGCGAGCTTGGCTACCTCAATACCGTAGGAATCATCTGTACCACCGCGGACTATTTTCCGTAAGAAGGTTATCGAATCACCACGCTTCTTGGCAGCTATATTGTAATTGACTACACCCGGTAATTCATTCTCCATAGTTATAAGCTCGTGATAATGAGTTGCAAACAGCGTTTTTGCGCCTATTTTTTTAGAATGTGTGTACTCAACCACCGCCTTGGCTATAGACATACCGTCATACGTGCTTGTGCCTCTGCCGACCTCATCATATATAATCAGCGAACGCTTGGTTGCATTTTTGAGTATAGCCGCAACCTCGTTCATCTCAAGCATAAAGGTCGACTGTCCCGATGCAAGATCATCAGATGCGCCTACTCTTGTAAAGACCTTGTCCACTATGCCGATATGCGCCTCGCGTGCAGGAACAAATGAACCGATCTGTGCCATTATCGTTATTATTGCAACCTGACGCATATAGGTAGACTTACCTGCCATATTCGGACCGGTTATCAGCATTACCCTGTCGGTAGTAGTATTCAGAGTCGTATCGTTCGGCACGAAAAAGCTGTCGGTAACGAACTTTTCAACGACCGGATGCCTGCCATCCTTTATTGTAATATCGCTTCCGAGATCCACCTCGGGGCAAACGTAGGAATTCTTGCTCGCCACCTCTGCAAATGATCGGTAAACGTCAAGCTCGGCGATCATCGACGCACTTTTTCTTATTCTGTCGGAATTTGCGGCTACCGTCTCGCGGATCTTGGTGAAAAGCTCAAACTCAAGCATAACGAGTTTTTCCTCCGCACCGAGAATGGTTGTCTCCATCTCCTTCAGCTCCTGGGTTATATATCGCTCACAGTTAGTAAGCGTTTGCTTTCTTATGTATCTGTCGGGAACCTCGTCAATAAAGGATTTAGATACCTCGATGTAGTACCCGAAGACCTTATTGTATGCTACCTTCAGTGTTTTAATTCCGGTAGCATCCTTCTCGCGCTGCTCTATTGAGCGCATTATATCCTCGCCGTTATCTCTTATAGAACGGTAATAATCAATATCACGGTCGAAGCCCGCTCTGATCATACCGCCCTCACGCACGGTAAAAGGAGGAGTATCAACGATAGAATCTCCGAGTAAACCCGATATATCGTCAAGCGTATCCAGCTCACGCGCGATTGCCGATATCGACTCACTCTTAAGCTCGGATATCAGTGCTTTTATAGCAGGAAGTACAACTATACTCTGATATATCGCTCTGAGATCCTTTGCATTTGCCGTTCCGTATACCGCCTTTGCGGTAAGTCTTTCTATATCAAGAACGCCCGAGAGGATCTCGGCTATGTCCTCGGAATGTATTCTGTTTTTAACAAGATCACCAACCGCTTCCTGGCGCCTTGAAATAAGCGCCGGATTCAAAAGAGGTCTTATGATCCAGGAGCGCATAAGCCTTGCGCCCATCGCAGTTTTGGTCTTATCGAGCACCCAGAGAAGCGAGCCTCGCTTTTCCTTCGTCCTCATAGCTTCAACAAGCTCGAGGTTACGCCTGGTGTTGATATCAAGCTCAAGATATTTGCCCTTGGAATATACGTTGATATCCTTAACGAAGGACACCTCGCTCATCTGAGTTTCTTTTATGTATTGCAGAAGCGCTCCAACTGCCATTACCATTTCGGGCGAGCCGAGCTTATCGTATTCATCAAAGAAGGCTCGCTTTACCGCCTCCCTTGCCTTTTCATATTCGAAAAGTCGCTTCGAGGACGGCTCAACGAGAGCTGCGGTCTTATCCCTGAGGAAATCAACCGCTCCTCTCGATTCCTTTTCCGAAACATTTATGATGACCTCGGAGGGCTGATACGAGGAAAGCTCATTGAAAAGTATATTGATGTCATCATCCGCCTTGATCTCGGTTACAGATACCTCGCCTGTGGAAATATCGGCAAATGCACAGGAAACGCTTCCGTTTCCGAAGCAGAGTGCGGAAAGGAAATTATTTTTACTCTCATTAAGAAGTGAATTATCGGTTATAGTACCCGGAGTTACCACTCTTGTAACGTCTCTGCGGACAAGTCCTGTAGCCACCTTGGGATCCTCCACCTGCTCGCATATCGCAACCTTGAAGCCGCGCTCAACCAGCCTGCCGACATACTGATCGGCTTTATGGAAAGGAACTCCGCACATAGCGGCGCGCTTACCGTCGCCGCAATCACGCGCAGTAAGTGTCAGCTCCAGCTCTCTTGAAGCAAGAACGGCATCCTCGAAGAAGCATTCGTAAAAGTCGCCCAGACGGTACATAAGAACATAGCCCTCATATTCAGCCTTGACGTCAAGATACTGCTTCATCATAGGTGTGACCGTTTTCAGCTCACTTCTGTTATTCAATACCTCTGCCATATGGCATACCTCGCATTCAAATCAAATAGTAGTGCTTTTTCTCTCTTTATCAGTGGCATCCGCCACAGGTAGAGCAATCGTGGGTGCAGTTTACGGGGCGCTCTCCTGTAATGCAGAACTTTATCTCTGCATTTACCTCAGCCATAAGATCGTTCATCGCCTTCTGTGCATTGGCAAATGCAACGTAGGAGTCGTTTGCGCATATTTCTCTTGTAAGCTCCTCTATTCTGGCTCTGAGATCAGCAACTGCCTTCTCATCAACATCTGCCGCATCCTTCGAAAATTCCTCGCCGAGAAGCTTTCTCTCGGTCTCATACTCGCTGAGCTTTGCCTGAAGCTCGGCATCTCTTTCATATACATCCTTAGCCGCCTCAAGGCTCTTTATCTGTTCGCTCCTTGCGATCTCTTCTCCGAGGGCATGTGCAAGCTCAATTATTTTAGTCATTGTTCTTTCTCCTTAATTTTTAAATTTCGATTCAGGATTTCGCGCCTGAACGGTCGGAATCCTTATATTTTATTTTGCGGAAAGCACCGCATTTTATTTAACAAGTGTGGCAAACAGGTCAAAAGCTCCGGCGCGCTCAATATCCACATAAACAAAATTCTCGCCAAGATAATTTTCCGAGGTGAAATGCACAAGCTTATTCGAACCTGTACGTGCCGTGTATGTGTATCCTTCGGGAGCTGACTCTGCTCTTTCGATAAGTACCTTCTCACGCCTGCCGACGTAACGAAGATTTTGGGATAGAGAAATTTCATCCTGCATAGTTAAAAGCCGCTTCATTCTCTCGTCCTTTATCTCCTTTGGAACGGTTTCGGTCATTTTTGCCGCACGCGTCCCCTCTCGCGGTGAGAAATTGAAGCTATAGACAAGGTCAAATCCAACCTCACGAAGTACATTCAGCGTATCCTCGAAGTCCTCCTCCTCCTCGCCCGGAAATCCTATTATCACGTCTGTAGAAAGCGCAATATCGGGAATCGCCTCCCGCAGTGAACGGGCAAGCGAAAGATACCTTGCAGAATCATAAGTGCGATTCATCGCCCTGAGAATGCGGTCACTGCCGGATTGAAGCGGAAGATGGAAGAACGGAGCTATCTTTTCGGGATTTCTACTCATCACCTTTATAAGCTCGTCCGAGGCGTCTTTTGGATGGCTTGTCATAAATCTTATTATGAAATCCCCGGGTATCATAGCGATTTTTTCAAGAAGCATCGGGAAATCCATATCAGATCGGTAGGAATTTACGTTTTGACCGAGAAGCGTTATTTCCTTTATCCCCGAGGCTACAAGCTCGCGGCATTCGGTAATTATCGCATCCGAAGAGCGACTCCTTTCTCTGCCTCTGACATAAGGAACTATACAGTAGGTGCAAAAATTGTTACAGCCGTACATTATGGATACCCATGCACGACTTTTGCTGATGCGCTTGACGGGTAAGCCCTCAACTATATCGCCCTGATCCTCGCCCAGGAGAAAGCTTCTCTTGGCGTCGTCCATATAGGAAAGGACACGTGAAGGAATTTTATGAAGCATATTTGGCTCGAGCGTAAAGCTGACGTAATGGAATTTTTCCTTGAGATGGCGAGCTACCTCAGGTCTTGCCGCCATGCATCCTAAAATGCCTATGATAAGCTCCGGTCTTTCTTTCTTGAGTGCTTTGAAATTTCCGAGAAGCGAAAGCGCCTTCATTTCGGCATGCTCGCGGATAGCGCAGGTGTTTATAAGGATAAGGGATGCCTCCGAGGGCTTATCCGTGAGACTGTATCCCATATCGAGAGCTATGCCTCGGGCGCGCTCTGCATCCGCCTCGTTCTGCTGACAGCCAAAGGAGATGACGTATGCAAAGTGCTCTCTTTCCGATACCCGACGGCGCACCTCAGCTACCGTTGCTTTGTAATCGGTTTCATTAATATCAATAATCATATTTTCTTTTTTGTCCGTGTTCAACGGATGACTGATCTTGTAAATTCATCGGTCGAAAATCACTTCTGCTTCGAAATAAATGTGGTTTTTAGAGATATTTATCTGTTTATCGTTTTCTTCATACGCTCCTCAAGCGCCGATGAGGAAAGTGAAAGATATTCATATATATCCATCGGTACAGAAGGAACGGCAAAGCTATCATCTATTGCAGCGAAGGAAATTTGCATACGTGAGATATCTATTGATGCTTTGGCGGCGATATCTCTTATGAGCGATGCGGAGATCATGGAATATCCACCGTTGAGTATTCCCTCCTCAACAAATAAAAGGCTTTTGACACCCGGTAAAAGACCTGCAATAAGCTCTGCCGAAATTCTATGCGGCTTAAGCTGCTCAACAAGAATTATACCGACGTTTATTCCCTCTGCTTTGAGAGAATCGGCAGCCTCTATCACCTTCTCGGTTATATTGCCGTAGGTTACGAAGAGATGCTCAGGTACAGAGGCAATATCAAAATCGGTTCGAATACCCTTGCAGGTATAATCACCGTCGGAGTAAAACCTGTTTTTTATGCATCCTATCTCGGCACTGTTCGCATATCTTATCGCAACCGGCCGCGAGGCGGATGCGGTGATACGCATGATCTCCTTTAATGAGCCGTACGTCACGGGCGCATATATCTCCATATTTGGTATATGACCTAAAAATGCAACGTCGAATATTCCGTGGTGTGTAGCACCGTCCGATAGCGCAAGACCCGCGCGATCTATCATCATATGGACCGGCAGATCCTGAAGAGCTATGTCGTGTACTATATTATCATATCCGCGCTGAAGGAAGGTCGAATAGATAGCGACGTACGGTCTTTTGCCCGCAGCGGCAAGCCCTGCCGAAAAGGTCAGCGCGTGCTCCTCTGCTATCCCTACGTCAAAGTATCTGTCGGGATACTGCTTTTCAAATGCTACAAGCCCCGTGCCTATTCCCATAGCGGCAGTTATAGCAACAACGTTCTCATCATTCCTTGCTATATCTATAAGCTCTTCGGCAAATACACCGTGAAGTGTGGAGTTATCCGATGAACGGGACTGCACACTGTGAAATCCATCAGGCGAGCTTTCGGCGGGAGCATACCCCTTGCCCTTTATCGTGTAGGTATGAACTACACAGCATTTTCCAAGCTCCTTTGCTTCGCAAAATGCCTTTTCTACTGCCTTTGTATCGTTGCCGTCCACAGGACCGATGTAATAGAGTCCGAGATCCTCAAAATAGTTAGCCGGGTAGATTATTCTCTTTATACCGTTTTTGATAAAGCTCAGGAGTCTGTGCATAGGCTTTCCGAGAAGCGGTATTTTATCTATAAGAGAGCCGGTGCTGTCCTTCCACCTTCTGTAGCGCTTGGATACGCGCACCTTAGCAAGATAGGATGCGAATGCCCCCTTGTTTTTCGAGATAGACATCTCGTTTTCATTCAATACGATTATAAGACGCAGATCAGGCCTGCAATTATTGAGTGCCTCGTGGACCATGCCGCCGGTATATGCTCCGTCACCTATAACGCATACGGTATACGCATCGCTTTTGTTTAGTGCATCGGCCTCGGCAAAGCCAAGTGCGGCAGAGATGGAGGTTGAGCTGTGCCCTGCTCCGAAAGGATCGTGCTCGCTCTCGCGCCTTGCGGTAAATCCCGAGAGTCCTCCGGGGCGGCGCAGGTCGGAGAATCTGTCCCTCCTGCCTGTCAGAAGCTTGTGAACGTAAGCCTGATGCCCAACGTCAAATATAATATGATCGCGCGGCGAATCAAAGACTCTGTGCAAGCCTACCGTAAGCTCTACGACTCCGAGATTCGATGCGAGGTGACCGCCGGTTTCTTCAACGGTATCGAGAAGAAAGCGCCGTATATCATCGCAAAGCGCCGGAAGATCCTTCTTCGGCATTTTTTTCAGATCGCCGAGCGAGCTGACGGTATCCAGAATTTCATATTTCATATTCAAATCCCGTTTCATTTATGTGTAGGAGGAGTACCCAGTATTTTAACGTAGGCTCTGTAAAAAGCCGAATAATCACCGAAGCCAACCTTGTATGCCGCGCCCGATGCTGTTTCTCCCGCCTCTATAAGTTTTTTAGCGTATATAACACGCTTATTCGTGATATAAGAATGAATGGAAACGCCGCTGTATTTCTTAAAGGTACGGCAAAGGTAATATTTGCTTACGAAAAATCGCTTTGCTATAGAATCAAGAGATATTTTGTATTCGAGATAATCGTTGATATACTTAGCCACCTGGGCGGCAATATCGCGGTTATCGTGAGCTATGCGCTCCTTGCTCGCTATCGACAGAAGTAATATCATCTCGGAAAGCACAAGCTTGATATACAGAGCTCTTTCGGATTCGGGAAGCTGATCCGCACGGTCGAATTTATCGAAAAGAGATATTATGTCCTGGGAGAGCGATCCGGGAGAAAAGAAGCTTCCGCTTTCGAAGTCCTCCGCACCCGCCATTTTATCGAGTATATCCCTGACATCCTTTGACACCATCGAGGCGTCAAAATGTAAAACGCGGCGCTCGTAATCAGATTCACACTCTACCTCAACGCAATGATATGCAAGAGGCCGTATGAGGAGCAGCGTTCTGGGCTTCAGGTCGAAACGCGCGCCCTCTATAAGATAGCGCCCTCTTCCGTTAGCCACGTAAAGTATCTCATACAAATCGTGGCAATGCCTGGTGCTCAGCTTTTCGGATATTTTATTATCAATGCTGTGACTGTATTCAAAAGCACCGTCCGAGAACTTATATTTCTTCATTGATCATCACCTCCCCATACCAATCCATTCTATATCATAGCACATTCGAGCAATTTTTGCAATAGTTTTTGCAATAGTTACAATAAATATTTTTATTTTTATATTGCAAATTTCGGATGCTTGTGTTAGAATTGGATTGTGAAACTATTGTAAAGGAGGAGCTTTTTATGAAATTAGGAGCTCAATTTTTCACCATACGTGAAAAGAACAAGACTCCCGAAGGACTTTACAGATCCTTTGCGGAAATGAAAAGAATAGGCTATCAGGTTGTCCAGATGTCTGCTATCTGCCAGATCGAGGCTGAAAGACTCAAGGCATTCTCAGAGGAGTTCTCTCTCCCCATCACCTGTACGCATTCCTCACCCGACCGCATCCTTAACGATACAGATGCTCTCATCAAGGAGCACATCATATACGGATGCCCCGTTATCGGTATGGGATCTATGCCGAATGAGTATCGCGGCTCCGTCGAGGGCGCAAGAAAGTTCCTTGAAACGTACAAGGATCCCATCAAGCGCATCGAGGCTGCAGGTCTTAAATTCGGCTATCACAACCATGCATTTGAGTTTGACGATCTCGGCGGAGTTTGCTCATACGATATCCTTATCGAGGAGGCTCCCACCATTGACTTTATTCTTGATACATACTGGTTCAAGTACGCCGGCAGAAGCTATCTTGACTACATAAAGCTGCTCGGCAAGGACAGACTCTCAAACGTACACTTCAAGGATATGAAGACCGAGCCCAAGGGTGATATCTGTCCCTGCGGCGAGGGCGTTATCGATTTTGCTCCCGTTGTTACTCTTTGTGATGAGCTTGGTATTCCCAATGCACTCGTTGAGCAGGACAATGCTCCCAAGCTTGGCGACGAGTATGAGCAGATGGAGCTCAGCTTTAATAATCTCAAGCACCTTTTCAGCTTGTAATTTAATAATGTTTTCTTAGAGAAAGGATACAAAAATGGCAAGATTTGCATTTTCCGCTTTTGCGGACGAGGCAGGCGTTTCTCTTGACGAGCAGATAGCCGCCCTCTTAGCGAACGGTATTCACTACATCGAGCCCCGAAACATCGGCGGAAAGTCGATAGTTGACTTCTCGGATGAGGAAATTCTCGAGATCAAGGCTAAGCTTGATGCAAACGGTATAAAGGTAGGCTCGGTAGGCTCTCCTATCGGTAAATACCCCATCACCGATGATTTTGATGCCTATATTCCTAAAGTAAAGCGCGCTATAGAGATAGCTAAGCTTCTCGGCACGAAGTACATAAGAATATTCAGCTTCTTCGTTAAGCAGGAGGAGCTTTCGACCTACAGAGATGAGGTTATCAGACGCATGAAGGCTATGGTAGCACTTGCTGAGGCGGAGGGCGTTGTTCTCTGCCATGAGAACGAGTCCAAGATATACGGTCAGATGCCTGCCGAGGTTCGTGACGTGCTTACAAACGTTCCCGGTCTTGGCGGTATATTCGATGCGGCTAACTACAGAATGAACAACGCCGATACTATGGAGGGCATAGGTGCAACTCTTATAAACTTCAGGTATCTGCACATCAAGGATGCTATCTACGACAGACAGACGATAGTTCCCGCAGGCGAGGGCGAGGGCCGCATCGGTGACGTTCTCGATATAGTAAACGGTCATACCGATGATCTCGTTTACCTCACTCTTGAGCCCCATCTTCACGCCTTCCTTGCTTACAAGCAGATAGACGATCACGAGCTCAAGGGAATGCACAGCTTTGAAAATGGCAGAGATGCCTTCGATTTTGCGGTAAAGGCGCTTGAAAAGCTTCTTACCGAGCATGGATATGGAAAGGATGAAAACGGAATATGGAAAAAGTAAGATTTGGTATAGTAGGTTGCGGAAATATGGGTAGCGGCCACGCAAAGAATTTCCTCAAAGGAAAGATCACCAACGGTGTTATTACCGCCGTTTGCGATATCAACCCCAAAAAGTTCGAGTTCTTCAAGGAGAAGTTCGGTGACAGCATCAAGTACTTCACCGACGCCGAGGAGATGTTCAAGTCCGGCGAGTGCGACGTCGTTATGATCTGCACACCTCACTACATCCATCCCGACCTTGCAATACTTGCACTTGATAACGATCTTAACTGCATCGTTGAAAAGCCTGCAGGCGTTTACACCCTTCAGGTCAAGAAGATGCTTGAGCGCGCTGAGAAGTCTGACAAGGTTCTCGGTATAATGTTCAACCAGAGAACCAATCCCGCATTCAAAAAGATGCGTGAGATGGTTCAGAACGGAAGCATCGGCGAGATTAAGAGAACCAACTGGATAATTACCGACTGGTACAGAACCCAGCAGTATTACGACAGCGGCGACTGGAGAGCTACCTGGAAGGGAGAAGGCGGCGGCGTTCTCTACAATCAGGCGCCCCATCAGCTCGACCTCTTCCAGTGGATAGTCGGAATGATGCCCTCCAAGGTTCATGCATTCTGCCATTACGGAAAGTGGCACGAAATCGAGGTTGAGGATGACGTTACCTGCTACGTTGAATATCCCAACGGCGCTACCGGCGTATTCATCACCACCACAGCAGATGCTCCCGGTACCAACCGCTTCGAGATAACCGGTACCAAGGGTACTCTTATATTTGAGAACAACAAGCTCTACTACAAGCAGCTCACCGTTGACGAGCGCGAGTGGTGTAAGACCTGCGAGGAGGGCTTCACGAAGCCCGAGTGCCTTGATACGGTTGAGGTCGAGCTTGAGGGCGAGAACACTCAGCATAGCGGTATCTGCAATAATATCGCAAATGCAATTCTCGGACTTGAGGAGGTTTATGCTCCTGCTAAGGATGGTATCCACGGTGTTCATCTTGCTAATGCAATGCACCTCTCCTCCTGGCTCGGTGAGTCCGTTACCCTTCCCATCAATGACGAGCTCTTCTTCGAGGAGCTTCAGAAGAGGATCGCTATCTCCAAGCCTCACAGAGTTAACGAAAAGACCGAGATACAGGGTTAATTAATGCCCTTCTATTTCCAATTGGGCTGTCCTGCGCCTTGAAGCTCGCGACAGCCCCATAAAGGAAAGGTATAAGATATGGAAAAGACTTTTAACGTTGCTCTCGTAGGATGCGGAACTATAGCACCCAATCACCTGAGAGCTCTATTGAAACTTCCTAACGTGCGCATTGTAGCTCTTTGCGACGTTAACCGCGAAAAAGCAGAAAAAAGAAAGTCCGAATATGAGCTTTCGGCGAATATATATGAGGACTTTTTGGCAATGCTTAATAATGAGCAGCTTGACTCGGTTCATATTGCCACCCCCCACTACCTTCATGCTCCCATGGCTATCGAAGCACTAAAGAGAGATATAAACGTATTTCTTGAGAAGCCGATGTGCATAAATGAGAAGGAGATAGAGGATATCATCGCTGCAGAAAAGGCAAGCCGCGCATCCCTTTGCGTATGCTTCCAGAACAGATTCAATCCGTCCACCGTCCTCGCAGAGCGTATTGCCAAAGAGGATGGCGGTGTTAAGTCGGCATTCGGAAGCGTATTCTGGTATCGCAACGAGGATTATTATGAGAAAAGCGGCTGGCGCGGAAGCTATGCGACCGAGGGCGGCGGTGTCATGATAAACCAGGCGATCCACACTCTCGATTTGCTCTGCTACTATCTCGGAGAGCCCGAGTCGGTTATTGCAACGATCGCAAATCATCACCTCAAGGAAAAAATCGAGGTCGAGGACTCCTGCGAAGGAATTATCACCTTTACCAACGGCAAAAAGGGTAATTTCTACGCAACTACCTCTTTTGACGGTAAAGATGCGACCATACTCTATCTTGTTACCGAGAAAAAGCGCACGATACAGATTCAGTATTCAGCGGTTTACGTAGACGGTATTCGCGTTGATGATCCCACCCTCGTTTCAGATTATGTAGGTAAGGAATGCTACGGAAATGGACATACTTATCTTATCGCAAAGTACTATGATGCACTCGCAAGCGGAGCGCAAATGCCGGTTACCGCAGAGAGCGCACAGTATGCCCTGAGAGTCCTTCTCGCGGCTTATAAGTCAAAGGACACCGAAACAAAAATTTAAGAAAAGGAACGGTAAATAATATGAAATTACCCTTTAACGTTGACCTTACAGGCAAGGTTGCAGTAGTTACAGGTGCAGGCGGAATACTCTGCTCCGACTTCTCCCGCGCTATTGCTCAGTGCGGTGCGGCTGTTGCGCTTCTTGATATCAATCTCGATGCAGCCGAGGCTGTAGCCGAGGAGATCCGTGCCTCAGGCGGCAAGGCAATCGCCGTAAAGACCAACTGCCTTGATAAGGAAAGCATAGAGGCAGCAAAGGAGATCGTTGACAAGGAGCTTGGTACCTGTGATATTCTTATCAACGGTGCCGGCGGAAACAACGGCAGAGCTACCACTGCAAACGAGTACTTCGATCCCGCAACTCTTGACAACCCCGACGTTCAGGACTTCTTCGATCTCAGCACCGATGGCATTAAGTTTGTATTCGATCTTAACGTAACCGCAGCTTTCATCACCACTCAGGTCTTTGCACTTGATATGGCTCGCAGCGGCAAGGGCGGAAATATCATAAACATCTCCTCGATGAATGCATACCGTCCTCTCACTAAGATCCCTGCATACAGTGCGGCTAAGTCTGCAGTTTCCAACTTCACTCAGTGGCTCGCTGTTCATTTTGCAAACGCAGGCATCAGAGCAAATGCTATTGCTCCCGGCTTCTTCGTAACCAACCAGAACCGTTCCCTTCTCTTCACCGCTGACGGCACTCCCACAGCGAGAACCGAGAAGATACTCAGAGGAACTCCTATGAACAGATTCGGCGAGAGCGACGAGCTTCTCGGCGGCCTTCTCTTCCTTCTTTGCGAGGAAGCATCAGGCTTCATCACCGGTACCGTTCTTCCTATAGACGGTGGATTCTCCGCATATTCCGGAGTTTAATATAATAAATGTGAACAACTATGCCCGAGCCGCAAGGCTCGGGCATAGTTGTCTTTTCGTTCAAGGTGCATACACACAAAGAATTATTTATTTATCGCGTTGATGTAATTATTTATTTCATTTGAGTATTTCTGGATTTGCAAAAGCCTATGTTTACACTCTTCCTTCTTCTTATATAGGCATGTGAGAGGTATTTTAAGATCATTTATAGATTTCTTAACAGTGCTCTTTGCCCCAAAAGCAGTCTTGCTTATTTTTTCCGATTCGGCTTGAAGCTCCGATATCTTGTCCTCGTGTTCTTTTATTTCTTCGTCTATGGAAGCAATTGAAGGCTCCTCTACCCTATCCATTATAGCTTTGAGAATTACCATCCGTGAAAATTCAAGGAGCCCTGTAAGTTCTTTGGCAATCTCTTTTTTCTTTGCTCCGTCCATAAGTCCAAGATAGCTGTACTCCTTACAGAGCTTTTCCATTTTGTGCTGATTTTCAACGACTTTATTAAAGCGATTCTCTTCATTCGCGTTTTCCGGCGTGATCCAGATTGCACCTTTTACCATAATCTTCATCGGAACTCGCTCAGTGTGAGTTTGAGAAACGGTTTTTGTTACTGTCCTTTGTTCGGGGGATATTAAGTAATCGGATTGTCTTGATCCCGGACTATAATCCTTCCGGATAATATAATCACCGGTGTTTACCCGACTGGTTTCCTTGTGCGTCGTTACAAAGCTTTCGGTTGTGGATTCCTTATGGCTCACACTAACCTCTTGTCCCTGCAAAAGCTCATCGGATGTGTTTGCCAAAATAAATTTTATAGTTTCTACAAGTTTTCTTTCCTTGTTATTCGTTGCTTCACAGATGCTTGAACTGTAGAATACGGGAGCGTAATTTTTGCCATCAGGTGACTTTACTAATTTCACGTAAGTGACATAGTCCTCGGGATAATGCCACATTAGATCTGTTTTAGTATTTGTCACCCACCAAGGATCAGAAAAAACTTGACGCATGCTGGAATTGCGTGAATTTTCAATATTAGCACTTATCTTGTAATTTTCATCAATAGAATTGTCAGTAATATATTGATCTTTATGTGATTCGATTTCTTTTAGAATATAGTGACTAACATAAAGATGCATATATTCCCAAATTGAAATATCGCTGTAATCATAGTCATTAACAGTCATAACTACTTCATGACCTGTAATAGTGGATTTTACACTACGCTTAAAGCGTATCATGAGGTTTTTGATATTCATAAAATCTTCTCCTTATACTAAATATTTCTCGGTTAAAAACAAAAAGTGCGCGGCATAAAGCCACGCACCGAAAAACGCTGCTCCATGCCGCGACGCAAACTTTTTAACACTACCATATAAAAGGATAAGCATACAAAAAGGGAGCATACATTTTTGCCAAAAAGGAAAAAAGGTATACTTATCCCATGTTTATCATGGTAGTGTGGTGTTATTCAGTTTACGTCGCAACAACAGTATATCATACTTTTTCCAATTTGTAAAGAGAGTATTTGAAATTTTATACCTATTGAATTATTTTCGAATAAAATTAAGGACGAAAACCCGTTATCTTCGAGTCGCCGTCCTACTGCATTATACCTAATCCGTCAGACAATTTCTGCCGCCTTCCCAAAATAGAAAGCTTATTTGATCAATACGCCCGAGCCTTACCGAAACTTGATAAGTATAACGCGCTCAAAGCTTGAGCGCATTCAACTCGGCAAGAATATTTTCAGGTCTGTGCGCGTCGAAACGCGTGTATTTTCCGCGTGTTCCTACTTCGAGTATCTTTCCGGGATGATAATATCCAAGCAGTCGCGGCGGCAGATGCGTAACAACATCGTCAATATTCCGGATAACGGTGAAATTTTTGCATTTTTCCGCTATGGCACGGCTTTTTTTACCGAAGAATACTCTCGGCGCACCGAATCCGTAGCCAAAGCAACCTGCAATCAGATCGGGGCGTACCGTGAGCGCATATTCGTGGCATAGAGCGGCAAGCGCGCCGCCGTGCGAATAACCTACGGTTATAATTTTTGCTATTCCCCCGTCCAAAAGATATGAAGCTACCATCGGCTCAACAGCTCGCCATACGCGCAAAAAGCCCTTATGGCAAAAGAGCATTCCACCGCCTATACGCTTATGGGGCACAGGAAGGAAATCAAAATTATTCACCCAATCCTCAACACCCCTTGAGCATTGAAGATAAATATAAAGGGTCTCACCCTCTTTTTCAATAAAATAATCGGCCGACTCCGAAATATGGATATAGTCAGCCGATATACATTTTTCAAATAGCTCGTGCAAACATTTCATAGTCATCCTCGCTTATTAAGTATCATAAATATGATATTCATACAGCGAAGATATGTTTACCGGTGACCGACTTTCGGTATGCCTCAGATGAATCTGTTAAACCAATACAAAAGCTCGCGCCGCATGACCTCATTGTAGGTATGCCCCATACCTTCAAGAAGGTGAAGCTCTATGTAAGAGCCGGAGCGCTTCACAGATTCAACGTACTCCTTTGCCATAACCGGATCGGTCACGGTATCCTCGGTTCCCTGCCATATTTTAATAGGACATGGCGGTATGACAACACGCTTACCCTCGGAGTTGATGAACGAGCGCGTCTTGTACGGATTGAAGCCGATCGTCGTGTTCTCACACCATTCATCCTCTGCGAAGCGGTATACCTCAACGATGCGGTCGTGAGTGCTGGGATTATTTCCCTTACTCGCCCTTTTATCCCAGGTTCCGATGCAATAATGGCCGTCGATATCAACACCGTCTATATTAAGCCGCGGATAAAAAATTCCGAGCGCTAACGTAACCGAGGGATAGGTGTGAGCAAAATTGAGAGCGGTATGTCCTCCCATCGAGCCTCCCGCAATGAGCACGCGCTCGGAGAGATTGAAATGGGTTATCGCATATCTGTATGCCTTGTAAAGAGCGCATATATGCTCGGGACATCCCATAGTAAGCCCGTGTGGCATTGAGCCGTTTACGTCCAGGGCGGCATAGCCTGCCTCAATGCAATCCTTAACCAATGGAATGCCGCCTATCGTATTATCGGCTTCCTTCACCTTACTGCCCGCACCGTGGCAGGAAAGAATGAGGGGTGTAGGCTCTCCGTCCTCTGTATAGCTCTCGGGAAGCGCGAGAACGCATTCGCACTCCTCCATTAGCTCCGCATCGAGAATCTCATTGGCAACAGAATCACCAACGGGGCGGAATGCATTGAATTTTACCTTGAAAAATATAAACTCGCGCTCGGGAAAGCCGGGGAGCGGTTCGCGCTGCTTATTGTTGGGTATCACTCTTTTTCTTATCAAAGCTGATTTCTCCTTCCGATATCGGTATTTACAATATAATTTTACACCACTTATCTAACGGTGTCAATAGAAATATATTTTTTATATTTGGCCACAAAATCCGATAAACGTCTTGTTATTCACCGAAAAATGTGCTACAATCAGTATAACAAAAAAGTTAAAGGAAAAAAATTATGCTACCCTTCAAAAAGAACCTTTCCGATTTTGTAGTATGCGACACGCTTCGTATTGAGGATGACCTCCATATTGGCATCCCATATGAGGTGACGCTGCTTTTCGATAAGAAAAACGGGGATATTATCCCGGGAATAGGCGGGACGCCTATAATTCTCTACGTAATAAACACTAATACCGAAAGAGTCGGTCAGGACGCGGATACCGAAATAATCGGCGGTATGCTCCGACGCGGATATGCCGTGCTGGTAATCGATTATCTTTCGGAGGAAAAGGCATGCCCTCCCGCACTCGATTGGTCGATACAAAATATCCGTCGCAAGGTCATGGGTGGTGATATCGACGGTATATTTACCCTGCCCGACAGCTCATACCCTGAGACCTTCGTTGTTCCTGCCGGATACGACGTATCACTTTCTATGCCGTACTGGGCATTTGACAAGCACGGCGCGGACGGAATACTTGAAAAGATCACCGAGATCTGGAATAACGACTTCAGAGGTACAAAGGGCGATGTTCTAATAAAATGGTGCTATGCCGATGGCACCCTGAAGCCCCTCGCCAATGGACTTGACGGCACCGAGCCTATGCGCTACCGCAAGGATGGTACCGAATGTGAGAACGGAGAATATGCTTATATTAAGCATACGCTTGCAAGAGATATAACCGACTGCGTCAAGCCCGATGGAAGTCCTATAGATCTCAATCTCTATATGCACGTCATCTATCCGAAAAGCCCCGGAAAACCCGTACCCGTTATGTGTCTTGCCGGCTCGACCGAGCATCTGGCATCAGGTGCGGCAACCCAGGACAGACCTCAGCTGAACGGCGCTGCATTCCGCGGCTATGCCTGCGTTATGATAGATTACGGATATACACCAATGGCGCGCGCCGATCATTACGGCTATTTTGACGGCTATCCGAAAAAGGGGTACGTTACCGGAGATAACGCGACCTATTCTATGAGCTTCTATAACGATAAAAGAATATTCTGTGCCGCAATGAGGTACATAAGATACCTCGCTCTCAGCGAGCCCGAGCGCTATGTATTCGATACCGATGCCATTGGTATCTACGGAAATTCCAAGGGCTCATGGATGACCTTCCTTGGTGAAAAGGAGCCCGAGAAGCTTCCTTCAAAACGCATGCTCGCAGGTCATCACGATGAAACGAGATTCGATAACGGGCACACCGAAGCTTGTGGCACAATTCGCGGCGGCGAAGAACAGCCGTGGCAGTTTTTTGGAGATTTGAGAATAAAAAGCGAGGCAGAATTCATTTATTCAAGCTGCGGAGGACTTCACGATTCGATAACCGATGGCCACTCGCCTATGTTTATTTCCTGCAACAGAACCGATTCAAGCTGCTATTCGACCTCTAATACAATGCTCGCAGCCTGCCGCGCGCATAACGTGCCTTGCATGTGGGTGGACATTCCTCTGCCACACACTCTCGTTTACGGAAACGATCTTTTATTTAACACGGATACCTACTCGGCATTCTTCGCCTTCACGGGCTATTATCTTCATCACGATTCCCCGCGCGCTCTTTGCGCGAGGGCCGATATCAGTGCCGCATCCTTTACTCTGAAGCTCCGATTTTCAGGCGGCATACCCGAGAGTGAGATGGCGAAGGTGAAGATTGCCGACAAAAACGGAAACGAGCTATGCGGCAAATGGCGCGGAGAGCTTGGAGGTATTGATTGGAGCTTTACCCCATCGGATATCGCACCCAATACCGACTATATACTCACCGTTCCGGATTCCATACTTGGAGATAACGGAAAGGCACTTAGTGATAAATTCACTTACGCCTTCTCATCTCCCGCCTTTGAAAAAACGGCCGTTCCTATAGAAGAAAAGGCATCCGGAGAATTTCTTGCAGATGTTCCTCTTAATGCATCCACCGAGTATAAGTATCTCGAATTCCTGTCCGAGGGCGGATGCGGCTTTGCAATATGTACAGAAGACGGCCAGATTCTTACACGGGTATTCACGAATGCCGACGGAAGATGCTTGCTTCCCCTCCATCAGCTCTCGCCTCTTACATCGGGCAAGCTTCTTATCAAGCCTATCGGGGATAAATTCGATAGCAGCTCTACACGATATACGCCCTGCAAGAGGGCTATTATTGAAGATGGCAAAGCCCCCGACGGCACTCCTGCGATAGTAATCAAGGGCTTCGAATCGGTTACCGAACACCCGACCGAGGAATTCTATTCCTATCCTGCAGCGGCAGTCAGGCTCGAAAACCTTCTTGGTGATACGCCTGTATCGGTATCGGATATCGGTCGCAGATTCAATATCCGCTTCAGGCTCTATGACACCTCGTCAAGATACGTAAACCTTGATCTCAGCCACGTCACCTCTCGTGAGAACAGTATAACCGATCACCGCCGCGGTCATATGAATCTTATTACTAAGGCAAACGAATGGATAGAAGCTTCAATAGACTATACCGTTTACGAGCCGATATATACCGATCTTTCGGCAGTGACTAAATCCATGACGGTTTCCACCTACGGAAGCGGAAATATTATGAATCCGCTTTATATTGCGGACGTACACGTCACCGAATATATCGGAGATGCGAAGGGCTTGAGCCTTTCTATTATCACCGATACGGACAAAATATCCGCTCTTCCCGAAGGAAAGCTGGATATCGTGTGCGAAAAATCCCCCTGGCAAAAATAATATACCAAAACGGACGAGGCTCGGATCGGGCTTTGTCCGTTTTCTTCGGTATCTCACAGCTTTCTCGGTTATGTCCGAAATAATCGCGCACATTTGAATGATGCATAGCAGCGACAAAAAAGAACGGCATAATTGTCATTGATCAAAACTTTAAAACGGATATAATCTTTTTTGTGTAACATATTTACAAATCCCGAAATGCGTGCTATAATTGACTCATAAGCCCTTTCATTTTAAATACAAAGAGGAGAACATGTTATGCCTATATCTGAAAGAATGCAAATGATATTTGAGCGTTCAAGAGCGGTAGCAATCAATCCCCCGAGAAACACTTTTAATAGGGATATGCACTCCGCCGCGCTTGGTATATACAAGGATTTGCCGAAATGGGAAAAACAGGCGCGTTCTATGGCCTATGCAATTGTTAATCAGGAAATATTTATAGAGCCTTACGATAAGATCATCGGCAGAGTTTACTATGATAAAGAAATCGCACCCGAGGCATACGACAGTGACTTTGACTTCAATCAGCAGATGAAGAGAGATACGATTAAGAACGACCCGGAATATGCCGAGCTATGCGATTATCAGCTGGCAACGTGGGGTGCTCCCGGTCACATAGCATGGGATTGGAATTTCCTTCTCAGACGTGGTACTGACGGCATTCGTGAAAGATGCGAGGCGGGACTGAATCGCCACCGGGGTGACGAAAAGGCTGAGCATTTTTATAAGGGCGTTCTTATAATGCTCGAAGCGATTGAGGCTTGGAATGACAAGCACGTTGAAAAGCTTATCGAAATGGGTAAAACCGAGGAAGCCGAAATATGCAAAAGAGTTCCCCGCCACCCCGCGAGGAATTTCCGCGAGGCATTGCAGTGCTTCTTTATGCAGTTTATTATTGTAATGAAGGAAAATCCCTACGGCGGAAACAGCCCGGGCCGACTTGACTATTATCTCTGGCCTTACCTTGAGTCAGATCTTAAAAAAGGAATTATCACAATCGAAGAGGCAGAGGAGCTTTGCGAGGAGCTCTTCGTTCGTATAGACGAGCGCCTGTATCGCCGCGATACCTGGGGAGAGAGCGTAGTTCTCGGAGGCTCCTATCCTAACGGAGCATCTGCTGTCAATCCACTCACCTACGCTATGCTTCGTGCATATATGAAATACGATATCATTCATCCGCTTGTTTACGGACGTGTGCCCGCTAATCCGCCCAAGGAATATATCGATCTCCTTTCCGATTATGTTATAAACGGAAGAAATCGCGCGCAGGTTATCTCTGACGAGTCGATCATCAGGGCTCTCGTCAAAAACGGCGTTACCGAAACCGATGCCACCGACTATTATTGCGGCGGCTGTATGGAGGTCGGTGTCCAAGGAAGAACGAGTGACTTTCTCTTTACAGGATGGCAGAATATCGCAAAAATGCTTGAGCTTTGTATGACGGGTGGCTATTGTCTCAAGAACAAGAAATACCTTGATTTCGTAAAGCCCGCACCGCTAACGGCATTTGACAATTTTGAGGACTTCTATGCATCCTTTATTTCCTACGTTGAAAAGTGGCTCATAAGAAATCTTGCCTACCAGGATAAGCTCAGCGAGCACGTTGAAGAGTTCCGTCCCTCGTATCTTCTTTCCTCGATGATCGACGACTGTCTTACGAGAGGAAGAAATATGCACGGCGGCGGAGCAAGATACCACGATTACGGCTCGGCGATCGTTGCCGTTCCCAATTCCGCAGACTCGCTGACGGCAATTAAAAGAGCCGTCTTCGAGGACAAGATCTGCACCGCCGAAGAGCTTCTCAGAGCATTAGATGCAAACTTTGAGGGCTATGAAAAGCTCCACGCAAAGCTGCTCGCCCTCCCCAAGTACGGTCAGGAGGACGCGGAGGCGGACGCTATGTGCTCCCGACTTACGGTCGACCTCAATCGCATTTACAGCTCATATATCAATCGCTTTGGCGGTAACGGCAAGCTCGTTATGCTCACTTTTGTCTGGGCACCCGTCGCAGGCAGCCTTTTAGGCGCTACCCCCGACGGAAGAAAGGCAGGCGTACCGATAGCTCATTCGATAACGCCGCAATCTATGGCTATGACAAAGGGTATCACGGTAGCAATGAATTCCTGCACGACGCTTCCCTTCGAGCTCTTTAATGGCGGTGCATCTACGATGTGGGATCTTGATCCCTCGTTTGTAACACCAGAGGTAGTTTCCTCGCTTATGACTACGTTCTTCGAGCAAGGCGGTCAGATTTTCCAGGGGAATATGACAGACGTTGATGAGCTCCGGGAAGCGCTGAAATCCCCCGATCGGTATAATCACCTTATAGTACGTGTCGGCGGCTACTCCGCAAGATTCGTTAACCTTAACCGCGCCCTTCAGGAAGAAATAATAAATAGATTCAGGCATAGCCGCTAAAGGATCTTTTCCCTGCGGCAATAAAAAACAAAGAAAAGCGACATAAAAAAGTAAAACGGTTTGATCCCCCGGCAAAAGTTCAGGGGCTGTGTCATTCACGTATAACCGAATATAAGCACCGAGGTGTTGTCCAAAGCAATACCTCGGTGCTTATTTTTGCTGTGCTTTGAGAGAATTATGGTTGAAAACCTACGCTTTTCGTCATTACTTCATTTCGGTTCAATGTAATATTTATATTAAAATATCTTTACAAATACCGGAAAATGTGCTAAAATAATTACGCTACACAATTCAATAAACAATTCTTAGGGGAGTTTTATCTTTATAGGGGATATTATGCCCTTTTTCGTGTTTTCCTTTTGAATTTGGTAAAAACGCCAACTTCTCTCGGAAAATACGGAATTACTTCCCTATTGTTGAGAATTGTGTAGCGACAATTGGAGTTGGCGTTTTTCGGTGCGGTGACTTCGGTTGCCGCACTTTTTATTTTTCGAGAAGGAGACTAAATTTGCATGGCATTAACGAATTATAGCAAAGTAATTGAGCTTGTTAAGCAAAATTATGATAAACTGCAAAGAGAAAATCTATCCTCAAAATCCGGTTATGAAAAGGTAGTCCTCTATATGAAGGATATACTCCGGAATGCAGGTGTACCTGAAAATTCACAAAAGGAATATTTATCTCGCGAAACGATCAGTAAATGCATTAAGGATGCCGCAAATTCTATAAATAGAGCACATGAAAATGCGGAAAGATCAAGACTAGCTGCAATAAAAAACGAAGAGCGCATTGAAGCCGCAAAATGCTCAATTATAGTTCCACCTAAAGGAAAAGCCAAAACTGCCGATTTTTGTCGTATAGCAATTGAATATTATAAATTTCAAATTGAGGCTTGCGATATTGCAACATCAATCATAAAGGGCAATTGTTCGAGTCAAAATGCCCTATTTAATCATACAAGTAATACATGGGCATATCATGGCGGAATAGCCAGTGCTATTGCAGGACCTGCCGCCGGAATAATGGCGGCGGCAGAAGCAAAGCGTGAAGATGATGCAAGAAATCAATTAAATGCGCAAATCAGAACACTTAATACACAAATTGCAAGTGAAAAACTGATAGAAATTATGCAAGTCCAAAAAGACTATAAAGAATCTTTAGTGTCTTGGACAGAAAATTTAGAAGCTACCAGATATCAGCTTGAAGAAAAGTGTGATCAAAATAAATTATTACGCGCAATGAATCCACAGGTTTTCAAATATACCACATCTGAAACAGGTACTGTAACTCTTGAAATTGATTTTTCAAGGGATCATAACTGCAAAATATACGGTGAAAAGGAAGCATACATCGATGGAAGCATAGTGGTGCAATTCTCAAAAGATGGAAAAGTATACGGAAGTACGCTTTGCTATCTTCCTTTCGGAGGTACGGACAGTCACAGAAAAATTATTTGCATAAATACAGAATTACCGAATTTAAAAAAATCCCAAGGTTGTTATGATATTAAGTTTCTGCCGGGTGATCTTTACCTAGTAGAATCGCTCCCCGAAATTACCACCCGCTATTATAGTGATTATTTTTATACATCACTAAACAACTGGTGTTACGAAAAGGCCGAAAAGGAAAAAGCCGCAAAAGAAGCCGCACTTCAAGCTCAGGAAGCAAAGGAACGCCTTAAGAAAAAAAGAAAGGCACTCTTAAAAAAATTCATGCCATTAATAGTCACATTATCAACGACACTCGTGGCTTCAATAGTGTTACTTATAGTCTTTTTCCCTAATTTAAAATACAATTCTGCCGTTAGAAAATATAACAAACAGGAATATAGCGAAGCTGCTTCAATATTTAGGTCGCTCGGCGATTTCAAAGACTCATATGATATGAAGATCAAATCATATATGAATGCACAGGACTATCCAAGTGTAATTTCCTGTGGCATCACAGATCTGGTAATTCCGGATGGTATAACCGAAATTTCACACCGACAATTTGCTGCTACCTTCGATGATGGTCTTTACTCGAGAATTACAAGCATAGTAATCCCGGATAGTGTTACAAGCATTGGAAATCAAGCTTTTTATAACTGTAATTCACTCAAACGCATAGTAATTCCCGACAGTGTTACGAAAATTGGCACCAATGCATTCGATTCTTGCGATTCACTTACCGAAGTAATCATTGGAAAAAATGTAACAACTATAGGTGAAGGTGCATTCTACAATTGCAATAATCTGACGCAAGTAACTTTGGTAAATGGTATGACATCTATTCCGGACAACGCACTCAAGAACTGCGAAAGCTTAAAAAATGTTATAATACCTGATAGCATAACAAGCATTGGCAATTATGCGTTCTACGGTTGCACAAGCCTTACAAGCATCACGATTCCTGATAGTGTAACAAGCATCGGCCGATTTGCGTTTCGTGGTTGCGAAAGCCTTACAAGCATAACTATCCCTGACAGTGTAACAAGCATTCGCGAATATGCGTTCAGTGATTGTAGCAATTTAACAGAAATTATATTTGAAAATCCTAACGGATGGTCGGTTATGCGATATGATGGAGTCTTAAACGTAGATTCAAACGAACTATCCAACTCATCAACTGCATGTAATTACTTATGTATAGAATTTGCAGATCGTAAATGGCATCGCACCGAAACTTAACAAAAATTATAATCAAAAAAGAAAGGACACTAAAAATGGCAAGAAAAACGAAAATACTCCTTCTCGGCAACGGTATATTGCAAGCCTTTGGCGGTGAATCATGGAATGATTTTCTATCAAGCATCTGCAAAAGGTCTGATCTACCGAGTCCGGATAAGATCAAATGTCCCGAACCGTTAAAAGCAATACTTCTTACAGGAGATAGAGTTGATATTGCTATGAAGGAAAAATGCGCCGATATATTAAATCGGGCGCAAATCAGCGAAAAACTTGCCATGTTTCTAAAAACAATCCTTTCGTTAGGCTTTGATCATATTTTCACTACCAACTATACTTATGAGTTAGAGCAAGCCGCCGTTTATCCTGAAAAATTAAGCGAATATAAGCTCAAGAAAATGGCGGCTTCCACCACCGGTGTCATTGATAAAAAATATCTTTTACATACCTACAACAAAGTTATTTGCAATGGGATTGAAAACAAAATCTGGCACGTTCATGGAGAATCCCGCAAGCCGGACAGCACTATACTCGGTCATTATTACTATGGCAATTCCCTCTTTAAAATCAAGGATGCACTAGATAAAATAAGGATAACAAATTCTATCGACGAGGATCCCCAAACCTGGGCTGAAGCCTTTATATTCGGTGATATATACTGTCTTGGATTCGGATATGGACTTTGTGAATTTGACCTTTGGTGGCTACTCAATAGAAAAGCACGAGAAAAGTTCAATGCAGGAAAGCTCTGCTTCTATGAGCCGTACAACCCGGAGCAATGGGAAAAAATTGATCTCATGAAGCTTATGAAAACAACTGCAGGTACCCCTTTGGTTAATATCATAGATCTGGGTTATAACTCAAAGCGCAATATGGATTGGGAAAAATTTTATACAGAAGCCATTGAGGACTTAAAGCAACGTATTAATCTCGAATATAATTAATTTTTTGAGATCTAAGGAAATCGTACCGGTATAAGACTATAAGGTAAACCGGTGGTTATGACTTTATAAAGAACTAATAGATCAAGCACCGATACTATCTATATATTGACTTTGAGCCATGCAAAAAATGCTTTAAATAATATTTATTCGTAAGTTCAGCGAGCCGCACACAACGGCTCGCTGTTTTAGTTTAAAAACAAAGAAAAGCGACATAAAAAAGTAAAACGGTCTGATCCCCCCCGGCAAAAGTTCAGGGGCTGAATCATTCACTTATAACCAAATAAAAGCACCGAGGTGTTGTCCAAAGCAATACCTCGGTGCTTATTTTTGCTGTGCTTTGAGAGAATTATAGTTGAAAACCTACGATTTTCGTCATTACTTCATACGTTGATAGTCTTTTTTTCCATGTCCTTCTTTCATAACAACACCGCCCTTCACAAAAGAATTATATATTATTTTAAACAAATAATCAAGTTATCTGATAGAAAAAACTCGATACCCAAAAGGATATCGAGTTTTAAACAATAATTAAATATAAATTCTTTAAGCACATATCTTCTAAAGTTTGAAATAGAATAACGTTATTTTTCTATACTGATATACTCTATCAATGTAGAGGGGGTGTGTCTAGTATCATTATGCCAAGTTGTCTGATTATAATCACCAGTTACGGTTCGAAGGAATGGCAACCATAAAAACCACACTACCAACGCGAGCAATAGCACCGCCACTAGTAATTTAAGTAGTAGTACGATTATTTCTTTCATTGTTTTTACCTCTTCTTTCTTTTTTTGCTCCTTTTTCGTTAACAGGAACTATGGTGCTTATAATTATACACTATTCTTCCTGTTTTGTCAATACTTTTGTAGTATAATTCCTATATAAGTTTCTTAGGGGGAAGAATAATGCTTGTTTTTGATTTCATTACCATAGGCAATAAACTATTTCAAATACGTAAAAAGATGGGTATGACTCAAATGGAGGTTGCTATTGCTGCTGGATTATCCGAGCGCACATATGCGGATATTGAGCGCGGCACGGTAAATATGCGCATAGAAACTATTTTAAAGGTTTGTAAAGTATTACAAATCACTCCTAATGAAATACTCACCGAAAGCGATACCGAATCAACTATAAAGCAATCGGAAATTTTACAACAATTAGCAACACTGTCACCAAAAGAAAGAGAAACTGCTTTTTCTTTATTATCTGTATATATCAATTCACTTAAATAACTATAGAAGTCCAGAAGGCAATGACTATCTCATCACCTTCTGGACTTTTAATATATTTACATATTTATAAACAGTATTTCTACTCAAATCACACACCCTTGCAAGCTCGGAGATATTAAGCTCGCCACTAACGTAAGAAGGATAATCCGGTAAAACAATTAGACACATCACAACGCATAATGCGAAAATGATGTGTCCGATTTTTATGAATTTGACTTTGCGGTATCGGTTTTGCGAAGCTGTGGCTTCGCTTGAAATGGCAACAAGTTGCCTTGAAATGCCTTACGGCTTGAAATGATGCTACGCATCTTGAAATGAAACGCATCGCGTTTCTTGAAATGCACTAAGGTACATTATTAGACATTAGCCTTTGCAGTGTTTATTGAGGAAATAAGAAGCTTTCTTATTTTACCGCAGTCGTTTTTCAACTTTTTGTAGACTTCTTCGGAAATTATGGCGGTTTTTACGAACAATTCGAGCCAATATTCGGTTTCATAGCATTCCTTTAATGCTATCTGCATTTTTGCTATAAAGTCCGCTCTACTGCTAGCGTAGTTTGCTTCGTGTATATTTGCACCAATGCTCGTTCCACTGCGGAGAAGTTGATTTACAATGGCAGACTTCCCTTTTATGCTATCGCAAAGATTAACTATTGCAACAGAAAAATCCATTGATAAGTCTGCTATTATATTGTTGGTCATAGTATTTAACCCTTTCATTAAAGAGTTGCGAAGCTGTGGCTTCGCTTGAAATGGCAACAAGTTGCCTTGAAATGCCTTACGGCTTGAAATGATGCTACGCATCTTGAAATGCACTAAAGTGCGTTGAATGAAATTGCCCTATACCAATTGATAAATATGCGCCACGCGGTTTTCCGTCGTGGCGCATTTCAAGCTCACAAAGTGAGCATTTCAATCACTCGATAGTTGCGAAGCTGTGGCTTCGCTTGAAATGGCAACAAGTTGCCTTGAAATGCCTTACGCCTTGAAATGAAGCGCACAGCGCTTCTTGAAATGCACTTACGTGCATAGAATGAAATTCACCGTCTATTTTCGTAATGATAATTATGCCCACGCGGAAAATCCGTGTGGGCATTTCAAGACGGCACGCCGTCATTTCAATCTCGTGAAACGAGAATTTCAATCACCGAAGGTGAATTTCATTGCAAATAATCTACGATTATTTGCTTGCTTCCTCAATTGCAACAGCGACCGCTACGGTCATACCAACCATGGGGTTGTTACCTGCTCCGATCAAGCCCATCATCTCTACGTGAGCAGGAACAGAGGAAGAACCAGCGAACTGTGCGTCACCGTGCATTCTACCCATAGTATCGGTCATACCGTAGGAAGCGGGGCCTGCAGCCATGTTATCGGGATGGAGAGTACGGCCTGTACCGCCGCCGGAAGCAACCGAGAAGTACTTCTTGCCGTTCTCGTTACACCACTTCTTGTAGGTGCCTGCAACGGGATGCTGGAATCTGGTGGGGTTGGTGGAGTTACCGGTGATGGAAACGCCAACGTTCTCAAGGCGCATGATAGCAACACCCTCCGGAACAGAGTCGGAGCCGTAGCATCTTACCTTTGCTCTATCACCGTTAGAGTAAGCGATCTCCTTTACGATCTTAACCTCTTCGGTATAAGGATCGAACTGAGTCTGAACGTAGGTAAAGCCGTTTATACGGGAGATTATCATAGCCGCATCCTTGCCAAGACCGTTAAGGATAACGCGGAGGGGCTTATTTCTTACCTTGTTTGCATTAAGAGCGATCTTGATCGCACCCTCAGCAGCCGCGAAGGACTCGTGACCTGCGAGGAAGCAGAAGCACTCGGTGGACTCGGAAAGAAGCATAGAGCCGAGGTTTCCGTGGCCAAGACCAACCTGGCGGTTCTCTGCAACAGAGCCGGGAATGCAGAAGGACTGAAGTCCGATACCGATAGCGGCAGCAGCGTCAGCAGCCTTGGTGCAGCCCTTCTTGATTGCGATAGCTGCGCCAACGGTGTATGCCCACTTAGCATTCTCGAATGCGATGGGCTGAGTTTCTTCAACGATCTTGTAAGGATCGATGCCCTTTGCATCGCAAATAGCCTTACACTCGTCTATAGAGGAAATACCATACTCCTTAAGAGCGGCGAGGATCTTCGCCTCGCGTCTTTCATAACCTTCAAAATGTGCCATTTATATTTCCTCCTTATTATTCCTTACGGGGATCAATGTACTTAACGGCGTCTGCAAATCTGCCGTATGTACCCTTAGACTTCTCATAAGCCTCGTTAGGCGACATACCCTTCTTGATGAAGTCGGTCATCTTACCAAGGGAAACGAACTCATAGCCTATAACCTGATCGTCAGCATCGAGAGCCATTCTGGTGCAGTAGCCCTCGGTCATCTCGAGGTATCTTACGCCCTTTGCCTTAGTACCGTACATAGTACCAACCATCGAACGCTCGCCCTTACCGAGGTCCTCCATACCTGCGCCGATTACAAGACCGCCCTCAGAGAATGCAGACTGAGAACGACCGTAAACGATCTGAAGGAAGAGCTCACGCATAGCAGTGTTTATAGCATCGCATACAAGGTCGGTATTAAGAGCCTCAAGGAGAGTCTTGCCGGGAAGGATCTCTGCCGCCATTGCTGCAGAGTGAGTCATACCCGAGCAGCCGATGGTCTCAACGAGAGCCTCTTCGATGATACCATTCTTTACGTTGAGCGAAAGCTTGCAAGCGCCCTGCTGGGGTGCACACCAGCCCACACCGTGAGTGTATGCGGAAATATCGCTGATTTCTTTTGCCTGAACCCATTTGCCCTCCTCGGGAATAGGAGCAGGACCGTGGTTAGGACCCTTTGCGACAGTACACATCTTTGCTACTTCAGAGCTCATTGCGTACTCGCAGGAAAAATTCTTATCCATTGTTTTTATCTCCTTTTAAATTATTATCAAATAACAGATCAAAGCAATGCCTCGATCTTTTCTGCGTAGAGCTTTCCTATAAACTCCGCGCCATTTGCATTCGGGTGAACACCGTCTGCCGAATAATAAAGCTTCTCGGGAGCAGTCTTCAATGCTTCAGCAAAATGAATATCAAGAGGAATATAAAGATCGGCATACTCATCGGCAAGCCTTCTGACAATATCTATAACCGAAGGCAGCTCGCTTCTGACGTCTTCCTTATCCTCGCAATCAAGCAAATACGGGGAAAGCATAACTATCTTCGCATTCGTTTTTGATTTAAGCTCACTAAGTATCGCACGGTAATTAGCTTCTATCTGGTTGTCGGTAGTCATAATTCTGCCTGCACCGTGTCTGTGCCAGACATCATTTATACCTACGAGGATAGATATAATGTCAGGCTGAAGGCTGATAGCATCTCCCCACAGGCGATCAAATAACTGATCTGTCCTGTTTCCACTTATTCCAAGATTAATAAACTCAATATCCAGCTCAGGATGGGCAGCTTTTATGTATTCAGCCGCATATTTCGGATAACCGTTACCAAGATGGTAATAGTTACGCCTGTCTCTGCCTGCATCGGTTATGCTGTCACCTTGAAATAAAAGCCTCATATTACTTAACTACTACCCCGTAAACCTCACCGAAAGCACAGGAAGCATTAGCCTCATCAGTATCAATGTGCATAGCGGGAGCAAACTTATCACTTACTCTTATAACAACGTCGCCGAATACGGTGGTACGCTCGGACTCGATCTTAACAGAAACGATCTCCTTATCGCAAACACCAATCTCTGCTGCCGCCTCGGGAGTGAGATGGATGTGGCGCTTTGCTGCAATAACACCCTCGGTGAGCTCATACTCATTACCGTTCTCAGGGTTAACAAGCTTGCAGCCGGGAGTACCTGCAATATCTCCGCTCTCACGGATGGGAGCTGTAAGACCAACGGTTCTTGCATCGGTGAGCGAAAGCTCTACCTGGCTTGCACCGCGCTCAGGACCAAGTATAGATGCCTTAAGCTTTCCCTTAGGGCCAACTACCTCGAGCTTTTCAGCACAAGCAAACTGACCGGGCTGACTAAGATCCTTCTTCTTCGTAAGCTCATATCCCTTGCCGAAAAGAGCATCAACTGCTTCTCTGGAAAGATGGATATGTCTTGCGGAGGTTTCTACCAATACCTTTGACATATTTATTTCTCCTTTTATTTAGCGGAAAACCGCATTATTACGCATACATTATAACACAACAAACGTAAAAAATCAATGTATAATCTAAAAGATTATGTCAAAAACTAAAAATAAAATTATGGAGATGTGAGTAGCTTATGGAAAATCAGAACCTTCACGAAAATTCCGCCAATGAAAACAATCAGAATTCCGGACTCTACCCCATAGAAAACGAATCCGGAACCTACTACTGTCTGTCGATAATAGGTCAGATCGAGGGGCATTATATTTTGGATAACAACCAGAAATCGACAAAATACGATCACGTCATTCCACTCCTTGTGGCCCTTGAGGAAAGCGAAAAAGTGGACGGTATCATCATTCTCATAAACACTCTCGGCGGTGACGTTGAAGCCGGTCTTGCAATAGCCGAGGTCATAGCGAGTCTTAAAAAACCTACCGTTTCCATAGTTCTCGGAGGCGGACACTCAATAGGAGTTCCGCTCGCGGTCTGCGCAGATAAGTCATTTATAGTGCCAAGCGCGACCATGACGATACACCCCGTGCGAACTACAGGGCTTGTTTTAGGCGTTTCTCAGGCTTTCGATTATCTGAATAAAATGCAGGACAGAATAATAAAATTTATTGTTGATCACTCTCACATCAGCGAGCAAAAGCTGCGAGAGCTTATATCAAGGACCGACGTTCTTGTCAATGATATTGGCAGTATTCTGACCGGCGCGGAGGCAAAAGAATGCGGTCTTATTGATGAGGTTGGCGGTGTGAGCGATGCTCTGGAGTATCTAAAGGGCAGAAAAAGCAAATAAAATTCTGCTTTTTTCGTCAAAAAATACAATTTTTTATTATTTCCCCCTTGAAAGTTTAAATATTTATGGTAAAATAGTAGTGAAAGCATTTTTATGGAGGAAACATTATGGCACTTTTTAATTTTAAGAAAAAGCAGAATAAAGAGGAGAAGGCGACACCCGTGGCAACTAAGGTCGAGGTTAAGCCCATCGAAGAGCCCAAGGCTAAAAAGGAAGCAGAGGTCGCAGCACCCGCCGAAAAAAAGGAGGCAAAGCCCATAGCTACCGCTAAGAAGGAGACGTCGGAGCCCGCAAAGACAGTAAAAGCTAAGGCACCCACTGCAACAGATAAAAAGGAAGCTCCGGTAAAGAAGGAGGCTAAAGCTACCGAAAAGACGGCAGAAACAAAAAAGACTACCACAAAGGCAGCACCGGAGGTCAAGAAGGCACCTGCTAAGCCCGCTGAGACCAAGAAGACGCCCGTAGGAAAAGCACCCGAAGTAAAAAAAGCTTCTGCTAAAGCTACAGCAAAGACTTCCGCCCCGGAGAAGGCACCCGAACCCGCTCCTGTAAAGGAAGAATATACCGGAAGATTTGAGATCAACAAGTCCAAGGATGGAAAGAAGTACTTCTTCAACCTCTATGCTTCAAACAAGGTTGGAATCGCGACCTCGCAGATGTATTCTTCTGCGCAGAGCGCGCTGAACGGCATAAAGAGCGTTATCGCAAATGCTGACAAGGCTCCCGTTGAGGACCAGTCGCTCAAAAAGTATGATACTCTTCCCTTCCCTAAGTGGGAAATCTATATTGATAATGGCGGAAAGTTCCGCTTCAGACTCAATGCTTCTAACGGAAACTGCGTTTGCCATTCTCAGGGATACACTACCAAAACTGCCTGCAAAAATGGTATTGACAGTATCATAAGAAGTTCGAGAAACGCAGAGATCGACAAGACATACATATCTAAAAAGGACGAAGAATAATTCTTATTTTACATTTTAAGGAGTGCTTATGAAAAAAACGCTCGCCCTTATATTGTTTGCCGCTACGCTAATCCTTGCTCTCACAGGATGCATGCAGATCTTGGGATATTCCGAGATAAAATACGAATTTTATCAGGATACCGATACGATTGAATCCATAGAGCTTATCAAAATGACCAACTCAGATTACGATTTTGATGACAACGGCAAAGAAATAATCACTGTATACGAATTTGAAATCTTAACCCAAGTAACCGATACAAAACAGTTTTTATCCGATTTTGAATCACTTATGTGTTTCACAATGAAGAAAATTGTTGATCTTTACCCGGAAAGTGACGAATATGCTGTAAAAATCAACTATACTAACGAAACCGCAGAAATTATCGGTGCCTACGGACAGGTATTCATCGTAAACGATACATATATTATATCCGACAAGGCTCAGCACTTTCTTGAAGATGAATTTAATGGGCTTGTTGAGATGTACCTCGCATCAAATAACTATTTTGAAATTTAAGGCTTTGAACCATTGTTACCGCACCGCAAAAGCAAGCACGATAATTACCTTTAAACCATAGTCACCATAAATACGTCCGGCTCAAATGCAAAAACGCATTTGGGTCGGACGTATTTATATTCATTGTTCATATGCTACCTATTGTCTTATCCTACCGAAGCGATTTGCTGTTCTAAAATAAACACCAAATTTTAATAAAGAAAAAAGGCTTCGCTACAGCACAAACCCACAAATTCAAACTCTCACCGAAGTGAGTATATTAAACACCTTAATAATAATAAGATGTAATTTGAGCTAAAATGCTCATTAAAAACCGAACAAACTATACGAAACGAAGCTCAATCTGTTTTACTGAACTCTATTGAATACTAGCAATAGCAGTTCTCTGCCCTCGGTCAATGGTTCGCGCTTCGGATTTTGAGAAGATTTTTCAGATTTCGCCCCGAAGACGTATGAAGATACGTCGAGTAGGAGAAATCGGGAAAAGATTCCAAAAGACGATGTGCGAAAGTATCGCTCAACTGAATACATTACGCATACTTACCTGCGATCTATCAAGGTCTAGATTGGAAGCAGTTTGTTTGTAATATGAAAATAAACAAAAAGGCTTCGCTATTGCGAAACCCACAAATTCAAACTCTCACCGAAGTGAGTATATTAAACACCTTAATAATAATAAGATGTAATTTGAGCTAAAATGCTCATTAAAAACCGAATAACCTAAGAAACGAAGCTCAATCTATCTTGCTGAACCTCTATTGAATACTAGCAATAGCAGTTCCCTGACCTCGGTCAATGGTTCGCGCCTCGGATTTTGAGAAGATTTTTCGGATTTTGACCCGAAGACGTATGAAGATACGTCAAGTGGGAGAAATCGGGAAAAGATTCCGAAATATAAACGCGAAAGTATCGCTCAACCGAATACATTACTTACACTTACCTGCGACCTATCAAGCTCCTGATTTGGGAGTTTTTTCTTTAAAGAAACAAAAAAGGCTTCGCTATTGCGAAACCCACAAATCCAAACTCTCACCGAAGTGAGTATATTAAGCATCTAACATAAAGTCAGATGTAATTTGAGCTAAAATGCTCATTAAAAACCGAACAAACCATACGAAACGAAGCTCAATCTGTTTTACTGAACTCTATTGAATAAGCAATAGCAGTTCAAGCCCTCGGTCAATTAGTATCGCTCAACTGAATACATTACTGCACTTACATCTGCGACCTATCAAACTCCTAGTCTAGAAGCGACCTTACTCGTTTAAAA
>SVRZ01000017.1 GCA_015064555.1 Oscillospiraceae bacterium
TTTTTTCACAACTTTATCAGAAAAAGACCAAATATGATACTTGCCTATACCGCTTTCATTTGCCAAAAAGAAAACAGTTTTTTCTTTTTCCGTCACAGCGAAAACATGCGAAAATATAGGGCTTACGCCTTGGATTGTTTTCCCGAAGGGCAAGATAATTGGACGCAGCAAGCACTTCCATTCAAATTGCATAATCTTTATTCCGTCAATTTCTAAATCTCCACCTAGCGGATAGTAACCTATATAGATTGCTTTGGCTAACATCAATTATCTCCTTTCGATATTCAAGCCCAGCCGTATCTGCAAGAAACGCTTGCAAGGACGGCGGCGCAGATTGCTCCGCGAGCGCTTTAGCGCCATATCGAGTCGCAGACATATCGAGCGACGCGTCAGCGGCGCATATCGACGTCGAGTCGACGTGTGAGACACACGACGG
This sequence comes from Oscillospiraceae bacterium, assembly GCA_015064555.1. Lineage (GTDB taxonomy): Bacteria > Bacillota > Clostridia > Oscillospirales > CAG-272 > UBA1740. The sequence continues at coordinate 437 of SVRZ01000017.1, forward strand.
ACTCGACATGAGTCAAGACTCCAAAAAGTCTCAAAACCTGTCAAAAACGGGGGTTGTAATACCTTAAAGTCTCACTTTTGCGGAAATATAACCCCATTCAACACATCAATGAGTTCTTGGGTTTGTTCTTTGCTCGTTGTCTGTATTTCGCTTTTATGCCCGTTTGTAAAGATAAACAACACTTTATGAGTGTCCATTCCACCGTCCGAGTCTCCTTCTTGGAAGAAACTTTTCAGCTCCTTTAGTTCGTCAAAGCGGTGTGTTTCTCGGCACAGATTATATATGTTGATTTCTCGTTTTTTCGAGTCGACTACAACTTTCCCGAAAAACACCGATGCAAATGTGGCGATATTTGTTAGCATACAAATCGCGTAAAAAACCCAAAACAGCGGAATATCTCTCATCTCTTCAAAAATGATGGGAAACAAAATTCCTGCAAGAAATACCCCTGCGAAAATAACACAATTTGAAACATCAGGTTTTTTCTTGATTGTAATTTTGCTTTCATTTTGAACGATGATTAATTTGCTTTTTCTCATGGAATCTCCCTTCGATATGTTATACCAAACAGATGTAAAGTGAAGTTTCGAGTTTTGCTCGAAATCATTATTTGTCCTTAGCCGTTTTCCTTTGCGGTGGTGATGGAGGCAATGAGCTTCCTGCGAATAGCACCGCATTTATTTGCGAGAATTTTATATGTATTTTCTTCCATTGAGCCGACCTTGAAAAGAATTTCAAGCCAGTAGTCGGTTTCATAGCATTCTTTGAGAGCAATTTCGAGTTTGTTCACAAAGTCTGCCGTGCTTTGTGCGTATTTGGCTTCATAGCTGTTTGCACCGATGGATGAGCAGGATCGCAAAAGTTGATTGACAAATACCGTCCTGCCCTTTATAGTGTCACAAACGGCAGTGATTTCTATGGTAAGCTCGACTGCGAGTTCTTTTATCGTCTTATTCATGAATTTTTCCTTTCTAAAGGGAGTTTCGCCTGCGGGCGAAAGCGATATATTCATTTTGAAACGTGCATTCAAAATGAATGCGATATATTTGCTTTGCAAATGCGATATTATCTCGCGGTGCGAGATAGCGATATATTCGCCGTTGGCGAATGTGGTGGAAAGTACGCTACATATAAATCCTCACGCCTTATGCGCACGCAGTGCGCTCACGTGCCGAAGGCACATATCGCGCGCAGGCATATCGCACGCGAACAACATGAAGCGCATATCGCAAATCCTGCAAGGGATTTATATCGCTTTAGTTTGTCTGCTTTGTCAGACAAACTAAACTTTCCACGTGGGTCATAAGGTCAAAAGGTATATTTTATGCCAGCATTGCTGCGACGATAACAGACAAGAATGCGATTATAAAAGTACCTATTTCACAAACCTTCCAATAATCGATTATCGTTTGTTCATCCTCTGTGAGACGAATATGATCAAGCATATTCCATATAACGATGCTGGATATAATAAGATGAATTGCAAGCGGCAAAATGCCTATGCAAAGAATGCCATCCATCAAAATTCCAAAAACAATATTGAGAACGGCATAAATCACATGAATAATAGAGGTAATCCGAAAGTATTTCAGAATAAACCTTGCTTTGCGATTTTCTATTACGGTTGTTTGCTTTGGATATCGTGTAGCATCCTGTGTTTTTCGATACTCTTTCCGTTTTTCAAGAAAAATAATTGTTCCCATTCCAATAGCACCGACAAACGATACGCACCAGCAAACACCAAAATTAAATACCCAGTACCACCACGGACGGGCAACGACTGTAGTCAGTGACCCATCTTCTTGCGCCTTGTAGACTTGATATGTATCAAAATAAAATTCGCCGTTTTGGAATTTGTCCGTATATTCGCTTTCCCAATCGTAAATCAAATCAATATCATCTGATTTTTTCTTTTCAACAAAAGTTCCGTTTGATGAATTATAAATGTAAGCATCAGCAGAATTATATACAATGAGTTGATTATTGGAAAGCTCAAAGTACACATTTCTTAAATACGGCGTCGATACCGCCCAAAGAAATCGGCCTTCTTCAGAATAGACATTTACATAGGAGGCATCATTATAGCATACATAAATTTGATGTAGATCTTCATCATGTAAAACCGTAGCAATTTCGTCTGGGGCAAACAGTTCTACCTGCACTTTTTGATAGTTTTCGTTATCTCGTGTGCACATTGATCTGCCTACCAAACCGATAGCAATCCCAGTGAGAAATATCAGTATGAAAACAACAAATAAAATTCTTTTGGTACTTGTCATAGGCCTTACACCTCCTTTATAGAAACTTCGATATGTTATACTAAACAGCTGTAAATTGTATTTTCAAGTTTCGCTCAAAACTCACATTTGTCCTATTTTAGTTCGCTTTGCGAACGCGATATGCACCTTCGGTGCGCGATATATTTGCTTTGCAAATGCGATATTATCTCGCGGTGCGAGATAGCGATATATTTGCAACGCGAAATATATTTCGTGTTGCAAATATGGTGGAAAGTACGCTACATATAAATCCTCACGCCGCGCAGTTCGCGGCATATCGCGCCGCAGGCATATCGCGCTTTTGAATATCTCGCCTATGGCGAGGTATGTAAAAGCATATCGCAAATCCTGCAAGGGATTTATATCGCTTTAGTTTGTCTGCTTTTGCAGACAAACTAAACTTTCCACATGCCCTGTCAAAGGAAACATATCATACCCCTGCACCGTATCGGTAGTATATCCCTTCTCTCGCATTATCCGCACGTCGCGCGCGAGGGTTGTCGGGTTGCATGAGATATATACGATCTTACGCGGCGCGAGCCTTACCACGTAGTCGATAAGATCCTGCGAGCATCCGGCTCTCGGAGGATCGAATATAACTACGTCCGGCTTGATCTTCTTCCCTCTTTTCTCCTCGGCGCTTCTAAGAAGCGTTTCTGCACCTCCTGCGTCGCCTGTATAGAACTCGGCATTGGTGATGCCGTTTTGCTCTGCGTTATATCTTGCGCATTCGACTGCGCTGTCTACTATCTCAATTCCTATAACCTCTTTGGCATCGGCTGCCATAGAGAGTCCTATCGAGCCTGCTCCGCAATAAAGATCAAGCAGTGTATCCGATTTCGTAAGACCGGCAAGGCGGCGAGCCTCTCTGTATATCAAATCAGCCGTGCCGCAGTTGACCTGATAAAAGGCGGGGGCGGTTATCTTCAGACTCACACCCGCAAGCTCATCCACGATATAGTCCTTGCCGTAAAGTGTTATATATTCATCACCGAGAATAACGTTTGTATCCTCACTGTTTACATTGATAAGTATTCCGCATATTTCGGGAAATGCCGCCCTTACGGATGCGACAAGCTCATCCGAATGCGGAATAGAATCGCCGTTCAAAACAAGCACAAGAAGCACCTCACCGCTTACCTCGGCACGCCTCAGATATACGTGACGGAGGATGCCATCCCCACTTTTTTCATTGTATACTGAAATATTATACGCCTTGAAGAACGAGCGAAGATGCTCAAGTATATCCGCAAAAATATCGGGCGCCATAGGACAGTGAGCCGCCTCACAAACATTATGACTCTTGGGTGCATAAAATCCTATCATGTATTCGCCCGTTTTGTTTTTTGCTACGGGATACTGAGCTTTATTTCTATATCCTGTAAGACGCGGAGAAGGAACGGTTGGCAGCACGGATATGTCCGAAAGCCTCTCCTTCAGGAATGCCGAGCGGATAACGTTCTCCTTATACAGAAGCTCATCCTCATACCGAAGCAAGCGAAGGGCACAGCTATGACATTTATCCGAGCCGCACCTCGTGTCACACCGCTTATCCGAAAGCACGAGCATTTTCTCGACACGGCCTACGTAATATGAGGATGCCGCCTTTATTATCCTGACCTCGGCTACGTCACCGGGCACGCAGGAGGAAACGAAAACCACCGCCCCGTTTATCTTACCTACGCCGAATCCGAGATTTGTTATATCCTCTATTTCAAGAGTCACGATATCGTTCTTTTTTAAATCCGTCTTTTTCAAATCTATCTCCCCATACCAAAAGGCATACGATATTTATATGAATTCATCCTTAAAGCGATTTCTGTATTCCTTGGGTGTCATCCCAAACTGCGCCTTGAAGGTCTTTGTGAAATATGATGCATCTGTAAAGCCTGTTTCGTCCGCGATATCTGCTATAGAGCGCTCGGTGTAGCGCAAGAGGCTCTTTGCATACTTTATGCGGTAGGCTATCACGTACTGATGAAGGGTTATCCCCTTCTTATCCTTCAACACCTTGCTTATATAGAATGGATGATATCCGAATATAGCACCAAGCTCGGTGTTGGATATCTCATCGTGTATATTCTCCCTTATGTATCCGTCCAGGTTCTCTACCATTGATGACGGGAGCGCATTTTCGTCCGAATGCTCGGCTATCTTTAAGAGGATAAGCTTCAGCATCGCCGAAAGCTCTGCGGTATAAAAGCCCTCAGCCGAGGTGAATATATTACTCATTCTTATGAAGGTATCTCTCTCAGACTCAACGTCTGTAAGAAATATCGGCGCGGAAAATGCCTCAAATGGCGGCTTATGGCAAAGCTCATCAGAGAAGCTCTCGGGCGATACCGGTGATATTCCCTCGCCCTCACCGCCATACTCGTCGGTTAAATCAAAGGACACCACAACAGCCCTCATATACTTACTCTTCATAAAATATTTTACCCCTGCGGGATGTACAGAAGGTTGCCCGGCGCAAGACGCGAGCGCTTTCCGTCGGCAAGCGTATATGTTATCTCGCCCGATATAAGATACACTATTTTGGAATCAAGCGAAATGCATTCATCGCTCTTACCTGCCTTTTCATAAAGTGCAACCGTGTGGATACACGGATTAAGCTTAGTCAAATTCATAAAATCCCCTTTGCCTCTGCGCGTTCGTGCGCGAATTCTTAAAATATGTCGCATTTACTATATTTTAACATCCTTCGGCAAGAAAATCAATAAAATTTAAAATATTTATTTTCTCGCGCTCAAAATCAATAAAATATAGTCGTGCATACGCGCGATACAAGGACGATCTCAGTCAAATTCAACGCAACACGGCGAGGCTGTACAAGACGAAAAATCATCACTTTTTAGGGAATTTGAAAGAAAAAAATATTTTTTTAAAAATGTACTTGACAAAATGAAATTTATATGATACAATAACTAAGCGCTTAGGCAATGGCTCGTTGGTCAAGCGGCTAAGACATCAGCCTCTCACGCTGAAAACATGGGTTCGATTCCCGTACGAGTCACCAAAAAAGAGATAGGCACTCCATTGTGAGTGCCTATCTCTTTTTTGGTGTCCCGCTCACTCATCAAACCTAGCGCGCATAAAACTACAAGTTATCTATTTAGCTTTGCAGGAATTTTTGCTAAGCACTACTCCGAAACCGCTTCCGCGCGCTATGGGTTCGAAATATTGCCTCGTCGTCTCCTGTGGAGACCTCGTAAGACGAGGCAAATTCCCGTACGAGTTTGCCGCTCGGGTTTATGCTTACATCTATTCAATTTGTCTTTCAAAATTAAAATATTCTTCAACTCATACTATATATTCATCCAATTGATAACCTTAACATAGTCAAGCTTCGTTTTATGCTTGGGATCCATAGGCAACCTCCGAAACCTAACACATATAATGTCAGAATATTCATTGGAAAGCCTGCCTTGATAGCAAAAATATTTTTTTCCTTCATACGCAAAAGAAAAGCCTTTTTTCACCTTTGTATTTTCACGTAACAGCCTGTTGTCTTCAACGTAGTTATAGTGAGTTGAGCTTGAATATTGGATTCTGCCAACTATGTGTAAACCATATTCATCAAAATATCCAATGTCGCTCCCGACGATTTCCCGATCCTCGGTAAGCACAACATCTCCCACAGCTTTAATTCGGCCAATGCCGTTACTGTCCTGATCAACAATTGAAAGTTCCACACCATCTATATCATACTTCAACGCAAAGTTATGCGCCAAATAATGTTCAAGCGTCGATCTTGCCATAAAGACACATTCGCTGGAGCCGTATATGTAAGTGCTTTCGGCAAAAGGAAAGGCAGATCTGAGATATTCTGCATCCTTTTCGCAAAGCATAGCTCCCCCAAAAAATACTTTTTTGATAAATGGGAGTGGAGCTTTTACGCCAAGTAACTTTGCGATAGGCGCTAAAACTGCAGTTACTCCCAAACTATTCAATTCGCTTTTTCTTATTTTTTTTGAGATAACACAGGTAAGTCCTGAATAAACCACAAACAAAACGTATATGGGCAATCCTGCATAAACGATATCGCCATCATTCATCTCTATATTTCTTAAAACGATATCTATCTGCTTCTCCAAGCTTTTAATGCTGCGCTCTATTGGTTTAGGGTTACCGGTTGTTCCCGAGGTAAATGTTGTGAGCACTATTTTATTTTTGTCAACATTGACAGACTCGGGCGTGTCTGAATATTTATGATAATCGGAAACATTTATAAATTCAATATCGGATCCGAAATTGAATTTTGCGATCCTTGTCAATCTATTACAGAATACCGATTTTATTCCATGGTCCGACATTATTTTTCTTATTCTGCCGAAATTTTTGTACGAGTCCATAACAACTACGTTAACGCCATAATAGATGCAAGCAAATAACAGAACGTAGAATTCATAGGAAGGCATTACAAAAAGGAGAACCCTGCTCTCTTTCGAAAGTCCTTTGGCCTTGATGAGATTTACCGTTTTGAACACATCGGACAGAAGCAAGTCAAAAGACACCTTGCGTTTGCCGCAAACAAACGCAGTCTTATCACCCTTTTCCTTGCATGTTTTTATAAACTTATTTATCATATTTTTTCCTGTAAAGATAACAATCGGTGTAATAAAAAGTCAGGTTGTGTGTTTGGTCGATTTTGGTTTCTTTCAGATCCCCTGTAAGTCTTCGCGGATTCATCATATTAAAGAACATAACCTCTCCTCCATCTGTCAGGGAGCTGCTTATCACATCTGACATTTTATCCATAACAGATGCATCCATATACTCAAAAATGTCCGACAGATAAATAAAATCGTATTTTTCGCCCTTTTCAACGAATTGGCTGAAATCGGCCTTTTTGACGGTAAGTCTGTCAATATTGCGCTTTATAACCTCAAAATTTTCCTGTGTCAAATACACGGGAAGTGATGAAAAGTTATTTAAAACAATGTATTGTAAATACGGGTTATGTGAATTCAGATTATTCTCGACACAAATCTCAAATTTTCTTTTGAGCAATGAGGATAGCGAGCCTTTATTGTACCTGAAATATTCTTTATCTCTTCCCAATCGCTTCATGACCGCCTCGGAAAAGAAAAATTTGAACATCAGCTTAAACCTCAGATTATTAAATGTCTTGCGGTATAACTCTCTTTGCTGTGTCATATTCTCGGCGTTCATAAAGGCGGTTACGGTCCTTTTCGAGTGTATCAAAGGCAATACCTTGTTTTTAAACACGGAAAAATAATATTCAAAGCGCCCGCAATGTATAAGCTTCACATCCGAAATGAGATAGATATGACTGTCGAAATAGCAACGTGCTTCCTCATCAAGATATTCACGTATCCTTTCATAACAGCCTTTGCTGTCGCCCTCGGCAATACCGATAAGTGTCAGAAAGCTTTTATAATCCAGATATTTTATTCCGCATTGCTTCAGCTTACACAAATATATCTGAGTATCGTTTGAATCTATCGCCACTATCTCATCGGGATTCAACAGCAGCATTGCCAAACAATTATCCAAGGCAGAAGCGATTGATAATATTTTTTTAGGTTGATTTTTTATATTCTCCAATACGAATGAGCTGTCCTCGTGGCAGTTACTGTAATGGATATACTGCTGTTCCTTATAGTAGTCCTTTATTTTCAACTGTAATTTCTCCTTTTGTGCCGTCAAGAGTAACTATCGCACCATTCGGAATGACGGACGTCGCATTTTCCACACCTACCACAGCAGGTAGATTCAACTCCCTTGCCACAACAAAGCTGTGGGATAGCATACTTCCGTGCTCAACTATAAGACCGCTTGCCTTCGGAAATAAAGTTATCCATCCCGGATCGGTTCTTTCGGTCAAGATAATATTTCCTTGTTTAAGATGATCATCGGCAGTCCTCATAAGCGATACATTTGCACGGACAACACCATTTCCGCTTGGTATGCCGCAAAGTCCCTCTCCTTGCTTCCCTTGCTGTATCGGCAAAGCAATGTCACCGTAAAAAACAATTCTGTTATATGTCGGCTTTTTGATATTTTGCTCTTCCTCTGCCCTTCGAACCGAAATCAATGCACGGAAATCCCCCTCACCGGAAAAGATCTCATTTTTTGTCAGATAAAAAATATCCCTCGGTGAGTCTATTCTTCCTGCGACACAATAATTTCTGCCATAAGCCAAAAAGATATTCCGCACAACAGAATAAATATATGTCCTTTTTAGTCTTAGTCGCTCTCTGTTTTTAATAAACTTTCTGGTTTTCTCCGCCAGCCTTCTAATCTTTTTAGGCACGACGGCAGCATCATAGCTTGCCGTTCTGTGCTGTGTATTAAGACTATCCTTGATCAAACGGAAAAGAATCTGCGGATCTTCGATCATAGTAACAGTTTCGAGCTTTAATTCGTCGCGAACTCTCGCGCCGTAAGACATCATATAATCCTTGAGAGCCTCTGAAATCGGTGAATCATAATAATACTTTTCAGCCAAAGCTTCTGCTCCGAGCTTCTCAAAGTCTTCTTTCATTTGTGCATTCTCATTTATGTACTCTATGATCTTTATAAGCTCCGAGGCACTTCCGACACTCTTGACATCTCCCTGATTGGATATATATTTATTCAGCTCCTCGGGGGAAATACCGATCTTTTTCGCTTTTTCGCGAAGTATACCGAAATATATCATCACGGCACAGTCATTTACTATAGGAACCGCAAACTCTTTAACAATATCATTTTCAATGGTTTTAAAAAGTCGGTAAAGCTCATCGTTGCTCCCTGATATCTCCCTGCCGTAATAAGGTTTTACTATCCGATTGAAATTCTCCTCAAATCTATCGGACAGAAAGTCTATGCGCCGAAGCTTATCAAGGAAGGCTACTCCGAGAGAAAGCATATCAAAAGCATTCATTTTAACACGCTTGAAATCATTGGTACCGCTTTTTACACCCATCATATTTTCCATATATGACGTCGAGCTTTTAAAAGGAAAAATCGAGGTGACATGATACCAGCTCTTCATATTGTAATATATCCTTCCCTCATGCATGTAAAGCATCTCGGAAAGGGACGGAGAAAGGGCGTTTATTATCTTTGAACGTATCCTTCCATACCTGAGTGTTGCGGTGTACACATCGCGGTACACGTCCTTAGCAAAAGAGAATGTCAGTGGCGACGTAACGCCAAAATAAGATTCGATGATATTTGCGTTATCTATCAGCAAAGTCCTGTTGTGAGGATCGATCTCACTATAGGCGATAATCGGTCTTGCTTGCAAAAAGAATGTTTTATTTCCCTTCAAAGCAAATTCGATATCCTGAAAGCAATCGGTCTTTTCTGCAACCTCGCGTACAGTATTTAAAACAGAGCGAAGCTGTTTTTTGCTTAAAATGTCCGCTCCCTTTACCGTAACCGTCTTTCCGTTTACGGTATATGTACTGCCACTCACAGAGCCATCAACAAGCTTTTCTCCAAGCCCCTCTGTAACAGCTATTACGATCTCATCGGGGTTATTGGTTACCGGATTTACGGTAAAAGCAACACCGGCAAAGTCGGCATCCACCATCTCCTGAATAATAACAGCAATTTTTATGTTGTCAGTGCGAATCCCATTTGCTCTCCGGTATTCAATAGCCACATTCGAAAATGCACTTTCATATACCTTTTGGATATGCTTGTACACATCAGAGGCAGAAACATTCAAAAACGAATTGTGAATTCCGGCGAAGCTCGCCTTGCCCGAATCCTCGTCGATAGCAGAGCTTCTGACTGCATACAGTTTTTTTTCGTCCAAGGTTGATTTCAGCTCTTGCTGTAATTTTTCATTCAATGCTTCCTCTTCTTCAAAATAAGAAGCCGGCACAACAACTAGCGGCGGCGTATTTCGCACATTCAGACTCAAAAGCGCAAACGCCTTTCCGCCAATATCATCTATACTCGTCGCTTTGTTTACCAGAATCATAGATATCTCCTACGTCGTTTATATATTATCAAGATAACATCCGATACTATGAATATCGGTACAAGAACATACAGCCAAGGATTCGGCACAAAAAATGATATCACAACATCTACAACGATCGTTGGGATAAAAAACGGTTTTATTACATCCCTGTATTTATCATTTATGAGAAACTGCAACAATATTACCAAAAGAGAACCGATCATAAGAAATGCTCTTGATGTCAATATCAAAACAAAAGATGCCGACACGCAAAGAGCGCCCAGCGCCATAAGTATTCCTTTGTGTATCGGCGCTTTTCCATTGTCTTTATCAATCTCGTAATCCACTATATCGTCGCATATACGAATAAGATATGACAAAAGCACAGACAACCAAAACCCCATACCGATATATCGGGATCCTGCGCCAAATAAAAAATAAACCACCGAGTATAAACCAACAGCTGTCACAAGAGGAATAACATAGCGTTTTATCAGCATCATACTACCACCATCTCTTTGAGTATATCTTTGCGCTAATCAGTGTCAATGTATAAGAAAGTCCCGCATATTTACAAAACATTTTAAGCTCCTTTTTGGCAAGTGTCTTATCTATCGGCTCTGCCATTTTTTGTATCGCATCGTGCTTTTTAAGTACTCCTTGGTTTATCATCACCGAATACTCCGGCATAAGATGCGATCGCCTCGCAATAAGATTTTTCAGATACAGCGCACCGTGATGTATAAGACAGTCAAAATGCTCCTCCTCCGACTCCACACGCCACGAGGTGTGCTCCTTGAGAAAATCCACTATCTCTTTTTGATCATATCGATGATACAAAAAGTATGCCAAGAAATCACGGTATCCATTTACTTGAATATCGGGCAGCAGCTCTTCCTTTATCTTGCTTGCAAGTTTTTTATCGACAAGTAAATCGATCTTACCTATTATCTCACCGTAAAGCTTGTCAAGATCCACCTCGTTTTCATCAAGCCCCGCATCGATAAAGGGGCGAAAAACGTCATCGCTGCTATCAGAAAGTCCGCGAAACATCTGAAATGTAGACCTGCCATGAATTCCAACCCTGGCATTTACTTTAGAGGCATAATTTATCATAACAGCATAGCCGAGAAAAGAGCAGGCGATACACGGCGAAAGATAATGACCGACAATATATTTATACATTTGTCTGAGAAGCCTCATATCACATTCGACATATTCATGATCAACGCCAAGCTCACCTATAAGCCTATCTATTTTAACTCTCGCCTCGGAAGACATAAATCCGTTATCCAAAGTATACGCCTTGACCTTCAACCCATATTCTTTTACAAGCTTATACAAAACATATGTCGAATCCTTTCCTCCCGAAAATCCAAGCGCCACGTCATAGTCGTACTCTCCCTCTCTGCGGAGCTTTTTTAAGAAAAGTGCTTCAAGATTTTCGTAGTCTGAAAGTTTTTCCTTGTATCTGTCATAGCAGGTGCAATGCGAGCAAAGACCGTTCTTGTCAAAGCGTATCTTCTTTACGGTTTTATCATTAACGCATCTTACGCAGGTTTGATTATTTATCATAGCCGAACTCCATAAGCGCATATCGCTTCTGCCTTATAATGTGTCCCTTGAAAATGCTGTGTAAAGGTCTTGTTCTGTCATTCAGAAAGTGATATAATACCTCGCTGTATCCTTTGCTCACCATTACCCTGTACGAATGGTCGATCAAAGCAAATATCAACCATCTGTTTTGATAATTTCGCTTTATCGCCGTAGTCTTGCATACGTAAAACCTCTTTTCGGGGTCCTCGTAGCAAAAATTAAAGGCTATCGGTACTTCACCGTCATATATCAGAATCACATCGGGCGTGACCGCGGAAAGTCCCCTCAAGTATATATCCGTGAAATCATCTTTGCTTATCGGTTCATAAAAATCAGCGTGTGAAAAAGCATCTATGGCAACCTCGTATATATCCGGTATGTAGCTGTACGCATCGCTTCCGCTCACCTGCACTATCCGAAACGACTCGGGAAGCTTTACCTTTTTTGCCATATCCCATATTTTTTTATTGATCGATCCGAGAGTGGAGCTGTAATACTGTTTAAAAACAAATCCGTTTTCGCAAAAATACTTTACCGCACTCTCATCATTAACACAGTCGGGATACAGTTTCCAATTGAAATTATCTATTGCGAACCGATAACTGTAAAACGTATTGCTGTTTATAGGTCCGATCAGGGAAGTGCCTTTGCTAACCGCGATCAGCTCTTTGACAACCGAATCAAAGCCCTCGTCTGTGCAACTCACAAAGCCAAAATATTCTGTGCCGTCAGAATTACGGATCAATGTCACTTGGTTATCCCCTTGAGAGATCACGCAGTAATCCTTTCCTGCAAGCTGGCGTTCCTTTTCATCTATCTGCTCCGCAACCGCAAGAACATCCAACGGCTTGTCTATCTTATACGCGTAGCTTGAGCACTCTTTATATCCGTAAGCAGCATAGCAGAATAGCACACCGAAGGGATCATCGATAGCTAAGCGATCATCGTCGCTATCACCCACAAGAAGTGTTTTTCCATCACTCATAGCGGCTATCTTTTTTACGTGCTCACTCTTTTGACCTGACTGTATAGTATAAAAATCTCGTATATACTCCTCAGTCCCCGATATCTTCATAAACGTCTCGACGTATGCATCCAAGCAGTTTGAAACTATGTAGATACTGTATTTTTTGCTCAAGGCTTCCAGCATTTGCTCAACCCCGTCATAACAGCACCCTTCCGAATTGCTCAAAAGATATTCTATTGAATATCCCATAGCGCGAAATGCCAATTCACGCTGATCCTCAACATTTGGGAAAAGCTTGGGCAAAAAACGGTCCAATTTAACACCCAGACAGGAAAGGATCACTTCGTCCGGAACAATATCCGAAATATTATAAAACTCGCATAATTTGCGATAGGCATAAATGTAAGAATCAGAAGTTTGCCATAAAGTTCCGTCAAGGTCAAAGATAATATTTTTTAACATACCCAAATCCCCCATTGTATCTCTGCGCTTTATTATATCATACTTTCAGTTAAAAAGCAATACTTTGTAAACACGCGAGATCTGATAAACCGGTGATAGCAGCCTATACCCTTAAATGCTGTATGGAGAATCATAGCTTTATACGGATATTACGCCGAGAATCTAAGACGGCATAATGACAAGCCTTACGAATCTATCAATACTTATCGCACGTTAGTTATCGCCTGTTTTGAAAATTTCATTCGCGCCAATACATGAGCAAAAGACTCAAAAGAACACTATTGTGTACATTTTTTCGCATTTGCCTACATAGTTTTATTTGTATTTCTCATTGACACGCACAATGTTTTGTGCTAAAATAGTCTAAAACAAACCACAGGAGAATGTATATGAACTATACTTGGGATCTTTCCATACTTTACACGGGGTTCGATGACCCTGAATTTTCAAAGGATATTGCGAGCCTCGAGAACGCTCTTGGTGAGATGGTCAAATTCGCCGACTCTGCCGACCGACTCGGGCACCGCGACCTTCTTGATGGCTATATTTCCATAAACGAAAAGATAACCTCGCTCGCAAACAAGCTTATCATTTTCTCGAATCTCAGATACAGCGCAAACACGAAGGATACGGATGCTGCATCAAATCTCGGAAGACTTATGGGAATGCTCAGCGCGATAGCCGCACCCTCTGCAAAGCTATCAAAGATAATTGCCGGATACGATGATCTTGAAGAAATCATTTCCGAGTCTGAAAAGCTATCCGAGCACAGATATCTGCTGCTTAATATAAAGAGAGACAGCAAGTACCTCCTTGCTGACGGCGAAGAAACAGTTTTTGCAAAGATGAACATTTCCGGCGCGAGTGCATGGAGCGATCTGCAGAGCTCGCTTACAAGCAGTGTTTCGGTAGATTACGATGGAAAGAAGATACCTCTCTCCTCCGCCAGGAACCTCGCCTACGACAAGGATCCAACGGTTCGTAGAAATGCATATGAGGCAGAGCTTAAATGCTACGACTCGATCAAGGATGCGGTTGCTTTTGCGCTTAACAGCATCAAGCTTCAAGTTCTTTCCGAGTGTGAGCTTCGCGGATATGAATCTCCGCTTGCCAAGACTCTTTACACCTCCAGAATGAGAAAGGAAACGCTTGATGCGCTCATTTCGGCTATGGAGGAATATATGCCGGTATTCAGAAAATACCTGCGTGCCAAGGCAAAGGCTCTCGGACATGAGGGAGGACTCCCCTGGTATGACCTCTTTGCTCCAATGGGTAAAAACGACAAAACTTACACGGTCGAGGATGCGAAGAATTATCTGCTCGGTATCTTCGGCAAATTTGACACGGAGCTGCACGATATGGTAAAATGCGCCTTTGAAAACGGCTGGATAGACTTCTATCCCAGAGAGGGTAAGGTTGGCGGTGCTTTCGATTGCGGAGTGCCTTCGGCATCCGAGAGCCGCGTGCTCACCAACTTTGACGGCGCTTTCAGCGATATCGTTACTCTCGCGCATGAGCTCGGTCATTCATTCCACGACAGGCAGGTATTCAAAAACTCGGTACTTAATCAGGATTATTCTATGCCCGTTGCGGAGACTGCCTCTACCTTCAACGAGGTGCTCGTTATGAACGAAGCTATATCGGCGGCGAAGGACGACTCCGAAAAGCTTGCTCTCATTGAAGGACAGCTTATGGACGCCTGCCAGATCATCTGCGATATCTATTCGAGATATACCTTTGAAAACTCTGTATTCGAGAGCCGCCCCGGCGAATTTATGAGCGCGGACAGACTCTCGGAGCTTATGCTCGCCGCACAGAAAAAGGCATACGGAGAGGGACTTGACGAAAGCTTTATGCATCCATATATGTGGCTCTGCAAGGGACACTATTACAGCGGCTCGCTGAGCTTCTATAACTTCCCCTATGCCTTTGGCGGACTCTTTGCACGCGGTCTGTATTCGAAATACAAAAAGGAGGGCGCGGCATTCGTTGAAACCTATAAGACTATGCTCCGCACTACCGCCCTTTCGGATATTGAGGAATGCGCCGCAGTTGCGGGAGTAGATCTGACTAAGCGCGAATTCTGGTGCGAGGGACTTCAGACCATCGCCGACGAGATAGAGGAATTCTGCGCTCTCGTTGATAGATAAGTCTCATTTTTGGCTCTATAAAACAAAAATCCCTGTATCAAAAAAGTTAAGATACAGGGATTTTTGTATATAATTGTTAGCATTTATGATGCTTATTTAAGAACCATCCCGATTATTTTGGTTTGGAGCTTAGAGGGAAGCAAATTCAAAAGTCGCAAGAGCGGATTGCGATTAAGGTTATAGATATGCCTCGGTCTTTTTGCCTCCATAGCCTTCAGCGCAAGTCTTGCAACTCTATCGGGAGCGACGTTTGCCGCCTCGACCTTATCGACTATGCCCTTAAAGCGCTTTGCATTGCAGGTATAGAGCTGCGTGCCTTCGCAGAAACGGTCAAGCGCAGCGGTTGATGCACCGAGCATTTCGGTCTTTACTGCGCCCGGACGCAACACGGATACCGATATACCGAGGAGCTGGAGCTCCATTCGGAGAGAATAGGCATACCTATCGAGAGCATTCTTGGTGATCGCATATATACCTGTGAATGGCAAGGGATCGAGTGGGGCAAGCTCGCTTGCCGTTATAACTATCCGACTGCCACCACGAAGGAGCGGAAGAAAGACCTTGTTTATTCTGAACGCACCAAAAAGATTTACGTCAAAGGCACGCATGAAGCTCTCCTCGCTCATCTCAACGAGAGAATCAAGCATATATATTCCGGCAAAATGAATGATTCCGCAAAGGCTATCCGTCATAGCACTGACCTCGCCAAAGGCGCGCTCTATGTCGGCGGTACTCGTTATATCGGCAGTTATCGGAATTATTCGCTCATCCGCCTCATCCCAAATCGATCTATCAAGCGCAAAGACTCTATAGCCGCGCTCTGCAAATGCTTTCACCGCAGCTTTTCCCATTCCTCCGCATGCTCCGGTTATCAATATGTCCTTCATCGGTAATACCTCTCAATCATAATTTTCAGGCTTATTTTAGCACATCCGGGAATTTTATACAATAGATTAAATAAAAATAAGAAAATATTATTTATTTTTTGCCTTTCTATTGAAACTTTTCTCGACTTATGTTAAAATAATCTTTGACATAACTTAGCCAACATCACACCAATTCTGATATGCTTGTGGTTTTGACCGGCAACACGGGGGCATTTCTTTAAAATGTATTCACTTTTACTGGCAATTATATATCTGGCATTTATAAGCCTGGGGCTCCCGGACTCACTCCTTGGATCTGCATGGCCAACCATTGTGCGCGAGCTTGACGTTCCGCTCTCGTATGCCGGAATAATTTCAATGATAATATCGATTGGCACCATAGTATCGAGCCTGTTATCCGACAAGCTGACGCACAAGCTTGGTGCGGGAGCAGTTACTGCTGCGAGCGTACTCATGACCGCACTTGCCCTGCTGGGATTTTCGCTCTCACGCTCTTTTTTACTGCTATGCCTTCTGGCCATACCTTACGGCCTCGGTGCAGGTGCGGTAGATGCCGCGCTCAACAATTACGTTGCCCTGCACTATAAATCACGGCATATGAGCTGGCTGCACTGCTTCTGGGGCGTTGGTGCATCTGCAGGACCTTACATAATGGGATATGCCATAAGCAACATGAACGGATGGCGTGACGGATACGGTACAATTGCGATAATTCAGCTCATCCTCACGCTCGGTCTATTTATCTCACTTCCGCTATGGAGGATAAATCGCAGCGGCTATATCGGTCAAGAGGAATATGAGGCATCTATCTCCATGAAGGAGGCAATCTCAATCCCCGGCGTCAAGTCTGTGCTCTTTGCATTTCTTGCCTATTGCGCTTTTGAGACCACCTGCGGTCTATGGGCAAGCACCTATTTTGTCGAAAGTAAGTCGATCGACACCGTGACGGCGGCATCCTATGCCTCGCTCTTCTATATCGGTATAACGGTAGGCAGATTCGCCTCCGGGTTCATAGCAGATGCCATGAGCGACAAAAATATGATAAGACTCGGCAGCTCGGTGCTCACGCTCGGAATACTTTTGCTCGCCCTTCCCGTATCATCATCGGCTCTTGCGATAGCGGGACTTGTCCTCGCGGGTGTAGGAGCGGCGCCGATATATCCGTCGGTAATCCACTCCACTCCAATCAACTTCGGCAAGGAAAACTCCCACGCAATAGTAGGCATACAGATGGCATTCGCATACACGGGCTCTACCCTGATGCCCCCTCTTATGGGAGTGCTCGCCGAGCATATCGGAATTCGCCTCTATCCGTTCTTCCTTCTCATCTTTGCTCTTTTGATGCTGGGACTCACAGAGCACGTAAACACTGTAGCACAAAAAAAGCGCATTAATTCTATCCGCTGAGGAGAACAGCTTATGGAAAACAGAAAATACAAGGTGCTTTCATTTCTTTGCACACTTGTTGTCGGTGCAATATGCTTTTTGTTTGTATCGGCGCTTATGGACGTTTCAGATTCTTCGCATATGAAAGATTTGATTTCAACACTATTCCCGGGATTGACCGTTTTACTGTCTATTATATTGATTTACTTTCTCATCATTGCTGTTTTGTCAACCTCAATTATCAAGCTCGTCAATATATTCATTGATGCAACACCGTGTATGGTATTTATCGCAATTGCAGATGCATCGATCGCTCTTCACACTTTTATATTGTCCCTTTTCTTCGGAGCCACCGATTCAATTGTACCGGGAATAATTTTCTTCGGAGCTATAATTTTTTTATTTGTTCTCTCGTTTATCTTCGATCTGATCGCCATCCTGACAGACTGACATCTCAGATCTATCCCCCGGGATCGATAAATATTTGCATCAATACGTTTTCTGCGCATCGGAAGGTTTTTTAAAACTCACTAAATAAAACAATGCCGAAAGGCTTCAAAGGAGAAATGTCAATGTCACAAAGAAAATACCTTGTGCTTTCTGTAATATCCCTGATAGTACTTATAGGACTATTACTTGCGGTAGCCTCATTTTTAACCGAGGATTATAAGAATTCACTCAACGATCCAAACCGAGAAAATTCTTACGGTGCAGGCTTTGTTCAATTTATTTCCATAGCGGTTTACGGCATAATATTCTCAATATGCGCTCTGGCACTTCTTAAGCTCCTCGGAGTTATGATCGGAAGAAATTCCTTCACGATCACTATGATAATACTTTTTGACGTACCGATCCTCTTCACCACGATTGCAATATGCACCGGATTTGAATTGGCTATATTCACGCCCGATCCGTTGATGATATTAGGGCTTTTACCTCCTGTTTCTGCATTTCTATCTCTCGTTTTCGATATCGCATCGCTCAGATCGTATTGATTTTGAGAACAATTATTTACACAAACCGACTTTGAAAAGCAAAACATTTACAAGAACGGAACACAAAGATGACTTCAAAAGGTATTTATATATTTGACCTTGACGGTACTCTGATTGACTCCATGCCATACTTTTCGCGCGGAATGCTCAGCATTGCAGACGATGCAGGTATTGAGTACACCGATGAGCTTATCAAAATACTGACACCGCTAGGCTACGTCGGCGGTGCCGAGTATTACATAAATCACCTCGGAATCGAGGAAACGATTGACACGATATGTGAAAGAGTCAGAGCACGGCTTCTGCCGGAATATCAGCATAATATTCCACTGAAGCCCGGAGTAAAAAAATATCTAGAAAAGCTACACGCATATGGCGCAAGGCTCTTTGTTCTCACCGCGAGTCCCTATATTATGGCAGAGGCAAGCCTTAAGAATAACGGCGTTTCCCACCTTTTCGAGAAGATATGGTCGGTTGAAGATTTCGGGCTGACGAAAAGTGACACAAGACTATTCTTCAAGGTTGCGGACACTATTGGATGCGAGCCGTGCGATATCCATTATTTTGATGACAGTCTTATAGCCGCGGATAACGCAAAAAAGGCAGGATATGTCACGTATGCCGTCTATGACACGCAAACCGATTCCGAGGTGGAATATATGCACCGCGAGTTTGAGAATGTTGTTACGAGCTTTGAATCTATGTAAATTAAAAAGGGCTTACCCGTGTTCAATAAAACGGAGTAAGCCCTTTTTATATTTGCTTTCTTATTTGGCACAACTATCAAGGACGGCCTTCAAGCGGTTCGGATAGTTTGTCATAATGCCGTCCGCGCCGAGGTCTATCAGGCGGCGCATTTCTTCCTCGTCATCTATTGTCCAATACTGAACCGCGATATTATGCTTATGCGCGTTTTTCACAAGCCTTTCGGTTGCGAAGCAAACTCCAACCTCCTCCATTGGAAGCTGAAAAACAGCGGTGCTGTTGCGATAAAATGTATCGAGTGAGCACATTGAAAGAGCATAATATTTTGCGATATTCATAATACCGGGTGAGCACATAAAGCCCTCCGGGACCTCCCCCGCGCGCACCATTCGCTGAAATTCACTGTATATTTTGCCGTGGAAGCTGGCGAGAACTACGTGATCGAAGGCATCGTGCTTTTCTATTACATCAAGCGTCGCCTTCAAGGCTTTTATGCCAAGCTCTCCCGATTGCTTTATCTCAACGTTGATATAATTATCGGGGAATGCGAGAATGAGCTCCTCAAGGGTAGTTGCAAGAAAGATACTGCTATGCCTCGGAGATATACCTTCGGGATAGGTGACGTCCAAGGGGGTTACTACCTTTCCCAATTCGTTCCTGAATCTTTCCCTCTCCGAGCCTTCAACAAAAACCTGATCCTCCGTGTCGTTAGTGTATCCGAAGTCTATCTCCCGATCCATAAGATCGGAGTAGTTCCAGTCGGATATCGCACCTACTGCATTGGTTTTCCTGTCTATACGAACATCGTGCGAAAGTATAACAACGCCGTCGTTCGTTATGCTGACGTCGGTTTCCATCATAACGTTCTTATCTACGCTATAGGCATTGTAAAATGCTTCGAGGGTGTTGTCGGGAAATTCTTTGTTGCCTCCACCGTGTGCAATAAGCATCGGAAGCTCGCCCTCGGAACGGATAAACGGATTTTCAGCCTTGTAGTTTTGTGGCTTGGGTAAAAATGAAATTACCGCATATACGGTGAGCAATGCGAGTATTATCGCAGTCGTTATTCTTCTTTTCGTTAGTTTCATTGTTTTTTCCTGTTATACGTTTTTTGTTAATGATATATGGTAACGGGTAGCATTCAAACAAAAATACTATATCAAAGGGATATTTTTAAATGTTTTGTATACAGATATTTACCGAACAAAGAATTACCTATTGCGGGCTTTTGGGGAAAACGGGAATTTACACAAAAATTTGACAAAACATATTCCAACCTTGTACCGCTTCGCCGAGGCTCTTCAAATTTTTAGTTGAAATCCCCGTTCTTCCACCCGAAGCAATAGTTACCTATTGCGAGCTTCTTTGGAAAACGGGAATTTACACAAAAATTTGACAGCATTATTCCAACCTTGTACCGCTTTGCCGAGGCTCTTCAATTTTTTAGTTGAAATCCCCCTTCTTCCACCCGAAGCAACAGTTACCTATTGCGGGCTTGAGGTAAAACGGGAATTTACACAAAAATTTGACAGTATTATTCCAACCTTGTACCGCTTCGCCGAGGCTCTTCAAATTTTTAGTTGAAATCCCCCTTCTTCCACCCGAAGCAACAGTTACCTATTGCGAGCTTCTTTGGAAAACGGGAATTTACACAAAAATTTGACAGTATTATTCCAACCTTGTACCGCTTCGCCGAGGCTCTTCAAATTTTTAGTTGAAATCCCCGTTCTTCCACCCGAAGCAATAGTTACCTATTGCGAGCTTGGGGGAAAACGGGGATTTACACAAAAATTTGACAGCCGAGAAAATTAGTGGCAGATGCACTTCTCAGTATCTCTATCGAAGATATGTATACGAGAAGCGTCAATAGCAACAGTAATATCGTCACCGGATCTTGCCTGAGATCTGGAAGAAACTCTGGCGATTATGTTCTTATTACCGGTAGCATCCTCCATGCCTTCGAAGCCGAGGTAGAGATAGATCTCTGCGCCCATAAGCTCGGTAACGTCAACGTTAACCTTCATAAGAGAATCGGTCATGGTCTGGATATACATAGCCTCATCGTGGATAGCCTCGGGACGAATGCCGAAGATAACCTCACGATCGATATACTCCTTAAGTGCGGGGTTATTAGCCTTGTCGCTGGGGAGCTTGATCTCGGTGGTACCGAAGGTTGCATAAAGGTTCTGTCCCTTCTTCTCAAGCTTACCGTTGATGAAGTTCATCTGAGGAGTGCCTATGAAGCCTGCAACGAAGAGATTGCAGGGAGAATCATAGAGGTTCTGAGGAGTATCAACCTGCTGAATAAGACCGTCTCTCATAACAACGATACGGGAAGCCATCGTCATAGCCTCTACCTGGTCGTGCGTTACGTAGATGAAGGTAGTCTCAACCTTCTTATGAAGCTTGGTAAGCTCGGTTCTCATGCTCGCACGGAGCTTAGCATCAAGGTTAGAAAGCGGCTCGTCAAGAAGGAATACCTTAGGATTACGAACTATTGCACGGCCGAGAGCAACTCTCTGCTTCTGACCACCCGAAAGAGCCTTGGGACGACGCTCAAGAAGGTGACCGATATCGAGGATTCTTGCAGCCTCCTCAACGCGCTTCTTGATCTGCTCCTTGGGAACCTTACGGAGCTTAAGACCGAATGCCATGTTATCGAAAACGGTCATATGGGGATAAAGAGCATAGTTCTGGAACACCATCGCTATATCTCTGTCCTTAGGAGCAACGTCGTTTACGTACTTATCTCCGATATAAAGCTCGCCCTCGGAAATCTCCTCGAGACCTGCTATCATACGAAGGGTAGTGGACTTACCGCATCCGGAGGGACCAACGAAGATAAGGAACTCCTTGTCCTTGATCTCAAGGTTGAAGTCGGATACAGCGGTAACGCCGCCGGGGTACTTTTTGTAAATGTGTCTTAAAGAAAGACCTGCCATTGGTGTAAATCTCCTTTGTTTATATTTTTTACACATAAATTATACACCCTTTTACCAACTTTTCCAATAGGCGTTTTCTATGTTTTTCTCACACCTTATTTGTGCATCTTTGACAAAATCCATTGCGATTTTTTGTAACTGTTCACGTTTTCAAAATATTTTCTCTAATAAATTAGAATTATAAATTTGGAAAGTTAATTGACATTCACCCTCCGTTGTGTTAAAATATCTCTGTCGATAGAAATATGCGTACCAAGCACGCGCGGCGGTCTTTCGTACAAAGAAAAATTTATACTTACATAAAAAATCTTTTATATAAGAAAGGGAATGAAAATGGCAATACATTTTGACAAGGAAACAAAAACATTTTACCTTGAAGGAAAGAACACTACCTATGCATTCTACATAAACAGCTTCGGATACGCCGAGCATCTTTATTACGGAGCTCGCGTACATCGCGATTATCTCATATATACCAAGGCACAAGGCAAAAATAGCTGTAATGCAACACCTCCCGGACTTGACAAGGGACCGGGATTTTCACATATGAACACAGAGCTTACCTTCTTCGGCACGAGTGATTACAGAGAGGCTACCGTTCATCCCCGCTTCACATCGGGAGACAGACTCACCACTCTTTACTACGCCGGATATGATATACTTGACACAAAGCCCGCCATAAACGGCATGCCCTCGCTCGACGGAGGAAAAACGCTTGTGCTCCATCTTTATGACGACGTCAAGAATTTCGGTGCAGATCTCTATTATACCGTCTATGACGATGCCGACGTTATCGCAAGGCGCGCCGTGTATATCAATAATTCGGATGATGAGATAAAGCTTTGCCGTGCATACTCCTTT
The DNA here is from genome assembly GCA_015064555.1 of Oscillospiraceae bacterium. Classification (GTDB taxonomy): domain Bacteria; phylum Bacillota; class Clostridia; order Oscillospirales; family CAG-272; genus UBA1740. The sequence goes on from SVRZ01000017.1 coordinate 23,588, forward strand.
GCTATGAGCCTTCCGGGTGACAATTACGACATGATAACATTACACGGGGGCTGGGCTTCAGAGCGCGAGCCCGAAAGAGTACCGCTTCATTACGGTGTGTCTTCAATAGACTCAAAGCGTGCCACATCCAGCGCAACCCTCAATCCGTTTATGGCTATCGTAGCCAGAGATACCACCGAGAATTACGGCGATGCTTACGGAATAAATCTGGTTTACGCCTCCTCATACGTTCTTAAGGCTGAGGTAACAACAAACGGCGAGACACTTGTGCTCGGCGGTATAAACGACTTCGATTTTGAATGGAATCTCGGTGCAGGAGAAAAATTTGAAACTCCCGAGGTCATAATATCCTATTCCAAGGACGGTCTCGGAGGTATGAGCCGTGAGCTTCACGATGCACTCCGCAACCATATCATCAATAAAAAATATGTTAATATGCCCCGCCCCGTGCTTATTAATAACTGGGAGGGAACCTACTTCAATTTTGACACAAAGAAGCTTTGCGACATCGCCGACGCGGTAGCCGGCACGGGTATTGACACCCTCGTGCTTGACGACGGCTGGTTTGGAAAGAGGGATGACGATCGCTCCGGACTCGGCGACTGGGTTGTTAATGAAAAGAAGCTTCTCGGCGGTCTTGACGCGGTTATAGAGCACGTACACAGCCGTGGTATGAAATTCGGTCTTTGGTTTGAGCCCGAGATGATAAGCGAAGACTCTGATATATTCCGCGCACATCCGGAATATGCGATCGGTGTACCCGACAGAAACAGGTGCTATTCCAGGCATCAGTTTATGATGGATCTCACAAATCCGGAAGTCCGCGATTATATTGTTGACTCGGTATCGAAAATACTCGATAATCACAAGATAGACTATGTAAAGTGGGATTACAACAGAAACGTTACCGAATTTTATTCACTCGCGCTCCCACCCGAAAAGCAGTCGGAATTCGCACACAGGTATGCACTTGGACTTTACGATATATGCGAAAGAATAGTAAACGGACATAAGAACGTATTCTTCGAGGGCTGCTCGGGCGGCGGTGCAAGATTTGACAGCTCAATGCTCTACTACTTCCCTCAGATATGGACCTCAGATAATTCGGATGCAGAGGAGCGTACCCGTATTCAGTACGGCACGTCGCTTGCGTATCCGCTCTCGGCTATGAGCTGTCACGTTTCTGCCGTTCCAAACCACCAGGTAAAGCGCACCACTGATTTTGCAACCAGAGGCGATATTGCTCACCTCGGTGCGACGGGCTATGAGCTTGACACAACGGTCTTTACCGATTCGGACAGAGAGGCTGTAAAACGCCAGATCGAAGAGTATAAGAAGATGGAGCAGCTCGTTCTCACGGGCGATCTTTGGCGGATCGAAAATCCCTTCACATCCAATTACTTCTCATTTATGCTGGTATCGAAGGATAAGTCGCAGGCGCACCTCACGTGCTATCGCTCACTCTTCCATTGCAATCCTACCGCACACAGAGTAATATGCCGCGGTCTTGACGAAAGCAAGCAGTACTATGTTCCCGAGCTCGGCGTTATCTTACACGGTTCGACACTTATGAGCGTAGGAATCCCGATCAAGTTCAAGGACGGCGACTTCCGTACCGTAACTCTCCACTTCGAGGAAAAATAAGTATGCAAACGCAAACTCCGGATAAAAACGAGCTTCTCGGCACGTATAGGATATTCCCCCTCATCTTCCGTATGGCTATACCTACGGTGCTGGCACAGCTTGTCAATCTTCTCTACGGAATTATCGATCGAATATATATAGGTCATATCCCCGATATCGGCAAGGATGCCCTCGCAGGTATCGGAGTCGCGGGAACTGTGGTTATGCTCGTCGCCGCTTTTGCAAATATCATCGCAGGCGGTGCGGCTCCGCTCGCGGCTATCGCTCTCGGAAAGGGAGAGCGCGATAGGGCCGAGAGAATACTCGGAAACGGTGTTTTCCTTATTCTTGTATTTACAGTGCTCTGTATGGGACTCTCGTATGCATTTATGACACCCATTTTGACTTTTGCGGGTGCATCCGAGGTGACGCTCGTCTATGCTCGTGAATATCTCTCGGTCTATCTTATCGGCACTCTCTTCGTTATGCTTGCCTACGGCCTGAATACTTTTATAAGCATTCAGGGCAGACCGGTCATTGCAATGACGTCGGTGATCATTGGCGCACTTCTCAACACGGCACTCGATCCTCTGTTTATTTTCGCATTCGATATGGGCGTGAAAGGAGCGGCGATCGCCACTGTAATATCACAGACAATATCCGCCGCGTTCGTCCTTGCTTTCCTTGTGAGCAGGCACGCGACGCTGAAAATAAAACCGAAGAATATTATCCCCGACAGATCTATAATACTCAAAACCATCGCACTCGGAATCTCGCCATTCGTTATGGCAAGCACCGAAAGCCTTGTCGGCTTCGTGCTGAACGGTCAGCTGTCGTCCTTCGGAGATATCTACGTCAGCTCGCTGACGGTTATGCAGAGCGCGATGCAGATCATAAGCATTCCGCTCGCCGGCTTCACGCAAGGCGTGTCACCGATAATCAGCTACAACTACGGGCATAAAAGCAACGCACGCGTTAAGGAGACACTCAAATATACTATGATCATCGGCGTTGGCTTCAATCTTCTGGGAATGCTCGGAATGATAGCCTTCCCGAGGACTGTCGCCTCGATGTTCACGAATGATGCCGCCCTTATTGAGATCGTGGGCAAATATATGCCGATATTTCTCACGGGTATGACCATATTCGGTCTGCAACGCGTCTGCCAGAACACCTTCGTTGCCCTCGGCGATGCTAAGGTATCGCTTTTCATCGCACTTCTGCGTAAGGTGATACTTCTTATTCCGCTGGCACTTCTACTGCCACGATTTATGGATGTCATCGGCGTTTATACCGCTGAGGCTATCGCAGATGCTTCTGCCGCGATAATCTGTACGGTCATATTCGCATTCAGATTCCCTGAGCTTCTCAGGAAAAACCAAGCGAACGAATAATTACGACCATCGTAATACTAAAAAAATCCTTGAGCACAGACTGCTCAAGGATTTTTTATTATCAAAATTTTTGCTAACCCATATATTTATTCAGGAAATTTTCCTATTCTCCGACTGCGACGGAGACCCGCATCAAAGATCGAGCTTCATATCCCCGGACTTTATCCATCCGAGCCTTCTCATAACCTCGGAGAACAGCAGGGAGAGTGCCGCAGGAAGGATTATGCAAAGCAATATTATTCCAAAAACAGAGTTGAAGGTCCAGCCCATATCGCTGATAATGCCTATCGGGCCAACGAGTCCGCAGGTGCCCATACCGGCGCTTACACCGGTGCATTCAAGCCTGAAAAGACATGTAGATATCGGTCCGGTTATTGCCGCGGCAAGAGTTGCGGGTACCCAGATAAGGGGATTTTTTACTATATTGCCCATCTGAAGCATCGAGGTTCCAAGTCCCTGAGCGACAACACCGCCCCATCTGTTTTCACGGAAGGATATCACGGCAAAGCCGACCATCTGCGCACAGCAACCGACCGCCGCCGCGCCTCCCGCAATACCGCTGATGCCTATCATAGCGCAGAGTGCCGCAGAGCTTATCGGCAGAGTGAGTACGATTCCAACCACTACGGAAATTATTATTCCCATAAAGAACGGAAGGAGTTCGGTAGCATAATTGATGAAATATCCGAGCCAATACATCGCCCATGCGACTAGGGGACACAAGAGCATTCCCACAAGGCCTCCAACCGCCAAAGTGGTAGCAGGAGTCACCAAAATGTCAACCTTTGTTGACTTAGAAACGATTTTTCCTACCTCAACAGCTACAAGAACACAAATAAATGCACCGAGCGGTCCTGCAGATACACTCTTGTTAACTCCTTCAAAAAGAACCGTGGTTCCAAGCGAATTTCCGAACATACCGACAACGCCCGCAGAAAACATAACCAAGGGCGGTGCCTTAAGAGAATAGGCGATAGCAACGCCTATCATAGCACCCGTAGCTCCTCCCGCGCCCGATAAAAGCTCGAAGTACTCGCGCACCACGTTCCCCTCGGGGATAAGATCGCGCACGGTGCCGAAGATGGTACCCATAAGAAGCGATGCAAAAAGTCCGAGCGCCATAGCACTCATTGCATCCACGAAATAAAGCTTCGGCGATAAGGTCACACCCTTTTTATTAAGGAAGGCTCTGATCCTTCCGCCTCTTTCCGATTTTTCCATTTACAAATCCTTCTTTGTGTTTATTGTTATGTATATACACGAGTATACACTATATAATATTATATACCTAAGCGCACGAAAAGTCAAGAGAAATATTGAACGAATTTTAACGGGTCAGAGAGCCGGGATTATAGATTTTAAACAATTTTCACGAAAAAGCGACGCCCGGACAAGGGATACTGCTATTCCTGGAGAGCGAATGATTTCTCGGAACAACGATCCACGGTATTTTTGAAGCGGTCATAGCCCACACCGACGTCATTTCGATATTTCGGATAGTTAAAATTTATTTTAAAAATTTCGGAAATTACTATTGACAAAACAGGAAGGTTGATATATAATATATTGTACGATTTTGCGGTTATAGCCTAAACTATGCCCAAAATTAAGAATTTCGGAGTCACGACCAAATTTTTCGGAGGTATCTCATGAAGCTTGATCTTCGACCAATGCTTGCAGGTGAAAGGCATATGAGCTTTGATTATGCCCTTGAGCTTGATACCGAAGAAAAGGATCTTCTGTGCTCATTTTTTGGTGCCGATTTTCCTTCTCCCATGAAAGTTAGCGGTAATATCACCAACACTGCGGGCTATATGCGTATGGTTGCCGAGCTCTCGATAGATTACGAAGCGAGCTGCTCACGTTGCCTTTCTCCTATATCCGGTAGTTTTACCTTTAACCTTGAGAAAACCGTTGCATCGAAGGATATGCTGGAGGACCTGCCTGAGGAAAAGCTTGACGAGTACGTTGTAGTTGAGGATGGATTCCTCGATTTTGACGAGCAGCTCAAGGAAGAGCTTTATCTCGAATTCCCCTCACGGTTGCTCTGCCGCGAGGATTGCAAGGGGCTTTGCAGAAAATGCGGAAAGAACCTTAATGACGGTGCATGCGGATGCCCCGAAAAGGAAATGGATCCAAGGCTTGCCCCGCTCAAGGATTTACTTGAGAAATTCAAAGAAGAAAAATAAAATTAAGATATACGAGAATGCCGTGAAGGCAGGCTCACTACAGGAGGTAATCAGAAATGGCAGTTCCGAAGAGAAAAACTTCTCATTCCAGAAAGATGAAGAGACGCTCGAGCGTTTGGAAGCTCGCAGCTCCCACCAACCTCGTTAAGTGCCCCCAGTGTGGCGAGTACAACCTTGCATACAGAGTTTGCAAGGAGTGCGGATACTACAAGGGTGTTGAGGTTGTCAGCGTAGATAACGACTGATTCGCCGTTACACGTCATCCAAGGAGTGAATAAAATACCGCTGCGCAGAGCTCGGAGTATTCCGATCCGCGCAGCGGTATTTTTTATCTTTCTTTGTTTTTTACCATTCTAGTCGTAGTTTTCGGATATTTCCACAAGCATATCTACCATTTCGTCCCTTACCGCCGACGGCTCAAGTATGCGCATATCGCGGCCAAAGCTCATAACCCAGGCGAAGAACATTTTGCTCACTATAACGCGAACCGAGAAGCGAAAGCCGAAATCGCTTTTTATAAACGTATGCCCACGACCGAATCTGTCGATAACGACGCCGGAAAGATGCTCGCGAGCCTCAAGCGTCACAAGCTCCTCCCTGCCTCCGAACATACTGAAGCTCTTCTTACTGTAATCGGCGGGATTGAGCCTGTAAAAATCAGAGGCAATCGATGCCTCCTTCGGCATTATCTGCGTCTTATGCATCTTATCGACGCGAAAATTCTTTATCATACCCGCTCTCTCGTCATACGCAACCAGATAATAGTTATCGTTGCTCCAGATGAGCGCCTTCGGCGATACGTCATATCTCTCTCCGCCGTGGCGAAGATATTTTTTCTTGTTTACATCATAATCAAAATATCCGAATGCTATACGCAGATTTTCCTTTATCGCATTGTGAATTATATCTATGGTGTAGATCGACGCGGCATTCTCGGTCTTCACTCTATCCTTTACGTAGACCTGGCGCGCAAGCTCGGATGATCGGCTGCCTGCAAACATCTTGAGCTTTTCTATCATCTCAAAGCTTTTCTCGGCAGTTATAAACTTAGAGGACTGTATCGCATCGACCAGAAGCTTCAGCTCGGGCATCTCAAAGATGCGCTCGGCAAGCGTATATGCGGGAGGATTACCGTAAAGCCTGACAACAGAGAATCCAAGCTCCTCAAGAGTTGCAAAGTCGGAATACAGACTCTTTCGCTCTGCCGCAATACCGTACTCATCAAGTCGGGAAATAATTTCATTCATAGTAAGACCGTGATCCTCATCCGTATAGCGCATAAGTATTTCAAGAAGTCTGAAAAGCTTTTGCTTCTGATTCTCGCTCTTAGCCATATATTTCCCTCCCTTCAAAAATTAAAATGCTACAATAAGATGTCTTATTTATCGTACATCTTATTGTAGCATTTTTGTTTTGTTATGTCAATATTAAAATTTCAAAGACTTATTTAAGCAGCTCGGCGATATCGCTCTCACCGTATACCGAAATACCGTTTTTCATCAACAGCTCGGCTGCAACTCCCGCCCCGGGAACAAGCACACCGCTGAAGCTTCCGTCATAGATACGATCCTTTCCGCAGGCGGGGCTCCGCTCCTTAAGAAGAGCGCGGCCGATTCCGAGCAGGCGACAGATATGTAATGCCTCGGCGGCACCCTTATTGTAATTTTCGGTAACGCACTCGCCGTTTTTCATATACACCCCACCGTCACGGCGCTCAGAGGGGACGCGCGGTGTCGGCAAACCGCCGTATATCTCGGGGCAAAACGGAACTATATCGTATTTTTCCGCAAGTCGAGCCATTTCATTCTCGGAAAGCACCTTCTTGCTTTTTCCGTCATATCTCGATGCCACACCTAAAAGGCAGGCACTGACCAGCAGCTTTTCCATCAGAGTATCAGCCTTATCCTTCCCTCGTAAATTTCGAAATATCGCTCCTCGCCGTTCACCACCAGCTTTGAGGTGAGCCAATCGGTCACGTCGCCGCCCTCTACCGATACAGTAAGAACACCGTCAAAATAATCTATATCGTAAATCGAGGTATAGATACCGTTATCCATAACGTCCTTCGCCTTACCGTTATCCACCTTCAGATAAAGAGTCGATGCGATTATACGCTTCAAGGCAGTAAGATCGGCTATAGGCGAATAGCTTCCGTCTGCCGCCTGATAGGGATATCTCTCGCTCTTTTCCTCCGAGCGATCACAGAATGCATTGTAAGCAGCCGTATAGGGATTGATTATATTTTTCTCACCGAAATCCGAGCCTACTGTGTGCTCCTTGCCAAGAAGCTTATAGGAAACGAAGGCGCGCGCAGCAAACTGCTTATCGTAATCAGCCACCTCGGATATACCGAGATTCAGAGTATATACGCGGTGCTCCTGTCCGTCCACCACAGTATCGCCCGTCATGCGAAGCAGTACTCGCTCTCCCTCGAAAGAGAGTATCGGATCTGACGGATCGGGGTTGGTGTAGGTAACCACCGCAAAAATGCAAAGATCGCTCGCCGCATTCTCAAGATAAGAGAGTGCCTCGTCCGAAATATAGAAATCCAAGGAGAGGCTGAGCACACCGTCAACTCCGACGGTCGGTGCCTCTGCCGTTATCGGAGTGACCGCCGTTTCATCAAAGGAATAAGCAGATGCAACCGCCGCGACCGCAAATCCGAGAAGAATGACAGTTACTATGAGAAGCGAAATAACCGTTTTTTTCATTTAATTATCCTCTATTATTTTCTTTATTTCCGCAAGATCGCCTGCACCCATCATGACGATGCAATCCGGCGAGAGCGAGCTTATTATATCAAGTACGTTTCCGGAGCTTACCGTACAGGCGGTGCTTCCGCACCTAACCACCGCCCGTGAAAGCGACTCCGAGCTTATCCCTTCCACCGCAGACTCTCTTGCACCGTATATATCGGTTATAAGAGCCGAGGAGAAGCGTGATAGCTCTGACGCAAAGCTATCAAAGAAATATCCTGTACGCGTGTAGGTATGCGGTGCGAAAACCGCACATATACTTTTATAGCCCATATCTTCAAGCGCCTTACGCGTTGCCGATATTTCCGTCGGGTGGTGAGCATAATCATAAAAGACGTCAGAGGAAAGATGCCTACCTCTGTATTCAAGCCGCCTCGGAATTCCCGGGAATAGGGACACCGCCTCTCTTAGTGCCTGTGGCTGAATGCCGCACTCGAGTGCCGCGACCGCGGCGGCAACAACTGTAGCCGCATTGAATTTTCCTCGCAGAAGCGGAGAGAGATCTGTTATATGCTCACCGTCTTTATAGATATCTAATCTATATCTTCCTTGCTCCAAATCCAACACTGTATAGGTATAGTCAGCAGAACGGCAGGATGAAAAGGTTACCGTGCGCGAGGTTATGCGAGGTAAAATCGACCTGACATTCGGATCATCAAGATTGACTACGGCAGACTCAGCGCGACTTGCCGCCTTGGCAAATGAATTCAAGATGCTCTCAAGCGAATCAAAATAATCGGTATGGTCGAGCTCGATATTCAAAATTACTGCGATCGAGGGGGCAAAGCAAAGGAAGGAATCTCCGTATTCGCACGCCTCATACACAAGATAATCGCTTTTACCGAAAAGAAGCGATGCGCCCCGATAGGCGGGAGCACCCACAAGCACCGTCGGGAATTTTTCCGCAGAAGAGAGTATTTTTGATAGAAGCGCCGTTCCCGTACTCTTGCCGTGACTGCCGCTGATGCCTATGCTATGAGTATAAAACGGTATCAAGGCACCTAGCAATTCTGCACGGGAGACAGTCATAATTCCAAGTCTTAGAGCGGCAAGATATTCCGGGTTTTCGCTCGATATTGCAAGCGAATAGACAACTAAAGTTGGCATTATTGCCGATATGCGCTCAGGAGAGTGAGTAAATGATATATCAATTCCCAAGGATATAAGATGCTCTGCCGCATCGTTTTTTTCAATATTACTGCCGCAGACGGAATATCCGCACCGAAGCATCAACTCGGCAAGGGCGGACATGGAAATACCGCCTATGCCTATAAAGTATATTACGGAATCGGGGCAATCGACTGCCCTGAGTATATCATCTCGCGAATACGAGGAATGCACGATAATTGACATATGAACCCTTCATGTTAACGATTTGTACATTTTGAAGTCCCAAAAAATATACAGTTTAGTCATAGAAATATTTTTATATCACTGAATATTTGTAACAATCTTATTGTATAATATATTCATGAAATTAAAAAAAGCTACTACAAAGGAGTACCACAATGCAGATCACAGACATCAAAATCCGGAAATTCTTCGATGAAGGACCTATGAAGGCGGTCATTTCGGTAACCTTCGATAACTGCCTGGCAGTTCACGACATCAAGGTTATATACGCACGCGAGAGATATTTTATCGTCATGCCTTCCAGAAAGAACCCCGACGGAACCTACCGCGATATAGTTCATCCCATCAACTCCGACTTCAGAGTTGAGCTTGAAAAAACTCTTATTGATGCGTATCACGCACAGAACGCAATAAGAGACGTCGAGGACAACGAGGGCGCAGACGACACATATATAGTTTGATCTTACAATAATATTATACAGATTCTCCCTGCCATTGTCAAGTATTACGGCAGGGAGTTTTTTATTAAAATAAGGGAGATCACAATGAAAGTCCTGTTGCTTACCGATAAAATGGATATAGGCGGTGCCGAAACGCATATTGCGACACTTGCCATAGGATTACGCGCCAAAGGAAATGAAATCACACTAATATCCGCAGGCGGTGTATATATAAACGATCTTTTGAAAAAAAATATTCGCTGCATTACAGCGCCCACGGACAGGAGGACTCCTTCCGCAATTAAAGCGGCGGTAAAAATAATAGCACGCGAGATGAAGAAATGCGACATTGTACACGCTCACACAAGGTTTACCGCCTTTCTGGCAAAGCGGATAAGAGGAAAACGTCAATTTCCTCCTATAGTAACAACCGCGCACTTGAATTTCAAGCTTTTCCCATTTGGCCCGCTCGCCTTCTGGGGGGATGAAACGCTCGCCGTGAGCAAGGATATAGCCGCATATCTGGAAAAGAATTACCGAGGGCGCACAGGACGCATAAGTCTTACCAGGAATGCTATAGACACAACCGTATTCCGCCCTGCAGATAAAAGCAAGCCTCTCATACTTCACACCTCAAGAATCGACACAGGACGCGCCGCGACGGCATTCATGCTGGTCGATATAGCACCACTTATTTTCGAATCCGATAGCAGCTGGAGAATCGTTATAGTAGGTGACGGAAACGAGTATCAGCGTCTTGCCGCACGTGCGCGGGAGGTCAACCGTATGCTGGGGTGTGAAATGATAGTTCTCACAGGTGCAAGATGCGATATCCCTTCGGTGCTCGCTCACGGATCAATATTCGTCGGTGTCAGCCGCTCTGCGCTCGAGGGAATGGCATGCGGACTGCCTACAGTCATATGCGGTGACGAAGGCTACGGCGGCATCCTGACCGCCGATAAGCTCCCCTCTCTTATAGATACAAACTTCTGCGCCAGGGGCTCAGGTCAACCGAAAAGATCGGCTCTTGCGCGCGACATCATTCGCCTGATGAGAAGCCCCGAACAAAGAGAGGAGCTGGGGGCTCTTTCAAGACAGATCATAGAGCAAAGCTACAACGTAAAGTCTATGACGGAAGATGCCGATCAATGCTACAAAAGGTTGGTAAAAAAGCCTTCGGTCTGCCTGCTTGGTTTTTTCGGATACGGAAATATGGGGGATGAGGAATCGCTGAACTCTGCAATAATGGCTCTTAAGGCGCGTGGAATTGACGAAATATCCGTTCTTACTGCCGGCAACGTGGCGGAGCGTAGTGAGAAATTCGGGGTAAAATGCTTTGATAGAATGGATCCGTCCGATATAAAGAGGGCTGTCTGCAATTCTGATAGCTTCATTCTTTGCGGCGGAAATCTATTACAGAATAAGACATCCACGCGCTCGCTCCTATACTATGAGCGCATATTGAATTATGCCTATAAACGCGGCGCGGCAATATATATGCTCTCAAGCGGATTCGGAGAGGTATCAGGGGCATTCGGCAAGGAGCTTTTAAAACGGAGCATAGAGCGCGCTTCCTTTTGCGGATGCAGGACGTCCTATGACCTTTCACTCGCGCGGAAATTCAACCGCAACTCGCATTTTATGCCCGATCTGTGTTTCCTTCTCTCGGAATCTGTGCGTGAGTGCGCGGAGAAGCCCTGCTTCGCCTGGATAATTTCCGCAGAGCAAAAGATCTCGCCGCAAGAAATAAAGCTTATTGCAGAAAGGAGAGGTCTTTCCCCGATATGCGTAATACTTTATAAGGATAAGGATATATCCGCCGTGAGCGGACTTTCCGCAATTGATATGGAATACCGCATTCCGAAAAACCGCGACGAGCTCGCCGAAATACTTTCGCATTGCGCATTTTCGGTAAGCGAAAGATTACACGGTGCAATACTCTCGCTTCTTTCTCACACACCCTCTTATTTATGCTGTGATAGCAGTAAATGCGCCGCACTGACTAACGAAATAGAATCAAGATACAATACCGATAAATTAGTCATAAAATATGCACCGGACTCAGTCATTGCAAAAAAAGAAATCGGAGCAAAAAACTCCGATTTCAATTATGTATTATCCGATCTCAAAGGGCTTGTGAAAAACGCCTTTGAAACTATTTTTTAGTTTTGCTCGCTTTTTGCCTCTTCGGTGGCATTGATAACAGCCTCTGCCTCAGCGATGAGCTGCTGATCGAGAATCTCCGGAACAACAGGCTCCTCAACTACCTCGGCAACTTCCTCAGCAACAGGCTCCTCAACTACCTCGGCAACCTCCTCGGCAACGGGCTCCTCAACTACCTCGGCAACTTCCTCGGCAACGGGCTCCTCAACTACCTCGGCAACTTCCTCAGCAACGGGCTCCTCAACTACCTCGGCAACTTCCTCGGCAACAGGCTCCTCAACTACCTCGGCAACCTCCTCGGCAACGGGCTCCTCAACTACCTCGGCAACCTCCTCGGCAACAGGCTCCTCAACTACCTCGGCAACTTCCTCGACAACGGGCTCCTCAACTACCTCGGCAACCTCCTCGGCAACAGGCTCCTCAACTACCTCGGCAACTTCCTTGGCAACAGGAGTCTCCTCATTCACAGCAAGAACCTCTATAACCTCATCGGTCACAGGCTGCTCAGCAACAGTTTCTTCTACTACTGCCTCAGCAGTTTCCTCTACCTTGGGTGTAGCCTTCTTTGCGCGCTTGGTCTTACCAACAGATCTCTGCTCCTTAAGTGCTTCTCTTGCTTCCTCGAGAGTAGCTCTCTGAAGCTCTGCGGTTTCCTGCTGACGATCGTTTGCAGCCTTCTGATCTCTGAGAACCTGACGCTGAGAAACGAGTATATCTCTCTGGATCTCTGCAACCGCCTTCTGCTTCTCTACTATATCAAGATGAGCATCAACCTGCTTTGCGTTCTCCATAAGTATGTTCTGCTGAGAACCTACTATGCGCTTCTGCTCCTGGAGAAGCTCTCTCATATTCTCATCGATAGAGGTCTGAGTTTCAACAAGGTTGGTCTGAGAATCTGCAGTCTCACCCTGAGCCGCAACAATAGCCTGATGCTTCTCAAGAACCATTCTCTGAGCCTCGCTGATAGCGAACTGCTCCTCTGCAAGTGCAAGCTGGTCGGTGTTGATAACACGCTGGCTGACCTGAATACCCTGCTGCTCGCGGAGAGTATGACGCTGCATATCATTGGTCTGGCGCTGAAGCTCAACAACCTCCTGGCTTCTCGCATCCATCTGCGAGTATGCTGCGCTTACGGTTGCAAGCTCGGTATTAAGCTCGTTAACAGCAGCTACGATAGCATTAAGCTTCTCAAGAAGGACCTTCTCGTTCTCAGAGATGGTGGTCTGAAGCTCTGCGATCTCGAGTCCTGCGCTGGTGGTAACAGCGGTAGGCGCTCCGGGTGCTGTAAGATTTACGGGGATGTTGGGAACGTATTCCTCGAAATATGCCTCTATTCTGCGCTCGAGAGACGAAGCAAGCTTATCCATAGCCTGACCTACAACCTTCTCAACCTGAGCAGAGATATCGATGGAGATAGGTGCTATCTTGGGAGCGCGCTCCTGATACTGGGGAGCATTGAACTGTGCTACCGCACCGTACTGAGCGGGTGCGCCAAGCTGAGTGGTAGCAGCATACTGATTAGCACCGTACTGAGGTGCGGGAGCAGCATACTGAGGATAGTAAGGCGGCATATACTGAGGCATTGCGTACTGGGGAGGCATATACTGGGGAGCCGCATAATGATTGGTTACGTACTGGGGAGCGGACGAGGGCGCAGGCGCGGGCTTGGGTGCTTCAACACGAACCGCTCTGGGTGCCTCAACCTTGGGCTCGGGCTTGGGCTCGGGCTTGGGCTCTTCCTTAACAGGCTCCTCCTTGACAGGCTCTTCCTTAACCTCTTCGATCTCCTCTGCGGGATGGGGCTCTACTCTGCCTGTAGCATTGAGAACCTCTGCCTCCTCCTTCTCCTCGAGGGTTGCATCCTCGGGAAGCTCAGGAAGCTCAAGTGAGATGCCCTTCTTATCAAGGCTTGCGTCTACCTTAGCCTTCTGTGCCTCGATAGCTCTCTTGCTATCCGCATACTTCTTAGACCAAACTCCTGCAGCCTTGGGATCCATAATTTCAAGCTGTGTAAGAAGCTTGTTCCAATCAGCATCGAAAAGCTCCAACAAAGCATTCATTCTGCCGAAGACCTCGGTGGTATCGGCAAATCTGTTATCATAGCTTGCCTGTGCAGCGTGATAAGCGCTCTCGGACTTACTGTCGCCCTTCTTATCTGCTTTAGCCTTTGCCATATCCAACTGGTCCTTGGTCTTTACGAGAGCCTTTACTTCGCTGGCATAGTCAGCGAGCGCTCCCTTTATCTTGGACTCATGGTCCGCGATCCTTGCCTTTATGGCTTCGTTTGCCTCGCACTGCTCAATTGCAAGGCCGTTTTTCATTTCGTTGCTCATAGGTTCTACCTTCTTTCTAAAGCAAATTTATATTATTACGCATTAATTATAACAAATATTTTCGCCAAGGTCAATAGATTTTCTAAAAAAATATTAAATTTTGTAAAAAAATATTTTCTTTTGGCGGTACGAAAATCGATACGCTAAGAAAAAGGTCGGCAAGCGATCAATATTCCGCATTTCCCACCGTTCTGGGATAGGGTATTACGTCACGTATATTGGAGACGCCGGTGAGGTACATAATAATGCGCTCGAAGCCGAGTCCGAAGCCGGCATGCTTCGTTCCTCCGTACTTACGGAGATTGAGGTACCACCAATAGTCCTCCTCTTTGAGTCCAAGCTCTGCCATTCTTGCGGTGAGAATATCGAGTCTTTCCTCACGCTGTGAGCCGCCTATTATCTCTCCGACACCGGGAACAAGAAGGTCCATAGCGGCAACAGTCTTTCCGTCATCGTTAAGACGCATATAGAATGCCTTTATATCCTTGGGATAATCTATCAGGAATATCGGCTTCTTGTACACCTGCTCGGTAAGGTATCTTTCGTGCTCGGTCTGAAGGTCAACGCCCCAGTAAACGGGATACTTGAAGCTCTCCTTCGACTTAAGGAGAACCTCTATCGCCTCGGTATAGGTAACCTTCGCATAATCTGCATTCCTGAGAGCCGTAAGACGCTCGAGAAGTCCCTTGTCAACAAAGCTGTTGAAGAACTGAAGCTCCGCGGAGCAGTTGTCCATAACGTGATTGATGATATACTTGATCATATCCCAGGCGAGCTGCATATCATCGTTAAGATCGGCGAATGCGATCTCGGGCTCGATCATCCAGAACTCTGCCGCATGGCGAGCGGTATTCGAGTTCTCTGCCCTGAAGGTAGGACCAAAGGTGTAGATGTTACCGAATGCCATAGCATACGTCTCACCCTCGAGCTGACCCGAAACCGTGAGGTTCGTACTCTTACCGAAGAAATCTTGCGAATAATCTATCTTGCCATCCTCTGTTCTGGGAGGATTTTCGGGATCAATAGTCGTTACTCTGAACATCTCGCCCGCGCCCTCCGCATCCGAGCCGGTTATTATCGGCGTGTGAACGTATACGAAGCCTCTTGAATGGAAGAAGGAGTGTATAGCATAAGCGACCTCGCTTCTCACTCTGAATACCGCCGAGAAGAGATTTGTCCTCGGGCGCAGGTATGCCTGCTCGCGCAGGAACTCAACACTGTGTCTTTTGGGCTGAAGCGGATAATCGGGAGTCGACGTGCCCTCTATCTCAACGCGCTCCGCCTTGAGCTCAAACGGCTGCTTTGCACCGGGGGTGAGAACTATCTTACCCGTAACCACGAGCGCCGCACCTACGTTCTGCGAGGCTATCTCGTCATAGTTGTCCACCTTTTCCCTCTCAAATACTACCTGAACACTCTTGAAATACGATCCGTCATTAAGATCGATAAATCCGAAAGCGCGGGAATCGCGCAGGTTGCGTACCCATCCGCCAACCGTAACGCTCTTGTCGGAAAATGCCTCGGGAGAGGCGTAAATTTCTCTTATAAGCTGTCTTTTCATCGAACTACTCCGTTTTAAAGATTTTATATGATATAACAGTATAACACACCGGCGGATATTTTTCAATGCTTTTTATAAATTTCTTGAAAATATTTTACAACACCCCGACAAGATGAATTATCTGCAAAAGCATCGGACCGTAAACCGAAAACAAGCGATTTTAACGAAATCACCGCGCCACTTTTTAAAGAGGACGCTGAGCCGAAGAGAGCGGCAGGCAAAGCAAAAATCGGCAAATATGCAAAGTCTTGTTGGCATTTCCAATTTTGGGCATTTTTTCAGTTTTCTACCTTATTATTATATACGCGTGAGAGTCGGTGTCGCTCGGATGCTGCGCCGATACGATCCCATTCTTTCTGCCGGAATTATTTCGTGGCAAAAAGAGTTCACCAAACAGCGCATTGAGTAAACTTAAGTTGTCAAAATGGCGGTTTTATCAACAAAGAAGAGAGCCGGATGCACAATTGCGATCCGACTCTCTCGATCATCCTTTAGTATATATATCGGTATCGGCGAGTATGAATTGCAAAAAACATTTTCATCTCATATACCAATACTTCATTCAGATATTTTTGTGATGGCGAATTTTGTTTTAAGTGTTTTCTTTTCTCCCGCAGGAATAACTATAAGGCCCTTTTGCTCTGCGGGTGCTTCGAGGTGGAAACAATCTATAGCGCAGGTCTGCGGCTCTATTACCACAAAGTCTGTGCCCGCCTTTTGCCAGAGCATACGGTATTTATAATCCTCAGTGGCTTCATAGGATATGGCGAGTCCTCTCTTTTTGTCTATTACCAGCGAGGTGCTGCCAAGCGACTCATAGAATGCGCTCAGCGCTCCGTTAGCGAGGGGATAGCCTCCCTCGTTAAGCGCGGTCTCTCGCGCCCTGCCTCCCACGTATTCAAGTGTCGGAAGATATTTTTCATCTCTTATATGCTCGCGACCAACCTTGACCTGCATATAGCAGTTATCCGCACACGTATCCTCAGCAAACGGAACGTTAAAGGTCGTATGAAATGCAAGCATAAACGGCATATCCCTTTGAGAAATGTTGTGCACAGTCACAGCTTCAAGAAGGCCCGACTCGTCGAGAGTATACTCGCGCACAAGTTTAAACTCGTGCGGGAAGGACAAATATTCTCCTGCCTCGGCGCTATACTCAAATCGGACGTAATCATCTCTTTTTTCGGCTATTTCAAAACGCGTCTTGTAGAGTGCGCCGTGAATGTGGCAACCGGTCGAAGGCTCGTTTACAGGAAATCTGTATGTTGCTCCACGGAATTCAAACTCACCGCCACGAATTCTGTTTGGCGGAAAAAGTATCGGGTTGCCGAGGAGGTACACTTCTCTTAAGAGGTGCTCCTCGTCTTTCGGAATTCTGAATATCTCAGAGCCTGTGGGTATGTGGAAAAGCCTGTAGCAATTACCGCCCATATCCGAGCGAAACTCAGCACGGTATCCACCCGAACACAAAGTAACGTCTGTTTTTATCATTTTACTATCTCACCGAAAAGATATGCGTGGAAGTCCGCGCTATCGGATGCAAGAACTGCATCAATAGAGCTTTTTGCCGCGGCCTTATCACCGCTCGCGAGCTTTCCGTAAGCCATAAGCAGATTACCCTGAAGAGTATGAGCCTTTACTATATCATATCCGAAAGGAGGATATGCCGGAGCACCTACTCCGTAGTAATCGTTGACGTCCGCACGCTCGATCTTGCCGCTGCCCATATCGACAAGCGCCGCCGCCAGAGATGCGGCACGGTCGCCCTTTCCTGCAAGGCGAAGTGCCTCGCACTGGAAGTAGGTATGAACGGTAGGTGCGCCCTTGGTGGTATCCGCAAGAGCGATATATTCGGCATATTCAGCCTCGTTTCCGAGTGCCTTAGCGCACTTTGCTATCATAAGATAAAGCGGTGCATCGTTCACGAAGTAGTTCTTTTCTTCACCGTAATTCTCGGGGAAGGTAAGACCTGCAATAAATTCCTTCGATGCGGCGGAATAGTCGCCCTTCTTGTAAAGCTCACATCCTATCAGGAACTGAAGCCACGCGTGATGCGCGGTAAGATTTCCCTCTCCGCCCTCATAAGTGTGGAATCTGTGATTTTTGAGTATCTCTCTTGCCGCCTCATATTCTCCGGCAACCGTCTTGAGTATAGAATAGTTAAGTGTGCAATCGTCACGCTTAGCGGCAAGATCGGCATGCTTTTCAAAGAATGCTATTCTCTCGGAAAGGGAGAGATTGAGGCTCTTATACATCTGAGAAAGCTCGTAGAATATACGGTCGCTCTCGGGTGCAAGCACAAGCGCGTGCTCAAGCAGGCGTCTTGCCTCCTCGGGACGTCCGAGATGATCGAAAAGACCGAGAGAAAGGTTACGGTATGCGGGCGCAAACTCGATAGCGGATACCGTCTTCTGCCACTCTGCGCAAGCATCCTCGTAACGCTCAAAGTTGTAGTAAATGCATCCGAGATAATAGGATGCCATAGGAGAAGCACACTCGCGAAGAGGGGTGATGCTTTCCTTTCTCGAGGGGAACTCGCATTGCCAGGGGCAAGCATCGGCAAGCTTCACGTATGCATTCTTCTCCTCCTCGTTGCCGAGAAGTCCCTCAACGTATGCGAGGTAGTAGAACTTCATAGCGCCGTCCTTAGCACCGAGAAGAACAGCCCGGGCGCGTTCAAGCAGACCAAACTGCATAAGCTCGTTTGCAAAATAGATAGCATTCTTTTCGGTATCAAGTCCGCCGAAGAACAGAGGATCGAGAGCACTTATCTCAGCCTCGATATTTTCGTTGCAAAGAAGTATACCCTTTATATATCTTCCCCATACGTGGTTCTGATTGGTTTCAAGCGAAAGGTCGAGGAACTCAAGTGCCGCCTTGCGGTTTCCGCGAAGCATATCTATCTTTGCAAGCAGATAGTATCCCGCACTTCTCTGAGGATACGACCAGATTGCAAGATAAGCATCGTCATATGCCTCCTTCAGCTCTCCCTTGTAGAAATGAGCAAGAGCTCTCGAATAATAAGGCTCGGTATCGTAAGGGTTGAAGTTTCTTATAGTCTGACGCTTGATAGCGCGCGTGAAGTAATCTATAGCCTTGTCGAAATCACCGCGTGTGAGGTGGTATTCGCCCATAGCCTTGTTACAGCGGATATCGCCGGGATCTCTCTTAAGTCCTTCGAGGAAGTAGTCCTCGGGCTTATACGCAAAGTGCTTGTACTGAACGAGATGCGCACCGTTGAGATAGAGCTCCTCAACAGTTCCGATATCCTCGGGACGTGCCGCAGGGAGTCTAGGAGAAACAAATTCCTTGTTTCCGCGCACGTGCTCACGGTAGGACACTATCTCGCATCCACACGCATCGGTCACCTTTATCTCGGAAATTCCCGAAAGCCTGATCTCAACATTCTCGGTGTATGCGTTCTCAGGGCATATATCAACCACCTTTTCGAACACAACACCGCTCTCGTCGCTTACCGTAACCTTGCATCCTTTTCTCTTTGAGGTCGAGTAAACGCCTACGAAGAAGCCGTTTTCGGTCTTCTCAAGATTGCAGGCAGCCTCGCGGTTCGCCGCCTTGGTCTCGCCTATCGCCTTTACGGGATACCAATACTGCTCAAAGGTCTTGGTCTCATAGGGAGCGATCCATGTGAAGTCGGGCTGATTATCGGTATAGCAGCCTGTCATAAGCTCTACGTATCTCGAGCCGTCGTCGGTAAGGTTATCGCACCACTTTGCACCGAACTTGCTGTCACCCCACGTCCAGAGCTTCTTTCCGGGAGCTACGTGATGGTTGGCAACGGTAACGACGCCGCACTGTCTGCCTCTGTCGTATCCGCTTACGAACTCAGCCTCAGACTGGCCTTTCGATATAAGGAACGAGCAGGGTACCTTAACCGCGGGGAAGGAATGTATATCTGTTCCGTCACCGTAATCAAATGGACGGGCGGTCTTGTATATTCCCTTTGCCACAGGCCATTCAAGTATCGCGCGCCTGTCGTGATCGTTCACGCACTCAACGTCCGGAGGGAATACTATATCGTAATCTTCATTTACCTCTACTGCAAGGTTTGCCCACCACATAAACGGATGGGGCTCGGAGGTTCCGTTATATACCGTTATCTCAGCCTTTACATAAGAGTGATCGTCATCAACACTAACCTTAACCATTCCCTTCATATTGTGGAAATAGTCAATTTCGCCCATATATGCAAACTTTTCTTTGCCTTTTTCGCCAATTTCAACATCAACAGGCATAAAAGTAGTAGGTCTATGGTGCTGAGGCCAGTTGAACTCTATACCACCCGAAACCCAAGGTCCCGCAAGTCCTACCATAGCAGGCTTAATAACCTTATTATAGTAGATGAAGTCGTAATCCGAGGTCTTGTCATAAGCACGGTTGATTTTTCCGCCGATTTCGGGCAGAAGCTCGACTCTTATGTAATCGTTTTCAAGAGTGATTCCGTCATACTCCACGTCAACTCTCTCGTCCGAGAAATTAGTGACGTAAGGAATGGGATAAAGCTTTCCGCTAGCGCCCTGATAAGGTCTTTTCTCAAAGAAAAGAGGAAGTGGCTCGGCATTGCCGATCGGATAGGTCGGGATTGTAATCTTTTTGCGTTCGATTTTACTTGACATAGTAAAAACCGCCTTTCAAGAGTTTTTTCTTTAGTATACTCCGAAAGGCGGTCTTTTGCAAGCCAAATATTTATACTGTTTTTCTTCTTTTTTTGTACTCAGAGCTTAACACCGTACTCAAGAAGCCGCGCAGCAAGCTCTCTGCGAGAAGCGACTCCTGCCGTCTCAGCCATCTTCTTTATGCGGTATTTTACCGTGTTCGTAGCCATATAAAGCGCATCGGCTATACCGTCGTAGGTCTTTCCTGCTATAATGTCGGATAATATCCTTAAATCAATATCATCAGCGTTTGTGAGCATGCGGTCGAGCAGCTCCATATCACGCAG
The DNA here is from genome assembly GCA_015064555.1 of Oscillospiraceae bacterium. GTDB lineage: Bacteria > Bacillota > Clostridia > Oscillospirales > CAG-272 > UBA1740. The sequence continues at coordinate 44,363 of SVRZ01000017.1, forward strand.
ACTTCCATCACCGTAAAAATCAACCTCTTCCCTGCTGTAGATATTCTCAGAGCCGGGGAAGTTCCGAAGCGAGGTCTCGCCCTCGGCGCCGTTATCGAGAAAATCCATATCAAGCGTCATAACAGTTGAATAGATTATCGACTCCTTCGTTAAGAAGCGATAGAGCATAGCGAGCTGAACACCCGCCTCATAATAATCAATTCTGCACACGGGATAGGGCTTGTCAAAGTATTCGGAGATCTTAAGTCCTGAGCATGAGCATATTTTCCGCCCCTGCAGAAGATGCGGAAATCTGTTGTATATGGTAATAGCTATATTATCGTTACAGCAGACTATATTTTCGAATCCTTCGGCAGCGATCTCAAAATCGCGTATGCAGGCAAGCACGTCACCCTTATTCGGGAATATCGAATGCTCCCCCTGCGACTCCTCAACGGCATATTTAATGCCCGTGTATTTTAATCTGTCGGGCAAGGAATCCTCATTATATCCGAGCACCGCTGTCTTGCCGGGATTACCGGAAAGTATATACCGTGTCAATTTATAAGCCGATTTTGTGTAATTCGGGGCGATACTGCTATAGCGGTACATAGTGTCGAGATACTGAAAACCGAACACTAACGGATGTATACCTCTGGCATTCAATTCACATATGCGATCGGTAGACCATTTAAGGGACTGGCAGATCAGAATTGCCACTCGGCATTCGGGATCAAGCTCCTCGCAGTTCTTGTATACACATATCTCAAGGTGCTTTTTCTTAGCCACCGAGGTTATTCCTCCGAGAAGCTGATGATATCTGGTATTATCGGAATAGCTTTCTTCAAGAAGTATATATATCAATTCCCCACCCCCTTTTCACTTATTTTAACACAAAGTGTTCCTTTTTTCAATAGCAAAACCGAGAAAGAGATAACTTTTCACATCAAAAAATGCGAGGTCGCCTCAAACGCAAAACGCTTTTGAAGCGACCTCGCTATCGAATTTCACATATGCTGCTCAGACGGTGAAATCTTCTATATAAAGACCGTATGCATCACAGGAGAATATCGCCTTCTCTGCATCTGCCTTTTCCTTCTCTCCAAGATAGGAGTAGAAGAGGTAAAGGGGATAGGAATAATGAAGAGCTCTTGCGCTCTTCGCCTCATCTATAAATCCGATAAAGAAGGGTGTTGTTCCGAAATAGCCGAGAGTTTCCTCGGATGCCGCGCGGCTGAAGCCCGCGGTGCGCCATCTGATAAGTTCATCTGCCTTTTCCTTTTCGCCAAGTGCCTCAAGCGCACGCGCCGAGTAATACGCGAAGGTGTAAAGATACATATCGGTGAAGAAGTCGTATCTGTAAAGAGAGAAGGATCTGTATATATCCTTCGCCTCGGATTCTCTGCCGAGCTTCTCAAGGCATCTTGCCGCAAAGTACATATAGGGTACTCTCTTGATAGGATTCCAGAGTCCCGAGCCGAGCGACTGAGGAAGGATCTGAGCGCTCTCGAAGGTCTTGAGAGCCGCCTCGTAATCGCCTGCCTCATACTCTTGCTTACCCTTGAGGTAGTGTGCATACATATACTCGTCTGCAATATAATGCTCACCGCCCTCGCAGGCAACGAATACACGGTTCATAAGAACCTTGATGGCATCGTTATACTTGCCCTGATGGTTATATGCTCTTGCCAGCTCAACGATAAGCTCGTCTCTGTTGGTGCATCTGGAGAGGATAAGCTGTTCTATCTCCTTACCGCATACACCCGTCTTTGCCATAAGATGCGCAGTCTCGAACGTGATCTGCTTCTCGGTTACGGGTGCAAGGCTTGCGGCCTTTTTCATAAGCTCAAGTGCTGCCGCCTTATCGTTTCTATGAGAATATACGCCCTGAGAAAGGTTTCTGTAAGCGCGGTAGTTTTCCTCGGTCTTAACGATCTGCTCAAACTGAGCAATTCCTGCCTCGTAAAGTCCCTTGCCATAGAGAAGACAGCCATACATATACTTCAAGAAGTTATTTTCGGGCATAGCCTCAATCGCCTTCTCGAGAATGTGCTTCTCGAATGCTCTTGAGGGGAATGCAATACCTATATTTTCATACGAAAGAGCCTTGCCGTCGGTCACACCGTTTGCCAGAAGTGCCATAGCAGAGAGACTTCTGCCGCCGGATATGCCGGTGATAAGCGCGGTCATCTCTTTGTGGAGTCCTGCCTCGGCAAAGAGCTCGGATATATCGAGCAGAACCTGGGTTGCATCTGTTCTGAGTATAGAAAGAAGGTATGAATAGTCATTTTCGGTTATTGCGCGGAATGCGTAGGTATAAAGGTTGAGCTTATCGGATGCCAGGGATGCCGTCCAGACTCGGTCTGCCTCTGCCTTATTACCGAGCAGATAATAAGCATATCCGAGAAATGCGGACGAAAGAACCGATCTCGAGTTGCAGGAAAGCGACTCTTCAAGATGCTCTACCGCCTTGCCGTAATCCTGTCTGCGGATATCAACGAGTCCTATATGGAGCATAGCGGCAGACTTGAAGTCATAGCACCATGCCGAGCGGTAAAGATAATCGTATCCCTCGTCAATATTGCCCGAAAGCATAAGAGCAAGTCCCTTGAGGTAATAAGTTCTGCCGCTCTCATGTCTTGTATTGAAGCGAGAAAGCGACTCCTCTGCCATATTCGCGTATTTAAGAGCGCGCTCTGCATCGAGATTCTTGAGATAAAGCTCCGCAAGAGCGACTGCCGCAGGCGCATAGCCGGGCTCGCGCTTGAGCGCTTCAAGGTAGCACTGCTCTGCCGAATACTCGGGCGAGCGGTACTGCTCTATATGAAGTGCCTCAAGGTAAAGCTCCTCGGCAGTCTTTACCTCCTTAAAGTAAGGAAGCTCGCGTCTGGGCTCGGGGATCTCTCTTTCACAAGCGACACCGAACTCATAGAAGAAGTACTTGCTAACACCCTCCGTGATGCTGATGGTTACCTTCTTATCCATAGGAATATCGCAAAGGTAAAGGTTGTCGTAGCAAGGAATGTCAAGAGTGGTGTCGAATATGTTCTTTCCGTTAACCGCTACAATAACGCGAGCATTCTTGAGTGCCTTTATTGCCTGAACCGAGAGCTTTCCGTTCTCGTCGATGTAAAGCGCTCCGTTCTCGTTAGCAAAGGAGGGGATGCCTGCATCGTGAATCGGGAACCACTTCTGGCTGAATATCTTCGTTTCGTTAGGTGCAAGCCAGGTGAGGTCCGGCTGGTTATCCGAATAGCAGCCTGCCATAAGCTCTGCATACTGACCGTCATCGTCGGTCAGAGCATTCTCCCAGGTCTTGGCCAGCTGAGAATATGCCCAGGTGAACATCTTCTTACCGGGAGATACGTGGTGATCGGCTATATGAACAACGCCCGCGCCCTTATTTCTGTTGTAGCCGCCGAAGTAATCATACTTGGTCTCAGCGCTGAAATAAGAGGTAGCCTGCCTGGTGTTTTTATGCTTTGATATGTCGGTATCACCGTCGTAGTATATACCGTTGAATGCGCCGAAGCGATCGTTATTGGCAATAGGATAGGTGGTTACAGAGCGCTTGTAGTGGAAGCGAACGTAGTTAACGTCCTCGGGGAAGAATATCTCATAGCTGGTGTCAACCGGCACTGCGGCATTTTCCCACCAGAGGAAGGAATGGCGATGGGGAGTAATATTATCCACCTTGACCTTAGTCTCGAAAATACACTCGCCGTCCTTCAGGCTGATTCCGACCATACCCTTCATACGGTTGATCGGATCGTGCTCGGAGAGCCATACGGTGACGCAGCCCTCGGTTTCCTCTATGTAGAAATCTACAGGCATAAAGGTGGAGGCTCTGTGGTGGAAGGGCCAGTTAAACTCAAGTCCGCCCGATGTCCACGAGCCAAGCACGCCTATAAGAGCGGGCTTTACAACATTGTTTTTGTAGAAGAAGCCGTATCCGTTCTTCTTATCATTGGCATACCATATCTTGCCTCCGAGCTCGGGAAGGATAGCAAGCTCGATATACTCGTTCTCAAGCTTGATAACGGTATACTCGACCTTCTCGCGCACGTCTCTCTGTGCCTCAAGAACGACCTTGTTGGGATAGGGATTTCCCGAAGTACGCTGATGAACGCGGTTCTCCGCAAACATCGGAAGATCCTCGCGCGCCGCCTCGGGATAGGTATCGATCAGTATTTTTTCTACAACTGCATTTACCATAACAGTTCTCCTTTTTTTATTTTTACGGTTACATTGTACATCAAACTCAGGATCTTTGCAATACAAAAAAACAGAATGATAAGGTATCATTTTTTTGTACTTTTACATAGCTCAGCTGATGGACAGAGAAGCGCAGAGGGATGAGTTTTTATCCGACGACCGAAGATCCCCAAAAAAGTAAAGCACTTGACAAGAGGATATAAATAAGATATAATAGCCTTGTTAAAGCCGATTGACAATCGGAAATCAAAAAGGAGGAGATTGCATGTATAACGATACCGGAAGAAAAAATTACGTGCCGATTATGCAGGGTGTTGTCGTATTTATCTGGACTTTAACAGTTAAATTGACAACAATGATTATCATTTATGCGCTTTCTTATGCCGACGACTCCTTTTTGCATCAATGCCCTGATTGGCTTTTGCACACGGTAGTTTTAGTCGCGTCGCTCCTTATATATAATTCAGCCTTGAGAGTGATAGCGCTTTTCGATGCCGATGCACGAATCACGTATCTTGAGCAGCGCGATCCCGAATTTACCTTTGGCAACGAGATAACAAAGCTTGTCTTATCACGGGATTTCATAATTCAATCGCTGACGCTATTCATATTGTTTTTGATAGCTTCGCTGGTCGGAGGATTTTCGGAGATAGGCGCTCTTATACTTGGAAAGGGATCACTCGGAACTCCGAGAGCTAACTTGATTTCAACGCTTATACTGCCACCCGTGCTGATTATTATAGGAATTTTCACCAGATATGAAGTCCGCAGATATTGGATAGTGCTTGACGAAAGACGCGATACGGATAAAATAGAAGGTGCAGGAAAATTACTCCTGAATATCATTATTATATCCCTGGCATACCCCGTAGTATTCCCGCTTGCACCTCTCCTTCTCTTTGCAATATTTTCTTTTTTGAATATACTTTTAAGTCTTTTTGGTGCACTGAAGCTTATCGGCACAACCGTGGTTATCATCCTTCTGTTTTTCGCTATATATCTTATCCCCTTGCTCCGCGGAATCTCCAAAAGGCGGAAATTTATCAAGCGACTGAAAGCAATATGCCTCGAAACGGGATGGGACCTTTCTCAAATAAACAGTCCATATCGCTCCTTCTTCCGTGCCGAAACAGGAGTCAATTTCACTATCGAAAGAAATGGAAAGTTATATAAATGCGCCTTCCTTTCCGCATTGCACAAGCGGACTCCCCTCATCTTTACATCCGACACGGATGCCCACTTCATGCACAGAATAGGCACTAAGGATCACCATTATACCATCAATCACAACATAGAGTACGGTATCCGCGGAGAGGGAAACAAATGCATCATAATCTCTACCTTGCCTAAAAAGGTTCTCGTTGAAAGCGACGGCGGCTCCCGTGAAATTCTTCCGGGCGACAGAATATGGGACTACACGATATACAATATGTCCGGATTCATCAATGCTATTGACAGAGATTACCTTGATAGATGGAATACGTCAAATTAAAATCCGATTCAAATACAGAAAACGCTGTAGCTATCGCATTAATTTTTGCGATAGCTACAGCGTTTTTAATCAAATCCAAAACTCTGTGCAAACAAGAAAGCCTACTCAATCTATCCGAAGCTATGTGTGAACAATAAACGAACCTCAATCTATCTTGCTGAACCTCTATTGAATAAGCAATAGCAGTTCTCTGCCCTCGATCAATGGTAAGGCAAAGAGATTTTGAGGAGAATTTTTCGGTTGCGATCCGAGAGCGTACAAATGTACGCCGATGGATTACAAACGAGAAATTATACCAAAATATCAAAGCCTTAAGTATCGCGGGCTGAACACATTACTCTACTTAATCTGCGACCTATCAAGCTCCTGATTCGGGAGTTTTTTCTTTAAAGAAACAAAAAAAGGCTTCGCTATTGCGAAACCCACAAAGTCAAGCTCTCACCTTTTGGTGAGTATATAATCGAGACTATTTCTAATCTCGTTTTTGACATAATTAAAATGCTCATTAAAAACCGAACAAACTATACGAAACGAAGCTCAATCTGTTTTACTGAACCTCTATTGAATAAGCAATAGCAGTTCAAGCCCTCGGTCAATTAGTATCGCTCAACTGAATACATTACTGCACTTACATCTGCGACCTATCAAACTCCTAGTCTAGAAGCGACCTTACTCGTTTAAAA
>SVRZ01000044.1 GCA_015064555.1 Oscillospiraceae bacterium
GTATCATCTTCGGGCTTCTTTGCCGAATTCTCGGGAATTATGACCTTGTTATTAACATCGTAATCCGCGCCGAGAATAGCGTCAATAGCAGAAAGCTTTGCTTCGATTCCGTCTGTTCTTCCAAAGAAGATATGTGCCGCGCGTGCATACGAAAGCATATCCTTCATAAGCGCTTCGGTAACCGAATCGCATCCATCGCCGAGAACGCGACTGACGTAAGAAAGCACGCTGAGCGTCCATTTTGCACTGACGTCCGTAGAGCCTGCGTTCAAGGTAACTCTCACCTCTATATCCGAGAGCGAATCGCCTGCCGCAAGCGGCACGGATACAAGGTAATACTCAACCTCATCCATAGTGACGGTCGTATATTCCGGCTCGTTTCCGTTAACGGTAAAGCCCTTTACGTTTGCCGTCGGGATATATACGTTATATACCAGATTAGACCAGAGAGATACACTGCTCTTGATCTTGAAGCCAAGCATTACTTTGGGATAAAGAGTATAGACATCATTACCGTCATCAGAGGACGAGTATACAAATGCACATTCGCAATTATCGGCGGTATTATAAACGATGCTGTCGGAAGGTGCCTGTGCACCGCCGGTGAGTTTAAGAGTCGTGTATTCACCATCTTCATTCCTGTCGAACACAACTTTATCCTCAGCGGTTTTCGTAATGAAATTAAAGGAGCTGTTTGTTCCTGCTATTATCTCGCCACCGTTTATCGAAATATTGAATATTGATTTTGTATCGCCCAGGTCGGAAAGATAAAGCATTCCTGCATTGGTATTCGCTCCCGTATAGTCGAAGATACAATCGGTCAACGTTGCATTGAGCTTAAGGCTCGCTGTTCCCTTCGAGGTCCAGGTGCGGATTGCTCCGTAAAGCACATCGGTAGAATTAATGACGGTAAATCTTACGTTTTCAAAGGCTACGTTGTACGTGATCGATTCAGTTACATTTGCTCCGCCGTCAAGACATACGGGTGCTGTATTTTTTGCCTTGTTTATGAACTTACCGTTTTTAACGGTTATACTGCCGAATTCACGCTCGGTAGTTCCGCTATTGTAAATATAAAGACCGAGGAAATTCTGCTTTTCAAGCGTGATCGTATTTCCGCCGAGATCTATGATGATATTATTATAGAAGCTGTGAAGATTACCTGTTCCCACGTTGTGTACGTAATCACGTCTGAACAATATGACCGAATCCACTCCCTTTCCGGTGTTTGCCGTTTTTTCTACGTAACCTACGCAGTCCAAGGCATTTTTCCAGGAATTGAAGGCTCCTATAAACGTTTTATCCTTCTTGAATATAACTATAGGATATACTTCGCTATCTATATATTCAAAAGGAATCGTTCCGTATTCGGTTTCCTCGTGAGCAATTCCGCTATTGTAATAAACCTCAAATTCGGAAAGCTGAAGACGGTAATGATCATTATTGGACCCATCGTCATATGCAGGTATACCAAGCTTTGTTACAGTTAGCTTGACGTATCTTGCAGAGGTCGCAGCAAAGCTGTAGCACTGCTGCTTGAATCTCGGATTTTCGCATCCCGTAACGGTAACTACCGTGTTATATGTGCTGCCGTCTTCACTCACTGAGATCGTAAAATCTACAGGATAGTTACAGCTAAGCGAGGAATCTGCGGCAGAGCTATCGAATCTTGGGAACATAGAAACTTGATTTATAGTCTGAATGGTTCCGAGATCGAATACTATGGTGTGAGGATTAGCACTGAAATCATTTGTGCTCTTCCATCCGGTGGTGTAACCCAACGCCGTATTTGAAATTATTATTCCGTCCTTGAGATACTCGGGCTTCCAATTGTTGTTGTTCGTTTTATCGCTCGGTGTTACCGAAGATATCGGAATTTTTGTCACACACTCTTTAACTGCGACATCGAGCACCAGATCAGCATTTTCGGACATTGTAACAACGTATTCCTCGGCAGAAGCGCCATTAATTTTTACATCGTAATTGCTATTGCCCGAAGGAACTGCGGTAACAGTTACCACAGAGCCCGTAGGATAAGAGCCGTTGTAAGGAAGTGATACAAGATTTCCGTTTACGTAAACGCTTACCGCATAGGTCGCCACCTCCGTATTCTGTGCCGTAATGCTGAGAAGCCTGTTGTCGACCGGGATCTTCTCAAACACAAATTGAAGTGACATATCCGAATTAACGGTATACGTCTTCTCTATTGACGTATCGCTTACAATTGATTCGGCAAAGCTTCCGATAATTGCAACCAGGCGATAGCCCTCCTCGGGAGTAGCCGTCACGGTAATGCTTCCGCCCTTGGCAACCTTTACGGGATCATTAACCGCCGCACCGTTTACCTTTACACTTCCGTTTCCGGAAACGCCGAAAATCACTTCATAGCTATCGCTGTCAGCTGCGATATTTTCATCAGATTCAAAGCTATAGGTTCCTGCAGGCACGCTGAAGCCGATAAAATCAGTATCCTCGCCAACGTATGAAACGCCGAGAGGCATATTGGCTGTAAGGGCACGTCCGTTTGCGTATACCAAGAAATCTCCGAGCATAACCGCAGTATCAACGCCCGCAATACGGGGAACGTAGATCAGGGCGCTTTTTACTCCGTCGGGAACGGTAACGACCATTGAATATCCGTCGGAATTTTTAACCACGCTCACGGCTATTCTTCCGACCGCTCTTTTGACCGATGCGCTTATGCTGTTCAGGCTACCGAGCTGAGGTCTGATCTGAATGCTGCTGAAGCCGGGAGCAACAGAGGTGATGCCCGCATTGTACATATAAAGCATCGAAAGAGGCGAGCCGGTCCATGCATGGTTCTTACTCTCGTCTCCGTTATAAAGCGTCTGATCGAGCCATATTTCGGGAAGAGTCGGATATCCGTCGGTTGTGAAGGGGGTGAATCGGCTGAGTGTGCGAGCCATGGCTTCATCATCCGCGCCCATCATATACATAGCATCAAGTACGTATTTTTCTCCGTAAGGACCGGAGTTATAGGTTGAATTCAGAACCTCAAGAATGCCATAATATCTGCTTATATCGGCAAGTCCCGCATAAACCGCCATAGCATTTGCGCGGTCATCCGGAATAGCATTATCGGTGTTGTTATAGTAAGCATTTTTGCTGTAATCCCAATAAAGGGTGTCGAAGTTTTTAGCTATCAGCTCCATTCTGCCCTCGAGGAAGGCTATATCCTCCTCTGTGGCACTGCAGCCGTCAAGACGTGCAATGTTAAGCACAGATTCAAGAGCCACGTAATACCAGCAGTTTTCTATTATAACGGTATCGGCATGGCTTCCCCAATCATACCAGTTCCAGTTACCGTCACGGTGAGTTATAACTCCGCTCTCCGATATATCCCAGAGCTTCAGATAATTCAGGAGCACCGGATATGATTCCAGAAGAAGAGTGTCATCACCGTAATACATGTAATACTGCCAGAAGGAATGAACACCTGCCAGCGACTGCATCGGAAGCTCAAGGTCAGGGCGTCCCAGCGCGAGCTTGGAGGGTAGTTCTCCGCCATCCTTCACGAAGCCTATCGCCTGTGTCAGGGTTTTTGCATACAGAAGCGCCGCTCTATCATCCATCGCATACGCCGCCTGTTGCATATTTATAACGGCATCGCCCCACCACTGTGTTCTTTCGCGGTCGGGACAATCCATATAGCTGTCACGCATGCAGACGTAAAGTGTATCGTACGCCTCACGGTAAAGCTGATTTATAATCTCGCTGTCGGTGATCATGCTACCGGTCTCTTCGGTATCATATCCGGATTCGCGGAATCCTAACTCTATAACCTCAACGCTTTCGGGAGCGGTAAAGGTTATAATATATCCGTTCATCCAGCCGAGAGCCTCCCAGGTCTGCTCTCCGGGCTTGGTTATGTACTGATGGGCGATAGAGGATGCATTTCCCTTTGCCCAAGCATCAGATACCATACTTATGATCTCGCCGCCCTTTTCGCTCCTTACCTTGATGTAAGGTGTACCCTGTATATTCGAGCGATTTTCTATCTTGTAGGTGGAAACAAAGGTTCTGCCGTTAACAGCCGAGCGACAGTTACGTATAGCAACGTACGACTCACCGCTTGTATCCTTCTCTACTGCGTTATATGGGCTAGTATAGCTTGCGTTTTCCTGAACGAGCATCGAAAACCTCGAAACGGTATCTCCTGCATCAAGTGATTCGATTCCCGCATCGTAGATCTCTTTTCCGGTCGCATCAGTTACCTTAAGAGAATAAAGATGAATAAGCTCGTTGATATCCTGTCTGAAGCCTATCGTGCTCCCTTCTCTTTTAAGCTGAGTATCGTTCACAGTACCAAGAAGAGTTCCGTTAAGATATGTATTTATAGCCGTTTCGGTTACTTCTATCTTAACCGTGTGCTTGGTATTATATCTGTAATCGTAGGATCCGCTGAGATAAAGCGATTTGCCTAATTCGGTTGACGTAAAATCTGTGGTAGTAGATTTCCAGGCACCGTTAACTCTTGTATGAGGCTTAAAGCGCACACCGTTCCACGATCCCTGATTGAAGCCTATCTGCGGCATATAAAGATTATCGGCATCGGATACGCAAACGCATATTCCGATGGCGCCGCCCGTAGGCTTGCCGGCAATATACTGGATCGCATCCTTAACAACAACCTCCGCCTCAACAGTATACGTTGAAGGAAGCGAAAGAGGCGCAAAGGCTGTTCCGTCACCGCTCATGATCCACTTTCCTGTTCCGTCTCTTCCATCGGAGGTAAATTTGGTTATCTCACCGACCTTTAGCTGAGGAATAGAGCGAAGTACAAGCATCCTTCTCGGATCCACGTTCTGAACGAGCTTGTTTTCATCATCATATATGATATTGGTTCTGATCTTTTCGCTCTGATCAACGGCATATCCCCAGGCACTGTCATCATAATCCTTATCAGTCCATCTGTTGCCGGATGCATCTATCATTTCCTTGGATGCATTGTACTTGATATTAGCCTCGCCGTTACGATCATTATTGAGGCTGATCGGCTCCTCGTATGCGGGATCAAGAATAGCTCTCCAGCTTGTATCACTGAAAATGCTTATTCCCTCCGCCTTAGCATCGAAGAGAAATGAAGGTACACGGGTATTGAGCGTGCTTCCGCTTGCTTTGCCCGAGTAGAACACCTGAACCGCGATAGTATTTTCGCCCGCGGTAAGATAGCTTGCGATATCTACCTTGTCGTAATACCAGGTATATCTCGAATCACCCATCTTCAGCTGTCCCTCAAAAACGACCTGCTCGCCGTTTATCCAAAGCCAATATTTCGTATCTGCACTTATACGAGCTATAAGCTCAGAGGGTACAGTCTGCAACGAAAAAGTTTTTCGCATAGCTACCCACTGTCCAACGGCGACAGCGGTATCTGCCCATATCCAGTCAGCACCGAGCTCATATCCGTCATCAAAGCTCGAAACAGGCTCCTCGGATGCATATGCCCCAAGCATGGTTGCACCAAGAATGCCAAATACTATTGATAAAGCCATAATTAGTAAAACCGATCTTTTGAAGATAACCTTCCTTTCATTCATTTAAAATACGCACCTCCTTATACATATTTGTATCTAAATTAATTTTATCACATAGCTATTGACAAGTTGTGTCAATATATGGTATGATTTGTGTCAGATAGTTACATTGTAAGGAGATATACTATGAAAAAACTCACTCCGAGAGATGATATAAAATTTTTGCGTATAGCTCAGGACGAGCATGCGCTATTCACGTTTAAGGAGCATAACCGCGCTCTGAAAAATGCCAATGCATTTGAAATGGCTATGCACATCCATCCGAGTGCCGAATTATTGATAGTTACCTCCGGAGAAATCACAGTCAATATGCCCGAAAAGGGATGTGAGGTAATTCACGCAGGGGAGGCTGCATTTTTCTTTCCTTTCCAGCCACACGCATATACAAGACCTGAGAATACCGAATATTTCAGAATAAACTTCTCATCCTCACTTTCAAAAAGCTTCTTCAAATCAAATGAAAATATGATAGGAATACGCGCGGTATTCAAGCCCGATGCCGAAGATATATCTTCTTTTCTTGAAAAGCTTCACAATAAGAAGCGCCCTTCGCTGTATAAAATAAAAGGCTTTATCTACTTCATACTTTCTGATTTTCTCGAACAAATTCCCTTATCTAAAAAGAGCGTGGATTACAATATTTTGAGCAGAGTTATCTTCTATATCAACGAGCACAAGCTCGAACCTATTACCGTCGGCGACGTCGCACAGGCAATAGGATATAACGAAAAATATCTTTCACGCTGTATAAACAAATCATCTAATCTCAATTTCAGCACGTTGCTTGCAATGCTCCGCATTGACGATGCAAAGACAATGCTCGTCGAAACCGATAAAACCATCCTGGAGATCGCTATGGACAGCGGTTTTGGCAGTGAAAGAACCTTTTACAGATATTTCAACGAGTTGGTCGGTATATCACCTAAAACCTACAGAGAAAACAACATACGCCCGAGAACAGTATTTGATGACGTTCTTGTGTGAAAAAAACAGGAACTGCCGATATCCATGCTACACTCGTCTGCGATAAGTCGGCGCGATGGAAAACAATTGTCGGTATTCTTATCGCTGTGCCGAAGCAAACAACAATAGACCACGAACTCTTTCGGCTTCAAACCAAGCTCGAATATTTGATTGGGAATGATAAAGAAATTTTTGTGTTTCATTTTACCTCCTGATGACAAAACAAAAGACTCGTATATTCTTTAGAAAAAGCGGTGGGCAGAAAAATCTGCTCACCGCTTAGAGTTATAAGGAGGCTGCACTTACAGTCTCGATGTTTGTTAGATTTTCTTCTTTTTGTCGATGATAAAGTAGAATAGTGCAATCGTACCGCATCCGCAGAATGCCAAACCCGAAATCACACATGCTATGATGATAAAGGTCCGGTTATCTGCATTTGCTTTTGCAAGCTCTGCATCTTTTGCTTCAAGAGCTGCCTTATTGTCTGCATCTGCTTTTTCCAGTGCTTGCTTTACGCTGTCAAGTTTACTTGCAA
>SVRZ01000018.1 GCA_015064555.1 Oscillospiraceae bacterium
AATTGCCTGCGGCATGAATTGTGCCTTGCGGCACGTTGGTTGCAATTCAATTCATGGAGCGAAGCGAGAATTCATGGCAAAGCCAATTCATGATGCGTTAGCATCAATTCATTCACAGAAAACAAACCATATAAAACTTCCTTTCGGTCGGGTAATACCATTATACCGAAAGGAAGTCATAAGTCCATATAAATATTTGAAAATTATTTGTTATTATTTAATTCAACTGATATACGTTTAAAATATTTCCTTGCATATCTGTCTCAATACGCGAATCGGCTGCATGTGTAAACATCTCCTTACCGTCGATATAGGCGATCATCATCTCGCCGTCGCACCGAAGTGTGTAATCCTTCCCCAATGTCTGCGTATATTCGAACTTGCCGAGTTCCTTCACTGCACTCCACAGTATTCTATCATATCTGATATTAACACCGCAAAGAATGCTTATATATTCAAGTGCAGCAAGCATTGTGGGGCCGTATCCGTTATCGCCTCTCGATGCTTTTCCCGTAAAGGGATCGTAGCATTGCACGTATCTTCTCTCGCGCCCGATCACCTCGAGAAATCTTTTTCCAAAAGTGACCGTCTCTCTGTGAAATCCGTAATTCAAAAGCGCATCGATACTTCTTTGCCAGATAAGCCCGTTTACGGGACCGCCCCAGGAATTATCATCCAGATCCTCGGCGAGAGCTCCGGCGGCAAGAAGATCCTTGTAGCAGTTTGATTTTTCTGCATTCATGTGGAAATATTTATCGTTGACCGCAATAGACGGTAGCGGCATTGCGGTAAAAAATTCGTTTTCATTCAGTAAATGCTCTCTGAGAAAATCCTCCGCCATGCTGTGCGTCATAAGTCCCGAATACATGCACTTGATATTCTCCTGTGTAAGGGCATCGATCTTTTTTTCAAATTTGTCATAGCAGAAAAAGGCGTGTCTCTCTTTATCCCAAAGTTTTTCGTACGCAAGCTTAGCAATCATCTGTGCGCCCTCTTTCCAAAACTCCGTCTTGCCATTTTCAAGGATCTCGGAAATTTTTGCAAGTACCTCTCTGCAAGCGTATGAATATCCCATATACTGCGGTGAATCGAAGGGCAGATTTTGATAATTTTCCGGAGGTACCGATGCGCCCCAGGAACCATGATCCGGCATCTTTAATCCGCTAAGCGTAAAGACAGTGCTGTTGTCTTCCCCTGTATCCCATATGCACCAGCTCTCAAGGCATCCGTCCTTATTGGAATCGCGATAAGACCAAAGGTAATCGTCAAAACGGCTCAGCGCGTCGTAAAGCATCTCAAGATAGTCGCGGTCCTTGCCGATCAGGTAATAAAGCTTCAGCGCCGAATGCGGTAAGAAACAGCCCTGCATCCAGTCATAATGTACCGACGTGCCATGCCACGGATTATCATTCCTGATCATGCCGGGCATTTTTCCGTCCGCCCTCTGGTTTCTTAAAAAAATGAGTATATTGGCGAGTGCAATCTTAAGATCTCTCTTGGCATACATCTCTCCGCCCATAGGTTGCGTCTCAAGCCAGACACCAATGTACTTGGCACCCTCGATAAGACACCTATAATCACCAAAGACTCTGATGTTACTTCGGCAAAGCTCCTCGCACTCGTCAAAAATAGTTTTCAACATCTCGTTCTCTGATGTAAACGAGACTCCTGTTTTATTCAGATCGTATTCTTCAACACACCATTTTTTCATTTTCGTCTCCAATTACATGATTTATATGAATTGAATCATTCTAAAAACCTTTGTGTCTACCCGTTTTTGCTCGGATTTTTTTGAACTTGATTCCAATATCTTTCCGGTTCCATTGTAGCACACTTTGGTGTGGAGCGCAAGAGCTTGAGAACAATTCTCATCCCAATCACGCTGTAGGCGTGTATATCATCCGCAACTTGTTGCGGTATATCATCAAAGCGGAACGCTTTGCATCTCATCAAGCCGCAGGTAAGATACACGCTGACGCGTGATGAGATACAGCCCCAAAGGGGCTGGTGATATGCGCCGCACTTCGTGCGTCGATGATATACCAAGCCTGCGGCTTGGATAAAAAAATCCTGAAAGCGATGCTTTCAGGATTTTTTGGAGGTGCCACCCAGATTTGAACTGGGGATAGAGGTGTTGCAGACCTTTGCCTTACCACTTGGCTATGGCACCGTGTTTTTAATGCCTATACATTATATCAAAGAGTCGGGCATTTGTCAAGGGATTTTTGAAAATATTTTTGCCAAAAATTCAAAAAGAAAATTCGCAAGGAAAATCCAAGAAGAAAAGTCAGGATCATATTCAATATAACCTATCGAAAAAAACACAAAAAGCACGGAACAGACTCGCACTTTACGTTATATCGGGAAGTCTGCACCGCGCTTTTTTGTGCTTCACTTTTGTATTTTGGGGTTATCACTTATGCCCAGAATGTAATCAACCGAAACTTTATAGAATGATGAAAGCTTTATCAGAATGTCCGTCGGGATGTCCCTTTGCCCAAGCTCGTAGTTGCTGTAAACCTGCTGGGAGCAATTCAAGATCCTTGACATTTCCTTTTGGGTAAGATCTCTATCCTCCCTCAGATCTCTGATCCTCTTATATACCATATTCCCTCTCATCTTTCAGCTTGATGAAAAAATTATACCAAACTGCAAAATGCGGTATTGACTTTTACTGCAAATTGCGGTATAATGCTTTTATACAAGACTCTATTTTGTGCTTTTGCCGATATTTTATAGGCAATTCAAAATTGGTTTTGCGAAAGGAGAATAAAATATGAAAAGCATAAAAAAAACGATAGCGTTTACCTTACTAATAATTATGTTGGTAACTCTTACCTCCTGTTCATTCATATCGAATATATTTCACAAGCACATATGGCAGGATTCCCTGATCAAGCAGCCGTCTTGTTCTGAATGCGGTATCATTAAAAGTGTTTGCTCGGTTTGTGCAAAAACGAAATATTCCGAATTAAGCATGGTAGATCACAAGTTTGTAAACGGTATATGCACCGCGTGCGGAAGAAATAGCAGCATAACTAAAGTAGCTATGACCGACAATTCAGAGTCCGAAAAAGTGTGGTCGATGGAAAAAATATATGAGATTGCTCTCAATTACGGTTTTGAAGATACTTATAATTCATTTGTGTATTACCTTGACGGAACTACACTTAGCTCCGCCAGAATAGATTCACTTGGAAGGATTCATTTAACAGTTTCCTTTGAAAATACAAAAGGAGAAATCGTAAACCTTCCTATTGCAAAGAATTTCGAGCGGGTTTCGGTAAAAAACACCTCCGCGCCTATCGGAACACTTTTGTATGCAGATATAGTAGACAGAGAATTACTCCTCACATATAAAAACGGAATCAGAGTTTCCGCAGGATCGTTGAATGGATCAGCCTCATCCCATATAACCGGCTTTGCCATAAATGCATCAAACGAGCTTGTTATATATTATTCCGACAACCTGATAGCATATGCCGGTTTAATAAGCTGACAAATACAGGATTCAAAGGGGCTTGTGCATTTGGGCGCAAACGAAAATGACCTAAAAATAATGAAAAAACTCCAAAAACAATAAATGAGCTGAGAAATATGGTATATAAGGTTAAAATTCGCTCCAAATCCCCCTATCCCCTTAGCGCATTCGAGGGTAGCTCAAGTTCAAAAGAACTTGAGCTACCCTCTTTCTATTTTCAACGGGATTACAATAATTCCGTCATATCTTCATCGACTGAACCGCCCTTTGGATAACCGCTACCGTATCCTCCGGGATGGGCTCATCAAAGTCGCGGAAGGCATTTCCTATGACGTCCTTCTTTGTTAATGCGCGGTACCACAAAAGTCCAAGCGCATATCTGCCGATGCCGAAGGATGCATGGAAGGTATCCCTATGGATGACCGATATTCCGTTATCCTCCGTAAGAAGCTTCATAAAAAGCTCACCCGAAGGGATCACTCCGCTTGCCCCGATAAGGCTTGCGGCGGCGGTATATGCCGCTACAACGTCCTTTGCCATCGCTGCGGCGCTGCTGTAGCCTGCGAGCTTTTCAAGACGGTCGCTGCCGTCCTCATATGCCCAGGTTTCGTGGATATAGAGCTTTGCCTTGGGAGCACATTTGCGGACGTATGCCGCAAGCTCCTCTATATAGGGCCGGTAGCTATCCGGCTTAAAGGAAGAGAGGCTTGCCTGCTGAAGAGTTACAACGTCCCAACTGCGGTTCAAAAGCGCTTCGGAAAGTGACACGGTAAAGCCTGTTTTAAATCCGTTATACTGAAGCTCATATGCCCTATCACCCGAGAGCATATTTCGGTAATGACGGTCAAGAGTGCACCCGCCGATGTAAAGATTGACTACGTTGATCCTCTCGCCGTCTGCTCTTGCGATATTGTGAAGGTACCTTGTGGCATCCTCGGAAAAGCTGTTTCCTATTGCTAATATATTCATATATTTCTCCATATGCCGATATTAAATCGGATAATTGCTAATAATAGTTTACAAAATCCGCTATATGTGTGATTTTATACAAGCGGAATCTCGGTCATTCTGAGCTTTGCGCAGCCATAGGGATAAAGCTCTATTGTCTTTTCTTCGCCGATGGGAGTTCTCGATTCGGGCGTCATTGCGGCAACCGTTTCATATCCGGGAAGAAGCCCCCATACGATAGGTGCAACGCGCGCCTTTAAAACCACGGGCGGCTTCTCGGATGAGAACGGCACCTCGCCTACAGAGCGCTCCTCGACCTCAAAGAAAGGCGAGGCATATCCGAACTGCCAATCGGAGGTCGGGATATACTCATAGTCGCAGTAGGGCGCCTTGCGAAGGACGCCTTTTTTCTCATATTCTAACGCATTCTTCTCATATGCTATCGGGAGCGAGAATACAAGCGAGCCGCACTTCACCGCTTTGAGATCATGCGGTCTGTCAATTAGCACGGGTACGGTCTTGAACTCGATTACGATGCGTCCGCCGGTGCCTGCCTTAAGCTTCATGCTGAGCTTTTCGCGAACTGAGACCTCGGCACCGTTTACGCGAAGCTCCTTGGCAAAGGAAGGAATGCGAACCTCTAACGTGATGTCCTTATCTGTGGAAACCGAATATTCAAGTCTGTTCTTGAAGGGGTAATCGGTCTTGAGTGTAACAGAGAACGACTCGGTCTTTATGCTCGAAGGAATCGGAACTGCCGATAATACCGTATCACCGCTATACATAAATGCGGAAAGCGCGAGCTTAGGCCAGCCCTGATTGAAATTCGCGGTGCAGCAGCCGAAATTCGGCTCAAGTCCGAATATATGTGCCTCTGAGTTGTTGCTTCCGAAATGGGGACGGCCGGGAAGCTTACGGCAGGCGATCTGATTGCTCATCTGCAGATACTGATGCGCCCACATATCGTCGCTTATCGTGGCGGGGAGCGCATTGAAGGCAAGCACCTCGAGGCGCTCTGCCCATTTCGCATCGCCCGTCTCGGCATAAAGCAGCTCATAGGAATACATCTGCTCAACCACAGCGCAGAGCTCTGTGCCCTGCACCGGACTCAGGCCCGAAAGGCATTCATCGCCTGTGTAGAGCCCTACGGGCGTGCCGTTGTATGCCGCGAGAAGGGTGTGAAGCATTTCTGCCTTGTCGGTATATTCCTCGCCGAGCACGTCGCAGACGAGTGCTTCATATTTAAGCATCATAACGAGGTTTACTATATGGGTATCATACGTCCACTTGCAGAGCGGTCTTTTCCAAAGGCTCGTAAGCTCGGTGTAATCTGTGCCCTGAGCGCGAAGGAGCTCGGCGAGGCTATCGAGCCAGGGCTCGGAATATCTCTCCTTCAGGAATTTGATTGCAATAAATGCTTCAAACCAGCGGTATTTGCCCCAATCGAAGAGCTTTACGGTTTCGCTCTTGAGCAGGTCATAATAATTCTTCATAACGCGGTAAAGCACC
This sequence comes from Oscillospiraceae bacterium, assembly GCA_015064555.1. Taxonomy (GTDB): domain Bacteria; phylum Bacillota; class Clostridia; order Oscillospirales; family CAG-272; genus UBA1740. The sequence goes on from SVRZ01000018.1 coordinate 5,939, forward strand.
TCGGGGATCCTATCGTCGCCCGAGCAATCGTAATAGACCACGAGAACCTTTGATATGAGCTGAACCGCCCAGGTGTCATAGGTGGGTATATTCTCCTCGGCACAGGGACATATCCATCCGCTTTCCTTCTGATAAGAAATAATGGCATCTATATATTTTTTAGCTCTTGCTATCATATCCTCGTTCCCGAGAAGATAGGCAAGCGGAATGAAGCCGTCCAGCCAATAGGGTACCCTTTCCCACCCCTCGGCATCTCCGCCTATCCACGCACTGTCGCGCACGTCGCGCCAGCACTTATCGAGATTTCCGGAAAGTCCCTCCGCCTGTATCTCAAGCTGACGCAAGAGCCAGCCCTCCGGTTTTACCTGTGACGGATTAAAAAAGCTCCATTTACTGCGCATATGTAAAACTCCTTTGCAATTCAGCCCTGCAAAAGCATCAATTCATACTGTAGATCGACACCGCACTGCTACAGGGTTTTTATTTATTATATCACACACATTTTGAGCTATAAATTGCTAAAATCGCAAAAAACATTGACAAAATCACACAAAGATGATAGACTATCCTAAAACACCTGTGAAATGGAGCTCAAAGTGATGAATATCGACCTTGATAAGCCGATTGTATATAAGCATGCATCCTTTCGTTTTTTTGCTAAGAACGAGCATCACACAAGCCGTCTCTCGACCGATAACGTGCTTCTGCTTGTTTACGACGGTGTGCTCCGCTTCTCCGAGGAAGGCGTGCCATATGAGATAGGAGCAGGAGAATATTTTATCCAAAGAAGCGGTCTTTATCAGTCGGGTGAGCTGCCAAGCGACGCACCGAAATATCTTTACGTGCATTTCGATGCCGAGTGGTGCGAGTCGGAGGGATCGCTCAGATCAAGCGGCAAATATGACGTCGGACGGCTTTTTCCGCTTATGGAGCGGATGGATGCCGCCTGCCACAAGGGGCTGCCGCTGGCTGAGCAGCAATATATTTTCCTGAAGCTGCTTCTCTCCTTACGAGTCACTGCGGCACAGTCGGATACCTCCCACCGCCTTATCGAATATATAGACGAAAATATCGAGCATATCTCCTCGCTTGCGGATATATGCAACGAGCTGCATTACAGCAAAAATTACGTCATAAGGATATTCAAAAAGGAGCTTGGCGCGTCCCCCTTCACCTATATAAACGAGGTCAGAATGAACAAGGCTATGTACCTGATAAAGACCACATCGCGTCCTATCGACGAGATCGCGCGCCTCTCGGGCTACAGCGATTATTCCTACTTCTACAAGCGCTTCGTCAGAAAGAACGGCATCTCGCCCCTGAAATGGCGAAAATGGGCGCGTGAGCATGCGGTGAGTGAGTGAAAGCATCAAAATATAATTTGAGCGAAGATGGCATTTTATTTCCATCTTCGCTCGGTTTTTATAAGAATTTTGACGTTTTGGTTCAATATCAGGTTGTGTTAATGCTCTGTGCAGTCAATTCCGGAGCCTGCATCTCCTTTGGAACCGAAAATAAAAATTCCGTTTCCTTGGATAACGCAGCTCTCGTTCACGGCATTGCCACCGTATCCTCCTTCACCGGGCGAACCGTTTCTACCGTTTTGGGTACCGTCAAAACCATCGTATACACCTCCGGCAGTACCGCCTTGGCCTCCCTTACCGCCTGTGGCGGTCAATGAGCCTCCGTCTATTATGACTTTACTTGCGGATATTGCCAAGCCGCCCGCACCGCCATTGCCGCCATTGCCGCCGTACACGATATTTACCCAATAGGGATTACAGCATCCGCCCGAACCGCCTCGGCCTCCGGTACCGCCAATTGCCTTTAAAGTGCCGCCGCGAACGTACACCACTTCTGCTTTAATTGCCGTTCCGCCGACACCGCCCTCATCACCGGGTGCACCATTATATCCATTGTTATCGGCGCAATTGCCACCGTTACCGTTTCTGCCGGTGCCGCCATTCAGAATAAGTTCTCCGGGTCCATTAAACGTAAGCGTTTTAATACCGTCGATCACACTTCCCGATTCACAAGTAGTCATAATAGAACATCTTCCATATGATTCGATCGTTAAATTAACGTTCTTAGAATTGTATAAGTCTAAAACTTTCTCATAACGGGATTCAAGCTTAAAGTTAATGAAGCGTATCAACGGCGAATGCTTCTCGGTAAAGTTGCATAGACACAAACCGAGATTTTTATACGTTTTGGAAGCATCGCCAACGAATACGATCTCATTCGTTCCGGAGCTGAAATCGATATGATCAACCCTGCCTACGTGATCCGGTATGTTATAAGATGCAATATCGGTATTGCCGATTCTGCTCCAATCTATAATTGTTTTGGTAATACTGGTCGCAGAACGCGGTGTGCTTTCTACAGTATTAAACACGGTATATGTATCTCCGCCTTCCCAGGAATCGGAAACAACAGAGCCGGTGTCAACAAATTTACCTACAGTAAATATATCAACCTCCCATACGGCGTAAAGAGATATTTCATTTTTATCTGAAGGCTCTGTTATATGGAATGTTGCTCTGTCTTCATATACAACACCGCCTTTTTCAGCCGTTGACCATCCTTTGAATATCCATCCATCGACAACATATGCATTTTCAGTCAAAGCAACTTCTGCTTGTTCCTTATAATAACCCTCGATGGATTCCATTTCTCCCGCCGGCTCTTTATCGGAATTGGGATTGTTAACGATAAATGAAATTTTGTACTCATTAAGCTTTTCCCATTCTGCCGTTATAGTCATATCATATGCCGGCATATTCGCAGGAATCGAATTATCCCAACCTATGAATTCATGTCCCAATTTAGAGGGGGCTGTAGGAGCCGTGATTTTCGCACCGTAATCGGCAGTAATAGAGTTTATTATTGTTCCGCCGTTTGTATCAAACGTGATAGTGTATTGATTGATGGTAGTAGTACCGTATGCATACAAATCCTTTTCGGGCATCACATCCGGCATATGAGTTGTAATATCACCGTCCTTCACAAGCCATCCGGAGAAGGTATAACCTTCTTTTTTATGTTCATACGGAACGATACCGTGTCCGTAAATAACATTGCTTACCTTTTCCAATACACCGTCTACAAAATAATAAACTTTAAACTCCATTTTATCGAAGCTTCCGTCTATTCTTATGTCGTCAGCGGGCATTGTCGCAGGAATTTTATCTTCCGAGCCGCTGTATTTCCAACCGGAGAATACAGAGCCTGCTTCGGTTGGCTCATCTATAAGTGAAATACTTTCGCCATACTTGCAGCTTACAGTTTTATAAAGTTTTCCGTCAAGATAATAGTTTATACTATAGGTATTAATCTCGGTGCTTCCGGATATCTCGATATCCCCTGCAGGCATACTCTGCGGCAATTCTTTTATTCCCCATTTCCATCCGGAGAAGGTATGACCAGGAATATTGATAGTCGGATAATTTATTGCTTCACCAAAATCATAGCTCTCGATTGCATATTCTTCTCCGTTTAAAATGAATTTGACAGTATACCGATTAACCGACCAATGCGCATACAGAGTATGAGCCTCTTTATTCATTACGCTATCCGCAGATATCTTGTTACCGCCATCCCTTTCGGTAAACCAACCGGTAAAGGTATATCCCGTTTTTACCGGTACGGGAAGCTCGCCGTAAAGCGAAGAATATTCCCTTTCAATGAATGCCGTGTCACATTGACCACCGTCAGGATCAAGGGTTATTATATAAACTCCCTTCTTCCACTGTGCATAAAGAGTATGAGCGGAATCGGTCTTCACAACCGTGGTAGCCTTTACCTCGGTACCGCCCTCGGACTCCGTGAACCAGCCAAGGAATTCATGTCCGTACTTTTGTGGTTCAGGAAGAGTGCCATATTCGGCATCAAAAATAACAGGAATATATCCCGGACTCACAGCTCCTCCGGTCGCATCAAGAGTAACTGTATATCCGTTTACCGACCAGAGCGCATAGAGTGTGATATTTGCGGTAATATCTACGTTTGTTTCGGGAAGTATTTCCTTACCTTCCGACTTTGCCGTAAACCAACCGACGAAGGTATAGCCGGTGCGAACAGGCGTCGGAAGATCGCCAAAGCTTTCAGCGAAAACAACCTCTTTGCTGTTATTATTCAAGGCTTCTCCACCGTTCACATCAAGATTGACCGTATATTTGTTTGCCTCCCACTGTGCATAAAGAGTATGGTCCTTGGCAACGGATACAACATCGTCCGAGCCGATTTTCGTGCCGCCATTCTCGGCTGTGAACCAACCGAGGAAGGTATATCCCGTGCGTGTTATTGAAGGGATATTGCCGTATTCCGAGCCAAACTCCACACCAATCGATTCGGTGGTAAGGCTTCCGCCCTGAGGCATAAAGGTAACGGTATATCCGTTTGACGACCAGAGCGCATAAAGTCTGACATCAGCGGTGATATCAACCGTTGTTTCCGCAAGTATTTTCTCGCCGTTCTGCTTTGCGGTAAACCAACCGAGGAAGGTGTAGCCCGTGCGCGTAGGAGCAGGAAGTCTGCCGAAGCTTTCACCAAACGTTACTTCCTTTACGTTATTATCCATAGCATCTCCGCCGTTTACGTCAAAGGTCACTTCATAGGTGTTTACCTTCCAATGCGCAAAGAGAGTATGGCTTTCCGTCTGCTTCACCACGGTAGTATCTGTAACCTTTTCACCGCCGCTCTCGGCTGTAAACCATCCAAGGAAGGTATATCCCTTGCGAAGGGGTGTCGGAAGAGTACCGTAAGGAGAATCGTAAGTGAATGTAAGCGTGTCATTTTCGATAGTATTACCGCCGTTTACATTGAGATTTACACTGTTTGAAACAGGCTCCCATTTTGCGGTAAGTGCGAGGTTCTCCGTCAAGGTCCATTTTCCGTCCTGATACCTGTTATCCTCTGTATCATACCAGCCGAGGAACTCATATCCCACGCGTGAAATGGTCGGCAGAGCATAGCTTTCATCGTACACTACCGGGATCGTATCTGCGGCAGATCCGCCGTTACTGTCAAAGCTGATGGTATACTCATTCGGTGTCCATACTGCTTTGAGAGTGACATCGTCTCCGACAATATTGGTCTTAAAATTCCATTTTGTCTGCCCGTTGTACCAGCCGCCGAAGGTGTATCCCTCGCGCTTCGGCGCCTCCGGTTCGGTTGCAACACCACCCCACATTACCTTCTGTTCAAAGGTCTCTTGACCGTTTTCGGGAAGAAAATTAACATGGAATGGACGCTCGGCTATTGCGTAAAGGCTGAAATGATCGGTTTCAAAACTTATCGTTCGTCTTTCATCCACTTCAACGATCGTTGCGTTCTTGATAATCTGACACTTGCCCTCAGGCGTGATATAATAAACGACCGTGTTTCTAACTAGAAAATTTTGTGGAATCAGTATCGTAACCTTAACCGGGCTTTTGGGCTGAACAATATCATTTCCACGAAGCATAGTAATATCATAGACTTTGTATTTCTTGCTCTCGTTTCTCAAAAGAGCCGTTGCGGCATTGTATTCGGCTGTACCTTCGCCGAGTCTGTTTACAACAGGCTTAACAAACCATTTACCTATGATTCCAAAGTCAGAGGTATCTATGCTTACAATAACATCAGCTGCACCACCCTCAGGAGGGGGGACTTCTATATTAACACCCTTATTAGCGGCGATCAGCAATGTAATGATTACCGCTAAAGTAACTATAGCAATGCTTACCCCGATGGCAATCTTTTCTCTTAGAGGAATGACTGGGTTTATCCATCTGAGGTAGCGTTGGTTAAGAATCTTTCCGTAAGTATCAATGGGAAAACTCTTGCTATTCTTTTCATCCTTTTCGTCTTCTTTGTTGACGGCAGTCTTATAGTAATCCTCTATTTCCTGACAAAAGGAATCATCTCTTCTATACTTTATTCGAAAATTATCTGTTGCTGCTGCTATGCAAAATAAATGATACTGTGGATCTGCATTCGTAAAATCCGGATGATATTTCCCAAACTCATCAAGCTCTTGCTGAAGATCTTCCTTCGGTTTATTAAGGGATCCACCTCTCGTTAACCTCTTGAATTTATTTTGCATTTCCCTGCGATATTCGGCAAACAATTCTATTTTATCCACCGATAACTCATATGTAGTGTTGCAAAAAGGGCAGTGATATAATACGGATTTATCTGTACAGCTTTTTTGTACTAGCTTCTTTGGCGCATTACAATTCTTACAATACACCCCTTGCTTGTCAAGTAATTCCTGTCTGTTCATAATATCTCCTAAAAAAACTCCTAAAATTTGTTATTCCAATCCTCATTATACACCTATAGTTTAAATTTGTCAACCTGTAGGTGATTAAAAAATACATCTATAAGTTATATAATTATAACAGAAAGTGATTTTTGCGAGGGGAAACTTATGGGAAACGAAAAGCTTTTACGTGAAATAGGCTTAAGGATAAACGCAAGACGCAAGGAGCTTGGCTTAACTCAGGAGCAGCTTGCCGAAAAAATGGAGGTATCGATACAAATGATATCCAATCTTGAGCTCGGAAAGAAGGCCATCCGCCCTGAAAATCTGGTCAAAATATGCGATATCCTGGGCGTCAGCGCAGATTATATACTTCGCGGCAGCCGCGCAGACTGGGAGATACTCGGATTTATCGAAAAATATACACGTCTTCCGGATGCCGATCAGAGGTTTCTGGAAATTCTCGCAGATCGCCTTTTGAATCATTAATGAAAATCCTTCTTCCCAAAGCTTCATAATAAAAATCAAGCTCAGATAGCCGCCATAAATGGCAAAATACTACCTGAGCTTGATTTTTGTTTTCGGTTTAAAACAAGGCTTTTTGATTGCCTGTACAGATCTTGTTATTTATCTGCGTTCACCACAACACGCATTTCCTCCGCGTCCTGGGCGGTGCGGTTTACTTCGTCGGGCGAGTGGAAGGTCGGAACAACACTTTTCATAACCTCGGTTATCGTCGGGGAGGCTATTTCGTTTTCCTCGCTCTGCACGGCGGCTCTCAGGGCATTCAGCTTTTCCTCAATTTCTGCTCTTGAGAGGGGGGTGTCGTGCTCAATGAAGATAAGATCGTTTTCGGTCTTTTTCAGATCCTCGGTCTTTATGAGAAGCTCCTCATAAAGCTTTTCGCCCGGGCGAAGACCGATCTCCTTGATCTCGATATCTATATTGGGACGGAGGCCCGAAAGCTTTATCATATTCTCCGCAAGGTCGTAGATCTTGACAGGCTTACCCATATCGAGGACAAAGAGGTCGCCTCTGTCTGCCATTGCGCCTGCCTGCATAACGAGTCCCGAAGCCTCGGGTATAGTCATAAAGTATCTTATGATGCGCTTGTCGGTTATAGTGACCGGGCCGCCTGCCGCGATCTGCGCGTTAAAGAGCGGTATTACCGAGCCGTTTGATCCGAGGACGTTTCCGAAGCGGACTGCACTGAATACCGTTTCACTATCGGTCCTGCACTGGATGACCATCTCGCACATACGCTTGCTCGCACCCATGACGTTGGTCGGGTTGACCGCCTTGTCGGTTGAGATCAGAATGAATTTACGGACACCGTATTTTTCAGCCATATCGGCAGTGTTGTAGGTGCCGAGGACGTTGTTTTTAATTGCCTCACAGTTGCTGTGCTCCATGAGAGGCACGTGCTTATGAGCCGCCGCGTGGAATACTATTTCGGGGCGGTAATGATTAAACACGGCATTGAGCCTCGCTCTGTCACGCACAGAGCCTATCTCGACACAAAGGTCAAGCGAGGCGCCGTACTTACGGGTAAGCTGCTGCTGTATATCGTAGGCGTTGTTTTCATAGATATCGAAAATTATAAGCTTCTTCGGCGAGCACTTTGCTATCTGTCGGCAAAGCTCGCTTCCGATAGAGCCACCGCCGCCCGTTACAAGGACTGTGCGATCCTTATAAAAGTCTGCAGTGCTGTCATCGGTGACCTTTATCGCGCTTCTGAAGAGGAGATCCTCTATCTTGAACTCGCGCAAGACTCTTCTTGTGCCCTCCGGAGCATCGTCATGCCTTCTCGGGAAGTCGTAAAGCTTGACACGGTAGCCCTCCTTTGTGAAGAATTCGTGGATCTTTTGTGCGTCCGCACCGTCAAGCTGAGGAATGGCAATGAATATCTCCTGCACCGGGAAGGTACGCATTTTTTCAAACACGTCATCGTCCTGAGCGAAGACGGGTAAACCTGCAACACGCTTGCCTATTTTGTCCGAATTCGTATCAACAAAGCAAACAGGGCGGTAATGCGAGCCCTTGTAGCAGAGAAGCTCCTCGGCAAGCAGCGAGCCCACCTTTCCCGCACCCACTATGGCTACGGTTATCTTATTCTCATACTTTTTACTTAAGAGAGCTGACTGTATCCTGTAGTTCTGCTGATAGACGAATCTTGAAACAAGCGAAAGCAGACAGAACATAGCTATGGTGCCGATGCTCTTCCAGCCGCCCATGTACGTATGCTCGCCGATAAGAAGGGTTATGATCAATGCCAGAGCACCACCGGCGCCATCGGCCAGGACCATACTCAGATATGCCGCAGAATTTGCATATTTCCATACGTTCTGATAAACGCGAAGCGCAATTCGGGACAGCATAATGCACGCAAAGAATATTACGAAATTCAACACGTATACCAAAGCATCGCTCGCTTCAACATCGGATGATATCAAGGTCAGAATGAATGAAAGCGCATAGGATGCTATCAGTATTCCTGTATCTATAAGCATCAGAATGATACGCCTTTTGTTCTTTAATGTAAACATTTGTTTTCCCTCCGGTGTAATTTACTGTAAGTCAGCGAGCCCAACTCGCGAGATATGCTTATATATTTTTTCAACCGACAAATCGGAAACTGCGGCATTTTCGCGCGCTTCGCTTGCCATCCGACGGCGAACCTCCTTTTTGAATATCGGCTTGAATAGTCTTGCCACAAGCCAGAAGAGGTATCGGAGCGCCGCCATGCGCACCAACGGATGATCCTTTTTATATACTCCATAAGGCACGAATATACGAGAGAGCAAATATTTGAATCTGCCGCCGCGCTTAGCACGGCGAAGCGCCAGGGTATGATCTATTCTTCCATATACCCCTGAGCGTGTTATATATTGTGCCATTTCACGGTCAAGCGCGGTTTCTTCACCGCCGCCAAACCAGCTCATAGCGAGGTGCCGGAGATTTTTCTCAAACTCCAAAAGCCCACCCTCGCAAAGGAGCCGCTCACGCTCGGCAGCATCACCCGGCGCGTGCTCGTTCAATATATAGGTATCGAGCACTGTGCGGATACCTGTACCGCCATAGGTGTAATGCTTTGCCGCGTGTGCTATGTGGTAGTAGTAAAAAAGCTCGTCCGACATATGTAATTTATGCGAAAGGGCTTCATCCGGGATAAGCCTGTCCCAAAGATCGGCAAGCGGCTTCTCTGCCCTGTCAACGTAGTCGCTCCTTATGAGCTTATAGTGAAGCTCGAGGCAGACACCGCTCGGCGAATAAAGCGTGGCATTATGGTCCTCGGTACCCTTGTACTCATATTCAAGCTCGCCGACGATGGCGGCTATCGCCGCATCGAGATCGGACGGACGCACCAGAATATCTATATCACAGCTCGTCCTCATCCAGGGCTTCGGATAGAGGTGGCGCATCGCCGAGCCCTTCAGAGGAAGGTGGTCGATACCTCTCTCGGAAAGCAGCTCGCAAAGAGCATCAAGCTCGGCGGCTATACGGCTGTGCCGCATTACGGCGGTGAACTTTTTATTTTTGAGTGTCGCTCCAAGCTCGCCCTCCGGCAGAGCCGAGCTGCGCTCAAGCCCCTCGGCAAGAAGATGCGTAAGATCATGACCTTCAGCGAGCGAATACAGCTCGGGTATTTTCTCTGCCGACACCTTCGGCGCCTCGGTGCCGAATACGGCACTGCCTATAATACCTATCAGCTCGTTCTGAATGCTCATTTTCTCACCTCTTTCTGTTACCTGTCTATATACTTATTTTCTGTAAAATTCAAAATACCATTCGGCAAATCTTCTGAGTCCTTCACGCAAAGAGGTCGAAGGCTTGAAGCCAAAGTCCTCCTCGAGAGGACTTACGTCCGCATACGTGACGGGCACGTCACCTGCCTGCATAGGCACAAGACGCTTATGCGCCTCAAAGTCATAATCCAAAGGAAGTACACCTGCCCTTACAAGCTCCTCGCAAAGTATTGAAACAAAATCAAGCAGATTTTCCGGGCTGTTGTTTCCGATGTTATATACTCTGTACGGCGGTATGGGAAGTCCGTCCTCTCCGCACTTTTTTTCGGGAGCGCAGAGCATTACGCGCTCTATTCCTTCGACGATATCGTCAACATATGTAAAGTCACGTTTACAATTTCCATAGTTGAAGATATCTATTACTTCCCCTTTGATAAGCTTATTTGTAAAGGAGAAGTATGCCATATCAGGTCTTCCGGCAGGGCCGTAGACCGTGAAGAAGCGAAGTCCTGTCGAAGGAATATTATAGAGCTTCGAGTAGGCGTGTGCCATAAGCTCATTCGACTTTTTCGTTGCCGCGTAGAGCGACACGGGGTTATCCACCTTATCATCGGTAGAATAGGGGATCTTCGTATTTGAGCCGTAGACAGAGGATGAGGATGCATAGACGAGATGATCCACACCGTTATGCCTTGCGAGCTCAAGTATGTTGTAAAATCCGATTATATTCGCCTCGATATAGGCATCGGGGTTTGTTATCGAATAGCGGACTCCCGCCTGCGCGGCAAGGTTTACCACCACAGAGGGCTTGTACTCGGCGAAAACGCCATCCATAAATGCGCGGTCTGCTATATTTCCGCGGAGGAAGTGCCATCCCGTGCTGTTTTTCTCCGCAGAAATCGCATCGAGCTCGGCAAGCCTTGATTCCTTTATGGAAACGTCGTAGTAATCGTTCAGGCTATCGACGCCGACGATGCTGATGCTATCGTATTTTCCGAGAAGCCGCTTCACAAGGTTTGCACCTATGAATCCCGCGGCACCCGTAACGAGGACGACACGTCCCTCTAAATTTATATTTGGAGTCAGCATTTTGTTATCCCCCTATACTCGCGCTTAACGCGCTCGTAGCTTTCAAGATTTCCTATATCATAGCGGCTGCCGGGCATCTCCATAGCATAGACCGGCGCAACAGCTGCCAGCCAGGCGATATAGCTGCCGGGCGCATCGGTTCCGCAGCCTTCGGCAATTCCGTCCGCAACCCTGCGCGCATCCTCTCTTGTGTAGTAATAGAAGGGCGGACAGCACCAATTGGACTTTGGCACAGGCGGCTTCTCCATCATTTCCGTTATGCGGTCGGAATCGTCTATCGAAAGAACTCCGCACTTTTTAAGCCTCTCGGTGTCAGCCTCAAAATAACGCATAACACAGGATGCATTTTTCTTCTCTGCATAGGCGATAAAGCTCTTCAGGCTGAAATCAAGAACGTTATCACCCGCGATAACGAGCATATCCGAATCCAGTCCGAGCGTGTCTATAGCAAACTGCACGTCGCGCACTGCACCGAGGCGTGTTGCGTTATCCGAGGTGCCGTCGTCAAGCACGCGCACATCCGGCTTACCATCTGCCCACTCATAGAAGCAATCTGCGAATTTGTGATTTGATATAACTATAAACTCGTCAACTCTGCCCGACTCTCTTATATCGTCTATAAGCCAATCGAGTATCGTCTTTTCCCCTACCTTAAGAAGCGGCTTAGGAAAATTCTCCGTGAGGGGATAAAGTCTTGTCGCATAGCCTGCCGCAAGTATTAAGCATTTCATAATTTCACTCCGTCTGCGCTCTCGCATATATGTGCGGAATATTTACCGCGCATATCGGGAAATGCCGCGAGATATTCGCGCTCTATCTTTTCTTTTATGCTTTCCTCATATCCGGGATCTATAAGAGCCATACAGCAGCCCTTGAAGCCCGCCCCCGAGAAGCGGCCTCCGTAGATGCCCTCGGTTTCTTTCATTATTTCATAAAGCTTTTTAAGCTCGGGCGAGCCGGTTTCGTAATTATATATTGAGGAATGTCCGCTCTCGAAGCAGAGTCTGCCGAATTCCTCGATATCGCCGCAGCGCCATGCCTCGGCACCCGCATCAACACGGGCTATCTCTCCGAAGAAATGGTCTGCTCTCTTACGAAGGCTGTCTGGCAGGCGAAGCCTGTACTGCTCGTACACCTCGCGCGGAACGTCACGAAGCGAGGTATCTGCGATCTTGCCGTATTCTATGCCGGCGAATGCGAGAAGCGAATATGCTGCCGCACGGCACTCGTCTACGCGCATATTGAACTTAGAGCCTGCAAGCGAGCGCTCAAGCCCCGAGAAGAATATAGCTATTTTATAGGGCTTCATATTCTTGGGTGACTCGATAAGCTCAAAGCTGTCGTCCTTCATATCCATATAGAGAAGCTTGTCCCGTCTGCAATAGATCTCACAGCTCTGATCGAGCTTTCCGCAAGCGACGCCTACGTACTTATTCTCCGCCTCCTTGGATATCTCGATAAGCTCACGCTCGCTGAGCGTTATGCCATTAAGCTTACAGAGTGCCGAGAGGAAGGTTATTATAACCGCCGCAGAGGACGAGAGCCCTCCTATGGGAAGCTCACCGTCTATGACCGCGCAAAGCCCCACCCTGAGCGCATAGCGCTCTCCGAGCGCCTTTGTCGCGCCGCGGAGGTGGTCCGCCCAATCGCCTTCCCTCTCCTCGGGAACCGAGGAAACGTGCCACTGCGCACGCTTCGGGAACTGCAGCGACTGCATCTCAACAACTCCGTTATTCTTCGGGCCGTACGCCATATGTATGCCCTTGTTTATGGCAAAGCCGGTTATCTTGCCGAGCTGATGATCCACGTGCGCCCCCAAAGGGCAAACGCGGTACGGCGTGAACGCCACGTCGAGCGGCTCGCGGTTGTATGTGGAAAGGAATTTTTCTTTTACCATTATGGTTTTCTCCCATGTTTTATCTTTTTTGTGAGGATTCCAAAGAAGTCTTTATAGTCTTTATGGTATGCCAATCCGTTTATCAATAATGTTGTTAGCGATATCACCACCGCCACACATATAGCAACCATTATCCAAATTCCAAAATTGTTTATTTCAAAGCACTGAGATATTATTCGTCCAAGCAAGAACGAAACGGCAAATGCCGATGAATTTACAGCAATGCGCTTGGCAAACAATAACGCATTTCTGTTAAGAATATTCTTCGACAAATAGATGACATAGTAAATAAATCTATATAATGTAGCTACTATCGTTCCGATAATAACACCAACAAGGTTAAACGATTTTATGAGGAGTATAGACAAAATAAGATTAATGATAGCCTCTCCGTATGCCGCAAAGCGAGTTTGCTTAAAATGTCCCGCTGCCATAACTGCAGCGTGATACGGCATTCTGAGTGAATAAAGGAGTGCGGATACTACAAGAAGTATCGCAAACAAGGGGGCGATATAATCTGCGTCATCTATACCATCAGTATATATTTTCACAAACGGCACGATCATAACAGCAGTGATTGAGAATAAAATTCCTGAAACAGTTGATATCAGAGTTTCATAATATCCAAAGGTTTTGTTCAGCCCGTCCTTCTCATTCTTTGCCAGCATATCTCCAAACAGTGCTTCCATTCCTGACGTAAATGATGCGGTAAGCTTTTGTATGCCGGATACCACCATATTATAGACGGTATATACCGCAACCGAAGCAAGATCGGATAACCAAGTAAGGAGCACTATGTCCATATTCGAATGCAAAAAATATGCCAGATGCTGTCCAAGAGCAGTAGTTTTCTGTTTAAGCTGTGGCTCGGAAATCTCGCATTTTGTTAACTTGTAATGCTTTCTGACATACATCCACATTGCTATGGGCTTTAATGCAAAGACACAGCTGCTGACCAGCTTGACTGTTATTATTCCGCAATCAAATCTGATCAATAGGAGCACCATAGCTGTATTTAAAATAGTTCCGGCTAGAGAAACAATATTTGTTACATAGCTTTTCTGTGCCGCCTGAAGCAATATAGAATTGGAAATTCCTATAAAATACTGTGCAAAAGTGGATATACTTATAACAATAACCAATGCCGCTGTTGATATCCAGTCAAGCGCCTCCAAATCAGACATTCGCTTGAACACGCAAGCCAAAACAATAACGTAAGCTCCAAAAACATATGCTATCTTATAGAAAAATTTCTTGATTTCCACAGTAAGCATACTAAGCTTGTGAGTATCTCCGTCCGCCAACGGACGATACAAGGCTGCTCTTGCAACTCCTCCGATACCTCCCTCAAGCAGTGCTATATATGCCAAGAACTGAGCTATGGATGCGGTTGCTCCATATACCTCCGAGCCGAATGCACCTATCATAAATCGCGGTATCAGAAGCCCGCATAGGAGCGTGATTATCTCAAATGCCAGCGAGGTTATAATATTCAGTTGTGCATTTCTGGAACGTTTATCTGACATAATAACCTCCCGGTATTTTTTGTGTATCTCACTTAAAACACAAAGCCAGAGATTTATCTTTTCTTTTTTCTTGTATTTACAAATCTCTCAAGATAAATATATCGTGCATAGTATATATTCTTTTTTAATTTTTCAGGACATTTCAACACCGCTTTAAACCAAAGCGAAAACGCCTTAAAGAACTGCATATTCGCGGCATAAAAAGGAGCCAGCTCCATTGTTCTGGACCAATAAGCCTGACGATTTATTTTTATATGTTCGTAGTTTTTTTCAATTATTCTTTCAAGACCGCTTATTTTTTTCTTGGGATCGCTTGTGATTCTTTCCGACTGATGGACATAATACCGCACAAGGATATCTTCTACAAAATCAACCTCGTATAGCTTCGATATTCTCAACCAAACGTCATAATCCTGTGCCGATTGCATTAAAGGATCAAATCCGCCAATCTCCTCCAATGCACGCTTCCTCAAAAGCGGAAAGGAAGTCGATCCTATAAAATTGTTGATTATCAATTGCTCGTATATTTTTCCGCTTATGAACTTTGTTTCTCGTATCTTTACGGTGTTTGCATCTTCATTGAAGGTTTCCGAGCCGCAGTAAACCAGTCCTATTGAGGGACTTTCAAATTTTGCAAGTTGTTTTTCGATTTTTTCCGGCTTCCATTCATCGTCATCATCAAGAAACGCGATGAAATCACCATTCGATGCTTCAAGTCCCGTGTTGCGTGCGACACAAGCACCCATACATTTATTGTGTTGTATATATCTGACGTTATTATCGGAATAAGATTCAACCATACGCTGTACGTCGCTTCTTTTTGCGTAATCTTCGGGACTATCATCAACAACGATAGTTTCAATGTTGATGTAGGTTTGAGAAAGGATGCTTTTCAATGCTCTTTCGACGATTTCCGGTTCTCTTTTATGCGTGGTTATTACCGCTGTAACTAAACTCATATCAAAACCTCATTTGCGTTTCATTTCGAAAATAACTCAAATTTTTATCATATTCCCAAGCTTATAATCCCAATTCTCGGGAGAAAATGCCGCCATCCCCGAATCCGAATAAAAAGTAAATTCGGAAAAATAAATTTGCCCGTTAATTTCATAAAAATCCACTCTCAGGAATTTAAAACCTTCTGCAAACATTTCCGCAAATTCAATCATTTTAGAAAGATTTTCGGGGCGAGGCAACGGCTTTTCGCTATTCGGGAAATTCTGCCTTAAATCCTGCAGATTCCAATCCCGGTCAAAATAATCTATGGTTTCATCCTTGGTTTTGTCATTCTGTATAGTCTGAATAAGCTCCACGCGACCGCCGAAGGTCATGAATTTATAGACAGGTAAGCATTGACTTCCCTTCTGCTCCATATATTCTTCTGCGATGATTCTTGGCTGCACATTTTTATACGGCCATTCCCTGCCATGCCAAAAATAATTACGCTTTAAAGTTTTTTCTATTTTTTTCTTTGCTGCTTTTTTATCAAATGCATTCTTATCCCTACATATGATAAGCCCTCCGCTGTCATGCGTGCATTTCAGAACAAATCTATCAGGGAATGCATCAAAATCTATATCATCGAAACGGTCCCAGACACCAAGTGTATGTATCAGATACTCATCACCAATCCTATCCGATACAAATTTTTTAACTGCATATTTATCTACCATTTGGGTGTATTCGGGCTTTCTGTCATAAAGCTTGAGCCACTGAAGCTTTTCGTTATAAGTAGTCGGATTTTCTATATTAAGCGGTTTTCCGAAATTCAACTTGTAGACTGCTTTAAGATAGGCTTTGTCCGATATAAAAACACCAAGCTTAGAATCCAGTAATAATAATTTAGCGACCTTGAAAGCTTTCTTAGGATTTTTAATAGCTTTAACAATCAAATTCATATGTATTTTCTGCCTTTCTAAGATTTATTGAAATGCATACATAGCTCAAGCACAATGCAAGAAGGCATTTATCAGCCGTCAAGAATTGTCCTGACTGCACGTATAAAATCAAA
This sequence comes from Oscillospiraceae bacterium, assembly GCA_015064555.1. Lineage (GTDB taxonomy): Bacteria > Bacillota > Clostridia > Oscillospirales > CAG-272 > UBA1740. Next base: position 22,452 of record SVRZ01000018.1, read on the forward strand.
AACAGAAGCATTATAACATTCAGCAATTGCAGCTTGTTACCACTCATCTTTGCTTTCCTTATCATCGCAATAATGAATGCAATTATTAAAATCAAACCGACAATTCCCCATGCAACGATTATCTCCTGTGTTCCATTGTGAGCTGACGCAATAATTCCCGGAATTATTGCACCGGCTTTAGAGGAAATGTCATTCATTCCGATACCGAAAATGAAATATCTGATATCGGATAATATCAATTCTCCGTAAAGTTTGAGTATATCAAATCGTCCATTCGATATATCATCTTCTCCGAACCTTGAAATATAATTTTCAAGAACATCCGGAAGCAGAAGATTCAATAACAGAATAACAATTGAACAAAATATTAATATAGAACAAAGCAATTTGACTTTATTCTTCAGCGTTCCCGAAGAAATTATAAACAAAACAAGTATAAACGCAAAGCAAATTATAAATGCACGCGATTGAGTAAATATACCATAAATGAGAAGGATCGGAAGCATGACATAGTCTATCGGCTTGGTGCGCTTCAGCTTAATAAGATAGAAAATTCCGCACATTGCCGCATTGAATAGCATTCCCATATCGTTCGAATTATAGTTCATACCATACTCGGTTACACTGGTATCTCCCTTACCAAATCGATATCCTCCTTCAAATACGGATACTATATCAAATCCGTTTGACGTCAGAAGATTTAAAAGAACTATTGTACCTGCAACGGTAGTTGAAATGGCAATCATTCGGAATATTTTTTCATGCTTGAACTCAACGTTTGATAGCGACATAAGGAACGCACAGAAGATAAGCTCGGCAAATCCTCTTACCGTATTGAGAAGAGATATCTCATAAACAAGACCGTGCAAAAGCTCCCATGCAAACATCACAGCAATAATTATAAAGCCGCTCATATACTTAACGTCGTGCATATACTTGACGATATAAATGACCATGATCAGAAGAAGTGCGTATTTAAACTGGAACGCAGTGGTCATAGGCAAGAGCGAAATAGCCGAAGCTATTATCTCATTTCTGTCACCCACTATCGCAGGGAGGCAGGAAAGCGCCAGGACAATTATTATAGGAAACCTTATATCAAAGACGTTTCTTACAAAAATCGAAGCAAGGAAAAGCGCCCACGCGACATAAAATGCAGTATGCATCGTTATGCGCGGTGCTTTGATTTGATTAGTCATTTACGACTCCTTTTACCTTTTCGGTTATGAATTTGCAGTATTGCTCGGCAATTGCATCAATACTGTGAGTATCAAGAATTGCCTTTGCTTTTCTTCCGCATTCCTCGGCAAATGCTGTATCCTCAATCATCTTGAGCATAGCCTCTGCCAATGCATCCGAATCTCCAACCGGAACGAGAAGACCGCTCACACCGTCTTCAATAAGCTCCGCGGGTCCATAGGGACAATCGGTCGATACACAGGGCAGACCGACAGCCATAGCCTCCATCAATGCATTCGGCATTCCCTCGAAAATCGAGCTCATAACAAAGCACGAGCCCTTTGCCGCCTCTGTTATAGCATTTTTGCTGACGCCCATAAATCTGACGTTATCTGCTATTCCAAGCTCTTTTGCCATATTTGTAAGCTTTTCAAGATCCGAGCCACCGCCGAATATTTCAAGGCTGTATTCGGGATGCTTTTCCAGAACCTTGGCAAATGCTCTGAACATCGTAGGGTAATCCTTCTGTTGATCAAGTCTTCCTATGGCAGTAAATTTCTTTTCCCTGATCTCGGGGGTTACGGCAGTATATACCTGCTCATTACCTACGGCATTATGTATAACTCTACCTTTGCGCTTTATATCCTCGGAAAAATTCTCGGTAACTCTCTCGGTCTGAAAAACTATACCGTCAGCTTGATTGAACACCTTTATTTTGGTGTTGATCTCATTTTTGCTCTGAACAAATTGGGGATTATTTCTTTCTGATGTCAATAGCTTTATTCTGTTGCGCTCGCACGTTCCTAGTATGTACTTCGCGACATCAGGAAGCATACAAAAAACAACATCGGGTGATCTTTTTTTCACCTCTTTACTCGCATATATGTATCGTCTAACTACATTCAATGCTCTATCCGCTATATTTCTGCTTGATGAGGGTATTCCGAGCTTAACAAGCTTCACTCCCTCTCCAAGCTCATAGAATATATCGTCGGTTATAGAAAGAACTGTAACGTCCCAGCCCTTTTTCGCCATATATGACGAAAGATATGATACAGTACGCTCAGCACCTCCGCTGAGAAGATGCGTTACCAGAAATAAAATTTTCATAAAAAGCTCCGTTTATTTCTTAGTTACTATGTTGTCAACATAGCTTTTCCACTCGGCAAATACGCGCTCGGGAAGGAATCTTTCTGCCGCCGTCTTAGCTGCCTTTGACATATCTCGCCTGAGACCTTCTTCGCTTAAAAGCCGAAGCATAGCATCCGCCAATGCATCCTTATCTCCAACCGGGAAAAGGATGCCGCTTTTTTTATCCTCGATGAGCTCTCTCGGGCCACCGCACGGACAGTCTGTAGATATACAAGGAAGCCCTACTGCCATAGCCTCCATAAGAGAATTTGGCATTCCCTCATAATCGGATGACATAACGAAAAGCTTCGCCCGGCTCAGAACATCAGGCACATCACTTACAGGTCCCGGCAGCAAAACACGCCCCTCAAGAGCAAGTGTCTTTATATGCTCTCGCAGCTCATCCTCGAGCTCACCTTTACCGTAAATGATAAGGTTGTCCTCCACCTTATCCGCAATAGACGCGAAGGCATCTATAAGCAACCGATGATTTTTCTGTGGGGTGAGTCTACCGGTGGTAACGATATCTCTTGCATCCTCGCACACTGTCGTTTCGTAGAATTTCATTGCTACCTGATTATATATGATATCGGATTTTTTCTGTATGGATTTTGGAAACCAATTCTTTGCATCCTCGGTCTGGAAAACTATTCCGTCCGCTTTTCTGTAAAGAAGCTTTGCGAGGATTTTGAAAAGTCTGCTTCCGTATTCACGATTGGGATCGTTTCGTACAGATACAAGCGTTTTTATGCCGAGAAGGCGCGTTGCCATTATCGCTCTGAAATTCGGCTCTGCCATAAATGAGATCAATATATCCGGTCTTTCATTTTTCAAAATCTTTCTCAATCCCGAAATGATTTTAACGTTTCTTTTAAGAAAAGAACCTTCTCTTGCAATTCCAAGATCGTATCGCTTAACTCTATCAAGCGTGATATATTCATTCTCTACCCTATTCGTAGTCACAAGAAAGCAATCATGCTCCGCTGAAAATTCATTGGCAAGGTTCGCCATTACTCTCTCAGCGCCGCCGCCGCCCAATACGTTTATGTAAAATCCGATTTTCATTCCATTCTCCGATTCAGATCAAACGCCTTTATAAAGGCTCATTATCTTTTCCTTATAAGTGGGTATATCGTTTCTTTGAACAGCATCTGTTTTTGCCTCTTTAGAGAGCCTTTCGCGAAGATCGCTGTTTTCTATAATTTCAATAAGTCTTTCTGTTATCTCGCCGTCAGCATCCGAGAGATAGCCGTTTTTGCCGTTTTCAATAAGGTCGCACATACCGTCAACGGGAGTACTTACGATAGGTGTTCCCAACGCGAGTGCCTCAAGTGCGACCATGGGCGTTCCCTCGAAGCGCGAGGTCATTATCATAGCCTTGGAATCGTGGATCATCTTAAGAGGATTCGAGCAATAGCCGAGAAGATGCACGTTGTCACCAAGACCGAGCTCACTATGAAGCTTTTCTGCCTCGTCCTTTAGCTCGCCTGAGCCTACAACGGCGATATTAACATCCGGCTTTTTCTTCACGATCTCGGCAAATATACGCATAAATCTCTCGGGATTCTTCTGGTATGAGAGCCTGCCAACGTACACTATATCATAGTTGTATTCGTTTGTATCTCGATTCATCTTTTCGCAGAGAGCGTCTATGCTTATGACGTTATACAGTACCGATGATTTGGCCGCAAAGCGATCATGATAATAATAGCCGCCAAAGGCGCTTTCGGAAACCCAAAGAATATGCTTTGCTTTTCTTGCGGCATATGCGTAAAGCAAAGATTTCAAAGAAAATCCTCGAACGTCAATACTGTTATTGTGCATATGAGAGATCATCGGTATTTTACCGCAGAGGAGTGCCGCATAGAAGCTCGCGCGCATATCGTGCGCGTGGATTATGTCGGGATTGACCTCCTTTATTACGCGCTTAACCTCGCTGAAGCAAAGCTTCTTCATGGGAGCGAAGGTTATATCACGCTCCACAAGCGCATCCCTTATCGGTCCGTCCTGACTCGAATATACCATCTCGATATCCGGTTCATCACGGAACATACCTATGATCTGGCAGATAACGTTCTCCGCGCCGGAAAATACGCTACTCTGCAAAAGATGAAGCACTCTCATTTTTCTAAAATCCTTTTCTGTTTCTCATATACCTCAGCCGTTGCGGCAACAGATGCCTCCAGGCTGAATTTCTTGATACGTTCAAGATTGTATTCTCGCATTTTTCTCTGAAGCGAAGGATCCGATGCTATAGCATCTATTGCATCTGCAAATGCCTTTGTATCGGTAGGATCGCAGAGGTATCCTCCCTCTCCGTCCTCGATAAGGTCAACGTTGCCGCGTATTTTTGAAACAACGCACGGTAAGCCGATCGCCATTCCTTCCATAACAGATCTGGAAAGCCCCTCGCGGCGCGAGGACATAACAAAAATATCCGCAGCCTGCAAAAGCTCTTTTACATCGGTTCTATAGCCAAGCAAGTGAACGCGATCGGCTATTCCAAGCTCTTCGGCAAGATGCTCAAGTGCTTCCTTCTCATCGCCTTGACCGCATACAAAAAAGTGAACGTTGGTATTTTTACATTGTGCCAATGCCTTGACGATCGTCGAATAATTTTTGTTTTTGTTAAGCTCGCCTGTGGATATCAGCATAACGTCGGTATCACCGATGCTCAGCTCTTTGCGCTTAGATGCTCTTATCTCTTCATCAAATCTGAATTCATCCGGGTTGATTCCAACGCCGGGAATATAATAACGCTCGCCGCCTTTTCTCAGCTTCAGTTTATCGGATGCTTCTCTGTCCTCACTATTTATCGTCAGAAGAACATCGGTATATCTCGCGAGCCATTTTTCAATTGGATAGTATATCGCACGGTTCAAAAACGGTGCGCCCTTATAGAAATGGAATCCATGTGCCTCATATATTATCCTGGGTACACGGCATTTTTTGCCTACGAGTCTGCCGAGAACTCCGCCGATAGGCGTATTACAGTGGATAATATCATATCCCTCCGCTTTCACAAGCGCCTTCAACTGCTTGTACGCCTTTATATTCCCCGGATGATACGGTGCTCTTATAAAATCTATCTGATGGATTTTTATGCCGTGCTTTTTTTCATCCTCCAGCCGCTCCGCATCGGTTGCGTACTGCCAATTGCCGGCGATATGAAATTCAAATCCCTGCTCTTTCGCGGCAAGCATTGCGGAGGTGGAAAAATTATTGACTCGTTTAGCCGTATTGAGTATATACAGCAGCTTTATAGAACTCATTTCTTTTCTCCGTAAAATCTGTATTCAAGCATTTTTCTGCCCTCATGCGTTTCAAATTCGCGCGTCGGAACAAAGCCGTTTTTTACGTAAAAGCCCTTTGCGGCATCGTTATTTACCGCATCTGTCTCAAGATTTATGTATTCGTATGCGGAAAAATCAACGCGCTCCTTAAGCTCTCCTATCATAGCGGTTCCGATTCCCTTGCCTTTTGCCGCCTTGCTTACGCCTATAGAGGAAAGCTCAACGTATTTCTCAGCGCGCTTTGCTTCGGAAGGCTTCAGAAATGCGCGGACAAGCCGCATAAATACCGCAGGCTTACGCAAAAATGCCCCTAGGCTATACCAAGCAAAGCTGATAAGATGCTTTTTTATCATGAATTTGTAAAGACCGCTCATGTCGGATGACCAAGCAAGGAATCCAAGAACAGAGCCATCATCCGCGCGAGCGACCATAAGCTCCGATGACGGATGCTCGCAGTATGACTTATACATAAGACCGAGAAAGCCCTTGCCCATAAAGGTCAGAAAGAAGCCCTCAAAGGTTTCAACATGCACCTCTGCAACAGAAGAAATTATCGCCTTGTCCGATCTGTCTACTACCGAAATATTCATACACGTGCTTCCTCCGAGGTCTTTATGCTCTCAGGATCTTCCTTCGCCAGATCATCCTCAAAGTCCTTGCCGAGTACGGCAAGCACAGTCATAAACATTATTTTTATGTCGCGGAAAAAGCCGAATTTTTCTATTTCACGGAGGTTATACTTCATCTTGGCGGGAAGTATGTCGCTTATGTAGACCGCGTCGGCATCATCAGCCGCGGAAAGAAGCTCAGCCTCGTCCTTGTATAGGATGCTCGCCGCGGACGTTACACCAGCCGGCAAGAGAAGCGTTGCCATCATCTCGGGAGTATAATGCTCAACGTATTTGAGTGCTTCGGGGCGCGTTCCTACAAAGGTCATAGTGCCGCGGAAAACGTCTATCAGCTGACTAAGCTCGTCAAGACGGAATTTGCGCAGAAATCTGCCCACACGCGTTACGCGGCTATCGCCCTTCACGGTAACGTGTGAGCCCTTATCAGCCCCCGTAACCATCGTTCTGAATTTGAATATGCGGAACTGTCTTCCATAGGAGGTGACTCGCACCTGGCGGTAAAATACAGGACCGCGTGAATCAAGCTTTATCACTATAGCAAGTATAAGAAATACCGGAGAAAGCAGCAAGAGCATAACCGCAGATACGGCAATGTCAAAGCACCTTTTGAAAAAGAGTGCAGCTCGCTTCTTTTTCAGTATATCGTAGTAACGTCTGACCTCGTCGGTCTGCATATTCTCGGGGAGCTTTTCCCATTTTCTAAGCATATCAGATGTATTCCTTTACGATCTTCGTGTATTTTTCAAGGATATAGCCGACCTCTTCATCGGTAAGCCTTGAATAAAGAGGTAAGGTTATTTCGCACTTATAATGCGAGTAGGCATTCGGATAATCGGTTATCGAAAATCCCATATTTTTGTATGCGGTGTGCATCGGCAGGGGCTTGTAATGCACATTGCAGGCGATCCCCTCCTCTGCCATGCGGACTATTATCTCGTTTCGTTCGCTCTCGCCTATACCGGGGATGCAGCTTATGTAAAGATGCCCCGAAGATGAATACCCATCGGTATAATGAGGGAGAGTTTTTATGCCGAGCGGTTGAAGCGCCGAATCATATTTTTCTATCATCGCGCGGCGCCTTGCAAGCATGCCCGGATACCTTTTCATCTGCGCAAGACCTATTGCCGCGGCGACATCGGTCATATTGCACTTGTACCACGTGCCGATTATATCGTATTCCCACGCACCGAGCTTTGTCTTTGATAGGGCATCCTTGTTCTGACCGTGCAGACTGAGAAGCTGGATCTTCTTGTAGATATCCTCATCGTCGATACCCGGGATGGTACGCCAGGTCAAGGCGCCGCCCTCGGCGGTGGTGAAATTTTTCACCGCGTGGAATGAGAATGACGAAAAGTCGGCAATCGAGCCAACCATTTCGGCACCCACAGATGCCCCGAAGGAATGGGCAGTATCGCCCATTACGGCAATTCTGCCTAACGCCTGCTGGATCTCCCCGCAAGGCTTAAAAATATCCCTCTTACGCTCGGCTATCTCAAAGATGCGAGCATAATCGCAGGGAACACCGCCGATGTCTACGGGAATTATCGCCTTTGTGCGCTCTGTTATCGCACGCTCAAGTGCCGCATAATCCATCTCAAGACTGTCGGCAGAGGTATCTATCAGAACTATCTTAGCCCCTACGTGATCTATTACCGATGCCGATGCCGTGTAGGTGTATGCCGACGTTATGACCTCATCACCCTCGCCTATTCCCAAAAGGCGCAGAGCCATCTCAGCACAGGCAGTCTGGGAATTGAGGCAAACGCACCTTTTAACGCCTACGTAGTCCGCTATCTCGTTCTCAAGACGCTTGGTCCTCGGGCCTGTAGTTATCCAACCGGAACGCAGAGCATCTGCAACCTCATTTATTTCTTCTTCTCCTACGTCCGGAGGAGAAAAAGGTATCATCATTTTAACGTCCATATCTACCTCGTTTCCTATAATACACGCGCATTTTATTTATTATATTCATTTTATTATATCACCGCGAACGCGCGTTGTCAATACGGGCGCGCGCTTTTTGTCAAAAGTATGGAGATTTGAGAGTGTTTTTTGGCAAAATTGCCTAGATTCAGGGTTTTTATAGGGGTTGAGCGCCCGAAAGAGCACCCAAACGATGGAGTTTGTTATGCAAATGCAAATTTTTGTTTACATCTGTATTTTCGAGGGTTTTCGAGCATATTTATTGGAAAAATCAACACGGATGTGGGGATAGTAGCTCTGTTTTCGGGATTTTACAGGCAGGTGGGAGCTGCCCGGAATCATACCTTTCGGATAACAGTTTTTTTCGCCGTCAGCTCAGCAGGCAAAAATTGGTGCGGATATGAACGCGTAAGACCGCTTCTTTTTGGCAATAATTTCAGTACCGTTTATTACGTGCATTTTCACTCGGACGATAGGGGGCGTGCGGAATTAAAGCGATTTGATCCGCATCTGCATGCCGCCGGGCAGGAGCATCTCAGTTTTTTCTACATATCCTTCGGACTCTCAGAGTGCAAAGACAGATTGTAAGATTCAAAAACGGAGTAATAAGTATGCAAAAGGTAGAAATATGCGGAATTGACACCTCGCGGTTAAAGACGCTCAGCGAGGCGGAAAAGCGTGAGCTTCTCGCCAAGGTGCGCGAGGGTGATATGGAGGCGCGCGAGCGCCTTACTCTTGGAAATCTGCGCCTTGTCCTCAGCGTTATACGCCGATTTCCACAGAAAAATGACACAGCAGACGATCTTTTCCAAGTTGGATGTATCGGACTAATGAAGGCTATTGATAATTTCAACCCTGCTTTTGACGTTAAATTTTCGACTTACGCGGTTCCTTGTGAAAATCAAGCCAATTCGCATCGGTAAGCTCGCTTACCAGGGCGAATGGCGCAGATTGCTCCGCGAGCGTTGCGCTTTGGCGCAACATAGCACGTAGTGCCAAGCACCGTATCGGTGCTTGTGGCGAGGCAGGAGTATAATAGGAGAGATCCACCCTTTTGTACCAATTTAGCCATTCCCCTGTCTTAATTTTCTTATGATCCGATTTCTACATATCCTTCGGACTCTCAGAGTGCAAAGACAGATTGTAAGATTCAAAAACGGAGTAATAAGTATGCAAAAGGTAGAAATATGCGGAATTGACACCTCGCGGTTAAAGACGCTCAGCGAGGCGGAAAAGCGTGAGCTTCTCGCCAAGGTGCGCGAGGGTGATATGGAGGCAAGAGAAAAGCTAACCCTCGGAAACCTGCGCCTCGTACTCAGTGTAATAAGACGCTTTCCGCAAAAAAATGACACCGCGGACGATCTGTTCCAGGTTGGGTGTATCGGACTAATGAAGGCTATTGATAATTTCAACCCTGCATTCGACGTTAAATTTTCGACTTACGCGGTTCCGATGATCATCGGAGAGATCAGGCGGTTTCAACGCGACAATAACTCTGTTCGCGTGAGCAGAAGCATCCGCGACCTTGCCTACCGCGCATTACAGGTCAAGGAGGACATTATGCGCCGCGAGCAGCGCGAGCCGACCACCGCGGAAATCGCCTCTATACTCGGAGAGGATCGGCGTGCCGTTGAGGAGGCTGTTGAGGCTATTGTCGAGCCTGTATCGCTCTATGACTCGGTTTACGGTGATGGCGACGATGCTATGTACGTCATAGATCAGCTGAGCGACGAAAAGCAGTCCGACGAGATACTGATCGAAAGCATCGCTCTGAAGGAGGCAATCAAGAAGCTAGGCGACCGAGAGAAAAGCATAATAGCACGCAGGTATTACAACGGCAAAACACAGATGGAGATCGCCGATGAAATAGGCATTTCTCAGGCACAGGTCTCCAGGATAGAAAAAGGAGCGATCGACAAACTAAGAAAATATATGCAATAGTACACTATTTTGCGCAAAAAGCAAATAAATATTTGCAAAACCCTCTGTTTAAAAGCACCTCATCCACAGGGCGCGGGCGCAGTTTGCGCGTGCGCAAAGGCTGTCGCGCGATGAAATTACCTGCGGTAATGAAATCCGACAAGGTCGGATGAAATCTGCCGGTGGCAGATGAAATCCCAAGCACAGCTTGGGGTGAAAGGTTAGATTTTGGGTACCTCATCCACCGGGCGCGTCTAGCTAAAGCTTCCGCGCGATGAAATTACCTGCGGTAATGAAATCCGACAAAGTCGGATGAAATCTGCCGGTGGCAGATGAAATCCCAAGCATCGCTTGGGGTGAGAGATAGATTTTGGGGTACCTCATCCACCACGTTGTGGTCCCCCTTCCCCAAGGGGAAGGCTAATTAAGAGAATACCCTTAGCAGTGAAATTATGCTTTTAAGTAAATCAATGCCTTTTCAGATTTAAGCAGTTTTTGCCCTATACCCAACTCCCAAGGAGGCTCGAAGGTGAAGATTAAATAAGCCTTCCCCTTGGGGAAGGCTAATTAAGAGAATACCCTTAGCGGTGAAATTGTGCTTTTTCGAATTATATTATTTATAAAAAACAATGGTTTCACATTGTACTCATTTCCCAATAATGGTCAAAACACTTCTATATAAAATTTTGCTATTCAACAAAAAGCGCGCCTGCTCCGATGGGGAGCAGGCGCGCTTTGTATTATTTTAATTACTCAGCAAGCTCTTAAAGTCAGATTACTTAGCAAGCTTTTAAAGTCAGATTACTTAGCAAGCTCTGCGAAGTACTTAATGGTTCTGACCATCTGAGAGGTGTAGGAGTTCTCGTTATCATACCAAGAAACAACCTGTACCTGATAGGTGTCATCATCAAGCTTAGCAACCATGGTCTGGGTAGCATCGAAGAGAGAACCGTACTTGATTCCGATAACGTCGGAGGAAACGATCTCATCGGTGTTGTAACCGAAGGACTCGGAAGCCTGAGCCTTCATAGCTGCGTTTACAGACTCCTTGGTAACGTCCTTACCCTTAACTACTGCAACGAGGATAGTGGTAGAACCGGTGCAGGTAGGAACTCTCTGAGCAGAGCCGATAAGCTTGCCGTTAAGCTCGGGGATAACAAGGCCGATTGCCTTTGCAGCACCGGTAGAGTTGGGAACAATGTTCTGTGCGCCTGCACGTGCACGGCGAAGGTCACCCTTTCTGTGAGGACCGTCAAGGATCATCTGGTCACCGGTGTATGCGTGTACGGTGGTCATGATACCGGAAACGATGGGGAATGCATCGTTAAGAGCCTTAGCCATAGGAGCAAGGCAGTTGGTGGTGCAGGAAGCTGCGGAAATGATCTGATCATCAGCGGTAAGGCTCTCATTGTTTACGCCGTAAACGATGGTCTTAAGATCGTTGCCTGCGGGAGCAGAGATAACAACCTTCTTTGCGCCTGCGTTGATGTGAGCCATGGACTTTTCCTTAGAGCAGTAGAAGCCGGTGCACTCAAGAACAACGTCAACTCTGAGCTTCTTCCAGGGGCACTTAACTGCATCCTTCTCAGCGTAGATCTTGATCTCCTTGCCATCAACGATGATAGCGCCGGGAGCAACAACCTTTCCGTTCTCGTTAACTACTGCATCCCTGTAATCAACGGTGTGACCTGCTGCAAGGTAGCTACCCTGAGCGGTGTCGTACTTAAGGAGATGAGCGAGCATCTTGGGGCTGGTAAGGTCGTTGATAGCAACGATCTGATAACCCTTTGCACCAAACATCTGTCTGAATGCGAGACGACCGATACGGCCAAAGCCGTTAATTGCAACTTTTACATTTGCCATTTTTGAAATCCTCCAAAAAATAATATTTTTAATCCGTCCTGTATTATATCACAGTTTTCTGAAATATACAATAGCTTTGACTAATTTTTATCAAAAATTCTTCACTTTCTTCAAATTTAAGCCACATTTAAAGCGATTTTTTATATATTTTCCACTTTTTTATCCCGAAAAGCTATGCTTTTGCAGGCAAATCGCAAAAGCTTCGGCAGTCTTTTCAGGCGCTTCGGCTCTCTTATCATGCGGTAAGCCCATTCAAGACGGAAGGCTCGGAATACCCTCGGTGCGCGCGACTTCATTCCCGAATATACGTCGGCAGAGCCGCCAAGCGCCAGAAAGAGGCTCTTCTCGGAATACTTCCTTACATTACTTATAAATAGCTCCTGCTTTGGCGAGCCGAGGCAAACGAAAACTACGTCGGGTGTGTATTTGCGAAGCAATTCTTCGACCTCGCGCTCGGTATAATTATAGCCATCCAGTGCGAAAATGGGAGTTACAAGCTTATGCTTTTCGCAAAGTCTTGCCAAGGCAAGCCTCGCAACGCCCGGCTTACCGCCGATAACCGCAAGCCCGAGAGGAACTACGTCCAGTATAGCCTCCCCAAGCTCAACGCCCGGGAAGGTGGCGCTCCTTATTCCGCGCACCGCGAGTGCAAGCTCCACACCTATACTCTCGGGTATACAAAGCGACTCCCCGAGAGCGCGCCTGAGCCCCTCGTCCTTAAGAGAATCATAGGCTATCTCGGCATTGACCGTTGCAACCGAACCGCCCTTCCCCAAAAGATCTGTCACCCTTGCTAAAAGCTCTTCTTTCGTACCTGTAATAAGCTCGATGCCAAACAAGCTTGCTGTCCCCGATGTAGCTCTTTTCTTCTCTCTTTTTTCTTTCGCTTTCACCATATTTCCCCTTGCTTAGCTTTTATTCCGCTTTATTATCTATTTCCACTCACAAAAATTTTCGCGCTTATGCCAACCCTTCATAAAGAATGATTGTCATAAGCGCGAAAAATTATACTATTATTTACATATTCGGCTTGAACATCATTATAAAGTGAAAATCAAAACCGTCCTATGTTACTTTTCCTGATGCCGAAGCCCGGCAAGTTTTTCGGACCGCCTCGCGGCGATTTGGGCTCGGGTCCCAAATCGGGAAAACTTTTTGCCGCTACACCGAAGCTTCACCTCAACCGACAGTTCAGCGCGGCTGTTCGTACCCAAGCCCAGCAAGTTTTCCGGACCGCCTCGCGGCGATTTGGGCTCGGGTCCCAAATCGGGGAAACTTTTTGCCGCTACGCCGAGGCTTCACCTTACACAAAACTCCTGTGCAGCTGTTCATGCCCAAGCCCAGCAAGTTTTCCGGACCGCCTCGCGGCGATTTGGGCTCGGGTCCCAAATCGGGGAAACTTTTTGCCGCTACGCCGAGGCTTCACCTCAACCGACAGCTCAGCGCGGCTTTACCAGGGCAAGAATTCCGATCCGAGCAGCTTAAGAAGAGCCTCTGCAAAGTAATAATCGGCATAGATTATAGAGATATGAACGCCTGCCTGCGCCTCGGTATAGGTTCCGGGGATAGGATAGCGAACACTACCGTTTCCTATTATGTAGTCGGTATTCTCATCAAAGTTACCGAAGGCATCGCAGATAGCACGAACGAGCTTGACAGCCGCATTCATATACATACCGCCCTCATTCTCGGGAAGTCGCTTTCCGAGCTCCATCATACCGCAAGCGGCAATAAGACCTGCGGTGGAATCATAATACACAGGCTCTGCGGGAGCGCGGAAGTCTATTCTCGGAAGCCAATCATCACAGCAGTTAGCTATGAAGTAGTTGGCAACCTGCTTTGCCGCATTGAGATACCTTTCCTCGCCTGTATGGATATAAGAGAGGGTAAATCCGTACACAGCCCAGGACTGACCGCGTGACCAGGACGAGCCGACGGCACATCCCTGACCTGCATAGGTGCAGACAACGTCACCGGTTTCTCTGTCATGCTCAACGATATGAGCTACAGAGCCGTCCTCACGGAGGTGGTCGCACAGCGCGGTATCTGCCTGTGCCATAGCCACAAGCTTAAATCTGTCATCGCCTATCTCGCGGCTCGCCCAGTAAAGGAGAGGAAGATTCATAAGGGTATCTATTATCGTCCAGTTCTTCTGCTTCTGACCGTTCCAGGCGGTGATAAATCCACCGTCGACATTGAATCTGCTTGCAAGGAGCGAAGCGGCAAAGAGATTGCGAGTTCTCGAGCCCTTATCTCCAAGTATGCGCCAGAGGGCACCCGAAAGAATGTGCCACTGGAATCCAACGTCATGATGAAGCTCGGTAGTCTTTTCCGTAAGGGCAACGTCAAGAAGGCTCTCTATCGACTTTGCACAAGCGAGGTATTCCTCGGCACGGGTATGCTCATACATCATAGCATTGAGTCCGCCGAAGAAGCCGCGAGTCCAGCCTCCTATATTGGGACAAGGCTTATGTCTGCCGTTTTCATCAACACCGTCCGCCGCGATATCGCGCGAGCGAACTGCTATCTTCCTGAGCTTGGAATCGACCTTCGCAAAGGTTTCCTCCGCCCAGGCTCTGTTTTCTTCAAGTATCTGTTTGTAATTTTTCATATTCTGTCACCACGCAAAGAATTCCGCACCGAGAAGCTTCAAGACCGCCTCCGTGTAGAAATAATCACCGTAAATTATCGAAATGTGAACGCCTGCCTGCTCCTCCGTATAGGTTCCGGGAACGGGATAACGAACACTGCCGTAGCCGAGCATATGATCATTCTCGGGATTCCAGTCAACAAATTTCTCGGTCATGGCACGAAGGATATTCATCGCCGCATTCATATACATACCGCCCTCGTTTTCGGGAAGGCGCTTTGCAAGCTCGATCAGTCCGCAAGCTGCACACGCTCCTGCGGTAGCGTCATAATATACCGGCTCTGCGGGAGCGCGGAAGTCGATCCTCGGAAGCCAATCGTCACAGCAGTTTGCTATGAAGTAGTTGGCTACCTGCTTTGCCGCATTGAGATATCTTTCCTCACCGGTGTGAATGTAAGAGATGGTGAAGCCGTAAAGTGCCCACGCCTGACCGCGCGACCAGGAAGAGCCTACAGCAATTCCCTGACCGCCGTGAGTCGCTCTTACCTCAGCAGTCTCTCTGTCGTGCTCTACGATATGTACTACCGAGCCGTCCTCACGGAGGTGGTCAAGGATAGACATATCGGCATGTGCCATAGCGATCTTCTTATATCTGTCATCGCCTATCTCGTCGCTTGCCCAATAAAGGAGAGGAAGATTCATAAGGCAGTCGATGATAGAATAATCTCTTGCCGAATTCCAGTTCCACGCACGGATAAAGCCGCCGTCCATAACGTATCTCGATGCAAGAGTTGCCGCGCAGAAGAAATTACGTGTCCTCGACTTCTTATCGCCGGTGATCTTGTAATTCGCGCCCGACATAAGATGCCAGAGGAATCCAAGGTCATGGTCAAGCTTATCGTAATTTGCGAGTGCCTTGTCCATCAGCTCCTCGCTTCTGTTTGCCGTCTTGAGATATTCCTCGTTCTTAGTGTAGGCATAGAGCATATAATTAAGTCCGCCCCAGAAGCCGTTGCACCACCAGTTCGGGTTAGTCTGCATACGGTCTACGTGGAATCCGTCCTTATCAACTCCGTCCGGAATCTTATCGCGCGAGCGAAGCGTCATCTCGGACATCTTCTTATCTATCTTCTTGAAGGTATCCTCCGCCCAGGCACGGTTTTCATCAAGTAAGGTCTTGTAGCTTTTCATCTTTAACTCCTTTCAGATCAGGGCTGCTTACCGAAATATGCCTGTATTCCTCCGTCTACATAGAGGATCTGACCGTTTACGAAATCAGAAGCCGAGGATGCAAGGAAGACTGCAGGGCCTGCGAGATCCTCGGGATCGCCCCATCTTCCTGCAGGAGTCTTAGTCTCGGTGATGAAGGTATCAAACGGATGCTTCGAGCCATCGGGCTGTGTCTCACGAAGAGGTGCGGTCTGAGGAGTTGCAATATAGCCGGGGCCGATACCGTTGCACTGAATATTGTACTGACCGTACTCGGATGCTATATTTCTTGTAAGCATCTTGAGTCCGCCCTTTGCAGAAGCGTAAGCCGAAACGGTCTCACGTCCGAACTCGCTCATCATAGAGCAGATGTTGATTATCTTACCGCTTCTCTGCTTGATCATAGAGGGGAGAACCGCCTTGGAAACGATGAAGGGAGCATTGAGGTCAACGTCAATTACCTGTCTGAACTCGGAAGCCTTCATATCGATCATGGGTATTCTCTTGATGATGCCGGCATTGTTTACAAGAATATCAACAACGCCTACCTCCTTCTCTATTGTAGCGACCATAGCATTGACAGCATCCTCATCGGTAACGTCGCAAACGTAACCTGTTGCATCAATGCCGTCAGCCTTGTAAGAAGCAAGACCTCTGTCCACAAACTCCTGCTTTATATCGTTGAATACTATTTTAGCACCCGCTGCCGCAAGTCCCTTTGCTATTGCATAACCGATTCCGTAGGATGCGCCCGTAATAAGAGCGACCTTGCCTGTAAGATCAAAATTGTTTGCCATTTTTCATATCTCCTTTTTAAAAAATCATCTGAGTTCTTTGGTTTCGATATGGTCCATATCGGTGAATTCCTGATTCTCACCGCACATAGCCCATATGAAGGAATAGTTTTTGGTGCCGACGCCCGAGTGGATAGACCAGGAGGGCGAAATTACAGCCTCCTCGTTGTGCATAATGATATGGCGCGTTTCCTTAGGCTCGCCCATCATATGGAATACCGCATCGTTTGCTCCCATATCGAGGTAGAGATATACCTCCATTCTTCTGTCGTGGGTATGACAGGGCATAGTGTTCCAGTTAGAGCCGACCTCAAGCTCGGTGAGTCCCATAGCAAGCTGGCAGGACTTCATTACCTCGGGATGGATATACTGGTTGATAACTCTCTTGTTGCAATCCTCGACCGATCCGCAGGGAACCTTGCGTGCCTTGGTGATATCTATCTTGACCGTGGGATACTCGGTGTGCGCGGGGCAGGAGGTTATGTAGAACTTCGCGGGATTCTTTTCATCAACACTTCTGAACTTAAGGTCACGATGTCCCTTACCTACGTAGATTCCGTCTCTGGGGTTCATCTCGTACTCCTCACCGTCAACAGTGATGATTCCCTTACCGCCGATGTTGATACAGCCGAGCTCGCGGCGCTCAAGGAAGTAGTCTGCGGCAAGCTCCTTGCCTGCCTCGAGCTTGAGCTCAAGCTTGATGGGCATCATACCGATAACTATGATCCTGTCGGTATGGCTGTATACCATTCTGATGTTATCCTTTGTAAAGAGGTTCGATATATGGAATTCCTCTCTCAGTCTGTCTGTTGTGTAATACTTTACGTCTTTAGCATTAGAAGCGTCTCTGACTTCCATTCCTTCATTCTCCTTTTTGATATATTTTCCCGTAACCTCAAGCTCGGTAAGCGCCGCGAAGGACAGAGATCCATCCTCGAGCCTTTGCTGCCTGAAGCCGGTAAGCTTTACGTATTCTGTAACCTTGAGCTCTATCGCGAAGGTCTGACCTCCGGGAACACCCTCAAGCGAGATGTGAGTAAGCGAGCCGTCCGAAAGCTCAACGTCCATCTCCTTCCAATATGTATCATGCGGAAAATCCGCACGCAGAAACAGTGTCACCGCGCTGACCTCAACAGGGCATCCGAAATGAACCTCAAACTCAAGGTCCTCTCTGAGTCCGCCGCCCCAGGAGTGGTATGGATACTGACCGTGAGAGGCAGTATTCGTAACACCGTCTATGGCGTTTCTCTCAAAGAAGCACGGATCCTCTCTGGTAACAAAGTTTGCAACCGCATGGGGATAGTACTTAGCGATCTTATGCCTGTCGTGAGAATTCAGAGCGATATTGCGCTCGCCGTATATCTCTGCTTCACAGGGCTCGGAGCATTTTATAAGATGGCTGTCACCGCCGAACGCCTCCGTACCGTAGCACGCACGGCGCTCATAACCGAAGGGGATCATAAATTCAAAGCTGCCGTCGGGGATATAGATTATCGACTCGGCAAGAGTTTCATCGAGCGAAAGCTTAACGAACTCGGTATAGTCGGGCTCGACACGCCATTTGTCGCCCTCCTCGTACACGCCGTTATAGCGCTCGCAGATCTCTTCACCGTATGCCTTGAATTTCACGTCGCCGTTTGCGCCGATCAATTTAAGATTAATGATAGCAACTCACCTCTTTCTTTTATCATACGGATTAATCATACCATATAATTTAAAATAAAGCAAGCCTTAAATCAACTTTATCTTGATTTTTTAACGCAATTATGGTAAAATAAGCTAAAGAAATTTGTAGGAGGTGACAAAAATGCGGATACTGACAAGGATCGTGCGCCTGTTTTTCTGGCTGATAGTCGGTCTTTTCATCGGTCTTGCAGTAAACACGCTCGTCGACAGCTCCTACGAGCTTTTACATAAATGGATGCCGCACGCCTTCCCTATCTACAACCCCATACACGATCCCGATTCATATGAGAGCTTTCTTCTGAAGAAAAACGCGCTTTCCCTTGCGCTCACGCTCTTCGTATCGGTATATCTCTCCTTGCGGTACGACAACAGCCGTGACGAATATATCATATCAGCGACCGATGGTCTGTTTGAGATACCCGACGTAAAGGACACATACCTCGCCGCATTCCTTGTATCCGACGTTATCGCCGCCATTCTTTGCGGTGTGCTCATCGCTCTTCCTGTGCTCTTCATCCCGCTGCAGCTCCTTGAAACACCCGGTATGATATCGGCACTCTTCACCGGCTTCCACACTATGCATAAATTGCTCGGAAGCTTCAACTATATGCTGCTGATCCCCGTATCCGTGTTGATATTACATATTCCGGCATTGCCGCTCGCTATCGCCTATTGGCGCGCGAAGTGGCTCTCGGCCTAAGGGAGGTGCGGGATGCTTATCTCCGAATTCCTTATAATATTTGCCGCTATACTCGCGGCATCTGCGCTTTTGTCATACACAGTCAAGCGCATACGGCTTTTATACGTGATACACAGACTGAAAAGGATCGATGGAGTGACGGTTGAAATATGCTCATACCCTTCGTTCTTTGCGCCTCGTCCCACGCGCAGGATCGCGGCAAGGATATCCGTCGGTGGCAGGTGCTATGCCGTGCGGATCTTCAACGGTGTATCGGGCGCGCATTCGGTCCACCTCGCAAGTCCGAAATTCGCATCCGTTTCGATAAAATCCGCGAGCGTCACCAAGGCACGCATATTCGGGCGGCAGGTATCCGCGGTAAAGCTTGAGGGCGGTGCCACCCATTTTGCAAGGACGGTCATAATGAAGCCCGAGGGTGACAGAGAGGGCGACGTGCCCGTTATGCTCTTCAATCCCGCGCCGAGAGAGCTTACATACGTTACTCCCGAGAAGAACTCAATCAGGGTTGCCTTCACTGGTGATACGGTTATGGGTATGCGGATATTCACGCGCTCTACCTTTGAGAATTTTATCGACAGATCGTCAAGAGGATTTTACACTTAAACCGGCAATTTGTAAACAAAATATAGCAAAATCGACCAATTCACTGCGCATCTGCGGTGCATCGGTCGATTTTTTATAAGTCACACGTGTGACTGATATTCAATTTGACTGAGCTTGTAAGCCGGGTTCTGTACGCCTTGCGGCGCAGCAATCATCTATCTTCACACGGTGTCACCACCGTGTTCAAGCCATGCGGCTCTGCCACGCAAGAATCTAAGATCAGGCGGAGCACCTGCCCCAATCGGGGGATTCAAGGTGTTGCTTCGGATAGGGTTTACAGCGAGCCTACGTTACCGTAAGCACGGGTGAGCTCTTACCTCGCCTTTCCACCCTTACCGCACCGAGGTGCGGCGGTATATCTCTGTTGCACTTTCCCGGAGGTCACCCTCGGCGGACGTTATCCGTTATCCCGCTCCGCGAAGCCCGGACTTTCCTCACGGTAATACCTTTCGGCGTGTTACCGCGCGATTGCCCCACTCAGTCTTAGGTATTATACCCTATTTGAAACGATTTGTCAAGATATTCAGCCGAGTCTTCTTAAAATCTCCAGAAGCCTTCCCGAATCGGTCTTGCTCTTACTTCCCTTCATGGTGAGCGTAAGATTTTTCCTTACGAATATCATACGCGCAAGCTGTGCAAGACGGGATGAGGTTATATCGGCATATCTGTTTTTCCTGTCCTCAACCGAGGTGTACCCCTGCTCCATAACGTGATTATCGTATGCGAAGGTGAAGTTCAGCTCGCGCACGTCATCATACAGCATATATGAATTGTCAACGTATGCCGCCTTCATGCATTCGGCATCGGCAAATCTTTCATCCTTCAGGGAGTTAAGGATATCCACGACAAGCTCCGCCGCCTCGTAAACGTCCTTTTCCTTCAGCTCAAAGTAGAAATAAAGACTGCCGATATTACGGTACCTCTCGATCGCACCGCTGATATCGTAAAATATGCCGCGGTTCTCGCTCATCTCGATAAACAGACGCGAATTGTAGCCGCTCAGAAGGAGGTCGTACAAAAGATCGCTCTCTGCTACCGTACACGCAGTCATATCAACGTCAAAGGTGAATCGCATTACCGTGATGTCGGTGTTCTTGATATAGACCTCATCGGCTCTGTTGAAATAATCGGTCGGCACGAGCGCAAGATTTGATGCCTTTTCTCCCCCGCTTATCCCATGTGAATCTATAAGCCGCGAAAGCTCGCTTATATCATCATCCGTGAAGCTGCCGGTGACGTAAAAGAAGATGTTATCGGACACAAGCACCTCTGCGGCGTACTCCGAAAGACGCTTAACTCCTATTTTATCTATAGCCTTATTCGTCCCTATTATCGAATGAGCAAGCGGTGTATCATGAAAGACGATATCCGACGTGAAGGATGCAAGCGAGCTCTTATCATCACTCTCGCGTATCTCTGCCTTTATTCTCCTTCTCTCCGCCGATATCTCAGAGCTGTCAAGCACAAGAGGTGAGAGCACGTGCGAGATTATCTCTGCCCCCTTTGCGAATTTCTCCTTCGCTCCGCAGACGTAGAACTGAACGAGATCGCTATAGGTAGTCGCATTGAATTCTATGCCCTCTCTGTCCAGCATCGAATAAAGCCCGTATGAGTAGAGCTTATTCACGTTTCTTATCGACACGTGCTCCAGAAAATGCGCAATGCCCGCGGAATTCTCATCCTCATACACAGCCCCCGCGCGGACAAAAAGCGAAATGTAGAAGCTGTGAAGTGCCGGGTTCTTATAGCAATATATCCGCGTGCCGCCCGGCGTTTGGTAGCTTATCTCACTCATAACTGCCTCCTTTCGATTTATATCTATATTTTAGCACACTCCGCGGCTCTTTTCAATAGGAATGGCGTATTATGCGAAATATTTAAAATATGCGGGTTGACTTCACGCGAAAAATGTTGTACAATATTTGACGGACTTGCAGAGAGGATCGGATACCTCTCTGCCTTCGCAACACCGATATCAAAGGAGGCTCTCGGATGCTACCCGAAAAATTTGAAGCAAGAATGAAGAAGCTGCTCGGCGACTCATATGCCGGATTTCACCGTGAGCTTACCGAAGGGAGCGCAGTTCGCGGCTTCAGGATAAATAGCCTGAAGTGCAGGGAGAATACCGACGTTGATCTTCCCGCTCTGCCACTCTCATACGTTCGCGGCGGATATATTCTCACAGAGGACTGCCCGGGGCTCGGCAATACTCCCCTGCATCAGGCAGGTATGATATACATTCAGGATCCCGGTGCTATGGCGAGTGCCGCCGCGCTTGATATACGCCCCGGTATGTGGATCGCAGATCTGTGTGCCGCGCCGGGCGGAAAATCGACACAGGCAGCGGCTTTGCTCGAAAATGACGGCTTCATCCTCTCGAACGAATACGTCCCGAAAAGAGCGAAGATACTCGTCAGCAATTTTGAAAGAATGGGTATCGGCTGCGGCATGGTCACCTCTCTTGATACAAAGGATATCGCGCGCCTTTTCGACTCGGTATTTGATGCGGTCATCGCAGACGCGCCCTGCTCGGGTGAGGGGATGTTCCGCAAGGACGTTCCCGCCATCGAGGAATGGAGCGAGGAAAACGTACACGCCTGCCGCGCGCGGCAGATAACCATACTCAATAACGCCGCGACTCTCGTTAAGCGCGGAGGTAAGCTGCTATACTCCACCTGCACGTATTCTATCGAGGAAAACGAATCGGTGGTCGATGAATTTCTTGACACGCACCCCGACTATCGCTTGATCGATGTCAATGACGAGCTGAAAAAGGTCACCTCGGACGGTATCGCATTTGAAGCTGCAAAAAGCACCGAGCTTCATAAATGCCGCCGATTCTATCCGCACGTAGCACCCGGTGAAGGTCAGTTCCTGGCACTGCTTGAGCGCACCGATGCGCCCGAAGGCAGGATCCTCTATAAGGAGGCAGTCAGACCCCCTTCAAAGGAGCAGGCAAAAATAATAGACTCCTTCCTGCGCGATAATATGACACGCATACCCGAGGGGCGTATTATAATGCAGGGCGATATGGCAGTTCTTATCCCTCACACATGTCCGATAATACCGAGAGGTGTGTTCTTAAGCGGCGTTCTCATAGGTGAGATACGCGGAAAGAATCTTTTCCCCGCGCATCAGCTATTCTCGGTCTGTGGAAGAGATTTCATACGACAGGAGCTCTTAAGCGACGCTGCAGCCGCAAAATATCTTGCGGGAGAGGAAATACCCGTCAGCGGATTTGATGGCTCGGGATACTGCGCTCTCATCTACAGAGATGCACCCTTAGGCGGCGGAAAGGCAAGCGGAGGCATCATAAAAAACCACTATCCAAAAGGGCTCAGAGTGAGATAATTACGCCAAATAAGCAAACAAATATTTGCATAATTATAATTTTAAAGGAGATATACAATGGAAAACAAAATTCTTGCAACCGTAGGCGGTATGCCTATCACAACAGAGGATGTAGATAACTTCCTCAAATCTCTCGGTCAGAGAGGACAGACCTATAACAACAACGAGGGAAGAGCTATGATACTCAAGCAGCTCATAGATTCGAAGCTTCTTCTTCTCGATGCAAGGAAGAACCTTCTCGAGCGCGAGGACGAATTCCGCGCGCAGCTCGCACGACTCAAGGACAGCCTTCTTGTCAACTATGCAACCGAGAAGATCATAGATGCAACCCCTGCTGCCACCGATGCCGAGATCGAGGCATTCTATAACGAAAATCCCGATAAGTTTGCAGGCGATGAATCTGTAAATGCCAGCCACATCCTCGTGGATACCGAGGAGCTTGCACTCGAGATATATGCAAAGATCGCATCGGGCGAGATAAGCTTCGAGGAGGCGGCAAAGCTCCATTCCTCCTGCCCCTCCAAGGAAAACGGCGGATCTCTCGGTGACTTCACCCGCGGACAGATGGTTCCCGAATTTGACAAGGCGGTATTTTCTATGACCGTAGGCGAGATAACCGCCACCCCCGTTAAGACTCAGTTCGGATACCACCTTATCAAGCTCAACTCGAAGAACGAGGCGAAGCCCACACCTCTTGCAGAGGTAAAGGACGCCATCCGCTCGCATCTTGAAAACGAGAAGCAGCGCGCTGCATACGAGAGCAAGGTAACCCAGCTCAGAATACTCTATCCCGTAGAGCTCAAGTAATGAAGGACGAGGAGGAGCTTATTTACAAGCGGCTTGCCGAGCTTTCACGAAAGAGTGAGGATGGCGGATATTTCACCTTCACCGACTTTTTAGGGCTTAGCGAGCAATCTGTATTCGCTGTGCTGACCGCAAAGGAAAGAGGCATACGCTACACCGCATTCGGCGGTGCGGAGGGATGCGAGCGGATAATGCTCCGCTTCGGTGATGCCGATGAAATGGGCTATGAGATCCCCTTCCCTATCAGGCTGATAAAGGCAGAGCCGAAATCGGCAAAGTATGCCGATGCTCTGACGCACAGAGATTTTCTCGGTGCGATACTCAATCTCGGTATCGAGAGAAGCACGGTTGGAGATATACTCATACGCGACAGTGTTGGATATATCTTCGTCAAGGATGAGATCGCAGAATATGTGAAGGAGTCGCTTACCAAGGTGAAGCACACCGATATGGTCACTTCATTCATTGACGAGCTTCCCGAGGGGGCTTTCTTCAAGACGGAGAGGATGCGCATCCTTCTTTCCGGAGAGAGGATAGATGCGGCAGTTGCAAAGGTATTCTCGCTCTCGCGCGAGGATGCCCAGGCACTTATGAAGCGCGGTCTTGTATACGTGAACGGCAGGGTATGTGAGAGCAATTCATATACTCCCAAAAGCGGCGATACCATCAGCGCACGCGGACACGGAAGATTTATATACCGCGGCGTAAGCGGAAGCTCGCGCAAGGGAAAGCTATCCGTGGAAATAGATCTTTACGTGTAGACCTTTACGTGTAAACCTTTACGTGTAAACCTTTACATGTAAAGGACACACAGAACGCAATACAGAGGACCACTAACAGATACGATCGCACGAAAATTCAGTTTCCCCGACACATCTGACATATTCGGTTTATGTCGGCTGCAAAAGAAAAAACAACACGGATAGGCATTATTCTCATATGAGAAGCTGCCAACCCGTGTTGTTTTTTTAAGCTTTGTGTTATATAATTCTTACGGATATTATTCCGTCCATGATGCGGATAGCCTCCGCAACCGACTCGGGTATCTTTCCCGTGGTTTCGATAAGCGTGTATGCATATTCGCCGCGAGAGCCGTTTGCCATGTGCTCGATATTCAAGCCTGTTGCCGAAATGCGGCCTGTTATTCCGGCTATCATATTAGCGATATTCTTGTGGCATATTCCGATTCTGCCGCCAACCTCTGTGGTTGCACTCGGTGGTATAGCCACGGCAGGATAATTGACAGAATTCTTGATGTTTCCGTACTCTATATATTCGCAAAGCTGATTTGCCGCCATGACCGCGCAGTTATCCTCGCTCTCCTCGGTCGATGCTCCGAGATGGGGGATATTTATGATGCCGGGAGTGCCGAGCGTTTCATCCGAGGGAAAATCGGTAACGTACTTCGATACCGCGCCCGAAGCGAGAGCATCCTTCAGATCAGGTATGTTAACAAGCTCGCCTCTTGCAAGATTTATTATCTTAACGCCCTTCTTCATTTTGGCAATAGCCTCAGCGTTTATCATCCCCTTAGTTGTGGGAAGTGCCGGAATATGCAAACTAATGTAGTCAGATTTCGTGTAAATATCATCATAGCTCTCCGCTCTTATAATAGAGCCAGAAAGATTCCAAGCGGCAGTAACACTAAGATGAGGATCATATCCTATAACCTTCATACCAAGTCTTACACAGGCATTTGCAACAAGACCGCCTATAGCACCAAGACCGATAACACCGATAGTTTTGCCCATAAGCTCCGAGCCCGCGAACCGGCTCTTTCCCTTCTCCACCTTTGCGGCAACCTGACCATCGGCTTCAAGCTCCTCTGCCCAGGCTATACCGCCCACGATATCTCTCGCGGCAAGCAGAAGCGCCGACACGGTCAGCTCCTTAACGCCGTTTGCATTAGCGCCGGGCGTGTTAAATACTACGATTCCCTCATCCGCGCATCTTTCACACGGGATGTTGTTTACACCTGCGCCTGCTCTTGCTATGGCTATTGTTTCTTTATCAAAAACGGTATCGTGCAGCTTAGCAGATCTGACCATAAGCGCAACCGCCTCTGCCGCATCCTCGGACACGTTATATTTATCGGTATCGAATACGTCAATACCTACCTTTGCGATTTTATTTACAAGCTTTATATTATACATTGTGGGACTCCTTTCGGCTGTTGCCCCTTATCCGACGAGCTATCAGAGCTTGGGATTTTCAACAGCAAACTTCTTCATAAATGCGATCAGCTTTTCAACGCCCTCATAAGGCATTGCATTATAGATCGAGGCTCTCATACCGCCTATTGATCTGTGCCCTCCAAGGCTCTTCAAGCCTGCCTCGGATGCCTCGGCAACGAACTTCTTATCAAGAGCGGGATCGCCTGTAACGAATACAACGTTCATCATAGAGCGGCAGTTCTTATCAACGGGTGCGGTGTAGTAGGTCTGATTATCGAGATAATCATAGAGCAGACTTGCCTTTCTCTCGTTTCTGCGCTTCATCTCCTCAAGACCGCCTATAGAGAGCAGCCAATCGAATACGAGCTTTGCCATATATATCGAGAAGCAGGGGGGCGTGTTATACATCGACTTGCCGTCAGCGAGCGCCTTATAGTTAAGCATAACAGGGGTATCGGGACGCGCATTTCCTATAAGATCCTCGCGCACGATAACGATGGTAAGTCCTGCAGGTCCTACGTTCTTCTGCGCGCCGGCATAAAGAAGACCAAACTTGGTAACGTCTATCGGCTCGGAAAGGATACAGGAGGAAATATCTGCAACGAGGGGAATATTTCCCGTATCGGGGATATAGGGGAACTTTGTTCCGTATATAGTATTATTGAAGCAAATATGAACGTAGTCCGCATCCGGGCGGAAATCGCTCCTCTCGGTTTTCGGAACTGTGGAATAGCTGGGGCTTGCGCCTGCGGAGGATGCGGCAATTGCTATATCGCCATACTTCTTTGCCTCCTTCATAGCCTTATCAGAGAACTGTCCCGATACTATATAGTCGGCACACTTGTGGTCAGACAGAAGATTAAGCGGTACTGCCGCGAACTGAGTGGATGCGCCGCCTTGAAGGAAAAGCACCTTGTAGTTCGAGGGTATGTTCATAAGCTGGCGCAGCGAGCTCTCTGCCGCCTCGATTATTTCTTCGAAATCACGCGATCTGTGGCTCATCTCCATTACTGACATGCCGCTATCGCCGTAACAAAGAAGCTCCTCCTGTGCCTTTTCTAATACCTCGAGAGGAAGCATAGAGGGTCCTGCGGAAAAATTATAAACTCTCTGCATAAAATTCACCTGCTCGCACATCCTTAAAGTGCGAATACCTTTCTTCAGTTATCTATCAAAGTACAATTATGATATGCCGAAATGCCGAAAACATACATCATAAAATGCAAGTCCACACATCAAAAGCAATCAGATTTGTATAGTATATCCTTGATATATCAGTAATTATAATGCAAGGATATGCAATTTGTCAAGGGATTTCTTGCATTTTCAGGACTTTTTTTCGTATTTTTATTCAATTGTGGGGCGGATATTTTATTTCAAGAAAAAAAGCAAAAATTATTTCAAAAAAGTATTGACAATCCGTCCACATTATGGTATAATAACAAACGGTCTTGATACGAAATCTTATGGCGGATTAGCTCAGTTGGCTAGAGCGTCCGGTTCATACCCGGCAGGTCGTTGGTTCAAATCCGACATCCGCTACCATTCGGCTCGTTGGTCAAGCGGCTAAGACACCGCCCTTTCACGGCGGTAACGGGAGTTCGATTCTCCCACGAGTCACCAAAAAGATAGGGGCTAGCTCAAATGCATTAATTTGTGTTTGAGCTAGTTTCTTTTTAATTGCTAATTGAGCAAAAAGCCTAAAGAAAACAAAAAAGCCTCAAAATGAGGCAAAAAAGAGTATGACGAAAAGAGGA
>SVRZ01000019.1 GCA_015064555.1 Oscillospiraceae bacterium
GGTTGGAATGTCGAACGCGGAGCGAAATAGCGTGTCCGTTTCCTATATCCTTAACGACGGTATACGAAAAATCTATTACCATATATATGGCAGATTCTCCGTCCATCTCGGCGGTGGCGCTTATATCCGCATCGCTGAATTGACCGTTGTTGTAAAGCTTCTGCGGAACATATCCTACGGTGAAATTCGTTATATCCGCGCAGGTGTAAGGAGAATAGCCGTTATCGTCCTTTTTGTTTTTGCAGGAGGACAGCAAGGTAAGTGTGAGAACGGCAATAAATACCGAGGCGATAAATATATGCCTTTTTGATCTTTTCATGAGAGTCTCCAATATTAAGAATTTTATTGATATCAGAAGCGGCTGTAGTATTTTTCAGCAGATATCAGAAGCGATTATAATACTTGGTTGCGTTTATGATGGCATCGTTTTCATTTGAGTTGAACTTTGGATTTACCCAATCGTTCATGCTTCCGCCGTAATAAATGTCAGTGAGAGCGGTACGGCCGTAAAAGGCATACGAACCGGTCAACTCGAACGTTTCATAAATTGAGATGGTTTTGAGAGAAATTCGCGCCCGATGCGCCCGATGGAATATTCGATTGCGAGATGTTGGAGTCGCCTCCGTTATCATCAGTCTGACCGTTTTTATCTTTGCAGGATGATAAAAGCACGACAAAAATCACAAGTGTAATGAGTAAAATAGAAACAATTATTTGCTTTTTTGAGGTTTTTATAGAATTCTCCAAATGTTTAACTTCGAAAATTAATCTATATATTGATTGTAGTAGAATTTTGATATGACAAGATCTTCGTTATTTGAATCGATTACTATCTTGTACCATTCCTGCTCTGTGCCCTCGTAATAAACCTCTCTTAAGGCGGAGCAGCCGATAAATGCCCAGACGCCGATATATGTAACACTCTTGGAAATTGATATCCAAGAAAGCTTAGAGCAATATTCGAAGGCTCTGCGGTCTATCCGTGTAATATTTTTTGGTATGCTGATATGTTCAAGAGACGTACAGTTCGCAAAGGTGTAATCTCCGATTTTAGCAACTCCCGTGCCGATATTTATATTTGTCAGAGATGAGCATCTGTAATATGCGTGATTTCCAAGGTAGGTAACGCTGTTCGGAATATCAGTTTCCTTCAGAGCCGTACATAAATAAAATGCATAATCGGAAATAACTGTAATACCGTCGGGAAGGGGGAGGTAGCTTAGATTTGTGGCATAGCTGAAGGCATACTCATCTATTTTTGTAACTGTTTGCGGAATATCAAATCTGATTTTGCCTTCTACCGGGCAGTAGCGCATAAGAGTCGTGCAGTCTTTATTGTAAAGATGCCCGTCTATCGCGGTGAAGTGGCTGTTAGCATCGCCGACAGAGATTTTCTTGATGCTCTTCAGTGATCCGAATATCTTTGATGGAGCATATTCGAGACTGTCGGGCAAAGAAATAGATTCCAGGAGCTCGCATTCATTAAACGTACCGTTTGCGATTCCCACCGTTCCGTTTCTGATAACGGCTTCGGTGAGCTCTGTATCGCAATCTATCGCCCAACCGTCAACGTATGATATACCGTTTTCCTTGGTTATGAAGCTTCCGTAGAATGCATCTGCTTCTATCTCGGATATAAAATCTCCGAGAGTCAGCTTAGTGAGATTTGAGCTGTAAATAGCTTCCGACCTTATCCTCGTTATAGGCAGACCGTCCTTGTGTCGGTTCGGAATATTGATTTCGGAAAGCTCCTTGTTTATTGAAACCACCGAATATGATTTCCCGTCCGCATTAAGATCGTACGAAATATCGGCTCCGGGATTGCTAATGGTTTGGCGAAGAATGGTGTCGTTATTGTATAGAGATATTCCGTAGCTTCCCGTCAGCCATATATTCATACCTACCTCGCCCTTTCTGACCGGCATAATACGAAAAACAACTCGCACCGATTCGGTCTCTCCTTTTTCAGCCGGCATGGAAAAGTCGGCTTTAAAGGTGGTATTGGTGTTCTCGGCTGTTTCTTCGATAGATGATGTCGGGGCAGAATCTACCGTAAAGCCAAAACATTGTGGGTTGGAATGTCGAACGCGGAGCGAAATAGCGTGTCCGTTTCCTATATCCTTAACGACGGTATACGAAAAATCTATTACCATATATATGGCAGATTCTCCGTCCATCTCGGCGGTGGCGCTTATATCAGCATCGCTGAATTGACCGTTGTTGTAAAGCTGCTCAGGAACGTATCCTACGGTGAATGAGTTTATCTCTATGTCTTCTGTTCTTTTACCGGTATCCTCATTTCTATCCCCGCAGGATGACAGCAATGTAAATGCCAGCATTACAAGTATGAGCGAAGCAACAAACAGCTTCCTTTTTGATCTTTTCATAACAGACTCCTTGATCTAAGGATTTTTATTGATATCAGAAATGATTATAATATACTGTTGCGTTTATTATTGCATCGTTTTCCTTTGTGTTGATCTGCATCTTTTTCCAATCATTCACGCTACCGCCGTAATAAACGGTATTAAGATCATCGCAATATGCGAAGGCATATGCACCGATGGACCCCAAGGATTCATGAATGAAGATGTATTTGAGTGAAATGCAATTATAGAAGGTGTACATACCGAGACTTTTAACACCTGCGGGAATGGTTATCTCCTGAAGTGACGAGCATTCCCGGAATGCCGCTTCTCCAATGTAGGTAACGGTGCTCGGAAGAACTATCTCATTCAGTGACGAGCATCCTCGGAATGCCGCTTCTCCGATGTAGGTAACTGTGCTCGGAAGAGCTATCTCCTTCAGTGATGAGCATCCCTCAAATGCCGATCTTTTAATATGGGTTACACCGTTTGGTACCGTAATACTTTCGATCCGGGCACAGCCGTAAAAGGCGGCGGAGCCGATAGAGGTAGTGCTGTCCGGAATGTCCATGCTTTTGAGCCATCTGCAGTTATAGAAAGCATAATCTCCTATCTCTGTGAGTCCCTCGGAGAAGGTTATGTTACTAAGGCCCTCGTATCCGTAAAAGACGTAATCGTTGAGCTTGGATATAGTTGTAGGAACGGTGACATTCGTTACACGGTTGCCGTGCAGGTTAAGATTATCTGCCGTTGATAAGGGATTGGAGAACGAATCAACAAAGTAAATACCGAGCCATTTTTCGATGGAGGTTATATTTACGTTGACCAGCTCGTCGCATTCAAAGAATGCCATGCTTCCTATGTAGGTAAGGCTATCGGGGATGGTAACGTCTGTAAGATACAGGCAGAAATAGAATGTATTGTCGGGAATTCGTGTAATATCATCGGGGATAGTGATGGAGGTCAGTCCGGAAGATGAGAATATACCGGTGCCGAGCTTTTCGAGGCCGTTCGGCAGGTTGATGCTCTTAAGTGACGAGCAGTAAGCGAATGCGCGCGTACCGATTTCGCTCAGGCTGCTTGCAAAGACTACTTCAGAAAGATTTTCGCATCCAAAGAAGGCGCAGTCGCCAATTGCGGTAACGCCGTCCGAAAGCGTAATTTTCGTTACAGTATGGATCTCATAAAATGCATAAGGATAGATCTCATATGTGCTTCCGTTGCAGTCGCTTGGGAGAGTTACAACGCTGTCATTTCCCGTATAGTACAACAGATAGCTTTTGCTTCCGCTTATATAGAACAGATAATCACCGACATTATTTACTGTCACATCGGGATTGTTTATCTCCTTTGCATATTTTGCGATATATCCGTGATCGGTAGCTCCGGGAGTCAGATTCAGCTTGGAGTTGTTTGTTATCTTAACTAATCTGTAGCATTCCGAAAATGCGGTTTCGCGTATCTCGGTGAGAGTTTCCGGAATGGTTATCGATATAAGGCTTGCGCAGCCAAGGAATGCTCCCGTGTCTATAACCTCGGCATCGGTGATAGTAACAGACACTAAGGAAGAGGGAACGGTAATGCCGTTTTTGAAATAATCGACCGCGCCGAAAATATAGCCGAAATGAGTGTTCTTTTCAGCATTCGGTGCTGAACCGATGAAGGGAATTGTCAGCTCGGTAAGGCCGGTGCATCCCTCTAAAGCTCCCTTGCCGATGGAGGTCAGAGAGGAGGGAAGAGTGAGATTCGTGATCGATGTGCAGTTTTTAAATGCTCCTGCATAGATAATATCGCCGCCCGTAACCGTTACGTGGTTGAGGGATGACGGGATATTCTTAGCGCCGGAGGATGAGGATATTCCGAATATACATCCGAAATAGGTGTCTTTTGTATTATTTATTCCTAAGCCTACAAATGGGATGGATATTGACTCAAGCGAAGAGCATTCGGCAAGCGCAGAGCTTCCGATTGTGGCAACACTGTCGGGAATTATGATCTCCTTAAGCTTATCAATCCCTTTGAAAGCCCGCATCTTTATTTGCTGAACGCCGCTTTCAATGCTTATATTAAGGATTCCTTTACAGTTTCCAAAGGCATCCTCTCCTATATAAGCAACGCTTCCGGGAACAGAAACACTTTCGATCGAAGTGCACTTGTAAAATGCATAGTCGCTTATATATGCGGTGCCGCTCGGGATAATGAGATCTGTCAGAAGCTCACCGTTAAGATAGAGTTTTTTGGCAAAATACAGCGGATTGGAATACGTGTCGGTGAAAATGATCTCGCACCAGGAGGAAAGATCATTTATCTCCACGCGCTGAAGATAGACTGAGTTTGCAAAGGCACACTCTCCGATCGCCGTGACCGCATCGGGGATCGTGACAGACACAATATTGAGATTCCCGGAGAATGCATAGTCATGTATTCTGTAGTCCTCGCCGTTATAGCTTTCGGGAAGAATAAGATCTACGTTATCGCCAACGTATCCGATAAGATAATTTTCATCCCCCGAATCAAAGAAGCGGTAGCCATCCCTGATTTCGATCAGACTCTCACCGGTGTGAACCAGCTTCGCATATGCGGCAACACCTCCGTAATCATCTCCTCCGGCTATAATTTTAAGGTCTGAGAGATTTATGACCTCGATAAGACGCTTGCAGAGCAGAAAGGCATCACGATCGATAGAAACAACGTTTTTGGGGATAACGATGCTTGAAAGCATCATACATCCCGAAAATGCATGATCGCCTATAGCAGTCACGCCTTTCGGGATAACTATATTTTTAAGCTGCTCGCAACTGTCGAATGCATAGTCTCCGATGCTCGTTGCCTCGGGGGGGAGTATGATCTCTTCGAGGCTTGTACAATCGCTGAACGCATTGTTGGGTACCATACTTCCTTTTAAAACGGTTATGCTTTTTAAGGAGGGCGGAAGATATGAATTAATTTCCTGCGAATCGATCACAGTGAAGAAGTACCCGATACTATACGATGTGGCGTGTAGTTCATTCTCGCCTATGAAGGGTACTGTAAGCGAGGCGAGCGAGGCGCAGCCTCCGAGTATATTTTCCCCGATATGAGAAACGCTCTGCGGAATACTCAGTGAGGTAAGCGAGGTGCAGTTGTAAAAGGCGCCCTCACCTATATAGCCGACACTTGCGGGGATATTTATAGATCTGAGGTGGTCTATTCCGTCAATAGAATATTCTCCGATCCGTTCGGTAGAGTCGGAAAGCGTAAGCGTATCGCTCTTATCGCCCGATGCGTATCTTAAAAGAGTCTTGCCGTCCTTTGTGTAAAGGCTTCCTCCAACAGATGCGTATTCGGTGTTATCCTTGCTGACTGTAATCTCGGTGAGTGAAGAGCATCCGCCAAAAGCACTTTCGCCTATGTAAGTGACTGCCTTGGATAATGAGAATGAGGCGAGTGAAGAACAGCCGAAAAATGCATTTTTTCCGATTGAATAAACGCTGTCAGGGACAGATACAAAGCTGAGGTTATCGCAATTTTCAAAAGCGCCTTCTGCGATTCCCATAGTGTTTTTTCTGAGAGTGATATCGGTATACCCTCTTTCGGACCCTATTGCCCATTTATCAACGTAATAAACACCGTCTTCTAGAAAAGGGAGCTTTGTACAGTCCTTGAACAGATTTTTCTGTAGGGTGGTGATATTCTTTCCTATCGTGAGCTTTGAGAGTGCGGTACAGCCATCAAAAGCATTATCTGCAATAGCCGTGACCGGCAGACCGTCATCCAGCTTGTCGGGGATAGTAGCCTCTCTCAATCCCGTCACCGCACGGACAAGGGTGTAGGATTTTCCGTCGGTGTTGATCTTATACACTAAAGTGGGATTTCCCGTATTTATGAGTTGGTCGATAGAGGTGGATCCGTATATTCTGTATACTTTTGTGGGATCCGATCTGTCGCCTGCCGTCAGGTTGAGAGAGAATGGAACCTCGCCTCCGCTGACGGGGAGCAATCTGAGAATAACTCTGACCGATTTCATAGCGCCCACCTCGGAGCGGAGAGAAAATCTGGTGCTGAGTGTTGTTCCGTTCGTTTGTTCGTATTCCTCGGTGTCAGAGGTGGGAGCATCCTCGATGGTTATATCAAGGACACCTCTTCCCGGGAAGAAGGTATCAAAGCATATATATGAGCCGTCATCCATATCTTGCAGAAGCGTATAGGAAAAATCAACTATCATATAGCCGATCTCTCCGTTTTTGAATACAATGTCCTGCGTTATATCGCTATCGCTGAATTCACCGTAATTATATTCCGATTCGGTGAGATAGCCTGCGCTGAATTCATTTATTTCAATATCGCTCTGATCTCTTAAGGTAGGCGCACCACCGGGATTGTTATCCGTGCTGTCGCCTCCGTCTTCGTTGTTTTTATCTTTACAAGATGAGAGGGTTAGAATGAGTGATGTGATGAGCAAAATGACAACAAATATTTGCTTAAATGTCTTTTTCATCTGGATCTCCTTGGTTTATAGAAGTATTGTTGTCGGATTATGTATAATGCTTGGTTGATGCTACAAAAGACTCGTTCCAGGTGTCAACGGTATAATTGATTTCCGACTCCGTGCCCTCGAAATACACATCGCTAAGCGACTGACAGCCGTAGAAGGAGCCGTAGCCTATATCGGCAAGCGTTTTCGGAAGGGTGAGCTCGGTGAGGCTTGAGCAGTTTGCAAATGCATACATTTCAATGGATCGGAGACCGCTTCCCGCCTCTACCGATTTGAGCTTTGAGCAGCCGTTGAAGGCATAGCCGGGAATGACGGTTATACCATCTCCGAGTACAACGCCGGTGAGAGCCGTGCATCCCTCAAATGCACCGAGCCCGAGATATCTGACACTATCGGGTATAACTATTTCGGTAAGTGTCGAGCATCCCTTGAATGCGCCTCTGGCGATACTGACGAGCGTGCTTGGCAGTATCACCTGCTTGCCTGCGGATAAGGAATAAATTCCCAGAACCTCAAGGCTGTCCAAATGACTTGGAACGGTTATTACGTCCGAGATGGTCTTGCAGTCAACTATATAAGCACCGCCGTCGTATGCAACGTACGTAAAGTTTGGGTTTGTGAGAACAAGGTTGTGCTTGAAATTGACACCGGCGACCGAATTGCTCCAATAGCTTTCCCATCCATCGGGCTTTGCCGCCGCTTCGCAGCAAACGTTCAGCGCTTTGCATCCGTAAAAGGCGTATTTGTATATCTCCTTGACCGAGTAGGGAATTATTATCTCTGTAAGAGAGGTGCACTCATTGAATGCATATTTTTCAACGGTATAGAGATTTCTGCTTAGCACGGCATCCGTAAGAGAGCTGCATCCCGAGAATGTATATTCCTTGAGTGTTTCGACACGATCGGGGATTTTTATTGAGGCGAGCGAGGTGCATCCTTCGAATGCACGTGAGCCGACGGTTATTACCGCATCGGGAATTGCCAATTTCGAAAGAGAGGTGCATCCCTTGAATGCAGCATAGCCTATAGACGTGGCATCCGACGGGAGGACCAGGCTTTCAAGAGCGGTGCAATTCATAAAGAGCTCGTCGCTGATCGCTGTGATGCCGCTCGGTAATACCATCGCGGTAATAGAGGAGCATCCGCTGAATGCTCCCGGCTGCACTTCTGTAGCATTGTCCGAAAGCTCAATGCTTTTCAAGCCACTGCAGTTTTGGAAAAGATACATAGGAATAACCGTCAATTTATCGGGAAGCTTTATGGCGGTAAGTGCCGTGCATTCCGAAAAAGCACACGTGCCGATATAAGAGACCGCATCTGAGATCGCTATTTCGGAAAGGGACTCGCAGCGCTCGAATGCGTAGTTTCCTATAGACGTGACCGACTGTGGGATCACTATGCTTTCCAGTGACGTGCATCCGGAGAAGAGATAGAAGGGAAGCGAGTTGACCGAGGCGGGGATATTGATTTCGGTGAGAGCCGAGCAGTCCTTGAAGGCTCCGTAATCTATGTAGGTCACAGTATCGGGGATCTTTACGGATGTGATCTGTGCACAGCCTGCGAATGCATAGCTTTTAATGGCTGTCGTACCATTTAAAATGACCGTTTTCAGACCTTGCGGCAGGTGCTCTCGGTTGCTTTCATAGCTCTCCGCCCCGAAAATATAGCCGAAATGCGTGTTTTTCTCGGCATTTCCCGAGCCGATAACGGAGGTGGTGATGCGCTCGATCGAATCGCATTTATAGAATGCGGCTTTGCCTACAGAAACGACCGATTCGGGAATATACACCTCGGTAAGAGAGGTTGCCGAGGCAAATGCAAGCTCTGCAATATGCGTAGTGCTGCCGTTTATTGTGAAGCTATTATCCGGTCTTGCCGGAGAATATCGGATCAGAGTCTTACCGTCCTTTGTATAAAGGCTTTCGTCTATAACCGTATAAGCGGTGTTTTCTCCATCCACCTTTATTTCACAGAGCGAGGTGCAGTCCGAAAGCTCCGACTCGTTCTCGAAGCTTGTGATATTTTTTCCGATAGTCAGCCTTTCGAGCTCAGACCTGTTATTAAATGC
Organism: Oscillospiraceae bacterium; assembly: GCA_015064555.1. Classification (GTDB taxonomy): domain Bacteria; phylum Bacillota; class Clostridia; order Oscillospirales; family CAG-272; genus UBA1740. Next base: position 8,909 of record SVRZ01000019.1, read on the forward strand.
CCCGTTCAGAATACCGGTCACGGGAAGGTTGTCCTTCAATCTGTCGGGAATAACTATCTCGGAGCTCGTCTTGCTTACCGAATAAACAGAATATCCAAGGGCATCATCGTTTATTCTATAGGTAATATCGGAGTTTATCTTGGTGATGTTCGATTTTTGGCTTGTAGCTCCGCAGAGCTTGATATTGTCCGAGGCGGTAAGATCGAAGGTCAGCGAAACCGTGCCCGAGCCGAGCGGAAGAACACGGACGGCAACACGCATCGATTTTTGACTATCCTTTTTCTCGGGCATAGAAAATTCAGCAGTAAGGTAGATGCCCGAATTATTCTTCGTTTCCTTTATGGCGGAGGTCGGTGCCTCCTGTAGCGTTATGTCAATAATACCTCTTGCCTCGGAAACTGCTCCGAAGATTATGGATGCATCCTCGGGAATATCCTTCAATATCGTGTATGAGAAATCGATTATTGCGTAAACGCTTCCGCCCTTGTCGAGAGCGGCGGTATCTTCAATGCTTTCGTCCTCGAAATTACCCTCGTTATAGTTATCCTCGGTGAGATAGCCGACGGTGAAGCTGTCTATATTTATATCGTTCTCCTCGGGTGTTGTATTCTCCGGGATATCCCCCGTATCGTCGTCGTTCGAGGTATCGGAATCCCTGTTGCCGCACGAGGATAAGATCAGCGATGCACAGATAAGAAGTGCCGCGAGGAGAAAACGGAAAAGAATATGTAATGATCTGTTCTGCATATTTTTATGTCCTTTGAATTGCAAAAAAAATGACGGCAGACCGGTATCGTCGGATTCATACAATGCCGGTGCTCTACCGAACTGAGCTACATCGCTTGCGCGAGAGGAGGATTTGAACCTCCGACCTCCGGCTTATCCAAAATGAAGTAAATCCGACTAGCTATCTGCCGTCCCGCGATATGTTGACGCTCTTTCTTATCAGGAAGTGAAGTAAGCACCAATAGCTGCGGTTTACAATATTATATATTATTTTCGGGTGAAAATCAATTACTTTCAATAATTTTTAAAAAATTTTTAAAAAGTTAACACAAGTCATATATTTTGTGCTATAATATATGTGTTATATAAAATCTGTGGGAAGGAGTATCTTTATGTTCGGTTACGTGAAGCCTGTTCAGGCTGAGCTGCTCGTGAAGGAATACGAGTTCTATAAGGCGACCTATTGCGGTGTCTGCCGATCTATGAAAAGAATAACAGGTGCTCTTTCAAACCTTCTTCATAGCTACGACAGCGTTTTTCTCGCTCTTATCCGTATGCTTTATATTCCGGACTCCGAGATCAGTGCCGGGCGCGGAAGATGCGTCGCGCATCCGATGAAGCCGAAGGCGATGCTGAATACCAATTCCGCCACCGACTATACCGCGCGTGCTTTTGCCATACTCACCTACCACAAGCTGAAGGACGATATAAAGGATGAGCGGATGCTTCGCAGAATGGCAACAGGTATGCTCCGCCCGATATATTCGAGTGCAGGTAAGCGCGCTGACCTCTCCCGGCTTTCAGAAATAGCGGAGGAAAAGCTCGGTGCGATAACCGCCCTTGAGGAGTCAAAGCATATCGGAGTAGACGAGCCTGCAGGCCTATTCGGTGAATTGCTCGGTGCTGTATTCTCCTTCGGGCTTGAGGGGGCGGATGCAAGGATAACATATCAGTGCGGCTATCATCTCGGCAAGTTCATATATGCCGCCGATGCCGCCGAGGACTATGAAAAGGATAGGGTAAGCGGGAGCTATAATCCGTACGTGCTTATGTATGACGGCAGGCTTCTCTCGGACGAGAACAAAAGCACTATAAAGTGTGCGCTTCTGCTTGAATGCAGAGAGCTCGAGTCGGCTGTCAATCTTCTTCCGTTCGGTAAAAGGGCTACAATTGAAAACATAATTAAAAATATTATATATCTCGGTCTGCCTAAGAGGATAGAATTCCTCGATAAAAAGGAAGGCGGCACCGAAGAAAGGCAGAATAATGAGTAATTCAACAAGACAGGATCCGTACGAGGTGCTCGGCGTTTCGAGAAACGCATCCGATGAGGAGATAAAGAGCGCCTATCGCGCACTCGCGAAGAAATATCATCCCGATAATTACGGAGAGGATAATCCCCTTCAGGACCTCGCCTCCGAGAAGATGCAGAGCATCAATCAGGCATACGATGAGATTCAGCGTATGCGTGCCGAGGGAAGGGAAGGCTATTCGGGAAATAACACCTATTATCAGAGCTATACAGGCTCGTCGGGCGGCTCGCAGGAGCCTCTTTATACCGAGATACGACAGGATATAAACAAGCATCGCTTTGCCGATGCTGAGCGCAAGCTTCTCGGTATTCTCCCTGTTGACCGCGTTGCCGAGTGGCATTATCTTATGAGCCTTGTGCTTATGAGCAGAAAGAACGTTGGCGATGCTATGCGTGAGCTTGAGATCGCCTGCACTATGGAGCCCGGAAATACCGAGTACCAGAGAGCAAAGGAGATGTTCAATACCAATGCGGGAACCTACGGAAGCACCTATTACGGTCCCTCGACCACCTATAGCCGCCGCAGACAGCCGACGACCGATGAGGCTTGCGATTGCTGTGCAAATCTTATATGCCTTGACTGCCTTTGCGAATGCCTTGGCGGTGACCTTATAGCCTGCTGCTGACGATATGAAGGATACGAAAAAGCTCACCCTCGGTGCTATGTCAATAGCACTCGGAGTTCTGTTCATGGCGGTGGGCGCATACGTTGAGGCACTTGATATGACCGTAGCGGCGCTCAATTCGCTTCTTATGGTCTTTATGTTCGTAGAGGTCGGACGCCCGTATACCTATTTTGTCTGGCTCGGTACCTCACTTCTTGGATTTGTCTTCTTTGCGCACAGCTTTGTGTGGGTGACTTATTTTCTTCTTTTCGGAATATATCCGATATTGAAGGCTTATATAGAAAAGCTGCGCCGCCCATTTTGGATACCGATAAAGCTTATTGCATTCAACATTTCGGCAGTGCTTATGATACTTGCCTCCGAATTTATTCTCGGTATTCCGTTTTTTGAGGAGGACGTTTCGATACCGATCCTCGAGGAAAACACTTATATATTTAAAATAGCGCTCTACGTAGCACTTATAATAACTATGCTGGTATATGATTATTTTCTTACCGTTATGGCAAGATTTTACCTGAACAGAATAAGACCTAAGATCAGCAAGCTTTTGAAATAAGGGTAAATTATGACTAAAATAGGATTTATATCTCTCGGCTGCTCCAAGAATCTTGTGGACACCGAGGTAATGCTTCGCCGCCTTCACGATGCCGGCTTTGAGATCACGCCCGATGAGGCTGAGGCGGAAATAATAATTGTGAATACCTGCGGCTTCATAGCAAGCGCAAAGCAGGAGTCAATTGACAATATTCTGGACGTTGCGTCCTTGAAGGAAAACGGAAAGTGCCGTTACATTATAGCTACAGGCTGTCTTGTGGAGCGCTACCGGGAGGACGTTATGCGCGAGATGCCCGAGGTTGATGCTCTGGTCGGAGTCGGAAGCATAGCCAATATAGTTGATGCCTGCCGCGCCGTTCTCCGAGGCGAGAAATACACCTCATTTGAGGATAAGAACACCTCGGCCTTAGGCGGTGACCGCATCATTACCACAGGCGATCACACCGCATATCTTAAAATAGCCGAGGGCTGTGACAATAAGTGTACATACTGCGCTATCCCCTCTATCCGCGGCAGATTCCGCTCGCGCACTGTGGAGGATATAGTTGCCGAGGCAAAGGACCTTGAGCAGCTCGGTGTAAAGGAGCTTAACCTTATCGCGCAGGACACCTCGAGATACGGTCTTGATATCTACGGTGAGTATAGCCTCGCGCGCCTTGTCCGTGCGATAACCGACAATACCTCTATCCCGTGGATAAGATTGCTTTATTGCTATCCCGATAAGATAACAGATGAGCTTATCGCCGAGATGCGCGACAATCCCAGACTTCTTAAATATATGGATATCCCGATCCAGCATATATCCGACAGTGTGCTTGACCGTATGAACCGTCACGGCGGCTCTGAGCTTATAAAGGCTACCGTAAAGAAGCTCCGTGAGCAGATTCCCGGCGTTGTTCTCAGGACTACCGCTATGGTAGGCTTCCCCGGCGAGAGTGAGGAGGATTTCACAAAGCTTTGCGAGTTCGTGAAGGAAGCGCGCTTTGAGCATTTCGGTGCATTTACATACTCTGAGGAGGAAGGAACCGCGGCCGCCCTCTTGGACGGTGAGGTGGACGAGCAGGTTAAGCAGGACAGATACGATATACTTATGCAGACTCAGCTTACCGTGAATGAGGATACCGTGGCGCGTCAGGTAGGCAAAACGCTTACAGTACTTTGTGACGGTTTTGATACCATAGCCGATATATATTACGGCAGGACGTATGCCGATGCACCGGACGTGGACGGCAGGGTTTATTTCAAATCCCCCTTCCGCGTCGAAGCAGGTGATTTTGTTAAAGTAAGAATAGACGAGGCGCTCGATTATGACCTCGTCGGAATCGCTGTAAAAGCTTAATATGCAAACAATAATATTCATTTTGCAGCGAAAGGAGTAGAAAAATGAAAAAGAATCCTATATTTAACGTACCGAATATGCTCTCTCTTTTGCGAGTTGCTTTGGTACCTGCATTTGTTGCGGCGCTTCTCTTTATGATAGGCGCGGAGGTATGGGGCATTATAATCCCCGCTATCCTTTACGGGCTTACGGCTCTTACCGATATGCTTGACGGAAAGATAGCAAGAAAGTATGGGCTTGTAACCGATTTTGGCAAGTTCATCGATCCGCTTGCGGATAAATTTATGGTTCTCGGCTCAATGCTCGCGATCCTCGCCTGGATGTTTATAAGAGGCGAGATGCTTCAGGGCAAGATATTCGTATGGCTTGTCCTTATCATTCTTTTCCGTGAGCTTGCGGTAACGAGTCTTCGCCTGGTCGTTGCCGGCAAGAAGGCAAAGGTCGATCTTGCCGCAAATATGATGGGCAAGCTCAAGACCGTGTCGCAGATGGTGGGCACCGTGCTCATTATCGTAGAGCCGCTGATAACTCCGAATAACCATATAATCTCCTACGTATGTATGGGAATAATGGCATTTACGACGATAGCCTCCGGATGGAATTATTTCGTAGGATATCTTCCTTATATAGTAGCCGAGGAAGAGAAATGACCCTGAATTGAAAAGCGGGCGCTTTTATCAAAGAAAACGTCCCTTCAAAAGAGTATGCCTCTGATGCATTTTCGCATCAGAGGCATACTCTTTTTGTTTTATGGTAAGGTGAAATTTTTTATTTCACCGGAGTAATTACATAACCGTCAGCCCAATTCACTATTTCACCGTTTTCGCCGTAGAACCAGTAGTCGTTCAACCATATTTCAGGCTCGGACTCGCTGTAATAATACACACGGGCATTATCGAAGTAATTGTCATTTGTAGGCTTGCCAACGGAGAACCATTCCTTCTGAGAGCCGCAGTAATATATACTTGGTACCGGAGTTAATCCATAGAAGGCGTAATCCTCAATATTAGTCACACTCGTAGGCATAACTATATTCTCTATTGTTTTATCGGAGTCGAAAGCATAGCTTAAGATATTGTAATTGCGACCGTTATAGCTTTCGGGAAGTACGAGTAGACTATCGTCTCCGAGATAGGCGATAAGATAGACGTTTCCGCTTGTATTGCCATCACTGTCTTCATAGAAAAGAAATTCGTTGACATGTTTGATCTTGCTCTCATATTTATCAAAGTCGGACGAGATTACGCTGAGCGCGTTTTCGGCAATGCCGCCGTGATTCGCGTATCCCGCTCTTATATTGAGTGACGAATGATTAACTATCTCAACGATCTTGTTGCATCCGATGAATGCATCATTGGAGATGTGGTTCACCGATTCACCGATAACGACTCTTACAAGGGAGAAGCAATGATAGAATGCAGAGATTTCTATACCGGTAACACTATTTCCGATAACTACATCGGTAAGATTGGGGCAGTAGGAAAAAGTGCTTTCGGGAATAGCGGTAATGCCGTTTCCGATATGAGCGCTCAGCATATTAATGCATCCGTTGAAGGCTCTGACTCCGAGGGTTGTAACCGAGTCCGGTATAACTATGCTGCGAAGGCTTACACATGCACTGAATGCTCCGGTCTTTATAGATTCCACACCGTTTGCTATGCTTACGCTTTTGAGATCCTTGCAATCCGCAAACGCATAAGAACCTATCTCATAAACCGTACCGGGAATGGAAAAGCTCTCGATATCGCTCATTCCTCGGAATGCGTACTGATATATGCTGTATCCGGTATCGTTGTAGAACGTAGGAAGCACAAGCTCTGTAGCCTCGCCGGCATATCCTAAAAGATAATTGACTCCGATATCGCGGTTGTAGAAGAGGTAGCCGTCCACCTCGTCGATCGCGCTTCCACCCATGTGAACATCCTTGGCATAATAAGCTATATAGCCGTTAGAGTAGTCCCCGCAGGATATGCTAAGCGGAGAATTGTTGACAACCTCAATGAGCTTTTCGCAGTTCCAGAACGCATATTCTGCAATTGTGGTAACGTTATCTCCGAGAGTAACACTTATAAGGTCAAGACATCCGGAGAATGCCTGATTTCCTATTTCGATGACGTCATCGCCGATAACTAATTTTCGGAGAGAATCGTAGCCGTAGAAGGCTCCGTTGTTGATCTTTGTCACGTCCTCCGGAATAACAAGCTCGGTAACGCGATCTTTGTTAAGATATAAATTTTCTGCATAGAAAAGAGGGTTACTTTCATTCAGCTTGAATGTAATGCCGCACCATGCCGCAATATCGCTGATGTGTACATTTTCGAGAGCTTCGCATCCCTCAAATGCATATTCTCCGACATCTGAAAGACGGTTACCGATAAACAAGTCGGTCATAGCTTTGCATCCGGAGAAAGCTCGTTCGCCGATCACCTTGACATCGTCCGGTAGCGTCACACTTCGAAGCGACGTGCATCCGACGAAGGTGTAAGACCTTATTGTTTCGATCTTACCGGGAATTATAAGATCTGTCACGAGCTCACCGTTCAGATAAAGCTCGGCTCCGAAATGAAGGGGATTACTCGTATGATTTGCGAAGATGATCTCGCACCATGCCGAAGCGTCTGAAATATATACTCTTGAAATCTGAGTATCGGTAAATGCATATGCATCTATCGCGGTAATACTTGAGGGAATCGTTAGTTCGTGGAGTGAATACATGCTGTTGAAAGCATACATTCCGATATTCGTTATACCCCAGCCTATATGCACGGAGTTCACATTGCTGCCGGAGAAGGCATAATCTGCTATAGCCTTGACGGGTAGTCCGTCGTGTATCGAAGGAATAACTACCACAGTGTCGGTACAGCTTCCGATACCCGTAACCGTGTAATAAAGTCCGGAGGAGCTGAGCGAATATTCAAGACCGTAGCTCGGCTGAAGAGCTGTCTGTATCTGCTCTTCGTCGCCGTTGTCCATTTCGTCATCGCTCTTGAATACTTTATCAAAGGGAATTTTGTCAATAAAGTCCATAACGGCGATATATACGGGATTGTCCTTGAGGGGATTCTCGCGATCGGATGTACCGTCACCGTTGATATCCTCGTCACCCTTATTGAGAATAGCGTCAAGACCTTCCCAATCCTCGGGGATATACCGTATACCCACTCCGATCCCAACACCTACCAAAGCAATAAGCACCATAAATATCTTGGCCCTGCGCTTTGCCTTTATGAAGATGAAGAGGAGTGCTATTGCTCCTGCCGCTATCAGAAGGATCTTCGGCGAGAAATTGTTCTCAAATCCACCGGGCATAAGTGCGAATGCCAAAGCGAGTACAGCCGCGACAACGATAACGGTTATCAGTACGGCCTTGACCTTGCCGCTTGCCTTTTTGAAGATGATGATAAGCGCGATGACCGCGGCGATTATCAGAAGCACGCCGGGAGAGAATACATCCGAGATCCTGTTCGAATTGACCACGGTCAGAATCAGCAGAACGAATCCGATTACGGTAAGAGCGGGTACAAGGATCCTGGTAATAAGCTTTTTATTCCTCAGGGCGAAGAATTCCACCAGAATAATACCCAATGCTATAAGAGTTGCAGGCGTAAGCCCGTCGATGTCCACGCCGCTGTCAGCAACAGCCGCGGCGACAATGCCTCTTGTTATCAGTGCGGCAAATACGAAGCCGATAGTCTTCAGCAGTCTTTTTTTATTTTTCGAGCCCGATTTTATGAATATGATCAGTCCTATGATTGCTAGTATGATCACACCTGTGATTGATGACCCCGTCATATTCGGTCCTCCCATTATGTATTCGGCTGACGTAGCCGTGCACTTGTGTTTTGTCGAATAAACACGATAATAAACTCATTATAACATATAAATAATAAAAAGTAAATAACTTTTTACTTAAATTTTGCCTATTCGTTAAAAAATATCCTGAAATTCAATATTTGTGAATAAATTGCGGTGTCACGGAGGAAAATAGACGTAGCATTTCATAAGAAAGGATCAGAAAATGGAAAAGAAATTCAAATTCAGCGACAGCGCGGCAATATCAAAGATAATATATCTTACGGTTATTGCCATTCTTTGTGTCAGCGCGATAGTGATAGGCATCGTGGCGGCAAACAACAGAAAGAAGAACGAAACTCCCGAGCCCCCGAACGACGGCACAGTGAACGATAACGGTGAAAGCACGCCTCCTTCAACCGATAACAGCGGCGGAAGCAGCGAGGAGAATAAGCGACCTGAGCTTACCTTCGTATCGCCTGCAACAGGAACCGTGATGAAGTCACACAGCACCACCGTACCCGTGTTCTCAGTCACTCTTGACGAGTGGAGAATTCACACGGGGCTCGATATCTCCACCGATGACGGTGCAGAGGTCTTTGCCGCGGCGGACGGTACGGTGACGTCGGTCTATAACGATCCGATGCTCGGCAAAACGGTTGAAATAACGCACAGCGACACTCACAAGAGCTATTATTCAAACCTTAACGGTGAGAGCGTTTGCGTAGCCGTAGGCGCTGCCGTCAGTCAGGGCGACGTTATCGGCTCTGTAGGCAACAGCTCGGTATATGAAATAGCCGATGAGCCGCATCTTCACTTTGAAATGAAGGTGAACGGAGTCTCCGTCAACCCCCTCGATTATTTCACCGCCGAGTCGAAGGAGAGCGCACTCGGGATAGTAAAGTAAGCATTTTTCGGGCTTATAAATTTGGGCGAAGGTAATTCGAAACCTCCGCCCAAATTTATTTTATGTATTTTAGTTTTTTTGTTTACTTTTCGCAAGTTATATGCTATAATTATAGGAAAAAAGATCTATGCGGTGCAAAAAATGCTCCGTTTTGGCGAAAGGAAGATAAAAATGACAAGTATTGCGATTCTCGGATTCGGTGTTGTGGGCGGCGGTGTTGCCGACCTTATTATCCATAATTCCAAAGAGGTAAATCACCACGGCGGTGACGACATAAATATCAAGTACGTACTGGATCTCAGAGATTTTCCCGATTCGCCGCTTGCGGACAGGGTGGTACACGATTATTCGGTAATCCTCTCCGATCCGGATGTATCGGTGGTTATAGAGGTCATGGGCGGCTCACACCCGGCATATGAGTACACGGTAGCCGCGCTGAAGGCAGGGAAGAGCGTTATAACCTCGAACAAGGAGGTCGTTGCAAATTTCGGTGACGAATTTCTCGCGCTTGCGCGTGAGAACGGCGTCTGCTACCGATTCGAGGCAGCGGTAGGCGGCGGTATTCCCGTGATATCCCCGATGCTTTCCTGCGTCGGACAGAATAAGATATCCGAGGTCAGAGGAATACTTAACGGTACTACGAATTATATCCTCACCCAGATGTTCACCTACGGCAGAAGCTTTGAGTCTGCGCTTAAGGATGCCCAGGAGAAGGGGTATGCCGAGCGCAATCCCGATGCCGATATTCTCGGCACGGATGCTTGCAGAAAGATAGCTATTCTCACCTCGCTGATAACCGGTGCGCTTATTCCCACCGAGCTTATCCATACGGAGGGAATAACCAAGATAAGAGATAACGACGTGCGTGCGGCGGAGGCTGTGGGCTGCACGATAAAGCTTGTCGGCAGAGGCTTTGCCGGCGAGAAGCCATTCTGTACGGTCGCCCCCTTCTTAGTCCCGTCCGATATGCCGCTTTCGGGTGTCAGCGGTGTGTATAATGCGGTTGAGATAATAGCCGAGCCGCTTGGAAATATCATGCTCTACGGACAGGGTGCAGGCGCAGGCGCGACCGCCTCCGCAGTAGTGGGAGACCTTATGCAGGTAATGCGCATGGGAACGGGTTGCTATGCCCCCGTGTTGAATAAATGTACCGACATTGCCGATTATGACGGCTTCGCCTCGCGCTTCTATATAGCGGCAGATAAGGCATACTCCGATATTGTCCTTGAAGCATTCCCGTCCGCTGTGGTCATTCCCTCCGAGTCCGAATGTGCCATAATTACCGAGTCGATGAGCGAGCGCGAGCTTTCTGACAGACTTTCGGCAATAGGCGTGACTCCTCTTTCGAAAATACGCGTGCTTTGATCAATCGTCTGAATACCTAGCCGACGGAGCTTTGATTTCGTCGGCTCCTTTTTTTATTGCCAGAGCCGTCATGACAGTAAGTCCAAGGAGAATAAAATTCGTTATACGTACGGCGTAGCCGCTCCGGGTGAAAAGTCCCACAGCGAGACAGATTATAAAAACAATGAAATATACTATTCCTCCGCGTCTGCCGAAAAGGTACTCGCGGCACACGCTACCATAGTAATACCAGCAAATAACGGTTGATAGAGCAAATGCGAGCACCGAGAGAAGGAGTGCCTCCGCACCGAAGGGTATATGCTTTGCGAAAAGCTCACCGAGAGCCAAAACACCGCCGCCTGCATCAATATCGCCGAGAAGTATTGCGAATGCGGTGAGCGGACATATCACCACCGTATCGACTATGACCTCGATTATCCCTAAGGATCCGGCGCGGGCGGCATCGGTATTGCCGACTCCGCTATGAGCGAGAGATGAGGTCCCCGCTCCCGCCTCGTTGGATAAAAGACCTGCGGCAAAGCCCTCGCTTACAGCACGCGAGGTGAGTATGCCGAAAATACCTCCTGCCGCCCCCGTGGGAGTAAAAGCGGAGGCAAGGATATCGCGTATCACGTACGGTATATCCCGAAAATTAGCCGATATCACACAAAGACATATACCCGTGTAAGTTGCTGCGGCGAAAGGAACGGTGAGTGCGACTGCCCGTCTTATGCCGCTTTTCCCGAATGCACATACAGAAGCCGCGAGAAAAAAAGCGGCACATAAGATATAAGGCATACCATTGCTGCTTACCGCCTCTGCTGCGCCGCGGATAGCTCCTGCCTGCAGGATGCATCCCATGCTCAAGGAAAGTGTGAGGCAGAGCGAGGCATATAATACGGAGAGCAGTCTGCCGCCGTGCCCGAACTCAGCGCGCAGTACCCCCATAATACCCTCACCGCCGCTTTTTATCGAGAGCGAGATCTCGGAATACTTGATCGCGGAGGAAAAAAGAGCCGAGAGCATAAGCCAAAGCACGCTGCCTGCTCCGCCTATCGCAATAGCGGATGCCACACCTACTATATTTCCGACACCGAGAGTCCCGGCAAGCGAAAGAGCAAGAGTTATCGCACCCTCGCGTCGCGAGCCCTTACCAAAGGCGCAGCGGATCGTATTTATGGGGTGAAGTATAAAGAAAAAACGGAGCTTTATGAGAAGGAAAGCTCCGAGAGTAAGAATGAGGAAAGGTAGTATTACCGAAATATTCATAAGAAAAGCCCTCCGCTAAAATTTATGCAGAGGGCTTTTTTATTATGCACTCAATCTATTCCGTGGTGCTATCAGAAAAACGATTTTATGATAAGGAAAACTACTGTAGCGATAAAGAATGCGCCGGCGATCCAGCTTGTTATGGTATCGATCTTCTTCGATACGCGAGCCTCTTCCTCGTCAAGGATCCTGTCCTCCTCGGTCTCCATAAGATCCTCGGTGATCTCAAACTCATCCTCGCTATCCTCCTCGTTTTCCTCGGGAGTGTAGCTTCCGTTTTCGATAGCATCCATTTTTTCCTTGGCATCCTCGAGCATATCGGTAACTATAGCAATGACCTGAACGTCATCGGTGTCACTCTTTGTGAGTGACTCTCCGAGCGCTTCTATGCTCCTTGCTATCTCGGTGGCATCAAGCGATTCTGTCAGGGTAACTATATGCCCGTCGCACTCGGGGCAGAGCTGCTTTGGATTTCCGTAGCCGCTCATTGCGAGTATCGGAGCTGTATCGGCATCTATATCTCTTTTGCATATGCAGCATACTTTAGACATTCTTCTTTCCTCCTTCGGGTGTAGTGCCTCTGAGGCCTGCGCGGAAGGCAGCGAGATATTCCTCTCGCAATGCCTGCCTTTCTGCCTTTTCTTCATCCGTAAGCTCTCTGACCTTGGCAATTCTGCCAAGCTCGTTGATCCTATCTATCTTAGCCTTTTCCATATATTAACCTCTCTCGATGTATTTATGTAAACAATCGTTTTCAATTTAACGTGTAATTGAGCTTGCAAAGCCTTTTTGATACGTAATACGCCACAAGTATTTTTATCGCATCAGGAATGACAAACGGCAAGCAAGTAACGGTAAGAGCCGCAAAGAATCCGTCTGCTTCTCCGTAAACATAAACGAACCACAGCGTTCCGCAAAGGTATATTGTGATCTGCGATACAAGAAAGTAAACGATCTTTCTTTTGCCGCCACCGCGGAATATAAATTCAAGAGTCGAGTAGATAAACGCCGCTGCAAGGTATCCGATAATAAATCCGCCGCCGGCACCCATAATGTGACCGATGCCGCCGCCAAAGCCTGCAAACACCGGCAGTCCCAAAGCTCCTATGAAGACATAGAGCATAACTGCCAGAGAGCCGCCCGTACCGCCAAGAGTACCGAGCGCGATAAATATTCCGAGTGTGGAAAGGGTGATAGGCACCGCGAGCGGTATTGATACCACAGATAATACCGATATCACAGCAGCAAAGAGAGATATCAGCACCGGTCCTCTGAGTCTGTGCTTTTCCATCGGTAGCTCCTTTCGTCGGATGATGTCAAAATCGGGGATTTTTTATTTCTCGCTCCGACCTCGGCATAGAAGATTTTATCACACCGCACAAATTATGTCAAGTCCATTATGGCGAAATAGATATCTAATAACCAAAAATTCCGCAAATTGCTTAAAAATATTGACTTTTTTTATTTAATATAGTATACTATTGTAGTTAAAAAATATTTTGCGATGAGAGGAGATTGTCATGACCGAAAAAATATCATTGGCAGGTGACCTTGGCAGCGGAAAAAGCACCGTTTCCAAAATACTTATCGAGAGTCTCGGTGCGGAGTATTATTCTACCGGCGCAATAGTCAGATCCGTGGCCGAGAAGCGCGGAATGTCTGTAGTTGAGCTCAACAAATATATGGAAACTCATCCGGAGCTGGACCGTGAGATAGATGACGGTGTTGCGGCTCTTTCCGAGCTGGACAAGCTTCTGATAATAGATTCGAGAATGGCATGGCATTTTACTCGCGGCACCTTCCGGGTATACCTCTCCGTCGATATAGAAACGAGCGCCTTACGCATAATGAATGCAAACCGTCAGGGCGAGCATGCGGCAAGCCTTGAGGAAACGGTGAGGGAAACGAAGGCGCGCAGAGCCAGCGAGATCAAGCGCTATTCCGAAAAATACGGTGTTGATATAGGCGATCTTTCCAATTATGACCTTATCGTTGATACGACGTATCTCACTCCCGAGGAGGTTGCCGCCTGTATTGGAAGCGGCTTTGAGGAGTGGAAGAGGGACAAGAGCTTCAGGCAGCTTATCATATCTCCCGAGCGCCTCTGCTACCCGGACACCGAGCCGGATAACGGGCTTGTGGCGCGCTATTCGGATGTGATCGACGGCGGTGAGACTCCTGAGCCTCCCGAGATAGTCTTTGAGGATGGAGAGTTTTACCTCAAGAGCGGTCTTGAGGTAGCTATGGGATATGCCTTTTCGATGAGCCCATACATAAAAGCGAGGCTTGTCGGCGGCGGCCGTCCCGAAGGTGATTTCGTAAAAATGGTCAATTCGTTGTAAAAAGTTTAAGGAGATATATATGTTAACTTTAAAGAAGAATACCGCATCGCTTCTTGCCGATGCGACCGCAAAGCTCTTCGGTGAGGGGCTTCTTTCTGCCGATGAGATATTTGAGATGCTTGAGTATCCCCCGGATAAGAGTATGGGTGATATCGCTCTGCCCTGCTTCCGTCTTTCGAAAAGTCTGAGAAAGGCACCTCCGGTCATCGCATCTGCGCTTGCAGCAGAAATAAGCTGTGATGAATTTTCCGAGGTCAATGCTATGGGCGGCTATCTTAACTTCCGCATAAGCCCGACCGCTTTTGCAACGAGAGTTGTATCGGATATCAGAGCCGCAGGTGAAAAATACGGATCGCCTATGTGCGGAGAGGGAAAGACGGTTATCCTCGATTATTCCTCGCCCAATGTGGCGAAGCCCTTCCATATAGGCCATCTCGGAACCACCGTTATAGGTCATTCGCTGAAGCTTCTTCATCAGTTTGCCGGCTACAACTGTGTCGGAATCAACTACCTCGGAGATTGGGGAACCCAGTTTGGAAAGCTCATAGTTGCCTATAAAAAATGGGGCGGCCGCGAGCAGGTAGAAGCAGGCGGTGTAGACGAGCTTGTTTCGCTCTACGTAAAGATAAATAATGCGATAAAGGACGAGGAGGATGCAAGCGTTGCAGGTATGCCTGAGGGCAGCCGCAAGCATTCTGCACTCGCGGATGAATCCCGCGCGGAGTTTGCAAAGCTTGAGCACGGAGATGAGGAAAATCTTGCTCTCTGGCGCTGGTTTGTTGACGTAAGCCTTAAGGAATACGAAAAAACTTATAAGCTCCTCGGCATAGATTTCGATAGCTATCTCGGTGAGTCCTTCTATACCGATAAGATGCCTGCACAGGTCGAGAAGCTTCGCAATATGGGGCTGCTTGAGATAGATGACGGTGCCTCCATCGTCAATCTCGACAAGTGGAATATGCCCGTATGCCTTATTCTGAAGAGTGACGGAACTACCCTCTACCCCACCCGTGACATAGCTGCGGCTGTATACCGTAAGGGTGAATATAAATTTGATAAGGCGATATACGTAACCAGTGCGGCTCAGTCGCTTCACTTCGCTCAGTGGTTCAAGGTCGTTGAGCTTATGGGCTACGATTGGTACGATCAGCTTGTTCACGTGCCGTACGGCACCGTCAGCATCGGCGGAGCAAAGCTCGCTACCAGAACGGGTAATGTTATTCTTCTTCGCGATCTCTTTGACGAGGCTATAAAGAGGGTATATGAGATAACGCGCGAGAAGCATCCGGATGAGGACGAGTGCCGTGCTATTTCCGAGAAGGTCGGCGTTGGTGCGATCATATTCTACTACCTCTCCAATAACAGGATCCGCGACATAAACTTCGTTATGGAGGATGCGCTCTGCTTTGACGGTAATACAGGTCCCTATGCTCAGTACACCTATGCGCGTACATGCTCCATACTTGAAAAGGCAGGTGAGTGCGGCGAAATGACCGATGCTCCTTTGACCGAGGTCGAGTTTGAGCTTGCAAAGGTGCTCTCGATCTTCCCCGAGAGGATAAAGAGTGCGATCGCCGAGTATGAGCCGAGTGTTGTAACGAGATATATCCTTGATCTTTGCGCGGCATTCAACCGATTCTATCACGATTGCAAGATCGCTGCGTGCGAGGATAAGGATCTTCGCTCGAGCCGCCTTGCGCTTACCGCTGCTACAAGCCGTGTTCTTAAGACGGCTCTCGGACTCATCTGTATGCAGACGCCCGAGAAAATATAAGTCCAAATTCGCCCGTATGCGAACAATTGTAGTCAAATAAACAGATAAATATAAATAGGAGAATTAAAATGTCAGGACATTCAAAATGGAACAATATCAAGCATAAGAAGGAAAAGGCAGATGCGGCAAAGGCTAAGATCTTTACTAAGATAGGTAAGGAAATGGCTATTGCCATCAAGGCAGGCGGCCCCGATCCTTCAAACAATGCAAGGCTTCGCGATCTTATTGCAAAGGCGAAGGCTAACAACGTTCCTAACGAAAATATTCAGAGAACCATAAAGAAGTTTACCGACAACAGCGATATCAACTATGAGGAGATCATTTACGAGGGCTACGGTCCCTCGGGCGTTGCGATCATCGTGGAGACCTCGACCGACAACAGAAACCGTACTGCCGGAAATGTGCGCGCTTGGTTCAATAAGTACGGCGGAAACCTCGGTCAGACCGGATGCGTTTCATTCCTTTTCGAGGATAAGGGCGTTATTACCATCATAGACGAGGATGAGGAGATAGACGAGGATAAGATAATGGAGGATTCGCTCGAATGCGGTGCTGAGGACATCAAGTGCGAGGAGGGGGAATACACCATCTATACCTCTGTCGATGATCTTGACGCGGTTCGTGATGCGATCATTGCACTTGGCTATAAGATAGATACCGCCGACGTTGCAAAGGTTCCCTCCACATATGTTGAGCTTACCTCCGAGGAGGATATCGAGAATATGGAAAAGATGCTCGAGAAGTTCAACGAGGATGATGATGTAAACGCAGTCTATCACAACTGGGATAACTGATAAGGAGCATATCCGTTGCATCTTTTAGGTCATAGAAAACTGTCAATATCAAAAAACGGGAGATATGATCATGGATAAAAATGAAAAGCACAGCAGCCAAATGAGCGACGAGGCAGTAAGGCTTGCAAAGGCATTTCTGTCGCTTTCCGATCTTGAGGAATGTGAGGCATTCTTCTCGGATATTTTCACCGTGAAGGAGATAGATGAGATATCTTCAAGGCTTGAGGTGGCGCGTCTTCTCAAGGCAGGCGAAAACTACATAGATATAGCAAATAAAACCGGTGCCAGCACTGCCACCATAAGCAGAGTTTCTAAATGCCTTTCGGGTGACAGAGGCGGATACAGGACCGTCCTCGAGAGAATGAGCTCGGAGTCGTGCAGAGTCGGAGCTTGCGAAGGCGAGGCGCTTACGGCAGAGGAGGAAAGTGCTATACGCGCCGTTATTGCCTGCTTCAAGGCAAGGAGAAAATAACAGGTCGCACAAAAAACAAAAGTGTGTCGCACAAATAACCCAAAGTGTTTATGAAAAAAACAGTCTGTTACGGATGCGTTTTCGCACCTGAAACAGACTGTTTTTATCATTATATTTAATTATCTATCATTTATGCCTTGAGTATGAACCAAAGGAATATGTAAAGAATGATCAATACGGGAGAAGAAAGCAGGAAAATAAGAATACCTGTGGTTATCTTATCAATGATCTCACGGCGCTTTCTCTGCTCCTCGGTAAGACCGGACATCTCACTATCGGTATAATCGGCAAGAATGTATTCTTCGGTTTTTGCGGTCTCTTCGGTCGCATCGTCATCCGCTAGCGCTACCTCAAGCACCTCCTCGGATGCAACCTCTTCGGTCAGGTCCTCCTCGATCTCATCCTCGGACTCTTCGTCCTCATCCTCGGACTCTTCGTCCTCATCCTCGGACTCTTCGTCCTCATCCTCGGACTCTTCATTCTCATCCTCGGACTCTTCATTCTCATCCTCGTCTTCGGCTACCTCATCGTATTCGACCTCATCCGAGACAACCTCCTCGTATTCGGTATCAACGTTGGTCTCTTCATCATAAACGGGAATCTCGGATACGAGTGCATCGTTTTCGGTAAGATCGCTTCCGAGCTTCTTATTTATATTTTCATTTATCATATTTTCCATTGTATCAATCTCCCAATATGAAATTAGCATAATTTCCTACTTTAGTATATTTTATCATATAAATACGGTTAAGTCAAGAAGAATTTTAATAAAAACGCGATTGTTTTTTGCAAGTATATTGCAAAAGTATTGCTTTGATGATAAAATATTGATATAAAATCGGTAGGAGGACAGTATGAAAAGCATAGAAACCGAAATAAAGCTGATAATCGAAAAGCCCGACGCGGCTCTCATTTGTGCTATGCCGGATTATACCGAGAGCGAGATATTGCAGATATATATAGCTTCTCCCGATGCAACTCACAGGGTAAGGCGCAGAGCATATTCGGACGGCAGAGTGGAGTACACCGAGAATAAAAAGCGGCGCATAAGTAAAATGTCATCTGTGGAGGAGGAGAGGGAGATCGGCAAGAGCGAGTTTGAGCTCTTAGCAAGAAGCATTGAGAGCGGAGCATCGCCCGTTATAAAGACGCGCAGAACATTTTCCTACGGAGGACGGACTGTTGAGATAGATTCCTATCCCGCTTGGAAGAATAGCTGCATCCTTGAGGTCGAGCTTCCATCCGAGAGCGATATTCCGAAGCTCCCCGAATGTATACGCGTTCTCCTTGATGTGACGGGGGATAAGAAATATTCAAATCACTCTATGGCACACAGCTTTCCCGAGGAGATAATATAATTCGGGTGCGGTGTATTTCGCAGGCGCGGCTAAGCAGAAAGAGGACCGCTACGGATTTTTACCGAGCAGGTCCTCTTTTCGTTATCACTTGTGGTATTTCTTGCCGGCGATTATGGTGAAGGATCTGTAGAGTGCTTCCATAAGCATCACCTTCATAAGCTGATGCGGAAAGGTCATCTTGGAAAACGATAATCGAAGATCGGAGATAGACTTAACGCGCTCCGAAAGGCCGTGTGACGAGCCGATAACAAGGCTTATCTTTCCGCTTCTGTCGGCAGCCGAGGAAATAACCGAGGCGAGCGCCTCTGACTCGAATTGCCGTCCCTCAACGCAAAGAGCTATTTTATAGGAATCTTTCGGCATAGCCGCAATTATCTTCTCCGCTTCGGCATCAAGTGCTCGTGATATCTCGCTCTGTGAGTCCTCGTTGCGTATAAGCTCCTCTTTTATATTAACCTCATCGACTCTTGCATATTGCGAGAGCCTTTTTTTATATTCGGCAAATGCGGCTTTGAGGTAATCCTCCTTGAGCGTGCCTACCGTAACCAATGTTATCTGTATCATCTTTTCATCCTGACAAGTCTTGTGAGTGAATCTGCAAGAGCAGAGCATAGCGCATCAATATCCTCGGGCGTATTTCTGTGCGAGAGACTTACCCTCAGAGAGCAATCTGCCTCTGCCTCGGTCCTTCCGAATGCAACGAGGGCGGAGGATGAATGAGCGGAATTTGAGGAGCAGGCAGAACCGCTTGAAACGTATATGCCGGACGCAGAGAGCGCGTGGAGCATCGTTTCGCTTTTGATCTCCGGCAGAGTTATATTGAGTATGTGAGGTGCGTGGCTTTCCGGCAGAGTTATACTGATTTCCGAAAGAGCCGGCTCTGTGTTTATTTTTTCGATAAGCCGGCTTCTGAGCTTATCCATAGCGGCAGCTCTTTCCTTAACAAGTGGGAAGCCTATCCTTATCGCTTCGCCGAATGCGGCTATTCCGGGGACGTTTTCTGTACCTGAGCGCATAGCCCCCTCCTGACCGCCGCCGAGTATTATCGGGGAAAGTCCGCGAGCCTTCTTTACTGCGGCATCGACGACAAGCGCGCCGACACCCTTCGGGCCCTCTATCTTATGAGATGAAACGGTTATCATATCTGCACCGAGCGACTTTCTTGTGAATGGGAGCTTCAGGTAACTCTGAGTGGCATCGACATGCAAAAGAGCTTCGGGAGAGAGAGTATGTATCAGTCTTGATGCGGCGGCTATATCGTATAGTGCCCCTGTTTCGTTGTTTACCATCATAAGGGTAACGAGGATAACGTTTTTTGTGAGTGTCTCTTTGAGTGCATCGAGGTCTAAAGTGCCGCCACGTGTAGGGATCTTGACTATTTCAAAGCCCATCTCGGCAAGGCGCGAGAGCGGGGAATGAACCGAGGCATGCTCTCCATCTGTCGTTATTATGCGCGAGCCCTTCAGGTATCTTTGCTTTGAGAGGGCACGCCCGAATATGGCAAGATTGTTAGCCTCGGTACCCGAGGCTGTGAATATAACGTCCGCCTGCTTGTCCCCAAGCGAACTCAGAAGCTCGCGCCTTGCGGCGGTGAGCTCGCGCTCGGCAAGAACCCCCATATCGTGCAAGGATGAAGGATTGCCGAAGCATTCGAGAGAAACGGTATTGTATTTATCAAGTGCCTCGCGGCAGATCGGTGTTGTCGCACTGTTGTCAAGGTATATACTCATTTAAGCTCGACCTTCTCTATGATTTTTTCTATTTCGGGCATATGCGCAGAATAATTATCTTCCTTTGCGGTGTAGGTGAAAACAAATCCATTAAATGTGGTTATTCCAAGTATCTGATATACGTGATAATTACTTCCGTTGTAAACATAAGTGTACTCATAGGCGTAAGCACGCTTGGAATTACCGAGCACAGTGTTCTTGTTTTCCTCTATTACTTTAAGATCGGTAGTGATCTCACCGAGCTCTTTTTTTCTGTTTTCCCAGTAGTCGCTTACAACGACTCCGGTGGCTATTGCACGGCTGAGAGTTACGGACGAGCCGTCGGCAAAGGAGGCGGAGGACATACCGCTGGTGAAGTTGACCGTCATATCCGTGGGGACGTAGAGTGAGAATTTTGCTACCGCCATATCCGAGATAAGCATATAACCGTCAGGCGTCTTTTCGTACACGTCTTCCGCTGCGGTACCGCTCTTGTCTACAAATTTAAAGACCGACATCACGTTGTCTATCTTCTCCTTGTAGTAATCGTACTGAAGCTCATCGGAGGATATCTTTTCAAGCACGGAGGTGTAAGTGAAGATACCGAATCTCCCCTTATAGCTTACGAGAAGCTGCATAGTTCTGAATTTGTGCTCGGTGTACGTATGCTCGTAAACGAACATAAGCGCGCTGTCAGCATTTCCAAAGGTGGTCTCCTTTCCATCCACCGTTATTTCCGGTGGAGTAGGGAATTCCTTGAGGCTTTCGTGAAAATATTCATATGCCGTTCCCTCGGGCGGCGTTATTTCGGTATAAGACACGGAGGTCGTATCAACATTTGATGCATATGCTGAGCTGATATTGCCGATGTTGGAGATCTGCCATTCCTCAGGCGCGTAAAAATAATAGCCAACATCATCACCGCCGCGAACTATCTGCATACCCGACGGTATATCGCTATTTTTGTTTCCGCAGGCAAATATGCAAACAAGTGTTGACAAAATCAATACAACCGATAGTATTTTTCTCATTTTAGCTCCATTCCGTTGCCGGGGGCAACATTTTATACATCTTATATTTTTATGCTTCTTACAATTCTTTTGAAATCGTCACCGCGTTCTTCGAAGCTTTTATATCTGTCAAAGCTCGTTGCTGAAGGTGACAGGATAACGGTACCCCCTCGAGGCAAAAGCGAAACGGCATTCCGCACCGCCTCCTCGGTATCCGTCGGGAAGAGCAGCTTATAATCGGGATGCTTCGCTCTGATGATAGATGTGAGCTCATCGGTGATATCACCCATAATACAAGCACCGCGCGTAAGACGCGGCAGCTCGCAGGCGAGCTCTTCATAGGACAGACCTTTTCCTCTGCCGCAGAGTATCACCGCAACGTCGGGCTCCAGAGCCCTGAGGGTATTTAATGTCCTCTCCGGAGTTGAGTCAATAGAGGAATCGATATACCTTATACCGTCCTTTTCGGATACAAGCTCGGAGCGGTGAGGAAGTCCTCCGAATTTGTTTATTACCGCTTCCTGGGCATCTCTTTGGCATAGCCCATACGTAAGAGCCGCGGTCAGCATATAGTTTTTCAGATTGTAGTTTTCGCGCCTCCTCGCCCTCGAGATATCTATATATTTCTCTCCGTTCAAAAGTATGAATCGGCTGTCAAGAGTCATATAGCCCTCAGCACGCACGCGTGATTTGAGCTCGCGATATGAAAGCGATGAGCTTACCGCAAAGTATGGGCTGTAGTCTTTTATTCTTTCGCGCAAAAGAGGGGAATCGCAATCAAGGACTGCGGCATCCGAGTGGCGTATAAGCGCGAGCTTCGCCTCGGCATACTCATCGAAATCCTTATGCCAGTTAAGGTGATTTGGCGTAAGATTGGTGATAAGAGCCCGAGAGACCTTCGGAGTGAAAAAGTTGAGCTGAAAGCTCGATAGCTCTGCAACCACCGTATCCGAGGAATCAAGAGTCGTGCAAAGACTGCGCCCGAAATTTCCTGCCGCCACTGCATTGGTACCGTCCTCTCGCAGCATAGCCGCCGCAAGGTAGGTGCAGCTGCTTTTTCCGTCCGATCCGGTAATTGCGAGGACAGGGTCAGCGCACTGCTCAAAAAAGAGCTCTGCATCCGATGACAGGAGCACGCCGCGCCTGCCTGCATCGGCAATAGCGCGCCTGTCGCGCCTCACAGACGGAGAGATGAAAAGAACGTCCTCATCTATATCCTTGTCAGCATCCTCGCCGATGAGAATGCGTGCATCCTTCGGGATAGGCTTATCGGGCTTGCCGTCCGAGCGGACCGTCACCTCCATGATAGGTATTTTTGCGGACAGATAGTCAAGTATTCCGAGAGATGACCTTCCGAAGCCGAAAAAACCTACTCTGCCTCCTTGCAAAAGCTTTTCGCATATCTTCATAGCAATGCCTCACATAATATTTTATATAAATGATATGCGCATTTCAAGTGAAGATTGATAAAATTTACAAAAATGATAAATTATGCACCGAATATCTCGGAGTATAGAGCCTTCATGTACTTTCTGTTCAGGATGTATTTCTCGCCGTGCTCCTTCAAGTCCTCGAATACACGGGTTATAAATTCAAGATTCTTTTCGTTGCAAGGCGTTTTTGGGTGATAGCGATTCCAATGCTCAAGAGGCATACCTGTGTGATAGCTTTTACCTGCGTATGTTTTTGTAGCTGAAATTTTGTCGCAGATACATTCCACCGCATATTTGTACGGCATGGGCGGCTGGATCGGGCACTCGCTATCCGACCAGTATTCAAGATGATGGGGATTTCTGCCCTTGTGGTGAAGCCACGCGGAGCTATAGCCCTTCTCTCTGCGGCAGACGCCTATAGGCGAGCGGTTGCCCTGAAAATAGCGGACACTCTCGATAAACTCGGCAGGCGAGAATTTTGACAGGTCGTGAAGAAATCCGCGTAAGGGTATTCCGCATTTGAAGCAACCGATAAGGACCTTATGCTTGTGGCGCATAACCAGAGCTGTATGCTTAAATGCTTTTACCAAAAAAGAATATGCCATCCTCATACCCTCCCAAGCCAAAATTAAAATATTTTAAATTCATCTATATATTTTACAACATATCGTGCGTTCTGTCAATCCCAAATGAGCCAAATTTGAAATTTGCACGCAAAACCCGAGCCTATGCCCGTCAGAATGATGAACCTATTGTAAAAGGCATATTTCACTTCCGATACACGAAAGTGCGAGAATTTTGAATAAAATACAATTTTATCAGGTGGAAAAAAAGAAAATACTTTGTTAAGTCATATTTTCTCGCCATTTGCCGGGAAATCGCGGAAAAAGCAAAAATACCTCAAAAACGCTGCTTGTGGCGGTACATATCTTTGAAAAATCACATTTTTTGTGTTTTTAAAAAATCCCCACCTGTCGTTATCCGGCATGAAAATAAAAAAGCTTGTCAATTTCAAAACTTTTGTCAAAATTATTGCAAATTCATTTCGAATATGTTATACTCTACCTTGGTAATATATTTTATGCAAAAAAAGGAGTAAAAGATATGAAAGAATTTTTGGGAAAGGATTTCCTTCTTGATTCGGCAACCGCATCCGAGCTTTACTACGGATATGCGGAAAAGATGCCTATTTATGATTTCCATTGTCATCTTAACCCTCGTGAGATATACGAGGATAAGCAATACAGAAGCCTGACAGAGGTATGGCTTGCGGGCGACCACTATAAGTGGCGTCTTCTCCGCGAGTTCGGCGTTGATGAAAGGTACATAACCGGTGATGCATCGGACGAGGAGAAATTCCGTGAGTATGCCCGTGTTATGCCCTATGCTATAGGCAACCCCATCTATTCCTGGACTCATCTTGAGCTCCGTCGCTTCTTCGGTATTGAGGACGTTCTCACCCCCGAAACGGCAGATAAGATATATGCCGAGGCTAACGAGAAGCTTAAGACTCTTACCGCAAGACAGCTTATAAAGATGTCTAACGTGCGAGGAATCTGCACCACCGACGATCCTGTTGATAGCCTTGAGTACCATATTATGATAGAGCAGGATCCCGATTTTGACGTTAAGGTCCGTCCCTCCTTCCGTCCCGATAAGGCGATGAAGATCGATCAAGCGACCTTCCTTCCGTGGATAGCAGACCTCGAGAAGGCTGTCGGTTATCCCGTTCCCAACTTTGCGACTCTTAAAAAGGCGCTTCTTCAGAGGGCATATTTCTTTGATGCGGTAGGATGCGTTGTTTCCGACCACGGTCTTGATACCTTTGAGTATCTTCCTTCCACCGAGGAGGAGTGCGAGGTAATATTCGCGAAGGCTCTTCGCTCCGAGGCTCTCACAGCCGATGAGGTTGAAAAGTACAAAGGCGCGCTTCTCATATATCTCGGAAAGGTTTATAACGAGCTCGGATGGGCTCAGCAGTATCATATCGGTGCACTCAGGAACAATTCCGAAAGATGCTTCAAGCTGCTTGGTCCCGACACCGGCTACGATGCGATAAACGATCAGAATTTTGCTCCCAAGCTTTCGGCAGTTCTCTCCGAGCTTGATAAGACAGGCGAGCTGCCCAAGACGGTGCTCTATTGTCTCAATCCCCGTGATAACGAAACGCTTGCCGCACTTATGAATTGCTTCCAGGGAGGCACTCCCGGAAAGATCCAGTTTGGCTCGGGCTGGTGGTTCAACGATCAGAAGGACGGCATGCAGAGACAGATGGAAACTCTTATGCAGGTAGGACTCATATCTCAGTTTGTCGGTATGCTTACAGATAGCCGCAGCTTCCTCTCCTACACCCGTCACGAATATTTCCGCAGAATACTCTGCTCCAAGCTCGGTGCGCTTATCGAGGGCGGCGAATATCCTGCAGATCTGGAGTTCGTCGGCAAGATCGTTGAGGACATCTGCTATAACAATGCTATGAGGTATTTTGCAAAGTAATCATCATGGAAACTTCTCAATCCAAAATCTCAGTATCCGGTAAAAGGAAAAGGACACTCGAAACGTTAAAGTTCTGGTCGCTCCTTAATCTCGGTATCCTTATGCTGGCGGTCGGTATCTATTTCTTCAAGGCGCCGAACGGATTTGCCACAGGCGGCGTAAGCGGCATATCAATAGTTCTGGCGAGGCTGTTTGAGAACATCTCGCAGGCTACATGTATGCTTGTGATAAACATATTTCTTCTCATAGTGGGATGGTTAGTTCTCGGTAAGACCTGCGGATTGCTCACCGTGTATTGCTCGGTGCTTATGTCGCTTGAAAACCTGCTTTTCGAAAAGGTCCTTCCGCTCACGGCACCCCTCACCGACCACCCTCTTATGGAGCTTGTTTATGCCGTGCTTCTCACGGGTATCGGCTCTGCGATAATCTTTAAATGCGGTGCTTCATCGGGCGGTACCGATATAGTCGCTCTTATACTCAAAAAGTACACGCAAATGGATGTAGGTAAGGCGCTCCTTGTATCGGACGTTCTTATTGCTGCATCGACCTTCATTATCTATGATATAAAGATAGGTCTTTTCTCAATGCTCGGACTTTTCGCAAAGGTGTTTGTTGTGGACGATATTCTTGATTCTATCAATATGTGCAAGGCGTTCATGATCATCACCACAAAGGCAAAGGAGATAGACGAATATATTATGAACACTATGCACAGAGGTGCGACTGTCATAAGATCCACCGGTGCATATTCCGGCGAGGATAAGCAGACGATCATCACCGTCTGTAGGCGATCCGAGGCGCTGAAGCTGCGCAAAAATGTAAAGCAGATCGATCCCAATGCATTCCTCATAATTACAAAAACGAGCGAGATTATGGGTAAGGGATTTCGTGATAATGTAAACTAAAATTAGCAAACAAATGCAAAAAGAGAGAACAAATCGGTATAATAATGTGCCGAAATGCTCTCTCTTTTTTTGTCAAAATGTTCTCTGTTTTTGTTGTGCTGCATCAGCTCTTGCCTGATGAACTGCGGCATATCGCCTTGAACTTGCACCAGGTGCAGGGCGTGTACTTTTCACCACGTCTGATCTTCGGCGCGGCATCTATTACACCGCCCGTCATATCATTGCATATTTTTTTCACCGATTCGGATATCGTTTCGCTGAGCTTTTCCCATCTCGATTCGGTATAAAGCTTATCCGCAGAATATCTGTCGGGAGAGCCGTCCTTTGTGAATTTTACAGGGATATAAGAGGAATTCATTGCCGAGATGCTCTCCATATCGTAAAGCAACATTCCAAGACGCGTCTGGGATGCTTTTACCGCGTTAAGGGCATCGCGTGTGTCGTTTTTCTTTATCGCGCCCTCGGCAAGAGAGGTCTTGACGTATATAACACCCGCAGGTATCATTCTT
Organism: Oscillospiraceae bacterium; assembly: GCA_015064555.1. Taxonomy (GTDB): domain Bacteria; phylum Bacillota; class Clostridia; order Oscillospirales; family CAG-272; genus UBA1740. The sequence goes on from SVRZ01000019.1 coordinate 35,581, forward strand.
CCGTTTCCCGTAAGACCGACTCTTTCCCCGAATTCGGGAGTGTCGGTTTCGACTATCGCCTTGAGATAGAGGAACATCTGCAGATTCAACCCCTCGTCAAGGTCCTTTGGGGAGAAAATCTTGTTACCTGACTTGTAATCGATGACTCTTACGTAAACGTCGCCGCCGCGCTTATAGGTGTCAACACGGTCTACCACTCCGGATACGGATATCGTCCTGCCATCCTCTGTTTTGAAGGTGATCGGCATAGGCGAGCCATCCGAATTCTTATCTATCGCAAGCTCGAAGAAAAGAGGCTCGTAAAGACAGTCCGAAAATTCGTCACAGAGCCCGTCGATAATGGGGCGTGCGGCGCGGCAGAGCTTGTCTATGGTGTTCTTCAGACGGGCGGAGGTCTTGGGGATGCCCTCAAAGCATTCGGTTATATAATTGTTTGCAACGCGCTCTATAAGAGCTCCTTTTTCCTCGTCGCCTATATCGTTTATCCGCTTTCCGCGAGCCTTCAGCTCGGAGAAGAATGTCTCAAGTATGGCGTGTATGAATGTACCGATGTTTTTGCCGTCAAATTCAACACGCTCCTCGCCTTCAATACCGAGATTGTATTGGCAGAAATAGCTCATAGGGCATTTTACGTATTTCTCGAGTCGGCTCGGGCTCATACGGATATTTTTTCCGTAAAGCATATCGACTGTTTCGGAGGATAGCCTTACCCGTGTATTCCTTATAGCCGAATCGCGTATCTTGAGCTTATCCTCAAATCCCGAGAGAGAAAGTGCCTCTCTCAGGCTTTTATCCTCGCCGTTTTCGCGAAGATGCTCCAGCGCATATTCCGCACTGTATATGCGTCTTTTGGGCGGCAGCTCGGAAAGCTTTTTCGCAGCTACGGCACCGCCCGTTATATCCCGTATCCTTTCTATGGCGACCGAGGGTGCCTGTGCCTTGAAGGAGCTGTCAAGAGCCGGGTATAGAATACTCACGTCGCGACTCGCATACGACAAAGCGCGCACGAAATAAAAGAGCTCTCTTGCGCTTCTCATATCTCTGTCGGCATCTATAGGCAGCCCTGCGCTTTTCAGAATTGTCTTATCCTTGTCGCTGAAATATGTGTCATCATCGACCGCGGGTGGGAATACCCCCGCACCCGTGCCGATTATATAGAGGTATTTCTTGCCGTACATTCTGGCGGTATCAGCCGCACCTGCGAGCACCTGCTCGGCAAATGCCGGTATGCTTCCTATGTTTATCTCGGCAAACGATATTTTGAGAAGCGATAGGAATGACTCGTGTGCGACCTCCATATCGCCCACCGTGTCACATAATCCGTCAAAGGCATCGCAAAGAAGCTGCCAGAGCCTTGCAAGCTCTGCCTGCTGACCGTTGTTCAGGACGGCAGCCTCGCGGCTCTTTACCTTAAGCTTTTCTTCAACGTCGAGCGAGGTCAGAAATCTGACTAGCACCGTCAGGTGATCTCGCACGGTGACTGCCGTGTCGAGTTCTGCCTCAAATGCCATAAGCGGCTCAATGACCGAACGGCGCGCGTGGTCTATGCGCAGAAGCTTCTCGGCATCACCCTCCTTGCGCCTGGGTGTATATCCGCCGGGATTCATGTTCCATATGACTCCGTCGGTGAAGCGTTTTCCGTTTATCTGCCACTTTTCGGCATAGAGCTCAAGCTCGTCCGCCTCGTTTCTGTCAACACCCGTAAGCGAGCATTTTGAATATGAGATAACGTCGCGTCGGTCATACCCTCCGGTTACGGCAGAAAATGCGCTGTATATAAGCTTTATGAGCTCGTACGATGCAATGTCTTTGCGCTCGGAAATGAATAACGGCACACCTGCCTTCGAGAAGGAAACACTCAGTATTCCCGAATAATCGGAAAGCGATCGCGAGAGCACTCCGAAGTCCGAATATTTTGCACCATTCATAACGCGCCTTTTGATGTCGGCGGCAACGAAGTCGCACTCCTCATAGGGATTTTCCGCCTCGTATATGTGGATACTGTCCTCGGAAAGGAATTCGGGTGTTATACTGCCTGTGCTCCGCCATATGAGGTCTGTTGCCTCGGCAATAAGCATCGAGCCGGCATCACCTCTTCCGTCTATTCTTTCAAGCTCGGCATCTATTCCGCACTCCGCCGCAAGACGTATAAGCCGCTTGTGCGCGTCCTTTATCTCGCTGTATTCGAAGGCGTCGGGCATTGCCTTAGGCAGAGTGAGAGTCACCGTCACGCGGCACTTTTTAACAAGCGCGGCGATAAGTCTGTACTGAGGCTCTGTGAATGAGGTGAATCCGTCTATGAATACCTCTGTGTCCGACAGCATATCCGAGTGCGAAAGCTTGTCTGCGGCATTCATAAGGTCATCGTCGGTGTCGGTGAAGTGCTCGTTCAGGAGCTTTTTGTAGAGCGAAAGCACACGTGACATATCGCGTATTCTCGCAACAAGACGTCTGTCCTGCTCGCCCTCAAGCTCCTCTGCCGCTCGTGCAAGCTCCTCCGCGCTTATCGAGAAGCTCTGCATCTGTCTGACTCCCGATAGCATTTTTTCCACAGCTCCGGGTGTTACATCGCCCCTTCCTCCAGCCTCAAGCACGGGAGCAAGCTCGGATAGCGTGCGCCACATTATGAGCGATCGCTTTGATGCATCAGCCCTTTTGCCGGCAAGACCTCCGAGCGAGCGGAATATTGTGTCCGCGAGTCTTGTGAAATTGGTAGCCTCAAACCAGAGCGGTGCAGAGGGTGGGAGAAAGTCGGTCATCTCGCGCTCTGCGCTGACCGTCTGCTGCTCCGGAACTATGAGTACCGAGCGCTTGGAAAGCGAAACAAGCTCGCCTATGCGCTTTTTGATTTTTTCGTGGCCTCCCGAAAAAAGGCCTCCCTCTATAAGCTTCAGCATTGCTTGCCTCCCACATACTTTTCATCTATTTTGTAGCCGTGCTTCCTTGATGCGACTATCAGTCTTCGCCCGTCGGACTCGAGCTTTTTCCTGAGGTAATGAATATAAACGTTAATAAGACTGTCGCCGCCGGTGCCGAATACCTCTTTTGTTATCCGCTCTCTTGAAACGTATTCTCCGTGCTCGGAATAAAGAAGCCAAAGAAGCTTGTATTCCTGCGCCGTAAGCCGTATATGCCGTCCATCGAGCGCAACAGATCTCTCGGCAGGCAAAAGCTGCATCCCGGGAGCATCTTGCTCCACAAGGCGGCGGAGCTCGCCGCGGGGCAAGGGAAGCGAGATCGCGCCATCGGTATGAGTGCGGCAAAGCCGTATAAGCCTGATATCGGTCGTTGGGATACCGAGCTCTGAATTGAGGTCAAGGATGACTGCATCGGCATTGTCGGTGTCGCCTTCGGAATACGGATATACCTCGTTTCCCGAAAGCTCAAGCTCTATAAGCCTGAAAAGATATTTGTCATCGGTGATCACCGCAACGCGCATATTTCTTCTCCTTTAGTCAACACCAACCCGGATCGAATACACCTTGCGTGGTGAATTTTTGTAAGAGCGCATCTAAAATCCTTGAGATCGGTCAATGTTTCTAATTTATTAGTAGGATAATTATAACCCGATTTTTCTTTTTTGTCAATAGCATATATTCGGACGGGAGAGAAAATTCGACTGTCGAGCGCCGATCAAACAGCAATTTTTGCAATATCTGAGGCAATTTTTGCAATTTATAAGCCAAAGGATATATAGTATAATATGGGTGTAAAATAATTAAAAGGAGATAATACCAATGAACAATAATATGATGTCCGAGCTTTATTCCATCGGTCTTATACCTGTTATCAAGATCGAGAATCCCGATGATGCGGTCCCGCTTGCAAAGGCGCTTATAGACGGCGGTCTTCCTGCTGCCGAGATAACCTTCAGAACCGCTTGTGCGGCAGAGGCTATCAAGAATATAACCGAGGCATATCCCGAGATGCTTGTAGGTGCAGGCACCGTGCTTACCACCGAGCAGGTTGACGCGGCTATCGCTGCAGGCTCCAAGTTCCTCGTATCCCCCGGTCTTAACCCCAAGGTAACCGCATATGCACTTTCCAAGGGTATTCCTATGCTCCCCGGCTGCTCCAATCCCTCTGACGTTGAGGCGGCTCTCGAGCTTGGTCTCAAGACCGTAAAGTTCTTCCCCGCAGAGGCGGCAGGCGGACTTAAGATGCTCAAGGCTATGGCAGCTCCCTACGGCAGCCTTACCTTTATGCCTACGGGCGGTATCAGCGCAGACAACCTTCTTGATTATCTTAAGTTTAACAAGATAGTTGCATGCGGCGGCTCGTTTATGGTTAAGGACGAGCTTGTAAAGGAAAAGAAGTGGGACGAGATCACCGCTCTTACCAGAAATGCTGTCAAGATGATGCTCGGTCTTGAGTTCGCTCATATGGGAATCAACAACGAAAATGCCGCAGAGGCAGAGCGCGGAGCAAAGCTCTTTGAGCTTATGTTCGGTATGCCCCTTCGCACCACCAGCAAGTCCATCTTCGCAGGTGAGGCATTCGAGTTCATGATGGGCAAGGGCCCCGGCAGATGCGGTCATATCGCTATCCGCACCAACTTTGTTGACAGGGCTATGGCTTACTTTAAGAGAATGGGCTTTGAGTTTGACGAGTCATCGGTTACCTATGACGATAAGACCGGCAAGCCCAAGTTCGCTTACTTCAAGGATGAAATCTGCGGCTTCGCGGTTCACCTTGTTCAGAAGTAATGCTTTGATAAAGCTTAGTTGAATTGAATAACCCCCGTGATTTTGTGAAAATGCTCAGGATCACGGGGGTGTTTTTTTGAGGAGGCGAGAAAATATATAAATATTTTTTTACTTTCGACAACAAGTTCTTGCATTTTCGAAAAAGCTGTGCTAAAATATAATTGTATAAATATATATGAGAAAATATAGGTTGCCGGAGGTTTAAAATGACGGTTGATTTTTTGCATAATAAGATAGTGGCGGAAACCGCAAGCGAATCGTTCATAAGATGCGTAAATGAGAAGCTCGTACCGAGGCTTGAAACGATTTACGGCTCATCGCTGGTTAACGTACAGATGTATGAGGATTACATAAAGGACTCCTTTTTGAAGGATGGATACTGGTATTATCCGATGTCCATAGATCTCGGAGTAGGCAGTGCTGTGGTATGGATAAAATGGGATGTTTCCAATTCCTCTGACTTCGAGGGCGGGAATCCCTATTCCTACGTCGGAGAGGGAGATATAGAATTTATAATTGCAGATGACACGCCTATCGCATTCAAGAATGCTCTTGAGGGCAGATCTCATTATTTTGAGGGTGGCTACGTTAAGCTTAATGTTACTGCCGATTCCCATGATGCATCCGTGCTTGCAGGCAGATATTCGCAGACCTTTGTGGACGAGCTTAACCGTCAGATATCGGGTGCGATATGCCGCGCCTGCGGAGTTCGCGGGCTTGATAAGAGCACTATTGAGCTGAGCCTCGTTTTTGCGCCCGGCACGTATATGGAGCACACCTCCGAGAACGTGACCTATCGCAGACTTCTTATTACCGCGAAGGGATGCACTCCGAGAGATTTCTGGGTTAAGTGGACAAGACTTGATTCTTCGGTAGCTTACAGTGTAAATGATAATGTCGGCGCAAATGATATAAAATTTGAGATAGGAGAGGACGTCTCGCACAAAATACGCGAAAAGGAATACCGCTTCCTTGTTGGCGGAAATGCCGACAGATACCGCGTTGCGATGGGAAGAAAGAATGTAACCGAATGGCGCGAGCTTATAAAGAGAGCTATAAAGCGCGGTGAGCTTGAAAAAACGACGAGCGAGCTTGAATCAAGGATTCATTCCACCGCAGTTGCGGACAAGCTTTCCGAGGTGCTTGAAAAGTGCGGATTCGATCTTTCGCAGATAGTTTCGGCAACTGCCGCACCGGCATCTACGGATGCGGTCGATGAGGCGCTCCGCGCCGTGGCATTCGGTCCCGAAAGCGAGACCGAAAATCAGGTATACGCCGCAGATAGCGAGATAAAGGCAGAGGATGAGGTGATCCTCGACGAAAATAACGACTCCGAGACCGCCCTCGAGCTTTCCGAAGCAGATGCTTCCGATGAAGAGGAAGTCAGGAACGAGGATAAGAATAAGGATGAGGAATTTGCCGCACTCACCGAGTGGTTCGCCGACGTGCAGGCACCTTCGGAGGATTCGCTCACGGAGATCAATGAGGACGACGTTGCTGAGATAGCCGAAAAGATACTGCATACCGAAGATAAGGATATCGAAGAAGCGGATCCCGAGGTTACAGAGGACGAGGTGCTGACCGAGGAGGAATCCTCCGTAGCCGACACCGTTATCACTATGCCGGATGATGAAGAGATGGTCGTGGAGAACGAGATCACTGCAGAGCAGACCGAACAGATGTCTGCCTATAATTCCGAGCTTGTAGCCGAGCTTCAGGCAAGGCTTGACGAGGCGAGGATGCTTGCAGAGGCAGAGCGCGCCGCTCGCCTGGCACTTGATAATACCGTTTCCGGACTGAATCTTGAAATCGAGGAGCATCTTGGCAATATTGCAATGCTCGAGGCAAAGGTAAGAGAGCTTACAAGCGAGAACGTAGAGGCGGTAAGATCCCGCGATCTTGCTACCGCGGAGCTTGAGAGAATGAGGATCGATTACGATAAGATGGCACTTGAAAACGAAAAGTGCAAGGAGGCGGTAAAGGCTTCCGAGGAGCTTCGTCTTGCAGCAGAGAAGGCAAGGCGCGAGCAGGAGAAGAAGCTTATCGAGCAGCTTGAGCTTCAGGAAAAGGAAAGAACGAGAGAAAAGATGCTGTTTGCTGAGGCGGCAAGACAGGCAAAGGAGGAAAACGACCGTATGGCAAGCGAGCTTGCGGCGGCAGAGGCGGCGCGCCTGGCAGAGGAAGAAAAGGCGCTCGCGGAACGCAGAAGGGAAGAGGAAAAGGCAAGGCGCGAGGCGGCTCTTGCGGCTGAAAAGGAAAGAATAGAAAACGAAGTAAGAAGACGTATGGAGCAGAAGGAGGCTATTCACGAGAGTGCGATAAGCCGCGCATTGGAAACGATGCGTAAGTTCGAGGAAGCCGCGCGTATCAATGCGGAGAGCAGGATCACTGCGACCTCCGAGTATGTTACGGTTGTTCCTGCGGACTCTGAAAATACAAAGGTTACGGAGGCGGAGAAGATAAGCGTCACCGAGCCTGCAGATGCGGTCAAGGAGGAGTCGACCAATACTCAGAAGGATATATCCGTTGAGGACGCCGAGGATAGCGTAGTCGAGGCTTGTGAAGAGCTTGTAGCAGAGGAAGATGAGGTTTTGACCGAGCCCGTGTCAAATGACGACGTGAAGGATGAGGAATTTAACAGCCTTTATGATGATGAACCCACCGAGCCCATATATGCTCCCACGCAGGCGTACGTTCCTGTACAGGAGCCGTATAAAGATTGTACTTACATGACCAAGAAGGCAAGGCTCATCTTCCTTAAGACCTTGGATCCCAATATGCTCGCAACCGTTCGCGATATGCTTGAGGAGGCGCTTACCAAATTCGGTAAGCAGAACGTCTTTATCAAGATAAAGGCAAGCATTGAGGATGGAAATATTATGATACTGAACTTCGTTAAGATACCCGATCACGAGATGCAGCTTCTCAACGATCTGCTTAGATATCTCGGTAACGGCGGAATCGGTATTACCAAGATACTTGTTGAATAATTACAAAAAAATCACGGTCGATGATCTGCAGATAATGCAGAGCATCGACCGTGATTTTTTATATCAATACGAATATGCAAACAAATGTTATAATATTTGCCTATTTAACCGTAATTGTGTAATATAAAATGTCTTCATGCTTTTCGCGTTTTACTCTCGCATAGAAACCAAAACGCCGCAGAAGTGATACCGATGACTCGAGTCCTTTTTCGAAATGCGAGAGCTGTCCTGTGGGAGTTGGTGCATCGGACTCGCCATGCTTTTTTTCGTCAAGCATACAGTCTACCATTATCTCACATTGAGCAACGCTCATTTTTCCTCTCGCTGCGCGGTCTATGGCATAAAGCCGGTCGCACTCGTCTGAAAGGCGCAGGATCGTTCGCGCGTGTCTTTCAGATAGCCCCGTGTCGGTTATAAGCCTTCGCGCCTCGGGGGAAAAATCAAGCAGGCGCACCTTGTTTGCAATATACGGCTGGCTGACTCCCATTAAGCTTCCGAGCTTTTTCTGCGTCATATCCCTGAGAGCAAGACTCGCTCTTATATTCTCAGCTTCCTCGAACATATTCATATCTCCACCTCCCATTTTTTCTATAGTATACCATAAATATCGGGAAATGAAGGTCGGAATATGTAATAGTGTGTAAAATGCGAAAATTTAACACGTATTCCGTTGTCTGTTGAATTTAAAGCTATCTTAAATCGGCTATGCCTGCGGTTCAGAGCGGCTTTTTCGATATCTGCGCGTAGGGGCGCGGATACGCGGCAGGCGTCTTTTTCTGCTTGTCTATAATGATCAGAGGATGAGAAAGCAGCTCCTCGCCATCGGTGAGGCTTATCTCACGCACCTCTCGGAGCTTTCCTCCCAATATGCCGATTCCGCTTTTTGCTTCGGCAAGCTCTGACTCCGCGTTTTTTCCCTTCATAGCTATCATCTGTCCGCCTTGCTTTACAAGAGGCAGACAGAGCTCGCAAAGAACGCGCATAGCGGCGACCGCACGCGCGGTAACGATATCGAAGCTTTCGCGCCTCTCGCTTCTTCCAAGGTCCTCGGCGCGTGCCGTTATCGCCTTTATATTGGCAAGTGAAAGCCTTTCTGCCGCCATATTGACGTAGGCTATTCTCTTTGCCGTTGAGTCAACACCGAGGATATCTATATCTTTTCGCAGGATCGCTATTGGTAGGGAGGGGAAGCCCGCGCCGCAACCTATATCCGCGATTGATGCGCCTCTCGGAAGAACGGCAGCGAGCGCGGCACAGTCCGCGTAGTGGTTAAGTATTATCTTGTCCGGCTCCTTTATGGCGGTGAGGTTATATTTTTCGTTTTCGGTAAGCAAAATATCGGTAAGCTCGGTGAATTTTTCTATTGCATCATCGGTGAGCATGGCTCCGAGGCTGTTCATATCAAATACAGAGCGAAGCCTCTTTCCAAATTCCTTTTCGTCAAATCTCATATCAATCTCCGTTTGTCGCAGGAAGCGACTGCCTGAATTATTTTATCATTTTATCCCGTTTTTGTCAATAACCGCAGCTTTATTATAGCAAATTCACGAAAAAATATTTTGGATGATATTTTTTTAACGATTTCTCTTGACTTAATCATAGACTTGTGATAATATATACGCGTATAAAAATAATAACTCTAAAGGAGAAAACAAAAAATGGCAGCTTACAACAAGAAGACAATTGAAGACGTAAGCGTTGCGGGCAAGACTGTGCTCGTTCGCTGCGATTTCAACGTTCCTATGAAGGACGGCGTTATCACCTCCGATAAGAGAATCGTCGGTGCGCTTCCCACTGTTAAGTATCTCTTGGACAACGGTGCAAAGGTTATCCTTTGCTCTCATATGGGCAAGCCTCACAGCATCTTTACCGAGGGCTTTGGACTTACCAAGAAGGAGAAGAAGGCAGTTGAGGCTCTTCCCGAGGCAGAGCGCGCAGCAGCAACCGCAGAGTATCTTGCAAAGGCGGTTACCGCAGATAAGAAGAAGCTCACTCTCAAGCCCGTATGTGCAAGACTTAACGAGCTTCTCGGCGCAGAGAAGGTTACCTTTGCAGAGGATATCGTTGGCGAGGATGCTAAGGCAAAGATCGCAGCACTCAAGGCAGGCGAGGCTGTTCTTATTGAGAACACCAGATTTGATGCACGCGAGACCAAGAATGATCCCAGCCTTGCTAAGGAGCTTGCTTCCTTTGCAGACCTCTTCGTAAACGATGCATTCGGCGCGGCTCACAGAGCTCATGCTTCTACCGCAGGTGTTGCAGATTATATTCCCGCAGTATGCGGTTATCTTATCCAGAAGGAGATCTCGGTTATGGGTAAGGCACTTTCAAATCCCGAGCGTCCCTTCGTTGCTATCCTCGGCGGTGCTAAGGTTGCGGATAAGCTCAACGTTATCGACAATCTTCTTTCCAAGGTTGATACCCTTATCATAGGCGGCGGTATGGCATATACCTTCCTTGCAGCTCAGGGCTACAGTGTAGGTAACTCGCTCCTTGACGATACCAAGCTCGATTACTGCCGTGAGATGATGGCAAAGGCTAAGGAAAAGGGCGTTAAGCTTCTTCTTCCCGTTGACACCACCGTTGCAGCAGGCTTCCCCAATCCTATCGATGCTCCCATCGAAGTAAGCTACGTAGATTCCAATGCTATTCCTGCTGACGTTGAGGGACTTGATATAGGTCCTAAGACTGCAAAGCTCTATGCAGATGCAGTTCTCAGCGCAAAGACGGTTGTATGGAACGGACCTATGGGCGTATTCGAGAACCCCACTCTTGCAGAGGGTACTATGGCTGTAGCAAAGGCACTCGCAGAGAGCGATGCTACCACTATCGTAGGCGGCGGTGACTCCGCGGCGGCTTGCGAGCAGCTCGGCTTTGCAGACAGGATCACCCATATATCCACAGGTGGCGGTGCTTCTCTTGAGTTCCTCGAGGGCAAGGACCTTCCCGGTATCTCCTGCCTTCAGGATAAGTAATACAGATCAATAGATACAGCTCGGCTCAGGTGTGAAAGCAATGCTTGAGCCGAAGCTTATGAAAGGATATAATAAAATGAGAAGAACAGTAATAGCAGGCAACTGGAAAATGAATATGACTCCCTCTCAGGCAAAGGCTTTCATCGAGGAGCTTCGTCCTATGGTAGAGGGTATGGATAAGTGCGATATAGTTCTTTGCGTTCCTTACGTAGACATCGCAGTAGCTGTCGAGGCGGCGAAGGGAAGCAACATCCATATCGGTGCAGAGAACGTTCACTTCGCAAAGAGCGGTGCATATACCGGCGAGATCAGCGCAGATATGCTTAACGAGATCGGATGCGAGTATGTCGTTATCGGTCACTCTGAGCGCCGTCAGTATTTCGCAGAAACCGATGAAACCGTAAATCTTCGTACCAAGGCGGCTCTTGCGGCAGGTCTTAAGGTTATTCTTTGCCTCGGCGAGGTAAAGGAGGAGCGTCTTGCGGGTATTACCGATGAGGTCGTTTCCATGCAGACCAAGCTTGACCTTGCAGGCGTAAGCGCAGAGGAGCTCAAGAACGTAATAATCGCATACGAGCCCGTTTGGGCAATCGGAACCGGTCTTACCGCTACTCCCGAGCAGGCTGATGAGACCTGCGGTGTTATCCGTGCAACTATCGCAAAGCTTTACGGTGCCGAGGCGGCAGATGAGATCACCATTCAGTACGGTGGCTCTATGAATGACGCAAATGCCGCTGAGCTTCTTTCCAAAGCGAACGTTGACGGTGGCCTTATAGGCGGTGCTTCGCTCAAGACCGATAAGTTCACTACCATTGTAAAGGCTGCAAATTGATCCGGATAATCCCGGGATATTATCGCATTATGTAGACAAGATAAGAGCAGGAATAGAAGGATCTGTTTTCCTTAGCGTGATGTTCTTAGCGGAGAATTTGAATATTCAATGCAGTGCGAGCATCGCATTTGACTAGTCAAACACACTTTGGGCTAAGCCCAAACCCTTATACAACAGAAAGAGAGCAAGAGTACA
>SVRZ01000020.1 GCA_015064555.1 Oscillospiraceae bacterium
ACTTCGCCCTTTTCCATCGATTTGAGTTCTTTTTTCTCCGGCATTGGGTCGCCCGGATACACTTGGCAGCCGAAAACTTCTTGGGAAATATCGTAGATTTTCATTACTTATTCTCCGTCAAATTCTGGATTTTCGGTGAGTTTATTATAGCATAATATCTAACTAAAATCAAGGAGTATCTTCGGTAATTCAATAATTGAACGATACCCCATAAATTGAACGAAAGGGGTATAAAGTGAACGATTTGTATTTTTAGGCTAAAAACAAAAAAGCTCGCAGATTTAATCACTTTCGTAGAAAGTGTATATCATCAATTTCGCAGAAATTGTATATCATCAATGCAAAGCATTGTATATCATCATTACGGAGTTTAATACACGCTAAAGCGTGATGATATGCAAAAAAGAGCGACTATCGATTGATAGTAACCCTGGGGACGGGAATTTGCCGCGCGGGACTCTGCTTTGATCGAATTAATTTGTTTGCGCAAGGTAATGCTTGGGATCTCCGCGCTGGCAATATACCGCCGCAGGCGGTATGTGCACCCGATTCGCGCCCGAGCAATAGTGCGAGCAAAGAGAGGTTGCCAAACAGGGGCGGAAGATTAAGAGAAAGTGCATAGCACAAAATCTAACTTAAATCAAGGCGTAAGCCTTGTATATCATCAATTTCGCAGAAATTGTATATCATCAATGCAAAGCATTGTATATCATCATTACGGAGTTTTTATACACGCTAAAGCGTGATGATATGCAAAAAAGAGCGATTTTCTCGCTCTTTTTGATGATATCCACCACACTTCGTGCGGTGATGATATACCATTACTCCGTAATGGATAAAAAAAGTCGTATCAAAATGATACGACTTTTTTGGTGCGGGAGACGGGAATTGAACCCGTACGGTAAAACCACACGCCCCTCAAACGTGCGCGTCTGCCAGTTCCGCCACTCCCGCAGAACCTCGATTATTATACATCATAAAAAATCATTTGTCAAGGTGTTTTTTAAAAAAAGTGTAGATTTTTAAAAAAGTTTTTCTTATGCGTTCTGAAATCTATTGTATATTTAATTATGGAGGGTATATATGGGATTTTTAGATTGGTTAGCAGGAAAATCAGGCTCGAGCAGCAGTAGCGGCAGCGGCGGCAATCCTTGCTGTAACTGCCTTCATTATTTTGAGTATATGGGCGACAGAGGTTGCAGTAATTTCTTCGCTCCTCAGAATTGCAAGTATAATGCACATGCATCGCCTACTCATCGCATAAATTGTCCTCAGTATTCATCAAAGTAATAAAAACGCGCACAGTAGAGAATCGGGTAAGAATGATTCATACTGTGCGCGTTTTTTGTTATAAGATCCTTATTGAGCTGCTTGTAAGAGAATTTTTATCATATCTCCTTGCGGCTTATCAGGATATTTTGCGCCTTGAATTGCTTGATTCTTCCTTGCTGTCAAGATCAATTTTACCAAGCTCGTTGCATCTGTCGCAAAGGATACGCGCGATCTCGGCTCTGCCTCTGCCGTTTACACATTTTTTGATAATATAGCAGTCACCATTTTTGCGAGCGAATTTCGGGAAATAGCGCATATTTTCATAGTTTACGGCGTATTCGATTCAGGTTGGGATTGGCTAGCGTCATAAGAATAAGCTTTTTATAAATTCCGATAGCTTTTCCTTTTGCTTTTTGTTCAGGAGAGATATGGTCTCGCTTATTTCATCGTTATTACGGACGTCAAAAAATGCCACCAGTGAAATGTTCAATGCGTCGCAAATGTATTCCAGATATTCTATAGTGGGTTTTTTGTTTCCGAGTTCTATCTCTCGCAAGTAGCTTTGCGATATTCCCGCAAGATTAGCGAGTCCATTGACAGTCAATCCTCGATTTATACGCAGTTCTTTTATTCTGTTACTAACGTCAAACATAAATTTTCTCCAATCATTTACATATTTATGTCACATATAGTATAATACAAATTTTTTCGACAGAAAATTACAACTAAAGTATTGACATTTAATATCTATAGTGTTATAATGTAAAAAAACTATTTCTATAGCGATAATTAATATCGTCGGAGAGGTTGAAATGAAGAGACTTTTAAAACCAGTGTCAGCCCTATTGCTGGGAGCATTGTTGGCTACTCTTGTCTTGATTTGTATTTTTGGGTTTGATGGATTTCTTGGATTGTTTGAGCATAGACGTAATAATCCGGATATAAGTGTAGTAACAAATAGTAGATTTGATGAAAAATACAATCCGTATACAGTTGCAGATTCATTTGCACTTGATAACGGACTTTGCTATTACATATTCGAACTTGGAACCGTTGATTACGTTCCTATGAATATCAGCGGAGCAGACGGTGTTCTTTTTAACGGAACCGAAATGGAATTGACCTTTCATTATTCCGAAACCAATGTAACGGAATCGTCGAGCATGATTGAAAATACTTTGGAAAACAGCATTGAACTTACTACTAAAACTTACAGCAAGGTGACTGTAGAACCAAAGATGGCATCGGTATTTAAAGCGGGAATCAATACGGGTATTGAAAACTCGGTAAGTCACGGTATTACTCACACCTATCACGAAAGCTTTTACAATTCGGTTCGCAATGAAACTACGTTTGAAAAAACACTTACTTACAGAATGAACCGAGACGATCCAAAGGGGTATTACTTCTACACACCGGTTGCTTCAATGAAGGTATACGAGGTAGTTGTCTATAATACAAATCAAAAAAAGATAGAATATATGTTTTCATATAGTCAGTTCAGTAATGCGCTTCCCGGGTTGTATTATTCTTCCAATGGATTTATTGATTACGATAGCTTCAATATTGAATTCAATGAAAACAAGCTTCCAAATTTTGAAGTTCCCTCTAAGGTAGTGCCTACTGAATTTAATGTGTCGGTTGATGCAAAAGGGGGATCAAGCGAGATTTCTTCTCTCAATTGCAAACTGGGAGAACCGTATGGCACACTTCCTGAAGCGAGCAGAAAGGGATACAAGCTGGCTAACTGGGTCTGCGATGGACGAATCGTCGACGAGGATTCGCTCGTTCTGTCGACTAAACCTGTTGAGGCATCGTGGGAGCTCATAACTTCTGCAACAATTTCTGTGAAAAAAGAGCTTGAGGTAAGCTCAACCTATAAATTAAGCCCGTTAGACTATTTTATAACCGGTAATAACGGGGAGAGCGGAGGAAATAACCTGAGCATTAATGACAGATTTGATTTCGATACTCTTAAAAAAGAAGGATATAAACTGCAAATAACGGTAGATTGTGACGTGAAGCATAATATAGGGGCGATTTTAGGGCTGGAGTACGAGATTAATTTCAGATCCAACGGAATGGTATTTGAAAGCATAGGCGATGGAATAAATTCCACGCAATATATCCACCGCCATTTGGTTTCAAAAGAAGTTCCGCTCAATAATATTACAGGCGAGGTTGATTTTACAATAAGCACGGAAAATGTATTCCCTTTGTATATGAAAAATATTCAGATCAAATTAGAATTCACAAAATAATGTTTTGGCTTTTATAAGCTACGGCGACCTTGTTGCTTAGGTGAGGCGGACAGGGAACCGTAATTAAAATATTTTATTACTAGGAGACAATTATGAACAAAATTGAAAAAACAGCGAAAATCACTAAAGTGGTAATTAAAAGCATTTGGTGGATTCTAGGCATTGCGTTATGGATTGTGGGATTGACTGGTATATTCCTTGATAATACTATGGATAGTAAATTCTTAAGTTGGATGATCTGGGGAATAATGTGCACTCCTTTCATTATCGGATTTATCGTTAAGAACGCGAAAAAAGGTGCAGAAGACAGTGCAAGAGACGGTGCGAGACATTATACCTACGACAGTTCCACCGGGACGATCAGCAACCATCCGTTCGCGGGTTATGTATTCGGATTCCTGGCAGGTATATTTGTAGGTGTTCTTTTTGGACCCATAGCACTTCCTCTTTTCTTCGTCAAAAACGTTGTAGATATCGTTGAAACCATAATTGAGATAAAGAGGGCGGCATAACTTAAATTCTTTTGAGATATCAAGTACATAGAGCCTTGTCTATGGTTGTTATCGGTTGTTATATTTTAACCCGGAATTAATGATCACATGAAGTGAAAACTTTTTAATTTTAGGTTAGCATTTTATTTTACGTAAGGATTTTTACTTATTATGACAAAAGTAGATAAAAATTTAATATTCAACAGCCTCACCAAATATATACATAACGAATGGTATGGAAAAGCATCTAAGAAAAATCCCGAGTTTGCCAATGCTGTGAAGGAAATCACTATATCGGATGTTGAGATAGGTGATCCGCCAACTTTGAGATGCGGATACGTAGAGGGGAGCAGCACGGGTGTCGGAAAATCCCAACAGGGCGATACGGTTTACACAAGAACGGTATCTGTATCATTTGATACCGAGGAATATTTTTTTGCAGAAAAACGTGATGTAACTCTGGCAAATTATGCACTGAGAGTGTTTGGTGCCCGTACCGAGTGTCATACTCCTTCCGAAGCTGCATCTCTGGCTGAAAAATGCGGACGGACTCACTGCCGTAACGATTTGAGTGACCTTAATTATTCTATGACAGAATACAGATTGAATCGTTACAAGCTTATATACACGGGTGATGAATTTACACCCGATGTATATCCGGTATATGCAAATATAACCCATACAAATGGTAAAAAAGAGAAAATATCGGTTGGTCGTTGCTACCTGAAAGATGAGGAAGAGTATGTATCATGGAATATTTCCACTCCTATGACAGATGCGACTAAGTTGATAATAGGAGGAATAATAACTGCTGCTGTAATCGTAGCTGTTGTTCTTATTTTTACTTTGTAAAATTTGGTCTGTTTGAACGAAACACACGCAAAGTTTATGTCAAGTTATAAAAATGCCGTATCTTAAAATGTTTAAGCGAAAGAAAGACTTGTACACCGTGGATGCTGATGTATCCACGGTGTACAAGTCTTTTTGTAATTTAAAGTGCTACAGTAACGGACTGTTGCAGAGAAAATAAAACTGCAGCACAACCGTTATCAGGATATTTTGCGTTTTGAATTGCTTGATTCTTCCTTGCTGTCAAGATCAATTTTACCAAGCTCGTTGCATCGGTCACAAAGGATACGCGCGATCTCGGCTCTGCCTCTGCCGTTTGCAGCAAGCTCGGAATAAAGAACAGGCTTATCGATTATGTACGTAAGATCGCTCTTTCTGAAGTATGTAACGAATATGGGAAGATCTATACCGCGCATCTTGCATACCTCCGCAAAGAGAACGACTCCCTCGTGGAAGCCCTCGAGCTCAGCAAGATAGCCATTCGTCGAGTCCTCCGGGAAGGCAACTATATTACAGCCTGACTGAATGGTACGCACGCTCTCTCTCATAGTAACGACAAGCTTCGCATCATGATAGGTCGATATGAGATCAAGCCCACTATAAAACAGATGTGTAAGAGGGCTGGCGATAAGGCAGAAGAGCCTTGCGAGATGGATATTCCAATGCTTCTTTTCGTGATAATAAATCTGAGTCTGATACTTGTAAAGCGATTTGAGTCCCGAATTCATCTCGGATGCTCCCCACATACGGATGGGCTTATCAAGATATATCTCAAGCGACATAGGCGCATCGGTGCCCTCGTGGTTGCTGACTATGAGTGCTCCGCCGGAGATCTCCTCGCCGAGATAAACGAACCTCGGCTTTTTATATCTTATTTTCATTATCTTCTTTAATGCTCTGAAATAAAGCTTTCTTTTTAGTGGCTTACATTCCATTTTTAAAAGTACCTCCTTGTATTGCCTTGATTGCCAAAGCCTTTATATTATAACACGCTCCACCGCTAAAATCAAGTGAAGATTTAAAAAAACAACAATTGTTAATTATTTTGTTAATTTTTGGTTTTAATTTTGTATTATTTTTGTGACATACTTGAAAAAAGCCGATGCATTTGATAAAATAGGATCAAAAGTAATATTTTCTGGAGCAAAATGATGAAAAAATATTTATCGCTTGTGCTTGTGCTTGCAATATTTATATGCTCGATTTCGCTTTTTAGCTGCACCGGGAATACAGAGCCGGGGAACGTAACCTACGTCTTCGGAGGTGGAAAGAGCGATAAGACCGAGCCCGTGACAGATGCTGCAATGATAGACGATCTTATTCCCGAAAGGGACGGATATATATTTCTCGGCTGGTGCACAGATCCCGCCCGCGAGATCTTTTATAATCCTGCCTGCTATGAGTCGGGGGACATTGTTTTATATGCGAAATGGATGCGCGATATTACCGCTATAGCAAATGAGGTAGCCGAGGATGCGCTCACCTTTAACGTCAAGGTGAAAAGGGAGAGCTTTAATCCGGCAAGTCTTTCGCCTGCACAGACCTCTGTCGGAAGCGGTGTCATATATAAGAAAACAAGCACGCATTACTACATTCTCACAAATAATCATATAGTGGAAAGCGATATGTACCGTAGCTACTATACAGTTTACGATGCTTACGGAAACGAATACAGCGCCTCTGTTCTTGCGGCGGATCGAAGCTATGACCTGGCGCTGCTTTCGATAGTCCGTTATTCCGACGTAAAGCTTTCGGTGGCAGATCTTTCCGATAGCGATCCCGAGCGCGGTGCAGAGGTCGTTTCGATAGGCGCACCCGGCGGAGTATATAATACGGTCACCTATGGAAACGTCAGCGATTACCAAGTATTTGATGCCCCCGTATCGGACGGAACAGAAGGCGAGAAGAACGAGATAGAGTTTCCAATTCTCTGGCATACCGCATTCTCAAAGCAGGGCTCATCCGGCGGTGCGCTTCTGAATGCAGATCTTGAGCTTATCGGTATCAATTATGCGGTTGCATCGGGTAAGGATGGCGTATTCATGTATACCTTCGCTATCCCGATAACCAAGGTCAATGAATTTATCGCTAAATACGGTCAGTAATAAAATTTGCGTTTTATATTGACAATGGAAAATTTATATGCTATAATATGAACGGTTGAACAGTTGCTCAACCGTTCAACTGTTTTTTGGATAAATAACTGAAAATGGAAGGGGGAGAGAAGTGAAGGAGAAAAACGAAATTTCGCTCTGCGAGGATGAGATAGCGACCGTCGGTGAAGTGCAGATAGCGGATGAGGAGATGCTTTTTCGCTTGTCTGATTTCTTTAAGCTGATAGCAGATATGACGAGAATAAAGATACTTCTTGCTCTCGATCGGGGACCGTTATGCGTATGCGATATATGCGCGGCTGTCGGAATGACGAAGTCTGCGGTTTCGCATCAGCTCAAGGGCTTAAGGGACGGAAATCTTATAAAATCGAGAAAAAACGGCAGACATGTCTTTTACGAGCTCGCCGATTCTCACGTGAGAGATATAATAGAAAAAACTATCGAGCACGTATCCGAATGATAAAAGCATTGATACAATTACAATAAAGGAGAAAAATTATGAAATACAAATTCAAAATAACCGGTCTTGATTGCCCGAATTGCGCGGCGAAGCTCGCCTCTATTATCGAGGCAAAGGATAAGGTATCCTCGGCAAAGATCAATTTTCTTACCGAGAAGCTGACGGTTGAGTCCGAGCTTGGCGAGCCCGAGCTTAAGGCTCTTGTTTCGGATACCGCGACCAAATTTGATAAAAACGTAAAAATAGAAGCATAACTTAGTATAATGAAGAAAATATTCAGCTTTTTACTGAAAGACACAGGGAAGCTTATCGCAGGCTTGCTGCTTTTTGCGGCGGCGCTGATATCCGAGCTCTTGTCCTTTGATATAGCCTCGCTTATACTGTATATATGCGCGCTTCTTATGGCGGGCCACGGAGTTTATATATCTGCGGTGAAGGGAATCGTCAGGCGAGATTTCTTAGATGAAAAGTTCCTTATGTCCATAGCCTCGATAGGTGCGATGATAGTGGGAGAATACAGTGAGGGTGTTGCCGTTATGCTCTTCTTCTTGCTCGGCGAGATATTCGAGAAGAAGGCGGTAAGCCGTTCGCGAGGGAAAATAAGAGCACTCCTCGATATATGTCCCGATGAGGCGACCGTTATCCGCGAGGGCGTCGAGGAGGTCGTGGATGCCGATGAGGTAGCGGTTGGCGATATTATGCTTATCCGCCCCGGAGAGAGAGTTGCCGCCGATTGTCGTGTTATAAGCGGCTCTGCAGACGTCGACACCTCTGCCATAACGGGTGAATCTATTCCGCGCGCCGTTCATCCCTCGGATATTCTTGAGAGCGGTGTTATCGTGCTTAATGCCGCGCTTCATTGCGAGGCAATAAGGGAGTCATCCGATTCGGGTGCGCAGAGGATACTCGATATGGTCGAGAATGCGTCCGACCGTAAATCAAAGGAGGAGAGCTTCATTACCTCCTTTGCAAAGGTTTACACGCCTATAGTCGTTTCGCTTGCTATCCTGCTTGCAACGCTACCCTCTATCATAGGAATCACCGAGTGGAGCGAGTCGGTCTATCGTGCCCTGATATTTCTCGTTATATCCTGTCCTTGCGCGCTCGTTATCTCGGTGCCGCTTGCCTTTTTCGGCGGTATCGGAGCCGCCGCATCAAGAGGAATACTTTTCAAGGGGGGAAGCTCTTTTGCTCCGCTTGCATCGGCAAGGGTAGTTGCATTTGACAAAACGGGAACTCTTACCGAAGGAAAATTTGTTATAAAAGAAATTTACCCCGAGGGCGTGTCGAAAGAAACACTGATCGAGCTTGCCTCCGCGGTTGAATACGGCTCATCGCATCCTATAGCATCCGCCCTCCGCGCATGCGGTGGAGAGGTAACGCCTGCCGATAATATTGAAGAGTATAGCGGCAAGGGTGCTGTCGGCTACGTCGGCGGCATAAGGATAGCCGTCGGAAATGCGCGTCTTATGGAGGACGAGGGCGCACGCATTCCCCTGTCATCGACCGATAAAGCAGGCTCCCGGGTTTACGTATCCCAAGGCGGGGAATACGTTGGTGCATTTCTGATAAAGGATTCGATAAAGCCCGAGGCGTGTGAAGCTATTACAGCCCTCCGCACCCTTGGGATCAGAAAGACAGTAATGTTATCGGGCGACAAAAGGACCTATGCCGAGGCTATCGCGTGCGAGCTTTCACTCGATGAATTCCGCGCGGAGCTTTTGCCGGAGGATAAATATTCGGCAATCGAGGAATATAAGGCAGAGGGCAAGGTGATGTACGTCGGTGACGGAATAAATGACGCCCCCGCACTCACCTATGCCGACGTAGGCGTTGCCATGGGCTTGATAGGCAGCGATGCCGCGATAGAAACTGCCGATGCGGTCATAGCCTCCGACAACCTCTTGCGTCTGCCCGAGGCTGTGCGTATAGCACGCAAAACACTTATGATAGCAAAATCAAACATAGCGTTCGCCCTGACGGTGAAAATCGCTATAATGATACTCGGTGCATTCGGCATTGCAAATATGTGGCTGGCGGTCTTTGCTGACGTAGGCGTAGCCGTTCTCGCGATACTAAATTCGATGAGGGTTTTAGCCTTCAAGGGCAAATAAATGCTATTTTCGCAATCGACAATTATAAAAAACGGTATATTCAAGTCGTAAAAGCTTGGATTTACCGTTTTTTTCTGTCTTTTGCTTGATTTTTGTATGCCCATATGATATAATATTGCAATATATTGCAAGTCAAATATGCCATAGGAGGCCTCTATGAAAAGCAGATTATCCACTGTACTTATAATTCTGGTTGTTTTTGCAGCATTTTTCGTCATGTTCTGGTTTTTGATACCGAAGCTAAGAGACAGAAATGACGGTAATACCGATTCCGGCATTACCGATGGGGATAATGCGGATACGGGCGATACAGGCGATACCGATGATTCGGGCAATGATATCCAATACACCCTCCCTGTCATAGGTGAGAATGGAAATTGGTGGATAGATGGTAAGGATACCGGAATTTCCGCTCTCGGTCAGAAGGGGCAGGACGGAGAAGACGGTGCTCCCGGTAAAGACGGCGCTCCGGGTAAAGACGGAGAGAACGGTAAGGATGGTAAGGACGGTGATGACGGTCTTACTCCCTATATCGGCGAGAACGGCAATTGGTGGATCGGAGATACCGATACCAAGGTTTCTGCCGCAGGTAAGGACGGCGCTCCGGGCGAGGATGGAGAAGACGGCGCTCCCGGTGAAGACGGCGCTCCGGGAAAAGACGGTCTTACACCTTATATTGGAGAAAACGGCAACTGGTGGATAGGCGATACCGACACCAAGGTTTCTGCGGGCGGCTCATCCGGCGCAGGCAGTGAGAATGGCAAGGACGGTCTTACTCCCCATATCGGAGAAAACGGCAATTGGTGGATAGGTGAGACCGATACCGAGGTTCCCGTCACGGGAAATGACGGTGAGGACGGTCTTACACCATATATTGGAGAGAACGGCAATTGGTGGATAGGCGATACCGATACCAAGGTTTCCGCCACAGGTAAGGATGGTGCACCGGGAAAGGATGGACTTACACCTTATATAGGTGAGAATGGCAACTGGTGGATAGGCGATACCGATACTAAGGTTTCCGCTACCGGTAAGGACGGTACACCGGGTAAGGATGGACTCACTCCCTATATCGGAGAGAACGGCAATTGGTGGATAGGTGATACCGACACCAAGGTTTCGGTTTCGGGTAAGGACGGTCATGCAGGTTCTGACGGCAGAGGAATACTCAAGGCAGAGATAAAGAACGGATATCTTTACATAACATATACGGATGCACCCGATTCTCCCGTAAATCTGGGCAAGGTCGTCTCCGACGGTGACTCATCGGGCTCTGGAGGTGTGATCAACGTGGAATCGCTTGATTTTTATCCGCTCCCGGACGGAACGTACGGTGTAACGGCAGGTGATCTTCTTTATCTTGATGAGATAACGGTTCCCGAGGAATACAACGGCAAAAAGGTAACAGCCGTTTTGCCGGGTGCCTTTGAAAATGCTTTTAATCTCAAGAGGATAACTCTCCCGGAAAGCATTACCACGATATACGACAAAGCGTTTATGGATTGTGCGCTTCTTTCGGAAATTTTCTTTGGAGAAAATACGGATATTCCCCTGACTGTAGTTAAGATAGGCGATGACGTATTTTCAGGATGCGAGTCATTAACCGTCGTATGCGAGGCGGCATCAAGACCTGAAGGATGGTCCGAGCATTTCGCAGGCGGATGCACCGTAATATGGCGCGGAGCCGAGGAATCCGAGGGCACCGAATTTGATTGGGAAATATCGGGTGATCACGCGATAATCAAGAGCTATAAGGGAAATTCCGATACCGTTGTAATTCCGGACAGCCTCGGCGGATATCCCGTGACCGAAATAAAGAGCGGTGCATTCAAGGATCGGATCGATATATTTGCGGTAACGGTAGGTAAAAACGTAGCTTCAATAGGTGATTCGGCTTTCTCCGGATGCTACAGGCTCGTTGAGATATATAATTTGTCGGATCTTGAGATAGTAGAGACCTCCGAGAATAACGGCGGAATAGCGGCGAATGCCATGAGTGTACATACCGATATTTCCGAGGAAAGCATCCTTACGGAAAATGATGGTATCATCTTTGCGGGCAGTACTGCAGTCGGTTACGTGGGCGAAGGTGAAAAGCTCACTCTGCCCGATACCGTAGGAGGCAGCAGATATTACGTTCGTGAATACGCATTCTTCGGTCTTGATATAACCGAGCTTGTTATAGGTAAGGGCGTCAGATCTATAGGCAGATATGCATTTGCCGAATGTCTTTCGCTTGAAAGTATTGAATTTAATGCCGAGGAGTGCTCAGGAACGGTCGATGCCTTCAAAAATGCGGGCAGGAGCACCGAGGGAATAACTCTCGTTATAGGCGATAGCGTCAGCTATCTTGCATCCGATCTTTTCCATGCATCGGAGGGAAATGTCGCTCCGAATATAACCGTTCTTGATATGACGGCGGCTCTCGCTTGCACAACGGTTGATACAAGCGCATTTGAAAACTGCATATACCTTGAGCAGATCACTATTTCAGCGTCTGTGATCGCTATTATGGAAAATGCATTCTCCGGATGCTCTGCGCTCGGCTCCGCGGTGATAAAGGGCTCGGGCAGCTGGAATGCCGGAGGTATTCCTGTTATCGAAAGCGATCCCGAAAAGCTCGCAGAGTACCTTCGCGAAACGTATGCATCCTTCGCCTGGACGCGAGCCTGAGGTGAAAAACGTGAAGGTATACGTGCCTGCTTATTACAATAGCTTCGGATGTATAGCCGATAAATGCCGCCATAGCTGCTGCATCGGCTGGGAAATATCGGTGGATGGGGAAAGCATGAAAAAATACACCGCCCACAGCACCGAATATCCATTTCTTGAAAGCATAGAATATAACGGTGAGTACAATTGCTTCCGTTTAGGCGAGGGCGAGAGATGTCCCCACCTTGATGAAAGAGGACTCTGCCGTATTATCACAAGGATGGGCGAGAGCTATCTTTGCGATATCTGTCGCGAGCATCCGAGATTCTACAGTCGCATAGGCGATAGGATCGAGGCGGGGCTGGGGCTTGTTTGTGAGGCGGCGGCAGAGCTGATACTCACCTCGGATACCCTTTTTGGCATTTCTGTGTCGGATGACGAGAGGGCAGAGGAGAGTGTGCCCGATACCGCATATGACAGCACCGTTATCCTCTCTGCAAGGGCAGGGATAGCCGAAATTATATCCAACAAGGAAAGAAGTCTCGAAGATAAGCTTCACCTTGTATGCAAAGAATTTTCGATTCCCGAGGATATCCACACCGACTCCGAATGGCTCGAGATATTTCGGGATCTTGAGGTGCTTGATCTCGGATGGCTTGAGCTTCTCGGACGCGCTGTGCCCGATTCTACGATATTACCCGGTGCCGAGCTCTGTCTTGAAAGACTTTTCGACTATCTTATCTACAGGCATCTGAGCCGATCCGAGAGCTACGACAATATGCGTGCGCGTATCGGATTTTCTATCCTGGGTGTCCGTATTGTGAATGCCATACTCGCCGGCATCGGTAAAACAGATCTGAATACCGTCATAGACGTTGCAAGAGCCTATTCGGAGGAGATAGAATATTCAGAGGATAATACCTCCGAGTTGATTTTTGAATTTGAAAGCGCGATGTAGTTAAATGCGCGGAAAGGAATAAAATGCAAGTATTTTTATCCACCTTAGAGCAAATGGCGCTGCTCTTTATATTCGTTATGGTGGGCTATATTCTTATGAAGCTCAGGGTGGTTCCCGAAAATTCGGGCGCGGTTCTCTCAAAGCTTGAAAACAATCTATTCACCCCCGCATCCATTCTCTCGACCTTTATTACGGGCTTTACGGTAGCTTCACTTTCGTCTGCCTGGCAGTTTGTGCTTCTCGGTACGGTGGTAACCGCAATAGGCATTCCTGTTGCTTTATTTGTAGCAAGACTTGTAACCCGGGACTCCTACATACGAAAGATATACACCTATGGTCTGGCTTTTTCGAATTTCGGATTTATGGGAAATGCCGTTGTCCAGAATGTGTACGGCGATACCGTTTATATGAAGTACCTGATATTCGTTATCCCATTCTGGGTAGCGATATACGGATGGGGTGTTCCTGCGCTTCTCATGCCGGGCGGTGAGGATGTTTCGGTGAAGCAGAGAATGAAGAACATACTCAATCCTATGCTTATAGCCACCGTGCTTGGTATGATTATCGGAATATCGGGTATTCCTGTCCCGGGCTTCATCAATCGCGCGATCTCAACGCTCGGTGCCTGCATGTCACCTCTTGCGATGATACTTACGGGTATGGCAATAGCTAAAATAGATATAAAGGAAAGCTTCAAAAACGGAAAGGCATACATAATTTCGGCAGTAAGGCTCATAGCTCTTCCGCTTGTATTCATAGCCCTTCTTTATCCGATCCCGATGGCATATGAGCTTAAGCTCTGCGCGGTCTGTGCGGTATCAATGCCGCTCGGCCTCAGCACGATAGTCGTCCCCGGCGGCTACGGACTTGACACAAGAGTTGCATCGGGTATGACGATGATATCGCATCTTCTCTCCTGTATAACGATACCGCTCATATTTATGCTGTTTGAGTTTTTGTTCTGATTACAATAAAAAACAGAGGCTTCGAAAATGCACTTTTCGCATTTATTGAAGCCTCTGTTTTTTATTTGGTACCGCTCTTCGGGGATAAAGCCTTTAGTTCATCTCTATCTCAAATTCCTTTATGCCATCATTAAGCTTGAAATCTATAAGATAGATCATAAATTTCTTTGTGGTTTCCATCTCGGATACCGAAACGGTGCATACCGAGGGATCGAAGGATACCGTGCAGGATTTCACGGTTATTTTTCCGTTGTCTACCGTGGGAGGATAGAGCGAAACTATTCTTTCGGTGATAGGCTCATCGGTATCGAAGACGTCCTTCATTTTCACCGAGCTTTCGCCGGCAGTGAATGCTCGTCTGACCGAGCGAACAGCTTCGTCGCCGTAAGCGCCTGCTATATCCATAGAGAACACACCGTCCTCAAAGCTTACGTCGGATGCCGAATGCTGCTTTCCAAGCTTCTGTGCTCCTTTTTCGCCGAAGTAGGGAAGGTTATGACCGAGAGATGAGCACTCGATGAAGTCGTATCTCGTTTCATTTTTGAAATACTGCTTAACGTAGACTGCGCGTCCCATATCGGTTATAAGCTGCTCGCCGTCCTTGGCGAAAATAAATGTACCGACATCGTTGTGATTATGATGCTCTGCGTTGTGTCCTGCTTTAGCCGCGAAGCCGTAGGTACCGGTCCTCTTTATATACCATTGAGATTCATTGGCGTAATATTCTGCATCGGCATTATCGGGGGTGGGATTGTTATATATATCCTCATCGAGCCATATCGCCGAATTCAGGAGCAGGCAGAAGCGTGAGCAGCCGTCCTTGTTGTAGGATATCGAGGGGGAATATACCTTAACGTCATCGGGATAAAGCTTCTTGAGATAATGGAGAGTTCCGAGGTGATAGCGGAGTGTGCGGTCGCCATCCGCAAATGATACAGACGCCTGACCGGAAAGATACATCTTCTGTATGAAGGTAGCTATAGTCTTTACCTTTTCGCGTGCGAAGTAATCCTCCTTACCTTCGGTATAGGTCTTTACCATATCGGCATATGTGATAAAGAAGCCGAAGCCGTAGTGCCAGTAGCTCGTACCCTCAAGGCAGTAGCCGTCATTTCTGAAGCCTGCGAGGAAGGATTCCATAATCTTGTCGAATCTCGGCTTTATCTCGTCAAAGAGGTCGGGGCGCATGAGCATGAAGGTACAGCCGACAGAGCCTCCGCAGACCGCCGCCCAGTTATTGGTGCATCTCGTTTCCCACCAGAAAAGGTCGGGATTGTTCATAAAGGAGTCGATTATCCTCTGCTGAACCTCAACCTTTAATCGCTTTGCGACAAGAGTATCGAGTCTGTCACCGAGCAGGGTGTATATCTCCGAGAGCGCAAAGCCGGTCTCGGCGGCAAAGAGGTCAATATGAGTCTTGTAATATACGTCAAGATTCGGGTGATGAGCCGAAACAGACCAGGTATATTCATCGCAGATGGCAAAGACTATATCGTTGAGATAATCGATATATTTCTGCTCCTCGGGATAAATGAGCGACATAACGGCAGAGGTAGCAAGCTGACCGCGTCTTATGAAATAGGGGTTTTCATATACAGCTCTGTTTCCCGAAACGGTAAATTCCTTGAATGCACTGTATCTGAGCTCTGCGATGCTCTTACCCTCGCAATACTTTATCCAATCCGAGTGTCTTTCGTCAAGATATTTTTTGTAGCAAGGATTATTTCGCACGGTGACCGACCAAAATTCCGGATCGTGTGCTTTTCCGATAAGATTCATATTCCTTCCTCCTTATTCGAATACGAGAGTAAGCTTGCTTACACCCGTTTTCAGCGTAAAGTCGGCAAAGTAGATAGTTTTGTTCTTTGAATTGATCTGCTCGGTGAGGCTAACGGATGCCGCCGATGCATCGTAAATGATAGCTATGGATTCGGTAACGACGGCACCGTCCTTTATTTCCGGGCGCTCTGTGAGAACTATCCTGTCGGTTACGGGTATGCCCTCGGAGCATACGAATTCATCCGTGAGGGTAACCTCGGTGTCGGTAAAGGTGAAGCTGCGCTTAACGCTCTTTATGTCCTCGCTTCCGTAAGCGGCAGCGATATCCATAGTGAATACCCCGTCCTTGAAATCAACGTCACAAGAGCCGTACTCGGGACCGGATTTCTGGATGATATCACCGAAATAGGGTACAGAGTGTCCGAGAGAGGAGCACTCTATCATTCCGTATCTTGTATCCTGGGCGAAATACTGTTGAGAGTAAACGCCGGGGCCCTGATCGGTAACTATCTGCTTTCCGTTTTTCGCAATTATGAAAGCGCCAACGTCGTTGTGGTTATGAGGCTCCTGATTGTGTCCCGCCTTAGCCGCAAATCCGTATGCATTCGTCCTCTTAACGAGCCACTGAGTATCCTTTCCGTAATACTCGGCCTCCGCATTGTCGGGTGCGGGGTTATTATATATATCCTCGTCAAGCCAGGTTGCCGCGCGGACGAGCCAGTTGAATCTTCCGCATCCGTCGTTTATGTAGGAATACTCGGGAGAGTAAACGACAACGTCGTCATATTCCTTCTTCAGGAAGTGCAGAAGACCTATCTGATACTGCAGAGTATCGCCTCCGTCGGAGAAGCTTACGCACTTGAGTCCGGAAAGATACATCTTCTGAACGAAGGTTGCGATCGCGTGTACCTTCGGGCGCTCAAAGTAGTTGTATTTGCCCTCCGAGAAGGTGCGGAGCATCTCGGCATAAGCGCAGAAGAAGCCAAAGCCGTAATGCCAGTAATGCGTTCCCTCTGCACAGAATCCGTCATCCTGATATCCCTTCAGGAAGTTTTCCATAGAAAAATCAAGTCTTGGCTTAAGCTCGTAGAATTTTTCGGGGAAGAGAAGCATAAGCGTGCAGCCTACAGAGCCGGTGCACACCGCCGCCCAGTTCGCCGTATTGGAAACCGCCCATCCCCAGTTTGTGGTTTTTATATAGGAGTTGACAACGCGCGTTTCGATCTCTACCTTTATCATTTCGCGGATAAGCGGATCGAGTCTGTCGCCGAGAAGGGTATATATCTCGGCAAGCGTATAAGCCGTTTCGCAGGCGAAGAGATCGAGGTGGGTGCGGTTTACTACTTCAAGCAGCTTGGGCTGATGTGCAGGGATCGACCAGATATATTCGTTGCATATCGCAAAGATCATATCCATGGCGTAATTCAGGTATTTCTCCTCCTCCGGATATATGAGCGCGAGTATGGCAGCAGTTTCTACCTGAACTCTGCGTCTGTAATAGGGCTTCTGGAATATTGTCCTGTTGCCGTTGAGCCCGTAAAGACGGAACTCGGTGTATCTGAGAGCTTCAAACGGTGCGTTTTCGCAAAGCTCATCCCAAGTTTTATGAAGAAAATCACGGTAAAATTTAAAGTGATCCTTGGAGCGAACCTCCTCGCTCCAGAATTTAGGATCGTTGCCTTTTCCAAGTAAGTTCATAACAGTAGTCCACCTTATTTGTTTTAATGTGAAATAACGTTTGGCGATGCGTAATCTCCGTAGCGGTTTGATCTCAGAGGCATGCCCTCAGCCTTGCCGATGGGGAGTATCTTTTCCTCGAGCTCGTCTATTTTGTCGATATCTCCGTTAAGATAAGCAAGAAGCCTTGCCTTGCAGGATTTAAGGCGCAAAAGAATTCCTCCGATCCTGAGATCCTGAACGTCGAATCCGTGAGGCTTGTTATCCTTATGCCACTGATAAGAGAATGAGGTGTGGAATTTCTCTGTTGCGGAAATAACGAAATCGTAATCCTCAACAAGAGCAGCAAGAGCCGCCTTGTCGTTTTCTGTATAGGCTTTACGAGTCTTTATACCGAGCTCATACTTACGAGAGAGCACCGAGCAAAGATCTGCGGCACTTCTGAATACGTAAGCGTATTTCTCGCTCTTGCCGGCAACATCCAGGAGCCTTTCTGCCATTCTTCCGTACTCGGCTCCGACACCATCTGATACAGTGTAATCATAGAATCCGAGGAAGGGATCCGAATAAAGCATATATTTTGAGGGATTCTCGGTACCCTGAACGCCGCATATCGCATTCGGCGAGTCTATTTCCATAAAATCATCGTATTCGATACCGAAGAGTGCCTTGAATTTTTTCTTGATATCAGCCTCGTCGGTATTTCCCTTTGCGTACTCTATAATGTAGAGCAGGGCGGGGAGCTGAGAGAAGTGAGAGCATTCCGCGCCGTCATCTCCCCAGAGGGTGATGAAAACGTTCTCAACCTTGTTTTCCTTGCAGGCATCCATAGCGGGAAGCATTGTTTTCAGCGAATACTTATTATGCGGTATGAGTCCGCTCCAGCACCAGGCACCGCCCGCAAACCAGACCTCGTCTGCCATCTGGCGGTGATTGTATATCATATCGTCGTAGCTCTCTTTTTTGAGCGAGTAATAATTCCAATAAACGGGAATAAGACCTTCGGGAATTGCATCCTTAGCACTCTTGGGAACCTCGCACTTGGTCGTGTAGTATCCGCCCTTATTCCATCCGCGGAAGAACATATCCGACCACATCATAGGTGAAAATCCGTATGACCTGACGATCTCGTTTACTCTGGCAAGATGCCTCTTCATCAGCACGTCTATCGTTTCATATCCGTGAATATCGAGATGCTGTCCTCTGCCGAGCATATGTGCCTCGTCCATACCTATATGTATAAGTCTTGAGGTGAAGCACTCCGAGAGGGTGGCTATCATATCGTCAATAAGCTTATACGTGCGCTCGTCGTCGGTAAGAAGTATATCGTTGCAATCCTTCGGCACCTTGTTCCATTTGAGATATGCATTAAGATGCGCGAGCGTCTGTATACATGGGATAACCTCAATGCCGTGCTCTGCGGCAAAGGCATCTATTTCCTTCATTTCAGCCTTCGAATATCTTCCTCTCAGGTATCCGAAATAAGGGTTTCCGTCTACCTCGTATGTATCCTCGCAGTAGAGTAGAACACAGTTGTAGCCCATCTTTTCGAGATGAAGCAAAAAGTCCTTCAGGGCATCCATATTCATTACCGCATTTCTGGACATATCTATCATAACGCCGAAGCGTGTGAAGTTGTTCGCCATATTTTGTTCTCCTTTTTATTAACTTATTAAATCGAAAATCCTTACGCGGACACCTTCATTATATACTCGCGCGTGCACAAAGTCAACAATTGTTAAATAAAAAAGCGATATTTTACAAGCGGAATGGAAAATATTAATAAAAAATCCCCCCGTTTTTTATGCATAACTGCGAAAAATGGGGAGAGGGAGATGCGGCGCTTTGCGGTGATGATATACACCTTCGGTGATGATATACAGCCCAAAGGGCTGATGATATACACCTTCGGTGATGATATACAGCCCAAAGGGCTGATGATATACACCTTCGGTGATGATATACAGCCCAAAGGGCTGATGATATACGCCTGCGGCGATGATATACAGCCCAAAGGGCTGATGATATACGCCTGCGGCGATGATATACAGCCCCAAGGGCTGATGATATACACCTTCGGTGATGATATACAGCCCAAAGGACTGATGATATACAACCTCTGGTTGATATCACAAAATCAAAACAAAATCAAGGCGAAAGCCTTGTATATCATCAATTTCGCAGAAATTGCATATCATCCGTCCGAAAACGAGTATATCTCGCTTTCGGGCGAGTATATCATCAAGTCGCAGAGGAATACACCTTCGGTGATGATATACATTCAATGATATACCAAGTCTGCGACTTGGATAAAAAATGCTGCAGAAAAAATACATTTTCTGCAGCATTTTTGGTGCCGGTGGCGGGGGTCGAACCCGCACGTTCTTGCGAACACGGGATTTTGAGTCCCGGGCGTCTGCCAATTCCACCACACCGGCATATCATCGGTAATTATAGCACAACGAGTTGGAAAAATCAATAACTTTTTTTAAAAAAATAAAATATTTCCGATAAAAATGAAAACAAAATTAAAAAACCGTATTGTAATTTGTCAATGTTTATAGTATAATTTATAAGTAAAAATATTTTTAGGTGGGAAACGTATGTACGAGGATATGGATTTTTCGGTAAATGAGATATCCCTTTCCAACCTTCGTGAGTTGTCCTCGGAGATAGGAAAGAGCTATGACAGCCGTCTTTGCGAGCTGGCATTTATAGCCGATTCGGTGGCAGATCGCTTTTCCGAGCTGACCGATAGCGGAATGGATGCTTACGGAATACTGACTCTTCTTTCTGAATACCGTATATTACCCGGCGGAGCCGATGAGAAAGGTGCCCGTCTTGCCAACGCGGATTTTATTGACTCGAGCATAAGATACACCGATATGGCTTCCTTCGCAGGGCTTATACTCGAGAAGCTCGCTTCGCGCGGAATAGAGATCTCCGAGCGTGACTTTCTTCCCGAGGATGAGGCAGATGAGCTTTTGACCTACGTCAAGAATCCTCTTGCAGATGAGGCATTTGACGTATTTTCTCTGGATTTTGATGATCCGAGAGTGGCATATGCGGATAGCAACAGGGCGGCTTGCTTCGCGGTAGCGGACGGAAAGGTCGGTTACTGCATACTCCCATTTGAGGAGAGCGGAGCGCGTATCCCGGGAATATACTCGATGATAAATGCGCTCGAGCTGAAAATAGCAGCGGTGATCCCTGTATTCGGTGCCGATGCCGCGGCAGATATGAAGTATGCTCTTGTCGGGCGCTCGTTCAGAATTCCAAAGGCGGGTATTGACACTGACAGATATCTTGAAATACGTCTTTCCTCGGAGTCGGCGGTGACTTTCACAGCAGCTGCGCTTGCGGCAGAATATTTCGGACTTGATATATTCAGGCTCGTAACTATGCCCGAGGGTGATGAGGGCGCTCCGGCAAGCCTGATGATATTGCGTGACACGGGCAGCGGATTCACGGCATTTCTGGCTTACCTTGCTATTTTTGCCGTATCATACTCAATTGTCGGCATATACGAAAATATAGAATAAATCAGCCAAAATATCGAAAGGATATAATTATGAAGCAGCATATTGAATATAAAACGCGCGGCACCTGCTCGCGTATGATAACCCTTGAGGTCGAGGACGGAATAATAACCGATTGTGCATTTCTCGGAGGCTGCTCCGGAAATACCGCAGGCATCGCCTCGCTCGTAAAGGGAATGAAGGCTGAGGATGCGATAGAAAGGCTGAAGGGAATAAAGTGCGGCTTTAAGCCCACATCCTGTCCCGATCAGCTTGCAAGAGCACTCGAGGAAAATCTCAAAGAGCAGTAACCTTTTTTCAAAGTAAATTTTATCCCTGGAGAGGAAAATATGAGTTTTAATACCGAATACAAAAGATGGCTTCAGTCGAGTGCTTTGACCGAGGCAGAGAAAAACGAGCTTGTTTCTATTGAAAACGATGAGAAGACGAAGGCATTGCGCTTTGCCGAGCCTATGAGCTTTGGAACGGCGGGCCTTCGCTCAACCATGTATATGGGAATAGGATGTATGAACCGATTCACGGTTGCACAGACGACAAGAGGCATAGCGGCACTCGTAAAATCCGAGGGCGGCGAGAAGCGCGGGGTTGCTATCGCCTTCGATTCGAGAAACAATTCGCGTGCATTTGCTCGCGTCAGCGCATCCGTTCTTGCATCGGAGGGGATCAAGGTATACATTTTTGACACCTTGAGGCCTACCCCCGAGCTTTCCTTCGCGGTAAGACATTTCGGTGCGCTTGCGGGTATAAACATCACCGCATCCCATAACCCCAAGGAATATAACGGATATAAGGCATATTGGGAGGACGGTGCTCAGATAAATCCCGAGCAGGCAGCGATAGTTTCTTCTGCACGTGCCGAGTTCGACGTGCTTGACGTATCGGGCACCGATTATTATGAAAAGGGCGTTGAGTCGGGAATCATAACCGTGCTTGACGACAGCTTTGACGAGCACTATATAAACGCGGTCCTTGCAACTGCGATAAATGCAGACGAGGTCTCGGATGTAGCAGATGAATTGAAGGTGGTTTACTCTCCGCTTCACGGTGCGGGCTATAAGCTTGTTCCCGAGGTGTTCGGAAGAATAGGTCTTAAGCATCTTTATACCGTTGATTCCCAGATGACGCCGGACGGTGATTTTCCCACCGTTAAGAAGCCCAATCCCGAGTATGCGGACGTATTCTGCGACGGAATTGCTATAGCAGACCGCGTAGGCTCTGATCTCATTATCGCGACCGATCCCGATTCGGACAGAGTCGGAGTTATGGCAAGGGGCAAGAGCGGAGAATTCGTCACCGTCAGCGGAAATCAGATGGGCGCACTCCTTCTTGACTATGCGATAGAGCAGAAGCGCCGTCTCGGTAAACTTTCGGATAACGCATTCTGTGTAAAGAGCATAGTTTCCACCGATATGGCGTATAAGATTGCAAGCACGCAGGGCGTGAAGCTTTACGACGTATACACCGGCTTCAAGTTCATAGGCGAGGTCGTAAAGAATTATGAGGCGCGCGGTGAGGAAGACGCATTCATCTTAGGATTTGAGGAAAGCTACGGATATCTTCTCGGCTCTTATGCAAGAGATAAGGATGCGGTCGAGGCATCTATGATAATCCTTGAAATGACCGCATATTATAAGAAGCGCGGAATGACTCTCATCGATGCTCTCGATGCTCTCTATGAAAAATACGGCTGCTACGGTGAGCGAACCGTTGATATTTATATGGAGGGATATGACGGAATAGAAAAGCGCAAGAGAGTTATGTCGGCTCTGCGCGAGAATATCCCCGAGAGCTTCGGCTCCGCTAAGGTTATCGAGGCGCGCGACTATAAGGCAGGCAAGATAACCGATACCGTAAGCGGTACGGTCAAAGAGACCGGACTTGATCCTGCTGACGTGCTTTATTACGTTCTTGACAGCGGTGACAAGATAGTTATCCGCCCATCGGGAACCGAGCCTAAGATAAAGATATACGTTCTGGCAAACAGCGAATGCCGTGAGGCTCTGGCAAGCAAAATTGAGGAGTATGCCGAGTGCGCTCTGAGGCTCGCTTCGGTTTGACCATTTATCAAGACAAAATAAATACTTTCAAAGTAGGGAACAAAAGTGACGGAAAAACAGAAGCACATCAGGAATTTTTCTATCATAGCCCATATAGATCACGGTAAATCAACTCTGGCTGACCGCATTCTTGAAAAAACGCGTACGGTAGCCATCCGTGATATGGAGGCACAGATTTTGGATAATATGGACCTTGAGAGGGAGAGAGGAATCACCATCAAGGCACGCGCGGTAAAGCTTAATTACCATGCAAACAACGGAGAGGACTATGAGTTTAATCTTATTGATACTCCCGGTCACGTTGACTTCGGCTATGAGGTATCAAGGTCGCTGAAGGCGTGCGAGGGTGCTATCCTTGTCGTGGATGCAACTCAGGGCGTTGAGGCTCAGACTCTTGCAAACGCATATCTTGCGATAGACAACGATCTCGAGATCCTTCCCGTAATCAATAAAATAGACCTGGCAAGCGCCGACATAGAGGGCTCGCGCCGCGAGATAGAGGATATCATCGGCATACCTGCCGATGATTGCCCCGCAGTCTCCGCGAAGAACGGAATCAATATTGAGGATGTCCTTGAAAAGATAATAACCGATATTCCCGCGCCCGATGGTGATCCCGATGCGCCTCTTAAAGCGCTTATATTTGACTCGCACTATGATCCGTATCTTGGTGTCGTGGTCTATATAAGGATATTTGACGGTAAGATCAAGGCGGGCGACAAGGTAAAGCTTATGTCGGCTGACCGCGAGTTCGAGGTCTGCGAGGTAGGAACGATGCAGCCCTTCGGGCTTAATAAGTGCAGCGAGCTTTCCGCCGGAGATGTAGGATATTTCACTGCGGCGATAAAGACTATAAGCGATACCAAGGTAGGCGATACCGTTACCCACTCCGATAGGATGGCGGACGAGCCGCTTGACGGCTTCCGTGAGGTTCACCCGATGGTATATGCCGGTATATACCCGGCAGACGGTGCGCGATACGGCGATCTTCGCGAGGCGCTTGAAAAGCTTCAGCTGAACGATGCTGCTCTCGTATTTGAGCCGGAGACCTCTGTTGCGCTCGGCTTCGGCTTCAGATGCGGATTCCTGGGGCTTCTTCATATGGAGATAATCGAGGAGCGCCTTGAGCGCGAATTCAACCTCGATCTTATAACGACAGCACCCTCGGTAATATACAAGGTAAGACTCAAAAGCGGCGAGGAGATAATGATAGACAATCCCTCGAAGTTCCCATCGCCCGATGAAATAGACGTAGCCTATGAGCCGATAATGAATGCATCCATAATATCACCTTCCGAGTACATCGGCGGAATTATGGAGCTTTGCCAGGATAGGCGCGGCAATTTCATTGATATGAAGTATATAGACACCGAGCGTGTTGAGATACATTATGAGCTTCCGCTCAACGAGATAATATACGATTTCTTTGATGCACTCAAGAGTCGCTCAAAGGGATACGCCTCGCTCGACTATGAGCTGAACGAATATCAGGCATCAAAGCTTGTTAAGCTTGATTTTATGCTTAATGGCGAGGTCGTTGACGCGCTGTCATTTATCGTATTTGAGGACAGGGCATACGGCAGAGCGAGAAAGATAGCAGAGAAGCTTAAGGAAAACATTCCGCGCCAGCTCTTCGAGATACCTATTCAGGCGGCGATCGGCTCCAAGATCATAGCACGTGAGACGGTCAAGGCAATGAGAAAGGACGTTCTTGCGAAGTGCTATGGCGGTGATATAACGCGTAAGAAGAAGCTGCTTGAAAAGCAAAAGGAAGGTAAGAAGAAGATGCGTAAGCTCGGTAGCGTTGAGGTAACGCCTGAGGCATTTATGGCAGTTCTGAAGCTCGATGATGGAAACTGACAGCATAGGTCTTTACGTTCATATCCCGTTCTGCCTAAGAAAGTGCAATTACTGCGATTTCTGCTCCGCCGCATCGGGCGAGGCAGAGCGCGAGGTGTATATTTCAAGGCTGACGGATGAGATAGAGAGCTACAGGCGCGATGAGCCGATAACGGTAGATACCCTCTTTTTCGGAGGAGGAACACCGTCGATCCTGACCGTCCGTCAGCTTGAAGTTATCATGCGCTCGGTGCGGAAAACCTTCCGTCTGGCCGAGGACTGTGAGATAACGCTTGAGGTAAATCCTAAGACGGCATCCGAGGAAAAGCTCAGAGGATTTAGAGAGCTTGGGATTAACAGGTTAAGTATCGGAATGCAGTCTATTCACGAAAACGAACAGAAAATATTAGGCAGAATTCATAATTTTCAGGATTTTCTAGATACTTACAGAGCCGCTCGTGCCGTTGGCATAGCTAATATAGGAGTCGATCTTATGTACGGAATCCCCGAGCAGACGCTTGACTCCTTTGAGAAAACTCTCAGCGCCGTCATAAAATTATCCCCCGAGCATATATCCTGCTACGGGCTGATAATCGAGGAAGGAACTCCGTTCTGGCGCGAGCGAGATAGGCTTCCGATACCATCCGAGGATGAGGAATGTCTTATGTATGATCTTGCCCATCGCATCCTGACCGAGCACGGGTACGACCATTACGAAATATCAAATTACGCAAGGCAAGGATACAAGAGCCGCCACAACCTGAAATATTGGCATGACGAGGAATATATCGGAGTCGGTCTTTCGGCTCATTCCTACCATCTCGGCAAGCGATATTACAACACCTCGTCGATGGATGAATATATTTCTGACGGATGCGCACACTATGATATGGAGGACGGCGGCGGGAAAAAGGATCCGTTTGAATATGCGATGCTTGCCCTGCGGCTCTCGGATGGAATACTCCTTTCCGAATACGAATCGCTTTTCGGCAGGTCATTCACCGAGGGGAATGAGCAGCTCATCTCATCACTCATATCGGCAGAATATATTGAAATTTCGGGTGGACGCCTTTATCTTACACCGAAAGGATTTTACGTGAGCAATTCGATAATGGCAGAGCTTTTGTAAAATTGAATCTATGCTAAAATTTCTCTTGACAAATCATCTTATATGCATTATAATAAGCGTAGAAGATAAACCAAAGAATGGAGATAGACCATGGAAGAAAATATGAATGTAAATCCCGAAGAGCTTGAGCCCGTCGTAATTACTCTTGTAGACGAGGAGACCTCCGAGGAGCAGAATTTTGAAATTATTGCAGACGGTATGCTTGACGGTAAGACCTACTATGCACTCGTTCCTGCAGATGATGAGGAGAGCGAGGAGTATATCATTCTTCGCTACAGAGAGGGCGAGAATGATGAGGTCATCTTTGAGACGGTTGACGATGATGAGGAGTTCGAGAAGGTTGAGGATTATTTCAACGATCTCTTCTTCAGCGAGGTTGACTACGATCAGCAGTAATGATTGATTTTCCTGCGAGGTGCGTGATATGGCATATTTGGACCTACACACACATTAAGGGAGCTTGGGCTTCGGTTGACGGGATGCAGGCCTCCCGTATATCGGCGAATTTTCCCCTTTATACGGACGTTGGAAGCGCAAAGCAATCGAGAGAGCACCCACCTGTACAAGCAGGGTTAAACTCTGCTATACACGGCCTATGCGGGTTTTTTATAATTAAAGCAAAAAGGGTTGCCCGGTAAAAATCGGGCAGCTCTTTTTTGCCTTTTGAGAGGCTTTCACCGTTATTGGTCTTAGGGATAGCCTCTTTTTTCTCAAATTTTGCCGTTTCGAAATGAATCCGATGCACCTTTTTGATATACCTATGTGCATTTTATCGCTCTGCCATTCATATGATTTACCGAGTTAAAAAATGGAGGGCGAAAATGACAAAGAATTTTAAGGGGCTCACAGAGTCAGAGGTTATCGCCTCGCGTGAAAGGAACGGTAGCAATACGCTTGAGCGCGAGAAAAGCAAGGGAATATTCATAAAATTCCTTGAGAATCTTTCCGATCCCATAATCCGTGTGCTTATGATAGCCGTTCTGCTTGAGATAATATTTACCCTCGGCAGATGCAATTGGCTTGAGGTAGGCGGAATAATAGCTGCGGTGATAATAGCAACAGCCGTGTCAACCGTGTCCGAGCATGGCAGTGAGCGCGCCTTTCTTAAGATGAGGGAGGAGAGCGAAAACGCACGTGCCACGGTCATAAGAGAGGGAAATGCCGCGGACGTACCCGTGTCGGATATAGTAGTCGGTGACCTTCTGGCGGTATCTGCAGGGCAGACCGTAGCGGCGGACGGAGTCATCATCTACGGTAAAATAAGCGTTGATCAGTCTGCTTTGAACGGAGAGAGCCGTGAGGTGCGTAAGCAGCCCTCGGGCAGGACAGAGGGAGGTCTTGATTCGGAAAATTCGGTTTTCCGCGGTGCGATAGTCACAGGAGGCGAAGCGGTGATCCGTGTTACCTCGGTAGGTAAGGAAACCTATTACGGTATGGTTGCGCGTGATATCCAGGCACAAACAAGGGAAAGTCCTCTGAAGCGTCGCCTTTCCGAGCTGGCAAAGTCGATAAGCAAGCTTGGCTACCTTATGGCGGCTATCGTTGGTATTTCTTATCTTTTCTTCACCGTCATACACGAAAACGGATATGATCCAATCCTTATCGGCAAAATGCTGAGAAGCGGCAGAGAAATGATCGGTATATTGACACACGCACTGACTCTTATGATAACCGTGGTGGTCGTTGCAGTTCCAGAGGGGCTTCCGATGATGATCACCGTGGTGCTCTCGGCTAATATGAAGCGTATGCTGAATGACAGCGTTATGGTGAAAAAACTTGTCGGAATAGAAACTGCAGGCTCTATGAACCTTCTCTTTACCGATAAGACGGGAACTCTTACCGAAGGGCATCCCTCGGTCGAAAGGATAATAACCGCATCGGGAAGCTATAAAAGCCTTGCCGCGCTTGGATGCGAGCCGTATGCGCTGAGATGGCTCGGTATATCGGCTAAGGAGGGCGTATCGTCTGTATCCGGTATAGGCGGAAACAGCACCGACAGGGCATTCTCTGAATTTTTTCGTGATGCCGAGACAGAGGCGATCGCGATCGCCTCACGTGTGGAATTCAGTAGTGAGCGAAAGTTCTCGTCCCTCGAGCTTTTGACGGGTGAGTCGCTTATAAAGGGCGCACCGGATATACTTTTGGGAAGCTGTGTATATGCCCTTGATAAAAACGGTAAAAAGCTCGCCTTTGACAAGGAGAGGATAATGCGTGAATACCGCTCGGCGGCTATGACCGGCGAGCGCGTAATAGCCGTTATAATGCGCGACGGTAACGGTGACTCTATCTTTATTTCGCTTGTAGTGATGAAGGATAAGCTGCGTCGCGATGCAAAAAGGTCGGTGGAACGTCTTCGCGCGGCAGGTATACAAACGGTTATGATAACGGGTGACGGACGTGAAACGGCGTCTGCAATAGCCACCGAATGCGGAATACTCAAGGGCGGATACGGCAAAATAATCACACACGGTGAGCTTGAGAGGATGAGCGATGCCGAAATAAAAGCGATCCTTCCCGAGCTGAGGGTGATCGCAAGAGCACTTCCAACGGATAAGAGCCGCCTTGTGAGGATAGCTCAGGAGGCTGACCTCGTGGTTGGAATGACGGGTGACGGAATAAACGATGCCCCCGCCTTAAAGCTTGCAGACGTCGGCTTCGCAATGGGAAGCGGTACCGATATAGCAAAAGGGGCAGGGGATATAATAATACTTAATAACAGCCTCTCGGCAATATGCTCGACAGTCCTGTATGGCAGAACTATATTCAAATCCATAAGGAAGTTCATATCTTTCCAGCTTATGATGAACCTGGTCGCCTGCGGAGTATCATTGATAGGACAATTCATCGGAGTGGAAAACCCTATAACGATAATACAGATGCTCTGGATAAACATCATAATGGATACACTCGGAGGTCTTGCCTTTGCAGGGGAGGCTCCGCTTGAATATTATATGATGGAGCCGCCGAAGGCAAGAAATGAAAAAATACTCTCGCGCGATATGCTGAACCAGATATTCATAACAGGCGGATATACACTTCTCCTATGCATTGCATTTTTGAGGATAGACTTCTTTTCGTCATTATTCAGGCCCTCGCCTGATAGTGCCTGCTTTTTAACCGGATTTTACTGTCTTTTCATCTTTTCCGGCATATTCAATTGCTTCAATGCACGCTCGGAGCGGATGTCGCTGTTCTCGAATATATGTAAGAATCGCGGATTTTTAGCGATAATGCTCCTGATTGCAACTATTCAGATAGTGATGATATATTTCGGTGGTGAGATATTCAGGAGTGTGCCGCTTTCATTCCGCGAGCTCTTGAATGTGATACTACTGTCAATTTCGGTAATTCCGTTTGATATGGTAAGAAGGATAGCCAAAAAGCTCTCATAGAGTCAGCTTTCGGGCGAAAACAGAAAAAATGCACAGAGAACGATGAAGGGGAAAGCCTTCGGCATTTCTCTGTGCATTTTTATTGGTCAACCGATCAGATATCCAAGGGAAGCTGATTGGTGATCTCTTCGAACATTGCAGCATCGATAACGCCCAATTTGAGAAGGAGGGCGAGAACACCTACAAGAACAAGTCCGATAATGATAGCCAAAAGGAAGCATCTTGCATAACTGCGGCGATTGATATTACGCTCACTGATAGCGTGAACTATAAGGCAGATCTGTCCTATTACAGGGAGCACGTAAAGAAAGTTAAGCCAGAAATACCTCCACGCGCCGAGAGGACGGTACTTTTTCGGCAGTCTGCGAGCTTCAGCCTTTTCGTAAGTTGTCATTTTTATATTCCTCCATTAAAATTATATTTTTCATTTTGAATTATCGTAAAGGTAGTCCGAAAGTCGGACAAAATCCGCAGTGCTGAGCCGCTCACCGCGAATGTTTTCGTGATGTCCCGTAGCTGCGATAGCCTCGGATATAAGCTCCTTGGGATAGCCAAGCTTTGCCGAGAGTGCATTGAGAAGCGTTTTTCTCCGCATTTCAAATGCAGCCTTTATCGTATTTTTGAATAATCGTTCGCTTTTCGGAATATACCTGGGCTCGCGGTAGAGATCTATCCGCACAACGGCGCTATCAACCTTAGGCATAGGTACAAATGATCCGGCAGAAACGCGGAAAAGCTTCCGCACCTCTCCGTAATATCCGATAACTGCGGTTATCGCTCCGTAATCAGAGCTTCCGGGAGGGGCAACAAGTCGGGATGCAACCTCATTTTGAACCATTACCGTTATCGAGGAGAACTTTATTCCCGATTCAAGGAGATACATAAGTATCGGTGTTGTTATGTAATAGGGCAGATTTGCGCAAACGCTGACAGGCATACCGTCGCCGTATTCTTGGATAATGGCATTCAGGTCGGTCTTCATAACGTCCGCGTTTATAACCGTAACGTTGTCAAACTCGGCAAGAGTCTTGTCAAGTATCGGAATGAGTCCTCGGTCGATCTCAATGGCAACGACTCTTTTATAACGTGAAGCAAGCTCGGCGGTAAGACAACCGATCCCCGGCCCGATCTCTATAATAAGACTGTCGCGCTCATCGGTGCAATTATCCGCAATGTCCTCGGGTATGATCCTGTTCGTAAGGAAATTCTGTCCGTATTCCTTGCGAAAACTGATTCCTGCATCCGCCATCAATGACCGTATAACGGATAAATTGCATAAATCCATAAAAACTCCAAAAAAATCTTAAATTGCTATTGACAAATCATTCGAAAAATGATAGAATATGTGGTGTGCTGGTGTGGCTCAGTTGGTAGAGCAGTTGATTCGTAATCAACAGGTCACCGGTTCAAGTCCGGTCACCAGCTCCAGTAAAAGAGAGAACTTCGGTTTTCTCTTTTTTCTTTTGTTTTGGGGTGTCCGGGGACCTGGGATTACGCATCAAAGTATCGCATTCGCGATACGATTCGTAATTTGCCGCGCAAGGCGGCAATGTAGCACCAGGATCACCGGTTCAAGTCCGGTCACCGGCTCCGGTAAAAGAGAGAACTTCGGTTTTCTCTTTTTCTTTTGTTTTGGGTGTCCGGGGACCTGGGATTACGCATCAAAGTATCGCATCCGCGATACGATTCGTAATTTGCCGCGCAAGGCGGCAATGTAGCACCAGGATCACCGGTTCAAGTCCGGTCACCGGCTCCGGTAAAAGAGAGAACTTCGGTTTTCTCTTTTTCTTTTGTTTTGGGGTGCCCGGGGACCTGGGATTACGCATCAAAGTATCGCATCCGCGATACGATTCGTAATTTGCCGCGCAAGGCGGCAATGTAGCACCAGGATCACCGGTTCAAGTCCGGTCACCAGCTCCAGTAAAAGAGAGAACTTCGGTTTTCTCTTTTTCTTTTGTTTTGGGGTGTCCGGGGACCTGGGATTACGCATCAAAGTATCGCATTCGCGATACGATTCGTAATTTGCCGCGCAAGGCGGCAATGTAGCACCAGGATCACCGGTTCAAGTCCGGTCACCGGCTCCGGTAAAAGAGAGAACTTCGGTTTTCTCTTTTTCTTTTGTTTCGGGGTACCCGGGGACCCGGGGAATTAAGCCTTCCCCTTGGGGAAGGGGGACCACGCAGTGGTGGATGAGGTATTCCTGATCTATCGTCTTAAGGTTATCAGAAGATATAGATTTTGAGTAAAAATACCTTACCAATTAAATTATACTACATATTATCCGAAAAATCAATAGGAAAAGAATATAAATATTTACATCTTTTTCAAAAAATGTAGTTCTAATGCAGTTTATTCCTTCCATCCGAGGGAACGGGAGACCGCTCTGCGCCATTCCTTGACCTTCGACTCTCGCCAATCCTGACTCTTTTCGGGGTGAAAAACAACGTCGGTGGAACGATTTTTCTTTATATCATCGAGCGATTCATAGACACCGAGCGCAAGGCCGCACAGATATGCCGCGCCGAGCGCAGTTGTTTCAACGCAGACAGGGCGCTCGATATCAACGCCCAGAATATCTGCCTGGAATTGCATAAGCAGTCCGTTTGCCGATGCACCGCCGTCAACCTTGAGTCCGTTTATCTTTATGTCTGTGCTCTTTTCCATAAGGTCGATAACGTCGGAGGTCTGATATGCCATAGATTCGAGTGTGGCACGTATGATATGGTATTTACCTGTCGCACGAGTCAGACCGATTATCATTCCGCGTGCATAGGGATCCCACCAAGGAGCGCCGAGTCCTGCGAATGCAGGCACTACTATAACACCGCCCGAATCTGGCACCTTTTTTGCATAATATTCGCTGTCCTGAGCAGATTCTATGAGCTTGAGTCCATCTCTGAGCCACTGGATTGCCGCACCGCAGGCAAATACAGAGCCCTCAAGCGCGTAGTAAACCTTATCTCCGATGCCCCACGCTATAGTTGTAATAAGACCGTTTTCGGTCATATAGGGCTGCTCGCCCGTGTGCATAAGCAGGAATGCACCCGTGCCGTAGGTATTCTTCAGCTCGCCTGCGTTGAAGCAGCACTGACCGAATAGAGCCGCCTGCTGGTCACCCGCAACGCCGCCTATGGGAAGCTCTGCACCGAGTATATCCCTGTCGGTATATCCGAATATCGAGGATGAAGGTCTGACCTCGGGGAGCATAGAGGAGGGAATTCCGAATAGCGAAAGAAGCTCATCATCCCATTTCAGCTCACGTATATTATAGAGCATGGTTCGAGATGCGTTACTGTAATCTGTCGCGTGGACCCTTCCGCCGGTAAGCTTCCAGATAAGCCAGCTATCCACAGTTCCGAATGCGAGCTCGCCGCGCTCGGCTCTTTCGCG
Organism: Oscillospiraceae bacterium; assembly: GCA_015064555.1. GTDB lineage: Bacteria > Bacillota > Clostridia > Oscillospirales > CAG-272 > UBA1740. Next base: position 32,939 of record SVRZ01000020.1, read on the forward strand.
CGCACCCTCAACGTTATCAAGTATCCATGCTACCTTTGTAGCAGAGAAGTACGGGTCTATGAGAAGTCCCGTTTTTTCCTTTATCATATCGCGCACACCGTTTTGTGAAAGAGCTTCGCAATAGTCGGCAGTTCTTCTGCATTGCCATACTATTGCATTATATACAGGCTCGCCCGTAGCTTTGTCCCACACAATAGTGGTTTCTCTTTGATTGGTGATACCTATACCGTATATCTCGCTCCAGGATGCGCCTATTTTGAGAAGCGCCTCGGTTGCAACGCTTATCTGAGTTGACCATATCGTCATAGGATCGTGCTCAACCCAACCCTCACGAGGGAATATCTGAGCGAATTCGCGCTGAACCATACTGACGATGCGTCCGTCCTTCTCGAAAAGAATGCATCGGGAGCTTGTGGTTCCCTGATCGAGAGCCATAATATATTTCTTCATATGCCTGCCTCCAAGCATTTATTTTTTGTTAAAAAACAGGCTGTCACTTTGACTTTTTTTATTTTCGCCAAATCTGACAGCCTATTCTTTACTTGATTTCTACAGTGACGTGCTTACCGCAGGTATTTGCGGCTGCCTTCATAACCTGGCGTATCGCTTTAGCGATCTTACCGTGGCGGCCGATAACCATTCCGGTATCGTCCTCGGCAACAACGAGAGTGAGCTCCACGTTATCTCCTTCAACGTTCTCAACGACGTTAACTGCATCGGGAGTATCAACTATCGCACGTGCAATGTCTGTGAGTAACTGCTTAAGATCCATTACAAGCCCTACCAAATTAGTCAAGGATGTTGGACTTCTTAAGAAGTGCTCTTACAGTATCGGTAGGCTGAGCACCGTTTGCAAGCCACTTCTGAGCCTTCTCAGCATCGATCTTGATATCAGCGGGATCGGTGAGAGGATTGTAGTAACCGATCTCTTCGATGAACTTACCGTCACGGGGAGATCTCTCGTCTGCAACTACAACACGGTAGAAGGGAGTCTTCTTAGCTCCAAGTCTCTTAAGTCTGATTTTTACTGCCATTGTTTTGTCCTCCAAAAAATGAAATTATTTTATTTTTATTATTTTAATAATAAACCTTGTCAGAAGGGAAGCTTGAGACCACCGAGTCCGCGGCGCTTACCCATACCGCCTGTGAATTGCTTCATCATCTTTTTCATCTGCTCGAATTGCTTGAGCAGGCGATTGACCTCCTCAACGCTCGTTCCCGAGCCGTCTGCGATGCGCTTTCTTCTTGATCCGTTGATTATATCGGGCTTGTTGCGCTCCGCCTTGGTCATAGAAAGTATAATAGCCTCAATGCGTGCCATCTGCTTTTCGTCTATCTGCGCATCCTTGAGTGCCCCGGGCTTAACGCCGGGCATCATTCCGAGAATCTGATCGAGATTGCCCATCTTTTTGAGACTGTGCATCTGCTCAAGGAAATCATCGAGAGTGAAGGTCTGCTCGCGCATCTTACGCTCAAGCTCCTTGGCATTTTTCTCGTCGAATGCCGCCTCCGCCTTTTCTATAAGAGAGAGGATATCTCCCATACCGAGTATGCGCGATGCCATTCTGTCGGGATGGAAGAGCTCAAGCGCATCCATCTTCTCGCCCGTACCGATAAACTTTATGGGCTTTCCTGTGATATACTTGACCGAGAGCGCCGCACCGCCACGGGTGTCACCGTCTATCTTGGTAAGAACAACACCGGTTATATCAAGAAGGTCGTTGAATGACTTGGCAACGTTGACCGCGTCCTGACCTGTCATGGCATCGACCACGAGCAGTATCTCGGATGGCTCAACCGTACCCTTTATGCGAACGAGCTCCTGCATCAGCTCCTCGTCTATATGCAGTCGTCCCGCCGTATCTATTATAACCATATCGAGCGAGTTTTTCTTGGCATGCTCGATACCCGCCCTTGCTATTTCAACGGGCGAGATCTTCGTTCCCATCGAGAAAACGGGAACCCCGACCGACTCACCGACGATCTTCAGCTGATCGACAGCGGCAGGTCTGTAAACGTCGCAGGCAACGAGCAAAGGACGCTTGCCCTTGCTTTTATACATGTTTGCTATCTTACCTGCATGAGTGGTTTTACCGGCACCCTGAAGACCGACCATCATAATGACTGTAGGCGGCTTGGGGCTGATATTTATTTTAGGCGTCTCGCCGCCCATAAGGCTTATCAGCTCCTCGTTAACTATCTTAACGATCTGCTGAGCGGGAAGAAGGCTCTCGAGCACCGCCGATCCGACAGCGCGCTCGGTAACCGATTTTATAAATTCCTTAACTACCTTGAAATTAACGTCTGCCTCAAGAAGCGCAAGCTTTACCTCACGCATACCTTCCTTAACGTCTGCCTCGGTAAGCTTACCCTTGCTTCTGAATTTTTTAAAGGCGTTAGCCAATTTTTCCGTAAGACTCTGGAACATATTGACCTCCGTAAACTGAAATTAAATTACTTATCCTCAAGCCTGTCTGCGATCTCGCGTATTTCTCTGATGATATCGCAGCTCTCGCCCGATTCGAGGCGCGAGGCGATACCGTAAAGCTTATCTCTGAGCTCGGAGATCTCGGTATAATGCTGCGAAAGCCCCAGGCGCTCGTCAAGATGATCGAGCTGCTCCTCGCTCTTTTTGATAATGTGACGAACGCCCTGGCGCGAGATATCCTCGCCATCGGCGATCTCGGATAACGAAAGGTCATCCTCGTAATAGGCTCGCATGATCGCTGCGGAGTGATCGTCAAGCAGGCTCCCATAAACGTCGAGCAAATATGAATATTTCATATTTTTTTCAAACATAAGTCACTTTTCTCCCGGTCGATCATATGCTGTAAAGTAATTTGCTTTACAAGTATAACATATACAGAATGAATTGTCAATAGGGAAGGGAAAATTAATTTGAAAAAATATTCGAATTTTTTGAAAAAAGGTATTGCTTTTTTGAAAACTCTGTGATACAATATATTGGTATAAAAATGTGGCTAGGTTGCAGTGAGATCATTGATGGACCCTCTCAGCCGTTAAGATGGAGCTTGCAACGGTCGCTTTTAAAAATTAAAGGAGACTGAAATGGCTAATATCAAATCCGCTAAGAAGCGTATACTTGTTAACCGCACTAAGGCACTTCGCAATCAGATGCAGAAGAGCCAGCTCAAGACCTTCATGAAGAAGTTCAATGCTGCAGTTGCTGCAGGTGACAAGGCTGCTGCTCAGGAGCTTTATCCTGTAGTAGTAAAGAAGATCGACCAGGCAGTTGTTCGCGGAATCCTTCATAAGAACAATGCTGCTCACAAGAAGTCGGCTCTTACGCTTAAGCTCAACGCAATGGCTTAATTCAAAATTAAAGATATAAGACCCGGTGTGCTTAACCCACACTCCGGGCCTTTTTCTTTTTTAAAGCATGAGGTCGATGCAGCAGCAGGGAACACCCGATGCCGCACCGACCTTTATTTTGTTTTGTTTACCTTTTATAATGTAGATTGCTTGAGAGATTACGATACGCTTACGTAGACGGTTCCGACGTCTGTGGGCTCGTTCATTCTTACCCTGAGATACACCGTATCTCCCTTTTCAATCTGATATCCCATGCTTATGTGAAGATCGTATCCGTTTATTAGCTCATGCTTTTTCGAGGAGTACAGGGATGCAAATATGGTAGATGAGCCGCTCAAGCTAAACGTGTAATAGCTTGATTCATCTGCGGTGAAGCTGAAGAATACGTACTCTCCGGCTGTATCGATATCAGCCTCCAGCGAGCATCCGATAGACAATGTGTAAGCATTCTCGAAGGATGAGCCGAGAAGAGCATACTCCTCCTCGGTAAGCCATTTTGCATAGAGGGTATTCGCGTTTGCCGAATAATATACTTTGTTTACGGGATAACCGGCAAATTCCGCATTATCATACCATCCGCCGAAATACCATCCGTCCTTTTCGGGTGTGGGAAGAGTGATCGGCATATCAGATTCGATAGGCGGGATAGTATTCTCGCTGTCGGTAATAAACGTATAGATATGCTTATTGCCGTCGTAATCGCCGAATGTGGACAGATCGTATGAATTCTCACCGTAATGCGTTACGGTATCGGGGTGAACCAATCCGAATACGGTGACTCCTTCTTCTGTAAGCCGACCTGTATTAACGCAATTTGTAACAGTCACGGTTGCGCCCGGGATCTTTTTGCCTATCAGTCCTCTTGCATGCGCAAATCCAACCGTGGATGAAGCAGAGATATTACCGCTATTCGCGGAGCCTGTGATGGATGACGGAATGTTAGTGCCAACCTGTCCGAACAGACCGCCGGCATACGTCGTGGCATAGGGGATTCCCAATGCGCTTACGTCACCGCTGTTTACAGAGTCTGTAATATCCGAGCAGCTCGCAGCTCCGATAAGACCGCCTGCCAATACATCACAGGTGATGTCTGTTACCTTCGAGATCACAGTACCCGTATTTCTGCAGTTCTTGACGGTTGCGTCATATGCATCACCTATCAGACCACCTGTGATTGGGTTGCCATTCGCCGAAGCAGAGGACACCTTACCGCCGTTTGAAGAGTCGGCAATCGTGATATGAGTATCCGTCGCCTCACCCACAAGACCTCCGCTCCTTGCAGTACCGCTTGCATTGACTGTAACATTGCCGATATTCGAGGATCCTTCGATAACTGTTTCGCTTTCACACTGGCCGATAATACCGCCGGTATACACAAAGCTGTTCAGTGCTTGAGTTGCGGTTATATCGCCACTGTTGGATGAGTTGAGTATGCTTGCATATTCGGCATCCAAGCTTCCGTTCTTGCCCACAAGTCCTCCGGCTGCCAGTATATAACCTCCGGTAACGGTGATAAATCCGCTGTTTGTACAGTCGGTAACGGTAATTGCTCCGCCATATCCTGCAATGCCGCCTACCGTGAGATTATTTGTTGTTGTAACGTTGATATTACCGGTGTTCTCGCAGTTGTTGAAGCTTACTGTAAAGCTTCTGGCGATAAGTCCTCCTGCGTATGTATCAGCGTGAGTGTCAATGGTAATATCACCGCTGTTACGGCAGTTGTTAAGCACTGCATTTTCAGAATCTCCGCCAAGACCGCCGGCGAAGGAATATGCTGAGGTTTTGGAGAATGTGCTGATTTTTCCTTCATTCGTGCAGCTCTTGAATACGGCATTTTCGGAATTTCCGACAAGGCCGCCGGAGGATCCGGAGCCACCGGACTCTGAATTGATATCTCCAAGGTTATGGCAATCCTTAAAATCTACAGCTTTGGAATCTCCGACAAGACCGCCCGCCACAGATCCTACCGCTCCGGACACCGCATTGACGTTGCCGCTGTTAGTGCATTCCTTAAGATTCAGCGCAGATGCGCAGTAGGCTATACCAATGGCGCCGCCCGCATATGCGGATTCATTTTCGGCACGAGCGGTAACCGTACCGCTGTTTGAAGAGTCGGTGATATTTATTTCTTTGACGTCCACGCCTATGCTTCCGCAGATGCCTCCGGCTCTCGCATCGGAGTTAGTGACGCTTGCGGTTATATTACCGCTGTTTGTACAAGAGGTTATTACGAAAACAGATGTGCCTGAGCAACCTATTAATCCGCCCGCAAAGGCAAGATCGGTCGCAATAGCGGTAACGTCGCCGCTGTTATGCGAATTTGTAATAGATAGTTCTGTTCCTGCCCTAATAATGCCTATAAGTCCGCCTGCGATATTACCGCTGACGTTAGCATTATTGGTAGAGTTTACAACTCTGACGGGGGGATAAAGAGCTGAGTGCCATCCTGCTTCGCCTATCATTCCGCCCGCGGTTTCTGCGCTGATGCCTCCGCTTGACTCGGAGTCCGTGATAAGCAGCTCATGATTTGCCAGACCGATAAATCCGCCCGCGAAGGAAGCTGCATTTCCGGATACTGTGATCATTATCTCGGCATTCTTGATCTCACAGTTCTTTATAAATGCTTTGTCTGTCGCTTGTGCAATAAGTCCGCCGAAATATGCGACACTCCAACCGTCACCGGTTGTGGCATTCAGCGTAGCACGTACGTAGGGATCGACAATATTGAGATCTTCGATAATACCGTCGCCTTCCGAGAAGAGACCGAGAGATATATTGGAGTTTTCCACCGTCTTAACGAAGGACATATTCTTGATTGAATATCCCTTTCCGTTTAATACACCGTGGAATATGTTGCCCTGCCATTCGATTCCGTCGAGGTCGATATCATTCTTAAGCTCGTAATAACGGTGACCGTACATATTCTTAAGATCATCCGGAGTTGATATATATACGATCTCATCCGAGCAAGTGCGGAATACGTTTGCGGTATTATTAACGTCGGCTATATCCACTTCCTTTGAAATATATTCATTATGATAGGATATATCCGATATCGAAATCTGAGGGGACCATCCTGTCCAAGGATCATAGGGATTCTCGCAGGGACGGTAATATCTGTTATCGTCAAGCTTTATGAAATCCGAAGAGATAAGACTGTCTACCGTATATCCTGTGGGATTGCTTAAGGTTACGAGAAGGTTTATCTTTTCTGAGGGGAATACCCACGAGCCGTTCTCAAATACCTCAAAATCCTCATTTACGTACTCGACGGAAAGAACGTCAACTCTTCCGTTGATGAATACGTTATCAGCAATTTCGCTTACGGGCTTGACCGAGAGAGAGGTGCTGTCGATCCTTGCATTCAGGCTATCCACCTTAAGGTAGGTATCTCCGCCTCCGAATTGTCCTTTGTAGACGATATCAACCGATATCTGAGTATTTGAGGACTGACTTACACTGTAGGTCTCGCCGTTGATAACAACAGATTCAACAGTCATACCAAGGGGGTTATCGAGCTTGACTGACATAACTATTGTGTCGCCCTCGGAAACCGCAGAGGTATTTCTTATCTTGCATTCGGTAACGTCGATATAGGGAAGCGTCTTATAGCTCTTATCAGATGTTGCCGTTTGCTCACCGTTACCGTCGTGCAGGTCATAGCTGAAGGTGAATCTCACCGTGTAACCGGTATAGTAGGAGAGGGAAGAGAAGTCGATTTTCTTATCCGTTCCTTCCTTTATAAGAGTATCGCCCTGATAAAGCTCAACCTTGTAGGAGGAAAGAATACCGTCCGCATCGGTGATATCGTAGTCTGCCTTGATGCTGTCGGGAGTTATGCTTTCATTCTTTACAGTGAAGGTGGGCACAGCCTTAGCCACGGTCTTCGCGGTAAGCTCCTTGGTAAGAGTCTGCGCACCGTTTCCATCATTAAGATCGTATGAATAAGTAACCCTTACTGTGTACGCGTTGTCGGAAAGAAGATCTTTAATCTGAAGCGAGGTGAGCTTTTCAAGCTCCTTTACTACCTCGCCGCCGTGAATAAGCTCGATCTTGGTAATTGAACCTACCTTGTCGGTATCGGTAACGCTTACCGTGAAATCAAGATTATCCTGTCCCTTTGCGGTGTTCGTAATAATAAAGCTTGGTGCTGCTTTGGAAAGAGTAGTGATAACAAGCTCTTCGGTAACGGTTTTGTCGCCTGTGCCGTCGTTAAGGTTATAGACGTATGTGACCTTAACGGTATAGGCATTGTTTGAGAGAAGTCCTGCGAATGCTCTCTGATCAAGAGAATCGGCAACTATCGTGCCATTCTTGTGAACAAGCTCTATCTTTGTAACCGTGCCGACGTTATCCTTGTCGCTCTCGGTAATATTGAAGCCGAGAGAGGTCTGCGTCTTTTCGGGGGCATTTACCGAAATTTCGGGTACAGCCTTAGCGTCCGTCTTAGCGGTGATCTCCTTTGTGATAGTCTGTGTACCCTTACCGTCATTAAGATCGTAGGTGTAAGTGACTCTGAGTATGTACTCATTATCCGAGAGAAGATCGGTGATCTTATGAGAGGTAAGATTTCCGAGGATAGTAATCACCTCACCGCGAATAAGCTCAACCTTTGTTATTGCACCAACCTTATCGGTATCGGTAACGCTTACCGTGAAATCAAGGCTATCCTGTCCCTTTGCGGTATTGGTCATGCTGATTTCGGGCACGGTCCTGGCATCCGTCTTCGCGGCAAGCTCTTTCGTAAGAGTTTTTGCACCCATGCCGTCATTCAGATCATAGGTGTACGTAACTCTTACCGTGTATTCATTGTCTGAAAGAAGATCGGTTAACTTGTGAGAGGTGAGCTTTTCAAGCTCCTTTACTACCTCACCGCCGTGAATAAGCTCAACCTTGGTAATAGCACCTACCTTGTCGGTATCGGTAACGCCTATAGAGAAATCAAGGCTATCCTGTCCCTTTGAGGTATTTGTAATATTAAAATCGGGCGTTTCCTTTGCAAGCGTGTTTATGGCAAGCTCGCACGTTATCGTCTTATCTCCCGTACCGTCGTTAAGATTATAAACGTATGTCACCCTGACGGTGTAGGTATTGTTGGAAAGAAGATTTTCAAATGCTCTCTGCTCGGTCGATTGCGCCGTAACGGTGCCGCTCTTATGAAGGAGCTCTATTTTCGCAATCGCGCCTATGCTATCGGCATCATTTTCGAAGATGCCGAAGCTTACACCAGTCTTGGTCGCATTCGGCGTATCAAGCGATATCTCAGGCACAGCCTTTGGCAGGGTATTTACGTATATCTCTCTTACGATTGATTGAGTGCCTCTGCCATTGTTGAGATCGTAGGTGTAGGTAATTCTTACCGTATAAGTATTATCCGAAAGAAGTCCCGAAAATTCTCTTGTACCGGTACTGTCGGCAGTGATATTTCCATTTGCATGGATAAGCTCTATCTTTGCAAGCTCGCCGACGTTATCCTCGTCGCTTTCGGTGACGGCAAATCCGATGCTCGTCTGCGTGGAGGATGGAGTATGCACCGAAATTTCGGGCATGGTCTTAGGATAGGTTTGTATGTCTGCCGTTCTCTCAACGTATTCGATTCCGTTTCCTTCGTTGAGATCGTATGCATAGATCACCTTAACGGTGTAACAGGTATCCGAGAGGATTCCTGAGAATCCCTTGCAGCCGGCATCGGTAGAATAGGTAACGACGTCGCCGTCCTTAATAAGCTCAATGCGCTCGATACGACCGATCTCGTTTACGTCAACTATACCGAGGGTAAAGCTTACCGAGTCCTTTGTTCTGTCGGTGCTCTCAAAGATCACGCTCGGCTTTGCCATAGCGGTAGTCCTTATCCTGATATCTCTTTGCTCGGTCTTGTCGCCGTTGCCGTCACCGAGGTTGTAAACGTAGGTGACCTTGACCGTGTATTCGGTATTCGAGAGCAGTCCTTGGAACTCTCTTACCTCGGTGTCAGACGCCGTACTGACAAGTCTTTCTCCAAGATAGAGCTCGATTTTTGTGATACTGCCTATATTGCTTGTATCGCTTTCCTCTATGCTGAAGCCTACCGAGGTCACCGTCTGAGTGCCGCCGGATATGTTGATATAAGGAATATTATTTTCCTTGGTTTTCGCGCTTGCCGTTTTTGTAACGGTAACGTCACGCGCTCCGTTTCCGAGGTTGTATTTGTAGGTAACGGTTATAGAATACTCCGTGTTGGATAAAAGATCTTCAAAGATGCGTATCTTTCCGCTTGCATCTGTACGCACAGTGTCCGCACCGAGCATAAGGTCTATCCTTACTATCTCGCCTACGTTATCGGTATCCACCTCGTTTATGCCGAAGGATATACTCGATGAATTGGAAATGATATTGTCAAAGGTGATACTCGGCACAGTCTTCGCGCTTGTCCTGACCTCCTCGGTCTTGACGATGGTCTTTGCGCCGTTTCCGTCGTTCAGGTCGTATGTATAGGTGACCTTCACCGTGTAATTATTGTCGGAAAGAAGGCCTGTGAAGCCTCTTACGTCTGCATTTTCCGCCACGGTATTTCCGTTCGTGTGGAGAAGCTCGATCTTGCTGACAGCACCAACGTCATCAACGTCATTCTCGGCTATTGAGAATCCGATGCTGCTTTGTGTATTCGTGACGTTGTTGATGAAGAAATCGGGTACGGTCTTTGCATCCGTCTTAGCGGCGAGATCTTTCGTGAGAGTCTTCGCCCCCGTGCCGTCGTTCAGGTCGTAGGTATATGTAACGCGGAGGGTATACTCGCTGTCCGAGAGGAGATTCTTTACCTCCTGCACCGCATCATTACCGAGAAGGGTTGTGGCACTTCCGCGTACAAGCTCAACACGGGTTATTTTTCCGACAGAATCCGTGTCGGTAACTCCTATCGAGAATGCAAGGCTCTCCTTGCCCCTTGCGGTATTGCTGAGTGCAAGCTCGGGCACCGCCTTTGCATCTGTCCTTGCGCTTATCTCACGCACTATTTCTCTTACGCCCTCGCCGTCACCGAGATCGTATGAGTAGGTGAGGCGTATCGTGTATTCATTGTCGGATAAAAGATCTGTCACCCTCTGTAATGCAAGGGGTGCGATAGCTGTAGCGCTAGTCCCTTTTACCACCTCTACCTTGCTTAGCTCTCCGACAGAATCGGTATCGGTGATGCTTGCCGAATAGCTGAGGCTGACCTTATCCTTTGCGGTCAGGGAAAGCGTGAGCTCGGGGGTAGCCCTCTTGTCGGTAGTGACCGCAAGCTCGGCGGTTTTCGTCTGTGTACCCGCGCCGTCATTCAGGTCAAAGGTATAGGTCGCTCTTATCGTATACGTGGTGTCGGTAAGAAGCCCGGTGAAGCTTCTCTGTCCGAGCGAGTCGGGCTGAACGGTGCCGTTCTTGTAACCGAGCTCGAGCCCGATAAGAGTACAGATACCGTCGGGATCGGATTCTGTCAGCTCAAAGCTTATCGTCGTGTCGGTATGCATCGCATTGGTTACACCGATCTCGGGAGCGGCGTAGGCATCCGTCCTTGCCGAGCACTCCTTGACTATCTGCTGATTATCATTACCGTCGTTGAGGTCATAGGTGTAGGTGACGCGGAGTGTATATTCGCAGTCCGAAAGCAGATCCGCTATCTCATATGTCGAAGCACTTTCAAGTAGAGTAGCCTTGCCGTCGCGTATAAGCTCAACCTTAGTGACCGCACCGACAAAATCGGTGTCGGTAACCGCAATAGAGAAGGAGAGCGAGGTCTTGGTCTTACCCGTGCTCTCTATGCCAAAGTCGGGTATGGCCTTTGCCGCGGTAGTGAAGTCGAGCGAAATGCTCTCGTTCCTCTCTCCATCCGTATATTCGGCAACAAGCGTGTAGCTATTATTCGAGAGAAGACCGACGAGCTCTCTTGTATCTGCGGAGATATCACGCATAAAGCTTCCGCCGTGATAGAGCTTCATAGCGGTAACGGCGGCAGAGGGGTTGTCCTCATTTTTGAGGAAAGCGAAGCTGATTCCGTCATGATCTACCGATATACCGTCAAAGAGCATTATTGCCTCGGTGCAGAATGCATCTGCATAAAGGAGATTCATTCCGAATCCCAAGCCCGAAAGATCGTCATAATAGCCGATAACGGCATACTGATAGACGGTATTCGAGCTGAGCCCATCAAAGATTACGCTGTTTTCACCGCCTACAAGCTCGCGCTCGCCGACAATATTTGCGCCGTCGTAGAGCACCGCCTTGAGCGCACCGCCCGAAAGGCTGACGAGCGAATCCTTATCGGTTATCTGAATACCGAGCGAAAGGCTTTCCGTGGTAACCGCGGATGAGATTATCTCAGCCTTCATTTGTCCCTCGGCTCTGACACCCGCCTTGACAGTCTTATCACCGTCAATTATAACGTCCTTTATCTCGGTGCCGTCAACGTACTTGATGGCATCGATAGTGTATTCAACAACGCCGCTCGCGTTTCCTACGTTATACTTCAAGATAATAGTCTCCATATCCGAGCCTTCTTCAAACATATAGCTCGAATACTTCTTATCATTCAGCGTAAAGGACATTATCTCAAAGTTATCGGGGTTGCTTATATGTATGTGGATGTAGATATCCTCGCCTGTCGAGGCGTAATATATATCCTCAAGAGCACCCGTAACGTCCAGCGAGGATTTGATCTCCTCCTCAATATTCTCGCCCTCGGAATTATCGGGGAAGGGGTTTTCCTCGTCTATCTCGGTATCCTTACCGGTGTGATCGCCCTTGAAATGACCGTTATGATTGCCGTTATCCTTGTCATAATCAAGGTCATCCTTGTCCGAGGTGAGGATAAATCCGCCTATACCCGCGGCGGTATCCTTCGCGCCCGATATAGTCATTCCCTGGTATATAGGCACCTGCTTTTCGTTATTTGAGGTACCGTTTCCCGAATTGTCACCGTTGTCGTCATCGGGATTTCTTGCGATAAGAACCACTCCCGTCACGGTGAGCGAAACCGTCAGCAATGATGCTATTACGATGATGAGGTTTCTCTTAAAGTGCGGGGAATGAAGAATCTTCAAAAATAATGCTTTCATTTTCTGTCCCTTTCGATTCCAAAATGAAATTATAATACACGTGTATAGTTTAACACACGCGCACGCGCTTGTCAATAGCCTGGGCATAAAAAGCGCGAAAAGGGGAGAAAAAGCGGATCCGATACAAAAAACGAAGGGGCAACCGAACAAAAAAACAAGAGCCGAACAGATGAAAAACAAAGAAGATTTCGTTATCGTTCTCTATCATATCCGTTCGACTCATTGTGTAATCATATTCGTTAAAAACGCAAAAAAATGTAAACTATTATTTTAATTTCACGGCAAAATACCCTGGGATTCGCATACAGATAGTGTCTGTCACCTCTTTGACTCTGTTGAGTGTAGCTTACGAAATGAGGCGGGGGATTCGCCCTTTTCGGCAATAAATGCCTTGTTCAGATGAGAGGCATCGTAGAATCCGCATTCGAAGGCGATCTCGCCAATGCTGAGCGCGGTATTGAGGAGCATATATTCGGCAGCCTCAAGCCGCCTTCTCATAAGATATTCCGATGGTGGAAGCTTGCAAAGCTCGGTGAATTTTTTTACGAATGCGCTTCTTGAAAGGTTAGCGATAGCGGCAAGCTCGCTTACCGTCAGCTTTTCCTTGTAACATTCATGTATCCTCGATATCGCCTTCATGAAGCATTCATCGGCGCGGCGAAGCTTACTATTACCGCCGCCCTCGCCCGCGATCTCGCTATATGCACGGCATAGCATGGATATCAGCACCATTGTAAGACCGCTTCGGGCAAGACAATCGGAGGGCAGAGAAGTGTCGGAGTATTCCTCCATCTGTGAAAGGAGAGCACACACCCTTGCAAAATTTTCGCCCGAGAGGTGAAGATGCATAGGCTTCTTTGACCTTGCGCGCATGATCGGCTCTGCCCGGAAAAGCTCAAAATAAGAGCCCAGAGCCTGGAAATCAGCCGAATGCTTATCCATAAACCGCTGATTTCCAGGCTCTGG
>SVRZ01000021.1 GCA_015064555.1 Oscillospiraceae bacterium
TTGCTCGCCTAATTGCTGGAATACACGCCATTTTTGATCATATGGAACTTTATCTGCGTCATATGCTCCAAAAAAGTCCGTTATGATAGGATAGCATTCTGAATGCATCTGGCGCCGTAGGTTGCGAAGCGAGTGCCCTTATCGCAGTTGAAAGAATCCACAGCCTTTATCAGTCCGAGGCTTCCGATAGACAGAAGGTCATCCGGGTATTGATATGACGAGTAGTATTTTCTTATAATATGTGATACAAGTCGCATATTGTGCTCGATAAGCCGTGCGCGCGCACTCATATCTCCTTCCTTCATGCTCGCAAAAAGCCTTTGCTCCTCTGCGGCAGCGAGCGGCGGCGGAAAGCTACCCGAGTCCCCAAGTCCGAGAATAAGAGAAATGAATTTTAAGAAAAGATTTGAAAAATTTAACATAACAAGCCAACCTCCATATATGATTATATGCAAGGTTGGCTTGTTCGTTTACCACCGATCTTTAATGTGATTTTGCCATTTCTCGTTTTTGAGCCATTTTTTCTTCCATCTCCTTTTTGTACTCTGCCATCTCGGGGGTGAGGATCCTGTATCCCACCCTCAATTCGGAAAATATAAGCGGCCTGCCTACATACTCCCTGTGCTTCTTGTTGATGAAAGAGATATGCGTGCGAATATTGGAAAGCTCTGTGCGCTTTGATGATTTGAATGCATTTTTCATAATATCAGTAAGCCGCGCAGGCGTGGGATACATTCGTATAAGGTATCTTATTATCATGGATTCGGTTTTAGTGAAGGGTATAGGCAAGTCGAAATAATATATACCATTCCTGAATACCGAGGCATCAAGGCCTGCCAGCTTATAGTCACCTGCGGCGGGCAGCCTGTTGGCACGCTGATATTTCACTATTGAGCGCATAAAGGTCGAGGAAAACGTCTTATCGTTATATACTTCGTTAAACATCTCCGACAGTCTTTTGTGCTTCGCAATAAAATCGCGGCGGTCGGAGCAGAGGGCAAATACGGGAGAGCCGAGTGACAGCGTTTTAAGATTGCGTATAAGCTCCTCAGGACATAAAAGCTCCTCGGGATTTGAGATTATTATCGCTCGGTGGCGGTTTGTCACAAGCTTTAACGCACGGTCTGGTGTCGTGGGAGTTGAGATCACTCCCATATAGTAGAATATTTCGGAAAGCGTTTTGGCTTTTTTGAGAGCCCGGTCAACAATCAGTATCAATGTTATTCTCCTTTTTTGTTTTCCAATTTTAATTATACATGAAACATCGCCCAAAATCAAGACAATAAGTAAAAATCATAGAAAGCCCTCACGCGTAGACCAATAAATCGTTAAAACGGTTGACAAAAGGTATAAAAACAGGTATACTTAAGGATAAGAAAATATTCGGAGATTTCTACAGATATGAAAAACGTTTTGATAACAGGCGGCTCCCGCGGTATAGGCAGAGCTATGGTTGAGCTATTTTCAAAGAAGGGCTATAGTGTAGCATTCACCTATAAGCGCTCTGACGCCGAGGCAGAGGAGCTTGTGAGGGGCTGCGGCGCGCTGGCGATAAAGGCAGATTCGGAGTATGCCGCCGATATAGAGCGCGCAGTAAGGACCGCAACCGAGCAGATGGGCTCGGTGGATATCCTTATAAACAATGCTGCCGTTTCCTCAATATCGCTCCTTTGCGATATTTCTCTCGAGGAGTGGAATAGGGTGATGAATACCTCTATAACAGGCACTTTTTTGTATACAAAATGCGTTTTACCTCAAATGATACAGAAAAAGTGGGGCAGAATTATAAATATTTCTTCGATGTGGGGCATAACAGGTGCCAGCTGTGAGGTTCATTATTCAACTGCAAAGGCGGCTGTTATCGGTTTTACAAAGGCTCTTGCGAAGGAGCTTGGTCCCTCTGGCATAACCGTCAATGCAATAGCGCCGGGCGTTATAAGAACCGAGATGAATGCATCGCTCTCAGAGGAGGATATGCGTATCCTCGCTGAGGAAACTCCGGTATCGAGAATAGGTGAGCCCTGCGAGGTGGCACATGCAGCACTGTTCTTGGCATCCGACGAGTCCTCCTTTATAACAGGAGAAATAATGAACGTGAGTGGCGGATTTATCACCTGATGCCGCCCGATCCTTATGTCGAATCATTAATTTAAATATTTTTACAAAATGGGTTGATTTTTTGAAAAAAATTTGCTATACTGTATAGCGTAAATAGTTTCGAGTGTCGGACGGAGTCATACTGGCCGGGGTGCTAGCGGTGCCTTTTTCCTGAAATCCGCTATATGCAGGGGTGATCTCCTTTTTGGAGGGCAGTTTTTGTGTAGTCTGCGCCGTTATTCGTTGTGTTGAAGGATGGGTCTTGCGCAATCCAAGGCTGTGAACCATGTCAGGTCGGGAACGAAGCAGCATTAAGCGGTTTATTGGGTGTGCCGCAGGGGTGCCTGTCCGGAGCAAAGATGGCGGTTAACGTATGTAAAAGCTAGTTCGAGAAAAAGGTGTATGGCTCTCTCCGACACCCGAAGCGTTTGTGAAATGCGCGTATGCGGTGTTATTTTGTGTACCGCTCGCGCTTTTGTTTTTTTGTGAACAACTCAGAAAAGGGGATCATTATGGCAGATTACCGTGCTTTATACCGTAAATGGCGACCTGTTGATTTCGATGACGTATCGGGACAGAATGCCACGACCGATATACTTAAATACGAAGTGGCGAACGGAAAAATATCGCACGCGTACCTTTTCTGCGGCTCTCGCGGCACAGGAAAGACAAGCTGTGCAAAGATACTCGCTAAGGCAGTAAACTGTCTTTCTCCGAGAAACGGAAATCCGTGTAACGAGTGCAGCGCCTGCAAGAGTATAGATGCGGGAATTGCTACAGATGTCATCGAGATGGACGCCGCAAGTAATAACGGTGTCGGTAACGTCCGTGATATGAAGGATGAGATAGCCTTCACCCCCGCTGAGCTTAAATACCGTGTCTATATCATAGACGAGGTTCATATGATGTCGGGCTCCGCATTCAACGCACTTTTAAAAACACTCGAGGAGCCACCGTCATACGTTATATTCATACTCGCAACAACCGAATTCAATAAGCTGCCGACGACCATAGTTTCGAGATGCCAGAGATTTGATTTCCGCCGTATGACTACCGACGTGATAGTGGCAAGGCTTGCAAAGATTGCCTCGGCGGAGGGAATAGAGCTTACCGATGAGGGAGCAGAGGTTATTGCCAGAGCTGCCGAGGGCGGTATGCGTGATGCGATAAGCCTGCTTGATCTTTGTGCCGGTTCAAGGCGCAGAATAGATGCTGAGCTTGTTTTTGCAACCGTAGGTAGGGGAAACCGCGCATCGATCTACTCTCTTATCGAGAGTCTTTTGCGCTCGGATTACTCGGCGGTATATAAGGCTGTCGGAAATGTGGTTATGCTCGGAAGTGATGTTACCGTATTCTGGCAGGAGCTTCTTGATGCATACAGAGATATAATGGTGGTAAAAAACACCTCGGATTCAAAGACCTATCTTGATCTTACAGATGCCGAATACGATAAGCTGACCGAGCTTGCATCAAGCTTCACTATGGCCAAGCTTCTGTATCATACCTCTGTCCTGGAGTCAACCCTCGGTGATCTTCAGAGGGCAAGAGAGTCAAAGAGAAGCGTTGCCGAAATAGCGCTCACCCGTATGTGCGATCCAAGACTCGGAAAGGGTGAGGAGTCGCTTCTTCTGCGCCTGGAGGAGCTCGAGAGAACCGTTTCAAGACTTAAATTGAGCGGCGGTATTTCCGCGCCCACCTCTGTATCTGCACCCGAGCCCGTGAAGACTGAGGCTAAGGAGCAGCCAAGTAGTACGTCTTCTGCACAGGCTACTTTCATGAGTGGCGATGCCCCTAAGCAGTATTCCAAATGGGGGCGGGTTGTCGCGGCGGTCGAGGTTGCCAAGGCAGCTATATATTCACCGCTTGCCAAGGCCGTGGCTCTTTTGATGCCGGACGGCAGTTATCAGATAAAGGTCGACCAATTCTTCGTTTCGATAATAGGCGGAAATCCGGAGAACGTTGCTATTGTTAAGGGTGCAATTGCGGAATGCGAAGGAAAAAGTGTGGCAGAAATAGCAATTAATATTGTTCCCAAAGAGGCTGGCGAGGTATCTACCCTTGCTGACGAACTAGAAAAAGCTTTAAAATAATTATAAATACGAAAGGTAAATTGAGATGAAAGTAAGATTACCTCAGGGTGTGGGCGGAGGTCCTTCCAATATGCAGTCTATGATAAGACAGGCACAGAAAATGCAGGAGGATATGGCAGCAAAGCAGGAGGAGCTTGAGGGCCGTGAATACGAGATCAGCGCGGGTGGCGGTGTTGTAAACGTTAAGATAAACGGAAAGAAAGAGGTTCTTTCTGTTAAGCTCGCTCCCGAGATCGTGGACCCCGATGATATAGAGACGCTTGAGGACCTTGTTGTTGCCGCGGTAAACGAGGCAATTAAAAAGGTTGAGAGCACTGCGGCTGCAGAGATGCAGCAGATAACCGGCTCGATGTCCATTCCCGGACTCCCCGGAATATTCTGATTATATGGCGGAATATATCGCGCCAATCGGCCGTCTTATTGAGGAATTCAGAAGATTGCCGGGTGTTGGCAAAAAAACGGCAGTACGATATGCCTTTGCTATGCTGAATCTTTCACAAGAGGAGGCGGCAGGCTTTGCGGATGCTGTGATCGGAGCAAAAAGGGACGTTTTTACTTGTCCCGAGTGTTGCGGATTGAGCTCCGCGGCTGAAAAATGTGATATTTGCGCAAACGAATCGCGCGATCCTTCGGTCATCTGCGTTGTTGAAAGTGCAAAGGACGTTATGGTTATGGAAAAGGTGCGCGGATATAAGGGAAAATATCACGTTCTGGGCGGCGTCCTCTCGCCTATAGATAACGTAACGGTAGACGATCTTAATATAGCAGAGCTTATTCGCCGCGTAGAGAGCGGTGAGGTGAGGGAAGTAATAGTTGCAACCAATCCTACTCCCTCCGGCGATGCTACCGCGGCATACCTTGCAAGGATACTCGAGCCGTACGGCACCGAGGTATCACGTCTTGCATACGGTATACCCGTGGGCGGTGATATCGAATATGCCGATGAAGTAACGCTTATGCGTGCTATGGAAGGCAGAAAATATTTTAACGTGTAAAATTATGGCTATTTTCGGCTGTCGCAGGGAAATTCGCGACAGCCGATTTTTATTATGCGATATCAGATACCGATCAAACCAGGCTATACTTGTATTTAAGCCTGAGATTATCGGCTATCATAGCAATAAACTCGGAATTGGTTGGTTTCCCGCGAGTGTTTTGTATCGTGTATCCGAAGTAGGAGTTAAGGGTGTCTACGTCGCCCCTGTCCCATGCAACCTCTATCGCGTGTCGTATAGCGCGTTCAACGCGCGAGGTAGTTGTTTTGAACTTCTTGGCAACGCTGGGGTAAAGAACCTTGGTGACCGAATTTATAACGTCGTTGTCATCTATGGTCATAAGTATTGCACAGCGCAGATACTGGTATCCCTTTATATGTGCGGGCACACCTATCTGATGAATAATTTTTGTAACCTGAGATTCAATATCGGGGCGAGTATCGGAAAACTCGTCCTTTTCTTTTTCGCGATTTTTCAGAATTGCGTCGATATGTGCTATAAGCGAATTTTCGGAGAAGGGCTTCAGCATACAGATATCAGCTCCGGCATCGGTCGCCTCCAAAAGAATATTTTGCTTATTGATGGGTGATATGAGAATAAAGGAGGATTCGCATCCGCTGCTTTTCAGCTCTCTTATAATGCCGATACCGTCTGTCCCGGGTATCCAGAGATCGCATATGATAACGTCATATCTGATCTTTTTTGCCATTTCAACGGCTCGCTCACCGTCCTGGCATTCGTCATAGTGGCGCGCACCGGCGCGGGCGACGTATTCGGCTATTTTCTTCCTTTCTTCTGCATTTTCGTTGCAAATCAGAATTTTAATCGTGTTTTCCATTTTCATACTTCTCCTTCTTTTGATTGTTTTTTGGAAATAAATGGGAACAAATACATTTTACCACATTTTTCCATAACATTCAAGATTAAATACGACCAAAAAGCTATGAAGATTACGACTTATAAATGGTAAATTTTACCAAATATTATGTTTTTTAACAATCTTTTCCAAAAAACGACACCCAAGAAAACCGCAGCATAAGAAGGCGATACAGGTATAATTATCGACAAAACGGATGGTTTTGAAAAAATATTTTGCTGATTTTAAAAATATTGTTCAATATACTTGAAAAAATCATTTCGATATGGTAAAATATTAGCAAATAAATGCGGAAAGGAATAGCATATGAAAAAGATTCTTGCTTTTATCCTCGTTCTTTCGCTTGCATTCTGTTTTGTATCCTGCTTCGGCGGTAACAATAACAGCGGTGACAATACCGGCACCGGCAGCGGTAACAATAACGGTGGCAATAATAACGACGGCGGAAATACAAGCGGCGGTAATAATAACGGTGGCAGTAACGGTAATCTCGGTGGAAGCGATGATAACGGAAAAGAAGGCCCCATAATTCCTTGGGATACCGAAGATTTTGAAATAGTCAACTAAAACATATATAAGTGGTGAGAAGTTCGTCGGCTTCTCACCGCTTTTCATATCCTATGCGCGCGACAGCGCGCATAATAATGAAATAAAAGACTCGGAGCACTTGACAAATCCCGCATAATCTGCTAGAATTGACAGGTAAATAACAGTTTTAATTTATGAAAGGCATAAAAATGCAGCTTTATAATTCTTTAACAAGAAAAAAGGATAATTTCGTTCCCCGTGTTGAGGGAAAGGTATCTATGTATACCTGCGGTCCAACCGTATATCACTTTGCACATATAGGAAATCTGAGGTCCTATATAATGGAGGACATTCTTGAAAAATATCTCAGATACGTCGGCTATGATGTTACAAGAGTTATGAATATCACCGACGTAGGTCATCTTACCAGTGATGCCGATACGGGCGAGGATAAGATGCTCAAGGGCGCAAGAAGAGAGCGCAAGACGGTAATGGAGATAGCTAAGTTCTACACAGATGCTTTCTTCGCCGACTGCAAGAAGCTCAATATAAAAACTCCCGATTTCGTTGAGCCTGCGACCAACTGTATATCCGAATTCATAGATATGATAAATACTCTTCTTGAGAAGGGATACGCATATAAAGCGGGCGGAAATATATATTTCGATACATCAAAGCTGGATAAGTACTACGTTTTCAATGATTTCACCGAGGAGGATCTTGACGTAGGCGTAAGAGATACCGTCGAGGCTGATGAGAATAAAAAGAATAAAGCCGATTTCGTGCTTTGGTTCACCAAGTCAAAGTTTGATGATCAGGAGCTGAAATGGGATTCACCCTTCGGCATAGGCTATCCCGGATGGCATATAGAGTGCTCATGTATTGCCAAGAAGCATCTTGGAGAATATCTCGATATACATTGCGGAGGAATTGATAATGCGTTCCCGCACCATACAAACGAGATAGCACAGAGCGAATCTACCTTCGGTCACGAGTGGTGCAAGCATTGGTTCCACGTTCATCATCTCAATCTCGCATCGGGAAAGATGAGCAAGTCAAAGGGTGAGTTCCTCACCGTTTCTCTTCTTGAGGAGCGTGGCTTTGATCCTCTTGTATACCGTATGTTCTGCCTTGGATCTCATTACAGAAAGAATCTTGTATTTTCTTGGGAGAACCTCGAGAACGCAAAGACGGCGTACAATAAGCTTGTATCCAGAATTGCCTCTCTCAAGCCGGCAGAAGCCGACGAGGTTGACGAAGCAGCTATGGAGAAGGGAAGAGCTGCATTCAGATCTGCTCTCGATAATGACCTTAATACCTCTTTGGCAGTTACCGCTCTTTATGACGTTCTTAAGCTCGATACCAACGATAAGACCAAGCAGGCACTTATCGGCGAGCTTGATACGGTTCTCGGTCTTGATCTTCTTGACCGTGCGGCAAAGCTTTTCGAGGGGGCAGACGAGGATGAGGCTACCGACGTATCCGCAGAGTTGCTCGCATATATAAAGGAAAGAATAAATGCAAGAGCAGAGGCTAAGCGCGCAAGGAATTTTGGCGAGGCTGACGCAATAAGAGCAGAGCTTCTCGAAAAGGGAATCACTCTTGTGGATAAGCGCGAGGGTACCGAATTCATAATAAATAAATGACAATAGCGAAGGGAACTTAGAATAACTGTCTTCGATATCCCGACCTACAACAGAGGGTGCCCTGAATGAAAAATTCAAGGCACCCTCTCGGAAAATTAGCCGACACCGTATAAAAACCATTCGGTTTAGGCTTGCATTGATCAGCGTATAAAAAAGAAGGAGAAAAAATATGCCATTTGATAAAAGCGCGGCAGACGTGCTGTTCATAAAAGGAGAATACGAGAGAGCGGCGCAGATGTATCTTGAGGGCGCGCGCGAGGGCGAGGAGATCGCCGCATTCAATTACGCATATTGCCTTCTTAACGGATACGGCGTTGAAAGAGATCCCGGACTGGCGAAAAGCTTTTTCTCTTATGCTAGGGATATGGCGGGCGGCGAGAGCTGCTATAATCTTGCCGTTATGTATCTTGACGGATGGGGCGTGGAAAGAAATTATCGCACCGCTATGCAATATATGTCCGATGCGGCAGATCTCGGTTGCGTTGAGGCAAAGCTTTATCTTGGTATGGCATATACTCTTGGATGCGTTTTCTTTCCGGACATAACCTCTATCTGTATGATACCTTACCATAAATATGAGGCAAGGAGTGAGGGGCAGTATCTACTTGAGGGTGAGATAGCCAATACTCCCGAGGATGAGGAGGAGCGCTTCTCGGTAATACGCGCCGATGCAAGAAGGGCATTTGAATATTTCAGCGATGCCGCGCATAGCGATCCTACCTACGTTGAGGATCTGGTGGCACACGGAAAATTCCTGTATGCAAGATGCTTTATAGACGGGCTCGGCACCGATTTCAACCGCGAGGTCGGTCTGCGTCTTATGCTCAATGCGGGAAAAAGCGGCTCCGAGGATGCAGTGGCATTCCTTGCGGAAAACGGAATCACAGAGGCTCTTCTGAATGAGTGGAGCGAGGCTGATAAACCGCGAAAAAGACTGAAATAGGGAGTAAATATGAAACTTAATTTGAAGCGCCCATTACATATTATTCTGATAATTCTTATAGTGGCGGCGCTTACGTTTATAATTGTTGAATCCTCGTTGTCACACGAAAAGTCTGTTGAGCACAGTCAGAAGGTTGAGGCGGCTCTTGATAAATTGACAAGCAACAAGAATAACGGCAGCACCGCAGATAATAACCAAGGCGGAGAGTCTGTGAAGGATAACGCTGCCGGCTCAGTTCAGGGCACGGATAGCGATAATAAGAAGCCGGAATCCGATAAAGGAGGCGCCGACGCACAGAAGCCTGCGGACGGTGAGACGACTGCTAAAAAAGTATCGTTACGTAAGATAGCGCATTTCGTTGAGCACGGAATCCTCGGAATGCTCATGCTTTTGCTCGCCATATCTATGGAGAGCGAGGCATCGAAGATAAAAAGGTTGATTCCTTTGCACCCGAGACGTGTCTTCCTTGTCATCAATATGGGGGTTCTTATCGCCCTTTTCGACGAAACAGTGCAGATATTCTCCGGCCGCGGCTCGTCGGTAAAGGATATATGGCTTGACATATCGGGAAGTGTTTCATTTATTGTGCTTACTTATCTGATCGCATTTTCAGTATATCTCTGCAAATATAAGCTTATGAAAAGAACAAGGGATGCGGCAGTTTTTGAATAGATTATATTAATAGGGGCTGTGTCATTTATTCGCTTACGCCTAAATGACACAGCCCCTGAAACTTGATAAATGTTACAGCCGCTCGGTTTTTATATCTGCTGATTCAAAGATACAATTGTTGCGAATTGCATTGGATAAAAAGTCGGTTTTGTACAAAATCAATTATGAAAAATGCATTGAAAATAGGATTTTCGGGTGCTATAATATCCTTACAAATCAAGTATTTATCAGGGGGGATAAAATGCGGTGCTTTGAGATAGATCTTGGAAAGATGTTAAAGATAGCACTCTGGAACGAAACGGCATACTCCGCACCGATCAGACATCCTACGCGTATTACTCCATCCGCCATAATTTATTTCATTATGGAGGGTTCGCTTAAAATCGAGAGCGATGGAGTTGAGCGTGAATACTTCGCAGGGGATGTAGCTATATTCCCCAAAGGAGTATTTCAGTGTCCAACATCCGATAGCTCGGTGAGATATTATTTCATTCATTTCAGCGATGACGCCTTAGTAGTGCGCGATTATTCGGAGGAGAAATATTCTGATGAGCTTCTTTTGCTTAGAAAAAGCAGACTTACACTTTCTCATATAGATGAGAAATCAATGTATGACAGTATAGGAATACTTCTTAAGGATCAATTTTCGATCTCTAAGGAGCAATTGCACAAAATTTCGGTAGATCTTGAAAATATTACCAAGCTTCTTATCAGAAGAAATCCCCGCAACCTACTGCGTGCATCATATACCCTTGCGGATATACTTTATTCGCTTGAGGGAAGCGGTGATGAAATCGAAAATGTACATACAGATAGGACTCGCGCCTTTGCATTGGTCACAAGGGCTGCGAAATATATAGAAAAGAATTATACGTCAGATATTTCGATAGAAAAAATTGCAGCGGAGCTCTATATTAATCCGGATTACCTTGGCAGGATTTTTAAAAAGCATATAGGCTGCAGTATGACACAATATAAAAACCGATTGCGTATTACAGCAGCAAAGCGTATGCTTATGTCAACCGCAAGCAACATAGACGAGATCGCTTTTGAGACAGGATTTTCGGACAGATTTTATTTTTCGAGAATATTCAAGGAAATAGAGGGAATAACTCCCAACGAGTACAGGCGTAATGCTTACGGCATAAATATACAAAATAATGAAGATTGAAAAAATAAAAAAACGATTGGATGATCTGTTTAATATATCTCAATTATATATCATCGAGAACGGAAAGCATATATCGGTTTCTTCTCTGGCTTTTCCTACATTGCTACAGCATATATTACTGGCGGTCATCGGCACTATAAATACTGCTATGATATCCGGATATGCGGAGAATGCCGTCGGTGCCACGACTGCCGCATCGCAGGTGGTAACACTTGCGTGCACAGTTACTGCTATGATTACCGTTGGTACCAATGTTATGGTCAATATAGAGCTCGGACGAGGGGATAGAAAAGCCGCTGCACGTTACGCAGGCGCATCGTTAATACTCTCATCTCTGCTTGGCATGTGTATCAGCATAATATTTGTTTGCTTTTCCACTGAAATTCTTGAATTTATGAACATTACAGATGATGCCTTGAGTTATGGTAGCAGTTATCTAAGAATATATGGAGGTGCCCTCGTACTACAAGTAATATCAAATAGTCTTACAAGCCTCCTTATATGCTACGGTCATACGATGAAAACCATGGCAAAAAGCATCGCCGCAACCCTGATAGGCGTTTTATTCGGATATCTTTTTTTGAAAATCGATCTCATTCCGGAAATAGATGGCACCGTGGCAATTGCATTGGGAAACGTAATTTCCTTTGTTTTTAATCTTGCAATAACCTGTTTGCTGCTTCTGAAAGCACGAATTCCGATATCTCTTGATATAAATTACCATACAGTTTTACGCATATTGAAGGTAGGAGTTCCGGGAGGAGCTTCGGGAATTTCTTATATGCTGGCGCAGACAATTACCACTTCATTTATGGCTGATATCGGTATACTATCTCTGAATACCAAGTCATATGTAGGATCTATCGTGCAGTATACTTATTTTGTAAGTGCTGCATTGGCAACAGGTGTACAAATAATGATGGGACGCTATGCGGGCCGCGGCGATTCTTCTTCTATGAAGAAATTAGCATCCTCAAGCCTGAAGATCGCCGTTTTATCAAATGGAATATGCTCACTTGCGGTTCTTATAT
The DNA here is from genome assembly GCA_015064555.1 of Oscillospiraceae bacterium. Lineage (GTDB taxonomy): Bacteria > Bacillota > Clostridia > Oscillospirales > CAG-272 > UBA1740. The sequence goes on from SVRZ01000021.1 coordinate 12,051, forward strand.
TCCATCGACCGCTTTTGGGGATATTTACGGATAATCCGGATGTATTAGCATTGGCATCGCTGATATTCGTGATCGATATTTTTGTTGAGATCATCCGTGCGGTGAACCACGTTATGGAGTCATCACTGAATGCTTCTCGTGATGTATGCGTAACCTTAACGGCATCGATTTTATCCTGCTGGTTCGGAAGTGTATTTCTTTCATATCTATTTGGAATAAGGCTCGGTATGGGACTATCCGGATGCTGGTTGGCATTTGCTATCGATGAGCTGATAAAGGCTACTATATATGTTATACGTTGGCGTTCCGGCAGATGGAGGCAAAAACTCGGAATCAGTGAAAACTGATGCTACAGACGTTTTTGCGAAGGGCACGGGTATCGCATTTTAGCATAACGAAAAAACGAGTGGAGATGTCCAAAATAGGCATCTCCACTTTCTGTTTTTATAGGAAGTTTTCGGAAATCAGGTTAAAACCTGAGAATCTCTGATTTTGTTATTTTACTGTTTTGAATTGACTTTCATATAACTCTTTATAGAAACCGTTTATGCTAAGAAGCTCTGTATGTGAGCCTTGCTCAATAATATTTCCGTCCTTCATAACGAGAATAACATCGGCATTTTTTATTGTAGAAAGCCGGTGTGCTACTATAAAGCTCGTTCTGCCGACCATCATTTTAGAAAATGCCTCCTGGATCTTTATTTCCGTACGGGTATCAATTGAGGAGGTTGCCTCGTCAAGTATAAGCATAGGCGGCAGAGCAAGCATTATTCTGGCTATGGAAATAAGCTGGCGCTGGCCCTGAGAGAGTGATTCACCTCCGCCTGTAATGACGGTATCGTAGCCGTTTTTCATCCTTTTTATGAAGCCGTGCGCATGAGAAGCCTTTGCGGCTGATATTATTTCTTCATCGGTGGCATCAGGTCTTCCCATTGCGATATTTTCACGTACCGTACCCGAAGCGAGCCAGGTTTCCTGAAGCACCATACCGTAGTTTTTACGCAAGGATGATCTGGTTATTTTACGTATATCTGTGCCGTCCACCGATATCTCACCGCCACATACGTCATAGAAGCGCATAAGCAGATTTATAAGCGTTGTCTTTCCGCATCCCGTAGGACCTACTATTGCTATCCTGCTTCCGCTCTTAACCGAAAGATTCAGATTTTCGATAAGCTTCTTTTCCGGAGTATATGAGAAGGATACGTCCTTCATAGAAACCTCGCCATTCGGATTTGTCAGCACGGATGCATCGGGAGCATCGGGGATCTCGTCCTCCTCTTCTATAAGCTCAAATATCCTTGCGGCAGATGCAAGCGCATTCTGAAATTCGGTGACAACGCCGGAAATTTCATTAAAGGGCTTGGTATACTGATTCGTATATGAGAGCAAGCAAGAGAGCTGACCGACGGTAAATGGAACCGAGCTTCCTGCGGTGGCTATTGCCGTGAATGCACCGGTAAGTGCGACTGCCGCATAGACCACGTTATTTACGAATCTTGTCGTGGGATTAACAAGCGAGGAGAAGAATATCGCCTTCAGCGATGCCTTTTCGAGCCTTGCATTGATTTCTTCGAATGCTTCGATAGACTCATCCTCGCGCGAGAATGCCAGCACAACCTTCTGGTTACCGACAGTTTCGTCTATGTGAGCCGTTTGCTCACCCGTGGTTTTCGATCTCAGGGTGAACATATCGTGTGTTCTTGTACCGATAAATTTAGCTATGAAAAGCGAAAGGGGAGTGAGCACAACGACAACGAGTGCTATCTTCCAGCTTATGGTGACCATAAACACAAGCGTTCCAACTATCGTGAGAATACCCGTAAAGAGGTGGGTGAAGCCTAAGAGAAGTCCGTCTGCAAAATGATCCACGTCACTGATGATACGGCTGACAACGTCTCCCTTCGCGTGGGAGTCAATATATGATATAGGAAGCCTTTCGAGCTTTTCAAAGGCATCGTTTCTCATATCGCGGACGACCTGATAGGTCACCTTATTGTTAAGGTATGTCATTGCCCACTGAGAGACAGCCGTTATCAGGATCATAATGCCTGCGGCGGTAAGATTTTTGATAATGCCGCCAAAGTCCACCTCTCCGCGCCCAATGATAAGATCGATCGAATTACCTATGAGGATCGGAACGTATAGTGTGAGAGCAACTATAACCAGTGCAAGAAGCGCTGAAAGGAGCATAAGAAATTTATATTTTCCTATATATTTCAGTATTTTGGAAAGTGTGGAATTGGATTTACGCATTTGCGCCGTCCTCCTTTCCGAACTGAGTTTCGTATATCTCTTTGTACACAGAGCAGCTTTCAAGAAGCTCTTCGTGAGCTCCGATAGCTATGACCTCGCCGTCATCGAGAACGATTATTTTATCTGCACTCATAACCGAGGAGGTGCGCTGTGAAACTATGAAAACGGTCATGTCATCGGTCGATCTTGAGATCGCCGATCTCAGATTCGCATCGGTGGCATAATCCAGTGCGGATGCAGAGTCGTCAAGGATGAGTATGTCCGGCTTTTTTACAAGGGCGCGCGCTATGGTAAGCCTTTGCCTCTGACCGCCGGAAAGATTTCTGCCGCCCTGCTCAATGTAAGCATCAAGGCCGCCCTTATCCTCTACGATAGATGCTCCTTGCGCTATTTCAATGGCATTAAGTATATCCGAATCTGTGGCATCCTTGTTACCCCAGCGCATATTATCACGTATGCTTCCCGAGAAAAGAACCGCCTTTTGAGGAACGATACCGATTTTTTCTCGCAGGCTATCCTTGGTATAATCCGAAATAGGTCTGCCGTCTATAGTGATGCTTCCGTCAGTTGCATCGTAGAATCTCGGAATAAGATTGACCAGCGAGCTTTTTCCGGAGCCTGTTCCACCTATAATTCCGATAGTGCTTCCGCGCTCGGCGGTAAACGAAACCGAAGCAAGCGAATTATCACCGGCACCATTATATCTGAGGCTTACGTTATTGAAGACGATACCGCTTCCAACTCCTGTGAATACGCTTGTGCCGTATTTCATACTGCTTTCGGTGTCGAAGACGTTTCTGATGCGTGCTGCAGATGCAAGCGCTTTGGTTATACTGATTATCAGATTTGCCAGCTTTACAAGCTCCACAAGAATCTGGCACATATAATTGTAAAGCGCAACGACCTCACCCTGAGATAAATCTCCGATATCAACGCGCAGTGCACCGATATATATGAGAAAGATAATTGCGAAATTTATAAGAATATACGTCAGTGGGTTCATCAGCGCGGATATTTTTCCTACGAGCTTCTGCATTGCGGTCAGGGAGTCGTTTGCCTCCTTGAAGTTTTGTATTTCATCGTTTTCCTTGCAGAATGCGCGGATGACTCTTGCGCCGCTGAGCGCATCTCTTGTTCTCGAAAGAACACCGTCAAGCCTGGTTTGTGTCGCTTTGTATAATGGCATAGAGCCGAGCATAATTCCGAAAACAACTACAGAAAGAAGGGGAATTACAACCACGAAGGTGAGTGCCGCTCTTTTATCAATGGTGAATGCCATTATCATAGCGCCGAAAACAACGAATGGAGAGCGGAGCAGAAGCCTGAGTGTCAGGTTGATACCGTTCTGAACCTGATTCGAGTCGCTCGTGAGGCGTGATATAAGCGTAGAAGGTCCTATCGCATCAATCTCGCTGTATGAGAGCGTCTGGATATGCCTGTAAAGCGCATTTTTCATTCCTGTCGTAACTCCGCAGGCGGCCCTTGCGGCAAAATATTGCGCCGTCACCGAGAATCCGAGTCCGATCGCGCCGAGAGCAACCAAGATAAGCGAGGAGCGTATTATATATGTGCCATCACCGCCGCCCGATTTTATTCCATTATCAATAAGATCGGCTATTATCAACGGTACTATAAGCTCGAGCGATGCTTCAAGCAGCTTAAAGAGCGGGCCAAGCACACTTTCCTTTATAAATCCCTTAAAGAATCCGGCTAGCTTTTTCAATTTTTTCTCCTTTGATGTTATTTACGAGTTTAAGTATAACATACTTAAAAGGTAAAGTCAACGAAAATAAAAAGCAATTGCAATATTTATCTATTCGGTGTCGTAAAGTCAATTATATCTCGGATGCCTTGAAATTATAAATCGGTTTAATAACGCTGAGTATTTTGACGGTGGGCTCTATCAGGCGTACTATTTCGTCCATAGGTTTATATGCCATAGGTGCTTCGTCAAGAGTCGAGGCATTTGCCGTGGTTGTAAAGATGCCCTCCATTTCGCGAGTGTATTCCTCAACGGTGAGGAGCTGCTTTGCTTCTCCGCGGGATAGGAGCCTTCCTGCACCGTGGGGCGCGGAGAAATTCCAATCGGGATTTCCAAGCCCCTCGGCGATGAGGCATCCGTCACGCATATTCATAGGTATGAGCACCCGCTCTCCGAGACGAGCGGGAATAGCACCTTTTCGCACTATGTTATCGTCGCCTATAAAGTTATGAACCGTTTCGAAATAGGGCGCGCGGGAAATACCGAGATGCTTCAGAATGAGCTCGGCTATCTTATGGCGATTCGCCTCGGCAAATTCCTGGCAGATACGCATATCGAAGAGATAATCTTCGGCTTCACCACCTTCAAGATAGCATAGCTCTGCGGGAATCTTTGTTTTAAATGCGTATTTCTCCGTCAGCTTAATAAGTTCATTGGGAATATCTGCCTGTCTGTTCTCATTCTTAAGGCGGGCTATAAGTGCTTTTCGTTCCATTTCTGAAACGTTTTTACAAGAATTAACTGCCTTTTTCTGATATATTTTAGCCACCTGAGTGCCAAGATTTCTGGATCCGGTATGGATAACCAGATATTTGTTTCCGGCGCTATCAATATCCACCTCAATAAAGTGGTTTCCGCCGCCGAGAGTGCCCAAGGAGCCCAGAAGCCTGGGCATATCAGTCAGTAGCTCCTTGCAGCGAAGTCGCTTTATAAATTCCTCTCCCGAGTGCGTTTTTCTTACATCGCTTCCCGAGGGGATGCTTTTCTTTATAAAGTTATCAAGTTCAGTAAACGAGAAGTCTGTCTTACCCAGTTCTACCGTTCTCATGCCGCATCCAATGTCGACGCCTATAACGTTGGGGATTACTTTGCTGCTCATAGTAGCGGTGAAGCCAACAACGCATCCCAGTCCTGCGTGAGTATCAGGCATGATCCTTATCTTTTCTCCCCGAAATGGGAGTTGATTTGCCATAGCATATATCTGTGATGTAGTGACGCCGTCTATCGATTCGGCGTAAATTTCAATATCGTACATATTATTTCCTCCTGCTGATGTGTTTTTATGTCAAGGCTTGCTTCCTCATAACCTTCAAGGATGTCATAATCTTAGTAAGTGACGCAAAATAAAAAAAGAGCCAACGACTGAAAGCAACATGCAATCGGGCGTTGGGTGTAATTTTGTAATTATATTTCTATTATATACGGTATGGTGCGGTACGCGTAGCTATATAAACAAATAAACAAAATCTAACTTTTTTGATTCATAGTATGCTTCCTTTTGATATGAGTTTACCTTATTATATGATGTTTTTTTGAATTTGTCAACATTTTTTTGCAAAAAAACAAAAACAGAAGAGTCTATGCCCTTCAAAAACGCATAATTTTAGAGCGAAGCTTCCAAAAGTTTTATGGAAACTTCGCTCTTTTTTTTCTGAATTAATCAGTACACTTTGGTTATTTTGTGATACGCTTTTGCTTATCACGTACTCTGTAATGCCTGGATCTTAGCTTGCGTATATAGATAGTATATATGCCAAATCCTGTGACAGCAACAACTATTACGATGCTCGTGATGTGAATCCAGAGCTCGGTTGCGTTTTCGGTCTTGAGGCTTTCCCAAAGCATATTAACGTGTTCCTGCATTTCAGCGGTAAAGCTCTTGTAGCATGCGGTACCGTATTTTTTGTTGTACTCAGCATTTATAATGTCGGGGGAAGCGCCATAAAGTATCTCAATTGCGGATTCGCCCATTTCTTCAAAGTAGATATCGCTGTTCTGAACGAGAAGGTTCGGCGAGGAATATCCGACAGCGATCGCATTTGCGACTGCGGGTTCCTCTGTGAGCATAAAGTTGATATACTCCTTTGCAATATCAGGATGCGCGGCATTCTTGGGGATGCACATAGCATCAACAAAATAATTCGTGCCTTCCTTGGGATAATAGAAGTCAAGAGCCTCCTCCTGGTCTGCCATAATGATAAAGTCGCCTGCAAAATAGGGAGCTACAGCGGCAGATGCTGTGGTCATCTTATTGAATATTTCGTCATTGACATAACCCTGTACGAGCGGCTTCTGCAGCTTGAGTATCTCAAGAGCATATTCCCAATCGGCGGGGTTTGTCGAATTGATATCAATGCCTTTGTAATACATAGCCGAGCCGAATGCATCACGGGGGTTGTTGAACTGAAGTATCTTTCCCGAATATTTTGGATTCCATAGAAGATCCCAGCTCTGATTTTCATAGTCCTCGGGATCAACGAGATTTGTGTTGTATATGATACCTACCATTCCGTAGGTGTAGGGAACGGAGTAGCGGGAATCGGGATCGTAATACAAGCCCTTGAAGGCATCGTCGATATTGCCGTAATTTTCGATATCGGCATTTACGTCAAACGCGAGAAGCATATCCTCGGATATCATTTTTTCTATCATATAATCCGAGGGAACAACTATATCATAAACAACTGCGCTGTTTTTCAGCTTGGAATACATATCCTCGTTCGTAGCATATGTGGTGTAATTTACGACTAAGCGCTTGCCGTACTTTTTAAAATAATATTCCTCGAACGCCTTGTTAACGTCAAGCGAATCAAACGAGCCGTCCGAGATGTACTCTCCCCAGTTGTAAACATTGAGTGTGATTGCACCTGAGGAGTTTCGCGTATCATCGCCATCCTCGTTTTCCTTGCAGGAAATAAACGTAAGAGTGATAAGCGAAAGCATAAGGATGAGTAAAAGAATTTTTTTAAGGCTCATTTTACAGTCCTCCTCTTCTTGCTTGTGTCCGCTTTCTTTCCGCTTCTGAAGTTAGAAATAAGAAGAAGTGCAAAAACGACCACGATAACGAGGGTTGAAAGCGCGTACATATCCGGTGTGACCTTCTTCTTTGTCATCGAGTATATAAGGAGCGGAAGAGTTTGGAAATTGGAAGGACCGACGAAATATGATATAACGAAATCGTCAAGCGAGAGAGTAAACGCCATTACCATACCCGAAAGAACGCCGGGCATAATATTAGGAAGCTTAACGGTGAAGAACGCCCGGATAGGAGTGCATCCGAGATCTAGCGCAGCCTCTGAGAGAGTATCACCGAGCTCTGTGATCCTGGGAAGAACCGAGAGGATCACGTATGGCAGACAGAAGGTCGTGTGAGCGATAAGCATGGCAGGGAAGCCGATGCTGTTATAATCCGAAATTTTGAATATGCTCATAACAGCCGCAAAGAAGAGCATCATAGACATACCGGTAACTATATCGGGATTCATCATCGGGATATTCGTAACGGATGTGATAGCCACCTTAACATATTTGCATCTGAGCTTGTATATACCCTCAGCTGCCGCAGTTCCTATAACGGTCGAAAGTATAGCAGAAAGGACTGCGAGAATCAGGGTATTTCGGAGCGCCTCGAAGGTCTTTGGCGACGAGAAGAGCTCTCTGTACCACTTAAGGCTGAAGCCGGTAAAATCGGCGGTGCTATTTGCATCGTTGAAGGAAAATAGTATAAGCGTCAGTATAGGGATATAAAGGATCGCAAATATAAGGCAGAGGTAAATTCTGGACGTATATTTCATACTATTATACCTCCGTCATTTGAATCTCCGAACTTATTCATAACCGTGAGCGAAAGCAGAATAAGTATCATCATAACGAGCGATATAGCGGCTCCCGTGTTAAGTGCTCCCGTAACAAACTGCCTCTCAATCGTATCACCAATAAGCTCAAACGTTCCTCCTCCGAGCTTCTGCGAGATATAGAACGTGCTTATCGAAGGAACAAGAACCATTGTAACACCGGAGATTATGCCCGACATCGAAAGTGGGAATATTACCTTTAAGAGGGTAGTCCAGGAATTACATCCCAGATCTGCTGCCGCCTCCCACATATTCTTATCAATTTTGGATATGCAGGTGTAGATTGGCAATACCATATAGGGCAAGAAGTCATATACCATGCCGAAAATTACCGCACCCTTTGTGCCTACTATATGGAAGGACGTGTTAAGAAGTGAATTGAGAAATCCGCCGTCGTCCAGGATCGCCATTATGGAGTAGGTTCGTATCAGAAGGTTTGTCCACATGGGGAGCATAAGAAGCATAATTAAGACTCTTTGTGCTCTCTGTCCCGAGCGTGCTATTATATATGCAAGAGGATATCCGATAACGAGACATACAGCGGTAGCTATTATCGCAAGCTCGAGAGAAAGCCAGAATATCGATACGTATTCGGAAAGCGAAGCGATGTTCTCAAAGGAAAAAGCCCCATCAGCATCGGTAAATGCATAAAAAACGACGATAATCAAAGGCAGAATTATGAATAATATTGCCCAGAACACGTGAGGTGCCGCTGATATGGAACGCATTATAGAGTGTTTTTTATTCATTTTACTTTAAATCACGAGGAGTGCAAAAACTCCTCATATTCCTTATTTTTATTAAAATTCCTCGGCGGTGTCCGCATCGGAAAGCTGATCGATCTCATCCGAGAAGGATGAGTAATCTCCGAATTTTCCGGAATATTTTGATTTCTTCATGATATGGATCGCATCGGGCTCAATATAAAGACCGATGTTTGCATCGGGTGCGACGTAATCGGTGGACTGTATCATCCATTTGAAGCCCTTGATATCGACTATGATCTCATAGTGAACGCCCTTGAAGGTAACGCTTGTAACCGTACCGGTGAGCATACCCTTATCGGGTGTGGTAACGTCAACATCCTCAGGACGCACAACAACGTCTACCGCCTCGTTTTTTTCATATCCCGAATCAACGCAGTCAAATACGTGACCGGACATACGCACCTTGTTGTCCTCGAGCATAACACCGTCAACGATATTACTCTCTCCGATGAAATCTGCTACGAATGCATTTTTCGGCTCATTATATATATCGGTAGGAGTGCCTATTTGCTGGATCTCGCCGTCCGCCATAACTACAATAGTATCGGACATCGAGAGGGCCTCCTCCTGATCGTGAGTTACATAGACGAAGGTTATGCCGATGGCCTTCTGTATATTCTTGAGCTCATTCTGCATATCCTTGCGGAGCTTCAGGTCGAGCGCGCCCAGAGGCTCGTCAAGCAGAAGAACCTTTGGATGAGATATAAGAGCGCGTGCGATAGCAACTCGCTGCTGCTGACCGCCGGAAAGTGTGCTTACACTCTTGTTCTCAAATCCGACGAGAGCGACCATCTTAAGCATATCGCCGACTCTGCGCTGAATTTCCTCCTCCGTAACCTTCTTCATCCTGAGGGGGAAGGCAATATTTTCGTATACGTTGAGGTGAGGGAAGAGAGCATACTTCTGGAAGACTGTGTTTACGTGTCTCTTATGAGGCGGGATGTCGCTTATCTCGGCACCGTCAAAATAGAGCTCGCCCTCGTCTGCGGTCTCAAAGCCGCCTATTATACGTAATGTAGTGGTCTTTCCGCATCCCGAAGGTCCGAGAAGTGTTATAAATTCACCATCTCTGATATAGAGGTTTATAGAATTCAGTACACATTCACCATCAAAGGATTTACTGATACCTTTTAATTCAATAAGCTTTGCCATTTTCTTTTAATCTCAGATCCTTTCTTTAAAACAATTTGAGAATAATTGCAAAAACAGTCGCAAAGTGTATAATTCTGCGATGAAGGTATTATAGCAAAAACATATAAGTTTTGCAATAGTTTTTTATAATTTTTTTTGAAAATATCTTAAATTAGTTGGGAAAAAGTCCGATTTTCTAAGGAAAAACGGACTATTTCTTTGTCAAAGCTCTTGTTTTCTCTTAAAATCTCGTTTTTTCTCTCTTTTTCTCACAAAAAGCTGTGAGAACATTTTTTTATGCCTTTCACCATTGAAACGATGAAAACAAGGTATATCCAATAGCCTCCGTCGACCTTGACCATAAGATACAGTGTTAAGAAGCAGACAGCCACGTTAAGAAAAAGGGAAACGTATCCGAGTTTTGAAGAGCAAGAGATATCTTTCCGAAAAAGAAGGAGTGCATTTTCCGTAATTCTATAGCCGTCGTATCCCTCTATAGGTAAAAGATTTGATATCGCCGTTCCTATATTCAGGAGAAAAAAATCGGAAATATACGCTCCTCCCATGCTTGCAAAGGGTAGAAGTAAAAGAGCCGTAACCGCATTCGCCATGGGGCCTGCGGCAGCAATTATAATTTCATCCTTATATGACATAGATCGTTTTGTATATAATCTCATTCCGAAGAATCCCGACCTCAGCACAGAGCCGCCGCAGATATGATATGCGGCACATATGTGCCCCGCCTCGTGTATTACGGCAGAGATCAGGCTCAGGACCGCTACGTACGGAAGCTCAAAGGCAAGTACTATGGATATCCAGAAGAAAATAGGGACCGTATCTAAAAGATATGATAGTGACTTATGTATTGGTTTTTTTATTTTGAATTTGTTAAATTGCATAAAAAATTTTCCCTTCCGATGTGCAATATTATTTTCGAAATTGTAAACAAATGCCTTTTTTATTTTTTTGTATTGAAATGAAAAGATATCTGTGGTAGTATTATTATGACAAAATATTATATTTATTACTTCAGGAGGAACTATGAAAGCAAAAAGAATTTTTCCGATACTTTTGGTTATGATTTTGCTCGTAACGGTTGCCTTGACATCTTGTATTGAGGGTGTTGTCATTCCCGGTGTTACAGATCAGACCGGCGGTAACAACCAGACCGGCGGCAACAATCAGACCGGCGGCAATAACCAGACCGGCGGTAGCAACCAGACCGGCGGTAACACGGGCGATACCTCACGTACCTATACGGTAAAGTATATGTACGATAATACCGTACTTCTTACTCACACCGTAACCGGTGGAAAGCTTACGGACAGTCAGAAGGCAGAAACGGGCAGAATAGGATACAAGGGAAACAAGATAACCGATTTTTATTCCGATCCCAACTTCACAACTCCTTTTGATTTCGATGCGGATATCACTCAGAATATCACCGTATACTGCGCAATATTCTTTGACGTGAATTTCTATTATGGTGACGATATAATTCTTCAGCAGAAGGTAAATTCCGCGCTGGGATATCTTGATCAGGATCAGGTTGACGAAATAAATGCGCTCAAATTGGATGGAAACAAGTTCACCGGTATGTATACCGATAAGGCAAAGACAAAGCCCTTCGATATGTATGCCGACGTTCTGGAGTCTATCGACGTTTACTGTCATATGATCTACAAGGTTTACTATCAGTATGAGGATAGCAGACCTCTTTATCAGGAGGTAGACCCTCTTATAGGATTTACCGATGAGCAGATAAAGCAGAAGGATGAGTTCAAGTATCACGGCTTCTACTTTGATTATTTCTACTCGGATTCGTATAAGAGAAACGATTTTGATTTCAAAGCTCCCCTCAAGGGAAATACCGTGATTTATTGCGACCGCGATTATACTAAGGCAGGCAAGGACGTTTATTGGTCTATAAAGCTTACCGATACCGGTGCTACCATCTCATTCACCGGTCAGGGCGATATGTATGAGTTTCTTCAGCCTGAGGACGTTCCGTGGAATGCCTATAAGACCTTGATAGATAATTTCGAGATAGAGGAGGGCATTACCTCGCTTGCCGACTGCGCATTCTATCAGAATACAAGTCTTACCGACATTGCATTCCCAAGCACGCTTCGCCATATCGGAACAAGTGCATTCTTTGAGTCGGATATAACCGACATTGATTTCCCCGATGCGTTGAAGACCATAGGCGAGAACGCATTCAAGGGATGCGAAAATCTTATCCATCTTAACTTCAATCCCGGTCTTGAATTTATAGGTGATAAGGCATTCTTCAACTGCACCAACATATTCACGGTAGTTCTTACCGATACCATAATGGAATTCGGATCTAACGCATTTTTCGGATGTGAGGGACTCTTCGCGGCATACTACATCGGTACCAAGGAGCAGTACGAACAGATCAATATGCGTATAGATAACTACTGGATAAACGAGCTTGCTCACACCTTCTACATTTCCGAGCAGGAGCCCGCAGCTCCCGGTCCTTATTGGTACTATGACGATAACGGCGATATTGCACAGTGGTATTACACCATATGGTATATGGAGAACAATACAGCACCCATTCCCTTTACCGTAGATTACGTTGACGTGGATATGGGTATAACCCAGGATAATATCGACTTTATGAATAATATAGTTCATAAGGGATATAAGTTCGCAGGCTTCAAATATAATGGCACTAATTTCACCCTTAAGGTCGGTGATATGCTCACAGAGGATATAAAGGTCATAGGCAACAGAGGCAATATCTGCGGAGATAACCTCAAGTGGTCGTATGATTCCACTACAAGAACACTCACTATATCTAAGATAAAAGCCTCTGATCCCGATGGAGCTATGTGGGACTTCCAGGAGAATGATGCATCTCCCTGGTTCACAAGAAGAGGATCTATAGACAAGGTCATTATATCCGACGGAGTTACTCATATAGGCAAGTATGCCTTTGTCGGTATTATGGATAAGCAGAACCCCTACACCAAATTTACCTACATAGACATACCTCTTTCTGTCACCTCTATAGATACCGGTGCATTCTACGATTGCTCCAATCTTCTTTACATCTACTATCAGGGCACGCACACAGATCTTTACGGCGATCCCGAAAACGGAGTAGCTCCGAAAATCACAGGTCTTACAGAGCTTAACTCTGTTTATGATGCGCGCGTATACGCTTACGCCGGCGGCATCGCATACGATACTCTCGGCGAGGGTGCATATTGGAATAATATTGTAGGTCAGAATGCAAACGGTCTTACCACCACAAGACGCGTGGCATGGATATATGAAAACGGCTCGCTTCTCGTTGGTGGCGGTGATCTTGAAAACATTATGATAAATTACGTTTCTCACGCAGATACCCCCTGGTATTCCTACAGAGACAACGTTACCTCGATTACCATAAACAAGAATATCACGACTATAGGACATCACAGCTTTGAAAATATGACAAGTGTTATCGAGATCGTGGTTCCCAAGATCGTTGCTAAGATCTCAGGCTCCGCATTCTCCGGAACGGGATATTATAACGAGCAGTATACGAATAACGGTGTGGTCTACTTAAATACCACAGCCGATAGCGATACTGATACACTGAGATTCTATCATCTTCTCAAGGTAAATCCCCAAAAGCTGAACGCGAACGGAATATTCGTTATTAAGGAAAGAACTCTCTCGATTGCTGAGCAGGCATTTGAGGGCTGCTCATCCATAAAGCAGCTTGTTATGACAAAGGATATAGGAATCGGATCGGTATATTCTACCGCAATGGTCGGACTTACCGGACTCGAGTCTATATACTATGACGGTCCCATAGCAACGTGGTCGCAGTACCAGAACGTTCCCACGGGCATAGACGTCTACTTCTACAGCCCGACCGCTCCTACCGATACCCAAAATCAGTATTGGTACTGGAATGAGGATAAAACGTTACCTGTGATATGGCAGGTATAATCAGATAAAGCGCATCCCCCGATTGACACAAGTTGCCAATCGGGGGATGATATTCTTTAAGAATTATTTACGCTTCAATTTTATCTTATCTGGAAGGATCAGATTCCTGTTGCCCGAAAAATTCTGCATAGTACCGTCCTTAAGCTCAACTATGAGCCTACCGTCGGTGCCTTCTATACCGAGTATCCTGCCGCGCTTGCGCTTTCCGTTTTCGATATATTTGCAGGGAATTCCGGAGAAAATGAATCTTCGGCGATAGATTTCCATAAACTTATCGGGATTCTTGACGTGTCTTGGGTAGAATGAAAAGAAATTATTCAGTATCTTCTTTGCGATCATCAATGGTATAGACGTGTTCTCACTCTCAAACACCTTTTTGACAAGGTCATTGAGCCGAGGAGGGAAGTCTGCATCCGAAAGGCGCACGTAGAAGCTGACTATTATGTATTCGTAGGTACCGCCGGGAGCGATCTTGCCCTCTATCGCGGTAGTTCCGATCTTTCTTCCGTCACAGAAAATATCGCTGATCCACCCTATACCCAGACTTTTCGTGGTGTGCTCATCAAGAGCACCGAGGAGAGAGACCGCAGTGATCGCACTGATGAATCCCATTTGCGAGGGGAAAAGTGAAGGACGCAGAATACAGCTTATGTATATTCCGTGCTCGCTCTCGCCCGAGCGGAGCGTATCTCCCGTCGCACCCACTCTTGTCTGGTGCTCGGATATAACAACGTATCCGTCGTTGTATCCCATAGCCGCATAGCTTTTTGCCAGCTCTATGGTCGAGGAAACAGACTCATGGCATTCTAAATTAAGAATCTTACCATCAGTCGTACTCATTATAACGGTACGTGCCATAATTCTGTCTCCTTACCTTGAATTTGGATTAATACGCCTTACCCCAATAAACGAGCTTATGCGCCTCTCTGCCGCAGCAAACGCACTTGTCGCCAATAGGTCCGTGACCGAAGGGGATGCATCTGGAGGTAACGTCGGCTTCCTCTTTGAGCTTTTCCTCGCACTCGCGATCGCCGCACCACATAGCCTTGATATAGCCGCTGTTTTCGTTGGCGATCTTTATGAGCTCTTCGAGAGTATGCGCGGTATATGTTCTGTTCTCTCTGTTGGCAAGAGCCTTTTCGTGAAGCGCCTTTATAAGATTATCAAGACCTGCATTTACCTCTTCTATGAGGTTATCTATGGAAACGAAGGATTTTTCTCTGTTGTCACGGCGTACTATGACGCACTTATTATCTGCGATATCACGCGGACCGATCTCTATTCTGAGCGGAACACCCTTCATCTCATATTCCGAGAACTTCCATCCGGGGCTTTGATCGGAATCATCGAGCTTTGCTCTTATTCCTGCTGCCTTAAGCGTTTCATATATCTTGCTTGCCGCATCAAGAACGCCTGCCTTATGCTGCTGAACGGGGATTACGACGACCTGAATGGGCGCAACCGCAGGGGGAAGAACGAGTCCTGAATCATCACCGTGAGTCATGATTATACCACCGATAATTCTGGTGGAAACGCCCCAGGAGGTCTCGTGGCAGTACTTAAGAGTATTGTCATTATCCAGGAACTGAATATTGAATGCCTCGGCAAAGCCTGTTCCGAAATTGTGGGAGGTACCGCCCTGGAGAGCCTTACCGTCGTGCATAAGTGCCTCAACAGTGTAGGTAGCCTTTGCTCCCGCAAACTTTTCCTTCTCGGTCTTCTGACCGCGGATGACCGGCATACCGAGATCGTTTTCAAAAAAGTCCGCATAGATATTGAGCATCTTTATGGTTCTTTCCTCGGCTTCCTTTGCCGTTCTGTGAACGGTATGTCCTTCCTGCCAGAGGAACTCTCTGGATCTGAGGAAGGGACGGGTGGTCTTCTCCCAGCGTACAACCGAGCACCACTGATTATAATTTTTGGGAAGATCTCTGTATGACTTTACCACATTCGCAAAATGCTCGCAGAAGAGCGTTTCCGATGTGGGACGAACGCAAAGGCGCTCCGCGAGTCTTTCGCTTCCGCCGTGTGTTACCCAAGCAACCTCAGGAGCAAAGCCCTCAACGTGCTCCTTCTCCTTGGTGAGAAGCGATTCGGGAATAAACATAGGCATATAAACGTTTTCTACACCGGTCTCCTTGAATCTGGTGTCAAGGATCTTCTGGATATTTTCCCAGATAGCGTATCCGTAAGGGCGAATTATCATACAGCCCTTAACGCTTGAATAATCGATCAGATCTGCCTTCTTTACTATATCGGTGTACCATTTTGCAAAATCCTCATCCATAGAGGTGATTTGCTCAACGAACTTTTTGTTGTTTTCTGCCATATACTGACTAATGTCCTTTCAAACAAAATATTTATATACAATAAATTATATAACAAATCCCTGCTTTTGTCAAGTGCGGAGAAGAAATTTAAGCATTATGAAGGAAAAATCGCTAAAACACCCATATTTCGGCGCAGTTACAGACTAAAAGTTGGTCTTTTTGATGAAAAATGAATTTTTTATCCAAAAGGACTTGCAAAATCGATGATAATATTGTATACTATAGGAGTATTTTGACTTAAAATGAATTATTAGGATGACTGAATTTCAAAAAAACAAGGAAATTGCTATGAAAAAGTACGTTGAACTGACTCGTTCAGAGGCGGAGGCCTTATACGAACGGGTAAAAATAGAATATGAGGAATACAAGTCGCTGGGGCTCTCGCTCGATCTTTCACGCGGAAAGCCCAATTCAGGTCAGCTTGACATAGCCGACGGTCTTCTCCGTATGCCTATAGATAAGGAGATATTCTACTCCGATTCGGGCTTTGACTACCGTAATTACGGTCTTGTTGACGGAATTCCCGAGGCGAAAAAGCTTTTTGGAGAGCTGTACGGAATAGCTCCCGAAAATATTATTGTGGGGGGCAACTCCTCGCTCCAGCTTATGTATGATGCACTGGCAAGAGCGATGATGTTCGGTACCTGTGATTCCGAGCGCCCTTGGTGCCGAGAGGAAGGACTCAAGTGGATCTGCGTTGCTCCCGGATATGACCGGCATTTCAGGATAACCGAGGAAATGGGATTCGAGCTTCTGACTGTAAGAATGACCGAGAGCGGTCCGAATATGGATGAGGTCGAGCGTCTGGTCAGAGATCCGAAGGTGAAGGGAATCTGGTGTGTACCCAAATATTCAAATCCCACCGGCAATACCTATTCGGATGAAACGGTGCGCAGGCTTGCCGCTATGGAATGTGCCGCTCCCGATTTCAGAATAATGTGGGATAATGCCTATGCAGTTCATTCATTTACCGAGGATGACGATAGGCTTGCCGACATATTCGCATATGCGAGGGAATACGGAAATGAAAACCGCATTCTGTATTTTGCTTCGACCTCGAAGGTAACGCTTCCGGGAAGTGGCGTGGCAATAGTTGCGGCAAGCGACGAGAATCTTGCCGAGATCAAGCGCCATATGGGAACGCAGACTATAGGATTCGATAAGATCAATCAGATCCGTCACGTTGCCTTCTTCAAAAATGCCGACAATGTGCGCCGCCATATGCTTTTTCTCGGTGCGGCAATAAAGGAGAAGTTCGATATAACCCTTTCATACCTCGATGAGCTTCGGGGTACGGATATTGCCGAGTGGACGGTTCCCAGGGGCGGATATTTTATCTCGCTGGATATAACTCTCGGCACGGCAACATCAGTCTATAGCAAAATGAAGGAGGCGGGCGTAACGCTCACTCAGGTCGGAGCGACATATCCTTACGGCAAAGATCCCGAGGATAAGAATCTGAGACTCGCACCAACCTATCCTTCAAATAAAGACCTCCGGATGGCATGCGAAATACTCGTTTGCGCTATAAAGCTTGCGGCACTCGAGGCAATTCTTGATAAACATTCATAAAGCAGACGGACATCACCGAGATTTTTTCGTGATGTCCGTTTTTTTGTAAGGAAAAGGCGAAAAAATAAAAGTTCTGTAACCTGTAATCGTTGACAAATCTTTATTTGCGTGCTAAAATATAAATAGCATATTTTATTTACTGAAAAGGAGTAAGAAATGAAAGAAAAAATCAAGGGATTTATACTCCCCACGATACTATCCGTGCTTTTTGCGCTTGCGTACTTCTATCTTGCGGTGCCTGCAATAAATCTCCGTGCCTTCGGCTTCTGGTTTATGCTGATTCTTACAGCGGCGGTCTTTATCGGGCTCTACGTTTCGTTTACCGATGAAACTCTTATAAAGAGGATCAAGGCGTGGCTCAAGACGTCTGTCAGCGATGCCGCGCAAAAGAGCAAGAAGAAAAAGCTGCACCGCGGCGATTACGTCGTTGGTGACAAGGTGAAGATGAATAAGGGAATCAAGATCGCGCTTATCGTACTTGCGGCAATACTTGTTCTTGTTCTTTTTGTGACCTTCTTTACCTCCACAAGACTTTTCAGAGCCTCGAAGTATCAGCAGATGCTGACTGTTACCGAGTCCGATTTCGCTGAAGATATAAAGGAATTGCCTATATCACAGATACCGATCGTTGACCGTGATACGGCAGAGCGCCTCGGAAGCAGAAAAATAGGCGAGGTCGTTGAGCTTGTTTCTCAGTTCAACGTAGCGTCATACTATTCACAGATCAACTATAAGAACAAGCCCTTCCGCGTAACACCTCTTGAATATGCGGGCTTTTTGAAGTGGTTTTCCAATAAGGACGAGGGCATTCCTTATTACGTAACGATAGATATGGCGGCGGTGGATAAGCCCACCGAGCAGACACAGCTCGTCGAGCTTGATGAGGGTATGAAGTATTCTCCCTCGGAGTATTTTGCTCGTGACCTTTACAGGCATATGCGTTTTGCATACCCTACAAAGATGTTTGAGAATCTTTCCTTCGAGATAGATGATAGCGGTGCTCCGTATTGGGTAATGTCCTGTTATGATTACACCATAGGCCTCTTCGGCGGTAAGGATATTACCGGCATTATTCTCGTAAACGCAGTAAACGGAGAGATGACCTATTACGATATATCCGAGGTTCCTCAGTGGATAGACGTTGCATATTCTGCAGAAATGCTTATCACTCAGGCGGACAACTGGGGCTCTCTCAAAAACGGATTTTTAAATTCCATCTTCGTTCAGAAGAACGTTGTTGTAACCACCGACGGTTATAACTATATAGCGGTAGACGATGACGTATGGCTCTATACCGGTATAACATCTGTCGTTGCAGACGAATCCAATATCGGATTCATTCTCATAAACATGAGAACCAAGGAAGCGAAGACCTATATGATAAACGGAGCAGAGGAGTATTCTGCTATGGGATCCGCGGAGGGGCAGGTTCAGGAGAAGGGATATACAGCGACATTCCCGATACTTCTCAACATTGCCGACAGACCTACCTACTTCATAAGCCTTAAGGATGAGGTGGGACTCGTTAAGCTTTACGCATACGTCTCTGTTACCGATTATCAGATAGTCGGCGTTGCCGATACGATCCAGGGAGCAGAAAAGGAATATAAGCGTATGCTTGGAATATCCGTCACGGATCAGCCCTTGGTGGGAGAAACGACCGAATATTCGGGCGTGATACAAAAAATAGCTACCGCGGTAAAGAACGGTAATTCGCAGTATTACATCATGGTTTCCGACAAGATATATATCGCGGACATTTCGGTATCCGACATACTTCCGCTTCTTTCGGTGAATGATAATATAACCTTCAAGGCGGACGATAACGGAAATATATCCGAGATATCGCTTACTGAATAAAGGATAGATTTTATGAACAAAAGCGAAGCAAAGAAGAGAACGGAATACCTTAGAGCCGTTATCGAGTATAATTCAAGGCTCTATTATGAGCAGGATGCGCCTGAGATATCCGATTATGAATACGATGCGCTGTTCCGCGAGCTTCAGGAGCTGGAGGCGGAATTTCCCGAGCTCGATTCGCCCACATCGCCGACGAAAAGAGTCGGCGGGCGGGCGCTTGACAAGTTTGAGAAGTTTACGCACAGAGTAAAAATGGGTAGTCTTACAGACGTTTTTTCCGAGGATGAGCTCTGCGATTTCCTCGATAAGACCGATACGCTGCTCGGCATGCGTGCCGAATACAGCGTCGAGCCCAAGATAGACGGGCTCTCGGTTTCCTTGACTTATGAGAACGGAGTTTTTGTGCGCGGTGCGACAAGAGGTGATGGCGAGATAGGCGAGGACGTTACCGAAAATCTGAAGACGGTTCGCTCAATACCGCTTACTTTGAAGGAGAAATTGCCCTATCTTTGTGTAAGAGGAGAGGTCTACATGCCGCGACATGTATTTGACTCGCTTAACGAGAAGCGCGAGGCAGAAGGGATGCCGCTTTTTGCAAATCCCAGAAATGCCGCTGCAGGCTCGCTCCGTCAGCTTGATCCAAAGATCGCGGCATCAAGAAAGCTGGAAATATTCGTATTTAATCTTCAGGAGGGATCGCTTTACGGTGACGGTCATGCCTGCAAGACTCACAGCGAGTCGCTTTCAAGGCTTGCGGAGCTGGGATTCACCGTTTTGCCCGAGCGGAGAACTCTCACCTCGGAGGATATCCCCGAGCGCGTGCGTGAGCTCGGTGAGATGCGTCCCGATCTTTCCTTCGATATGGACGGTGCCGTCATTAAGCTCAATGACCTTGGTGCCCGTGTCACGGTAGGCGAGGGAAGTGCAACACCGAAGTGGGCGGTGGCATATAAGTATCCCCCCGAGGAGAAGATAACCAAGCTTCTTTCGATATCCATACAGGTCGGCAGGACCGGAGTTCTGACTCCTATAGCAAATCTCGAGCCGGTAAAGCTTGCGGGAAGCACAGTTTCGCGCGCAACCCTTCATAACGGTAACTTTATAAAGGAAAAGGATGTTCGCATAGGCGATAAGGTCGTAATACGAAAGGCGGGAGAGATAATTCCCGAGATCGTGGAGAGTATTAAGTCGGAAAGAGGAGAGGACGTAAAAGAATTTGTTATGCCCGCCGTCTGTCCCTCCTGCGGACAGCCTGTAATAAGGGATACCGCGGGTGACGGAACTGCTATAAGATGCGTAAACGTTGCCTGTCCGGCGCAGAATATGCGTTCTATAGTTCATTTTGCATCAAAGGGTGCTATGAATATAGACGGTCTTGGTCCGCAGGTGGTTGAGCTCCTTGTATCAAACGGTAAGATATCAGATGCTGCAGATCTTTATGCCTTGAAGGTGGAGGATATCGAGGATCTTGAAAGAATGGGAAAAAAGAGCGCGGAAAACCTCATATCCGCTATCGAAAGGTCGAAGACCGCAGGGCTTGAAAGGCTTCTTTATGCACTTGGCATCCGTCAGATAGGAGAGATAGCTGCAGAGGTTATAGCCGCGAGGATGCAGACGCTGGATAATATAATCGCGGCAAGGCACGAGGACTTTGCCTCTATACCCGATATAGGAGAGATCACGGCAAGTGCGATAGTTGAGTTCTTCCGCGAGCAAAGAGTACTCGAGCTTTGTGAAAAGCTCAGAGCCGCAGGACTCAGCTTCAATGCCGTCAAGGAAAAGAAATCGAATATATTCGAAGGACAGACCTTCGTCCTGACGGGAACGCTTCCCACAATGACAAGAGATCAGGCATCCGAGCTTATAAAGGAGCGCGGCGGAAAGGTTTCGGGCAGTGTTTCGAAAAAGACCTCATACGTTCTTGCAGGAGAGGAGGCAGGCTCAAAGCTAACAAAGGCTAAGGAGCTTCAAATAAATATAATAGACGAGGAAGCATTCCTCAGAATGATAGGCGAATAAAAGAAAAATCAAGCAAGCGAAAGGTCGCATCGTCGACTCGCTTGCTTGATTTTTTCTTTATTTGAAGTAGCTTATGAAATCCGAAATTACGCGCTCACGGTCAACTTCATAGGCAACCGTGTGAGTTTTTGACATATCAAAGCTGCGGAATTCAGGATTATATGACGCCTTTCCGTACGCCTTTACGTTAAGAGTAATGCCTCGCGCATAGCCTGAAGCTATGACCTTTACGGGAACCGATTCGCATTTAACGTAAGAGCTGTCAAATGCACATAGGACGGCAAGAGGATCGTGCAAAACTCCGATGCCGCCTGACCACTTTTTCCAAAGCTTGTACAGAGAGGAAAGATATTTAAGCTCCTGACGTGTGCCGATATAGCCGTCGATCACGGCATCATCCGCATCGGTAAGCTTCAGCCTGTGAGTAACGTCTGCACCGAGGCATCGGACATTTTCAAGGCTGTCGAACATAAGCTCTGCCGCTTCGGTATCACATAGAACGTTCCAGTCAACGTACTGTCTGTAATAAGCGCCGCCCATGATTATGATCTCGCCTGCAAGCTCAAGAGCTTTTTTGTCCTTAATTATCACCTGTGCTATATTAGTGAAGGGTCCGATAGCGATTATGGTGAGATCCTTCCCATAAGTCTTTGCTGAATTTATTATAAAATCAACCGCATCATTCGCATCCGATGAGTCGGGTGCGTATTCCGGGCAGTCAACGTCCTCGGTATATTGGCAAAGATGCTCTGTATTCTGCTTTTCTTCGGCGAGCGGTATACCGTGTCCTGCAAAAACAGGAACGTTTTCATATCCGCGTCCGTATAGCCGAAGAAGCTTTTTTGCAATTCGAGCGCGCTCCTCGGTGTTTCCGAATACGGTTGTAATACCGATAATATCGGCATTACCCTCCATGGCTGTAAGAAGCGCAAAGGCATCGTCGATATCATCGCCGATATCGGTATCTATTATTATCTTTTTCTTCATTCTTCAAAATCCGCCTTGGATATATTATCTTTTTCTTCATTCTTCAAAATCCGCCTTGGATATTAGTCTTATGCGATCTCCACTGAATGGGTGAGTGAATTCTATTTCCCGTGCGTGTAGCCTGTAAGTTTCTCCCGGGATGCGCTCGCCGTAAAGAAAATCATTCACCAGTGGGTGACCTATGTGAGCCATATGAACGCGTATCTGATGGGTTCTTCCGGTGTGAAGTGTTATTTCGCAAAGAGAATTGCCGCAGACTGTGCGTATCACGCGATACTCTGTAACTGCTCGCTTGCCGTCTGCGCGTACTACACGCTTCATGCTCCCCTCGGCCTCGCGCTCTATAGGAGCGTCTATAATGGCCTCGGAGGGGGAGGGAGCTCCCTCGATCAGCGCGATATATTTTTTCAGATATCCGCCCGATTTAAGCTCTCTTGATAGCCTGTCAGCTGTAAAAGCATCCTTTGCGATAATAACTATTCCGCTTGTGTCCCTGTCCAGACGGTTTATAGCTCTGAAAACAAATTTTTCGGGTGCAAAATATGCCATTATTCCTTCGGCGAGCGTCGGCAGGCTGTTTCCCTTTGAGGGGTGGGTAGGCATATTACGAGGCTTATTTACCGCGATAATATACTCGTCCTCATAGACGATATCGATCGGCATTTCTATCGGCCGTATCCCTTCGCTCTCGTTTTCGGGAAGCTCTATCCGCACTATATCACCGGTATGTACCAAAGCGCGCATATGAACCGGATCGCCGTTTATAAAAACGCCGCCGTATTTTACCTTTTTTACGAGAGATACCGAAAGTCCGATGCATCTTTTCAGATAGTCCGGGATCTTTATGCCGTCATATTCGGGAGCTACGTTTGACGTAAATTCCTTCATAAAACGGTCATTCTCCGAGAGCTGAGGATGAGGTGATCATAGATGACAGAGTGGAAACCACATTGTCTTTATCCATAACGTCAGGAACCGATATCTTTTTTTCACCCTTTTCGGTGGCTATTTTCAGAGATATAATGCCGATGGTAGCATCCTTCTGGCTCTTTGGAACCTTTTCCGCATATACCGATCTGATCGCGCTGAGCGGAAAGGTCACCTTTTTGATCGCAAGACCGCCGCAGTATACGGTGATATTATTATCCTCGAGAATAATAACGTCCTCGGGCGATACAAAAAGACCGATAATGCTCTCGACAAGTCCAAGTCCCATAGCAACGATCGTGATAACTCCGAGCCATTTGAAATTAGGTATGCAGAGCAGTATAACAGCACCTGCTATGGAAACGGCACTTATGATAAGCATAGGTAAAAAAGTTTTTTTGTTTCTTATTGCAATCACTTTTTTCATAAAGCATCTCCTTGCTTTTTTGTTAAATATATTATACACGTATGTTGTAAAAAAGTCAAGTCAAATAATACAGCCGTGAATGCTGTAAAAAATCTTGATTTTTCTTTTTTCTTATGATAAACTGTAGTCAGATATAAATTACGGAGGCGCGTATGAAAAAAGAAGAGCTTTTGAATTTGTCCCCAAGAGAGCTTGTTGATATGGGTATCTGCCCGACCTGTCTTGACCGTGAAAGCGGCGGTTCGATATACGGCGATACTTCGGATAGGCTATTATATGGGGATGCGGATATAGAGTGCTTTTTTGTAGGGAATCCGAGAGCCGCAGGGCATATGTGCATTTCATCTGTCAGGCATTATCACGATATGAGCGAGGCACCCGATGCTCTGAATGAAAAGATATTTCTATTTGCAAAAAGGTGTATGCAAATAATACGTGAGGTCTACGGCTGTGAGCGTGTATATATGTGCACGATGTGTGACGGACCTAATAACCATTATCATATTCAACTTATACCCCGATATGCGCACGAGGAAAGAGGCAGCGTGAATTTTGTTAAGCCGCGTGGTGAATATATTGCCGATAAGCCGAGGCTTGAGGCGGTGCGCCGAAGGATAGGTTATTATGCCGTAGCATATGAATCCTCTAAGCTGTAAAGCATTTGAATATCATCGAAAGACTTCGGTGATATGATTCCCTCGGAGGTGTCAATATATGGAGAATTATTCTGAGCTTTTGACAAAATATGCTTTGAACAACGAAAATTATAAAAACTGGCGTAAACAGCACTCTCAGATATTCGGTGAATTGTTTTCAGCTGCGTTTTCGGATAACGCTGAAGGGCAGATACATCTGACTGCCGCGTTGATCAATATAACACAGCGGAATTTTCGGGCTGCCATATCTAAGCTCGAAATCCTTGATAGGATATGTGCAAATGAGCATGATGCCGCGGTAACCAATTATTTTCTCGGCATTTGCTATGAGCTTGAGCTTTCGTACAAAATGTCGGAGGACTCGCATAAGATGGAGGAGCATTACGAAAGGCTTAAAGGTTTAAATGCAGAGCTTGTATTTCCGCTTCTGTTCCATCCATACTACAGATTGGCGAAGTTTGCCCAGCGCGAGTCGAGATTTGATGATGCGATCCTGTATTATAGCAAAGCGCTGGCGATTTACGACGGTGCCAGGTCTATGCCGAAGATAAATGCTTCACTTAGCTACATCCTTTACGATCTTGCAACGGTTTATCTCAATATGCGCGAATACGATAAATGTCAAAGCTGTCTTGAGGAATCGGAAGGGTATGACGGCAGTGAAAATCAGCACAGAATTTATGTTAAAGCGGTATTGCGTGCGGTACAGAACAAAAGGGAAGAAAGCCTTGCGCTTCTCGGTATGCTGAATGATTTTTTAAGACCGAGCTGTGAAGCACAGATCAAGGCTATACTGAATGGCACGGATCCTTATCACAAAGTTATAAAACACGAAAAATTATATACGGAAGAAGAAAAGAATATGTCAATTTTCGATATCTTTAAAAGAAAGAAGCAAGATGAGCCTCATGCTATAAGAAATGATCTTTCCGGAGCAATAAAGGCTCTCGTAAAAAACGAAATACTGATGATCCCGAATGACAGCGCGAGCGCATCTGCGCCCTCAGCATCCAAAATCGGAGGCAAGCCCTATTTGCCCGAGGATTTTGTCTGGCCGACTTATACAAGTCCCGATGACGGAGAGGAGCGTCCGCTTTCCTTCTTATGTCAGGTGAATATGAATGATGTGAAAAAATATGATAAGGATGGGCTTTTACCCGATTCCGGCATGCTCTACGTGTTTTACGAATGCGAGTCTATGAAGTGGGGATTTGACCCCGAGGATGATGGTGCGGCATCTGTATTCTGGTTTGATATCTTTGACAATGTAAACTTTGCTCCGATAGATATTCCGTCTGAAATAGCAGAGGAGTACGTGATACCCGAAATTCCCTTGCAATTCAAGGCAAGAAGGTCATATCCTAAGTTTGAGGAATTTCAGATCTACAGCGATATTGAGTGCGATTTTGAAGAATACGACGAGGCTCTTTCGGCGCTTGGCGTCAATGTTGACGAGGACTCCGAGGATCATAAGCTTCTCGGATATGCGGATATAATACAAGACGAAATGCTAACCGAATGTGAGCGCACAAGTCGTGGGCTGTATTGCGGAGATCCGGAGAGCTATAGGAATACTCCGGAGGATGTTAAGGCCGACATATCGAAGCATGCCTCCGATTGGACTTTGCTTCTTCAGCTTTCCACGATAGTAAGAGATGAATTTGAATTTATGTTCGGCGACTGCGGTATGCTCTACCTCTACATAAGGAAGGAGGATCTTGCTAAACGGGAATTTGATAAAGCCAGATTTTCCGTTCAGTGTGGATGAATTATGAAATTACTTGCGATTGATTCTTCTTACTATAAATTTCCGGAGGGATTTGAGACCTTAGAGGAATTTATAGATTTTGTCAACAACAGCGAGAAAAGATTCATCAGGATGACCGAATATCTTGAGGATAATTGTCGGGCGCCCTATCTGATAGAAGAGGATCAACTGACCGTATACATCAATATCCTTGCGGCAAACGTTATATCCGAGGTCTCAAACGTGAAGATACTTTCGCGTGCCGAATACAAGGAGCGGCTACGCGAGGTAGTGCGAAAAAAGTGCATTGATTGCGTTAACTTCAATGGCGATCCGGACGGTGTTGATACTCATTTTGAAAGACTGAGTCTGGATGGCGACTGCTGGAGCTATGAAAAGCGCGAGGACTGATATATTCAAGATGGCTTTCGGATTGTGACAATCTATAAAAACAGACCGAATGGGAATTTTTAACCCAACTCGGTCTGTTTTTATAGAATTTGAAATAATCACTTGATAATTCAGTTTATTTCTACGAACACCGCATCTTCAACTTCGAAATAAGAGTCGGTATGGCTGCCAAATCCGCTTGCCATAATAGCCTCTTCAAATGTGATATCATCAGAATTGCTCAAAATTACATACACAGTATCCTTATCTGCATTCGGCATTCTTCCGCTGAGCTCCAATCTGTATTGGTAGGTATGCCCATCATATTGCCAGGTGCCATCCGACATTTTGTGATAAGTATTTATATTACCTTCGACGGTTTTAACCGGCTTCGGGGTATTGTTACAGCCTATCAGGATAAAAATCAAGAGAAGTGCGACAGTCAACGTGATCAACCTTTTCATAGAACTATGCTCCTTTATGATTTTTCATCAAGTATATTGTACCATGAAATGCATATAGAGTCAATAGTAATTAATGAACCCGGAGAAAATTTACTTTTTGTTCTTACTCTTTAAAAAAGTTTTCGTAAATTGACAAAATATTTCTGAAAAGCACTTGACAAATGATTTTCTGTGTGATATAATATGTAATGTTCTGCGGGAGTGGCGGAACTGGCAGACGCGCACGTTTGAGGGGCGTGTGGTTTTACCGTACGGGTTCAATTCCCGTCTCCCGCACCAACAAAAAGAGAACTTTTGTCTACCAAAAGTTCTCTTTTTGTTTATCCAAGCCGCAGGCTTGGCATATCATCGCCGCGCGAAGCGTGGTGGATATCATCAGCCCCTGTGGGGCTGGATCTCATCACGCGCCAGCGTGTATCTGCCTGCGGTTTGATGATATACCGCAACAAGTTGCGGATGATATACAATGCTTCGCATTGATGATATACACGCCTT
>SVRZ01000022.1 GCA_015064555.1 Oscillospiraceae bacterium
CGTTTCTTGATTATTCTTATGCCTTCCGCTAAAATGTATTCAGGCGAGAGCCAATATACAAAAGGAAGGTTAAAGAATAATGGAAAAGAAAAACAGCAGATTGTTTTGGGTAGGAGTGGGCTTGCTTTGGGTATTTGTATTATGGACGGTGCTTGTTTGCTTCATTGACGTTCGGGCGATCGGTCCCCGAGAATCAAGCGTGGGCTTTGCTACGCTGAACGGCTATGTTCACAATCTTACGGGAGTAAATATGTCCCTGTATGTGATCACGGATTGGCTTGGTCTTGTTCCGATTGGCGTTGCATTCGGGTTTACCGTTCTCGGCCTTGTGCAATGGATCAAAAGAAAAAGCCTATTGAAAGTTGACCGAAGCATCCTTACACTCGGCGGATTTTACATCATTGTAATGGCGGTATATATCCTCTTTGAAATAGTTGTTATCAATTACAGACCGACACTCATAGACGGATATTTGGAAGCTTCATATCCTTCATCAACAACTATGCTTGTGATGTGTGTGATGCCTACGGCAATGATGCAGCTTCGTACCCGTATTAAAAACGACTTGTTCAGACGATGTGTAATGCTTACAATTACCGTGTTTATTACCTTTATGGTTATAGGCAGACTTGTGTCGGGCGTACATTGGATCAGCGATATCATCGGCGGTGCTTTGTTTAGCACAGCGATTGTGTTGATGTATTATCGGACTTCAAAGCTATAAAAACAAAATGATGGCGGTTCAATTTACAAAAACCCCGCCGTCCATATAATCAAACGACGCGAGTCGACAAGCTCGCTTGTCAGCGAGTGAGTGAAGATTGCTCTGCGAGCGTTTTGCGAAAAGCAAAACATAGTGCGTAGCACAACCTCGATAGAGGTGAAGCTCGCGAGGAGTATAACCAAATGAAGTGAGGCGACGAATTCATTCGTCAGCGAGCGAGTGCAGATTGCTCTGCGAACGTTTTGCGGAAAGCGAAACAAAGTGCATAGCACCATATCGCAAGATATGAAATTCGCATAGAGTATTTACTTTTTGCCGTTTTTATGGTATAATCTAACCAATCAATCAGCTTGAATTTGACGGAGACACAAACAAAAAATTTAAAGGAGAATATATATGAAAAAGTGCCGTTTTTTGTTTATACTTATACTTACGCTCTCTGTTCTCTGCGGTTGCGGAGGATACGTCAAGAGCTATTCCGCAACCATTTTGATCACCTCCTGCTACGGCGATGAAGCGAGTATGGAATTTGATAGCTTCAAAGGAACGTATAATTTCAAATTAAAGCGGGACGGCGCCGCCGAGCATACGCTTGATATTGATGCAAGTCTTGCCGAGGGTGAGATTAATATTTACGTCGGAGTTGGCGGTGAAAAGGAGCTGCTTCTCACGGTAAAAGGCGGCGAATCCTATGATGAAACGATTGCGCTCGATGCTAAATACGATAACGAAAAAACGGTCTACGTGATTCTCGAATCGGAAGGCAAGTGCCTGGATGGCGATTTCGAGTTTGAGTACAATTGATTTTAAAATCTATCTTTGATTCAAAAGCTATTTACATACGGTCGGTTTTGTGGTACAATATTATCGGCAGAGCATACTGAATGAAAGATCAATTACCGCCGCGGCAGAAAAGAGGAGCACTATGAAAAACACAGGTACTTGCCCAAAATGTAAATCAAACGATATAGTAAGAATTGACGGCTACGTAGGTCCTTACGGCTCGGGAAATAACGTTATTGTCGGAAGAACCATCTTTTCCACAGTCAACGTGAACAGATACATATGCTGCAGCTGCGGCTTCACCGAGGAGTGGATAGATGCCGAGGATATTGCGTCTATTGCGGAAAGCAAGCGCGCAAAGCGATAATGCCGATGCAGATCACAACGTCAGGCGGCAAAAGACGGTGCAGATGGTGCAACGAAAAAAAACGAGAGGTATATCAACTATCACGATAATGAATGGTGTATACCTCGCTTTGACGATGCTTATCTATATGAAATGCTCATACTGGAATCTTTCCAGGCAGGGCTTTCATGGGAATGCGTGTTAAATAAAAGGGATGCCTTTCGCAAGGCATATGATAATTTTGATATCGATGCGGTATGTGCCTATGACGAGCCGAAGATCGATGAGCTCATCGGCAATCGGGATATCATCCGCAACAGATTGAAGATACGCGCGAGCATATGCAACAGCCGTATTTTCAAGACGATAGCAGCCGAGTTCGGCTCTTTTTATAGTTATCTGCGCCTTTTCTGGGACGGAAATACTATCTACGACTGCGAAAGCACGAAAAGCCTGCTCTCGGATGCCATATCCAAGGATCTTAAGCGGCGCGGTATGACCTTTGTTGGCTCGACGATAATATATTCATATTTACAGGCGATAGGAATCATCTATTCTCATGACAAAGACTGCTATCTATATAAAAACTCTACACGGGGGTAGATCTTATGCTTAAAATTGAAGAGCTCATGCTTCATCTCGAGGACAACGAGTGGCGGCTCGAATACACAGACCACAAAAGAGAGGTCGTAAGAGCTATCGTTTTTGATGATGAGGGATATTACTATTTCGTGCGCGCCGAGCGCGATGATGACTTTGGCAGAGCGACGCTTATCGAAACCTCGGGCGGCGGCGTTGAGCCGGGGGAATGCCTTGAGGCGGCTATACGCAGAGAGCTCAAAGAAGAGCTTGGTGCAGAGATTGAAACAATCTGCAAGATCGGCATAGTTGATGATTTTTACAACCTTATACACCGCAATAATGTAAACAATTATTATCTTTGTAAGGCTATTTCATTTGGGAATAAAAATTTGACCGAGGATGAAATAAATGCATTTCATCTCTCAACACTGCGACTTTGCTACGAGGATGCAGTTGCCGAATACGAGAGGCGCACCGACACTCCACTTGGCAGACTTATAGCAAACCGCGAATTGCCAATATTGCATAAAGCCAAAGAAATTATTGAGTCAATTAAATAAATCCTTTATACTATTTACTTTTCATTCATAATATGCTATAATAACGCCATAGGAGGTATGCTTATATGAAAGATAAAAAGATGATAGCACCGATTCTAATTGCGGTCATTATGGTTCTCTACTATGTCATTTATTTCGGACTGCTGATTTCGGTTCTCTCGGGAGTATGGAAATATCTTTCAGGTATATTGCCGCTCCTCTTATCCGGCGCGACGATTGCCGTTTGCATCGAAAGAATAAATGAAATAAAGAAAGGTGAAGAAGATGATCTTAGTAAATACTGATTATATCAGCGGAAAGAAGCTTGAAACACTTTCCCTCGTAAAGGGAAGCACTATTCAATCCAAGCATATCGGAAAGGACATTATGCAGAGCTTTAAGACTCTTGTAGGCGGAGAGCTCAAGGCATACAACGATATGATGAACGAGGCTCGCGCTCTTGCTACCAAGAGAATGGTTGCAGAGGCTGAAGCGCTCGGAGCCGATGCGATAGTTAATATCCGCTATGCGTCTGCCGCCGTTATGCAGGGAGCTGCAGAGGTTATTGTTTACGGTACTGCAGTAAAATTTGTAACAGAATAATATTTCACAAATAATGGGCATCCTTAAAGAATATTTTATAAAGAAAAAGTAAAATAACAGGTATTATTATGACTTTAAAATTGTTTTTCTCTGCAATTATAAAATTTTTACTCGGAGTACTCCTGGTAGGAGCTTTGATTTTTCTTCCCGCGGGTACCCTGAGCTTCACCAACGGTTGGATCTTTATGGGTATTCTTTTCATTCCTATGTTCTGCGCGGGCGTAGCAATGATGATCAAGGATCCCGCACTTCTCGAAAGAAGGCTTGAAGCAAAGGAAACGCGCTCCGCGCAGGACACCGTTATTAAGCTCTCGGGGCTTATGTTCATTATCGGATTTGTGATAGCAGGGCTTGATTACCGCTTCGCCTGGCTTCCCTTGCCTATCGGCTTTACTATCGGCGGCGCTGTAGCATTTATCATCGCATATATTCTCTATGCGGAGGTTCTGAGAGAAAACACCTATCTTTCAAGGACTATTAAGGTCGAAGAAGGACAAAAGGTCATCGACACGGGAATGTATGCAGTGGTGCGCCATCCTATGTATGCCGTTACCCTTCTGCTTTTCATCTCCATGCCGTTTGTGCTAGGCTCGCTTATAGCACTCCCTGTTTTTCTTTTTTATCCTTTTATTATCGCAAAAAGGATAACCGACGAGGAAAAGCTTCTTGTACAGGAGCTACACGGGTACGAGGAATATCGCAAGAAGGTAAAATACCGCCTGATCCCATTCATATGGTAAAACAAAATACCGAGCTTTCCCTTACGACTGTCCGTAGGAAAGCTCGGTATTTTATCGGTTTGCAGAGGATCAAATCGAAAAGCTATATGTATGATAATTCTTCGATCAGGTCTGTACGTATTTTGTATCCTCGGACTCCTTGAACTTGTAGTACTCGTTTACAAGGCTTCGGAAGCCGTAGGATTTTATAGTCGGATATCTCAATCGGTAATTTGTTTTTCCGTGCCTGCCCGTGTAGATATAACGGATGCAATTTATTGCATACTCGTCAATAATATGCAGACTTTTTGCCGTATTGATAGACGGAAAATACCAAAGACTCCAGGTGATATCGTTATGCCTCGGGTTATCGTAAAGCTTGCGGTTGAATATCCTGATAAATGCCTTTACCGCGCCCTCGGGGCGCGCATTTTTGCGGCATCTCCAGCGAACGAGTGAGCGAGCCTTTCTGCGCATCTTTCCTTTTATCTTTTCCAGCGAAACGGTAGAGATATCGACCTCTTTGCCGGTTATCGAGAAGCCTAAGAATTCCCACGGCTCGCCGGGCGAGGTGCGAAACTCCTTCTTCTCATTTACGGTAAGAAGATTATCTGCAAGGTGCTTCTTTATGAGTGCCTCGGATGCATCGATCTCTTCCTTTGTTTTTGCAAAGGTGATTATATCGTCCGAATATCTGGCATAGGTGAGCCCCTTTTCATAGAACAGACGGTCAAGGTCGGCAAGATATACGTTAGCAAGGAAGCCCGAGATAGGTACACCTGCCATTATTCCCTTTCTGCACTCGATGATCTCGCCCTCAAATCTGGCACGGGGCTCACGCAATACGCGCTCTATAAATTTAAGCGTGCGCGAGTCGTCTGCAAGGGCGGCAGCTGCCTTTTTCAAAACGCTGTCGGTATCTATCGAATTAAAATAGTCATGAATATCCACCTTGTAGCTGTAAAGCGAGCCGATATCGCGCCTCGACAGTATCTTGCGGATAGCCTGCTTTACGCCTATACGCTGACGGAAGGAATAAAGATTTGGTGTGAAAAGATAATCGTATTTTCTCGAGAGCATATATGCTAGAAGCTTGAATACATAATTTTCGGCACGCGGAAAGACGAATACCTTTCGCTTCTTTCCTGTGCTTTTTTTATTAAGCTCCACGAGCGCAGGCAATGAAATATCTTCACCCGAATATATAGCCTCGGCAACTCTCATATAACGGCGCGAATCTATGAATGCGCGCAATTCGCGCTCCTCATATTCAAAGAAATGGCCTCCGTTTTTCTTGTATTCGTAAAATTCCTCCCATGCCTTCGGGTCGGAAATTCTGTCTAAAAGACTCATTTTAAAAATTACCTTTTTAAAAAGTTGATTTCTTCCTATATTAAATGTATAGAGAGATTTCGCTTATATATAGATTTTCAGTTTATATATAAGCAATTCAAGGTCGGGTGACAAGCACCCGACCTCTTATATATCAAGGCGACGGAAACGGCTTAAACACCGAATATGAAATTATTTATGATTTATGGAATAAATCTTAAATAATTTCTTATTCGGTAGTGTACAAGGCTGCACATAGGGACACCGTCTGCAAGGCACTAATACTCCCTATGCTTCCCCCTTCGCAGACGCATATAATGCATTCCATCGCCTCAACATCCGTGATGTGAAAGGTCGGCATTATGTTTTTTTGCAAACAAACATGCCGTTTTAGAAACATTTATTTACATAATCGAGATTATTTGCTTTATTTTGCCGATTTAGGTTTTGAAGATCTGGGCTTTTTCGCCACCGCACTTATATCATACGGCGTGGTCTGGTATACGAAATAATTGAGCCAATTCGAGAACAGAAGATTCGCGTGTGCTCTCCAGCTCACGTTCGGCGCACGCCTCGGATCATCGGATGGGAAATAATTTTTCGGCACGGCGATAGGTTTTCCGAGAGCGATATCGCGAAGATATTCCTGCTTTAGGGTATCGGCATCGTACTCGCTGTGACCGGTGATAAATATCTGCCTTTTCTTTTTATGCATAACGGCATAGACACCGCAATCGGGGCTTGATGCCAGGACCTTGAGCTCGGGATTTGCCTCTATCTCGGCGCGGTCCACCGTGGTATGGCGCGACTGAGGAACCATAAAGGTATCGTCGAAGCCGCGGAAAAGCATAGATCTTTTATAATCCACCCTGTGCTCAAAGACACCGAAAAGCTTGGAATCAAGCATCTGCTTTCCTATACCGAAGTGGTAGTACAGTCCCGCCTGAGCACCCCAGCATATATGGAGCGTGCTGTGCGCATGAGTCTTTGACCATTCCATTATTTCGGTAAGCTCCTGCCAATACTCGACCTCCTCAAACGGAAGATGCTCAACCGGCGCACCTGTGATTATAAGTCCGTCATAATTGTTATCGCGCACATCATCAAAGGTTTTATAGAATGAAAGAAGATGATCCTCCGAAACGTGAGTCGCCGTATGGCTTTTGGTGTGGATAAGCTCAAGCTCCACCTGCAGAGGCGAGTTTCCGAGCAGGCGGCTGAATTGAGTTTCGGTTTCTATCTTCTTCGGCATGAGGTTGAGAAGGAGTATCTTAAGAGGTCTTATATCCTGAGAAATAGCCCTCTTCTCGGTCATAACAAATATATTCTCATCTGCCAGGGTTTTTACGGCAGGGAGATCGTTTGGTATCTTGATAGGCATATCAGTTACCTGCCTTTACTGCTTCCAGTGCCTCGGAAATATCGGCTATAAGATCCTCATAGTTCTCTATACCGCAGGAGAAGCGAACGAGATCCGCAGGAATACCTGCAGCCGAAAGCTCCTCGTCACTCATTTGACGGTGAGTAGAGCTCGCAGGATGCAGACAACAGGAACGAGCATCTGCAACGTGGGTTTCTATTGCGGCGATCTTAAGCGACTTCATAAATTTTTCCGCCGCCGCTCTGCCGCCTTTAACGCCAAAGCTTACGACACCGCAGGTGCCCTTCGGCATATATTTTTCGACAAGAGGATAATACTTACTCGACTCAAGACCGGGGTAATTTACCCATGCTATCATCTCGTGTGTCTCGAGGAATTCCGCAACCTTCATAGCATTAAGACAATGCCTATCCATACGGACGTGAAGGCTCTCAAGACCGAGGTTCAGAAGATATGCGCTCTGAGGCGCGGGGGTGCTTCCGAAATCGCGCATAAGCTGAGCCGTAGCCTTATAGATGAACGCACCCTCCTTGCCGAATTTCTCGGCATAGGTTATTCCGTGATAGCTCTCATCGGGAGTGCAAAGTCCGGGGAACTTCTCCTTGTGAGCCATCCAATCAAAGTTGCCCGAATCGACGATGCAGCCGCCTACGGCAGAGCCGTGACCGTCCATATACTTTGTGGTAGAATGGGTTACTATATCCGCACCGAATTCGATAGGACGGCAATTTACGGGGGTTGCAAAGGTGTTGTCAATGATGAACGGAACACCCTTCTCATGAGCTACAGATGCGAATTTCTCTATGTCTATAACTGTGAGCGCGGGATTTGCAATAGTCTCACCAAAGAGAGCCTTGGTATTCGGTCTGAATGCCGCGCGTATCTCATCCTCAGTGGAATCCGGGCTGATAAAGGTGAAATCTATGCCCATTTTCTTCATAGTTACCGAGAATAGGTTGAAGGTGCCTCCGTATATGCTCGCGGATGATACAACGTGATCGCCGGCATTTGCGATGTTAAATATCGCAAAGAAGTTTGCCGCCTGACCCGAGGAAAGGAGCATCGCCGCGCTTCCGCCCTCAAGGGCACAGATTTTTGCGGCTACCGCATCGCAGGTGGGGTTCTGGAGTCTTGAATAGAAATATCCCGATGCCTCGAGGTCAAAGAGTTTTCCCATATCCTCACTGGTTGCATATTTGAAGGTCGTGCTTTGAATTATAGGTATCTGACGGGGCTCTCCGTTTCCCGGGGTGTGTCCCGCCTGGACGCATTTTGTTTCTATTTTATAGTTTTTCATATGTTTATTATTCTTTCTTATAGAGAGGCTGTGTTCTTCGGATATCCTCAGGCTACAGCCTCTGCAATCATCGCCATGGGGAAATTAATAGGTTATTCCAAGCGCAGCGAGCTTTGCTGCATAAGCATCTGCATCGGCAGACTTTACGGTCAGTCTGATATCGTAAAACTTTGCACCGAAATAGCTTGCGCCTATGTTAAGATGCTGACGTGTAGTTGCAAACGAGGTAAACTTCTTAACAAGAGTTCCGTTGATATAGAAGTACGCCTCATTGTCTGTTACTGCAAGTGTCCACTCCAGAGTATTAGTGGAGGACGCATCGAATTTGAAGGTAAGTGAGCCCGACTGGGTTTCATTTTTATGACCGTTATTCTCCTCCCAGCCGACACCGTAGGTCTTATCCGAATTGCTATCCCACAGAAGGAATCTGTACGCTTCGTTAAATCTCCACTGTAAGTGCGCATTATTTCCAAGCTGAGTTACGTCAAGCTTACCCGAAATAACGTAATCTGCCGTGATATCCGCGCCGTTGTACTTGATGTACTTGGAATTTGAAAGAACGGCGGCACTCGAATACTGAAGCTCGAAATCATCGATCTTTATATCGGTAGAGGTATCCGTACCGTTATCTTCTTCGCCATCATCGGGGGTGGTTGCACCGCCTTCACCGAAGCCGTATCCTGCGATAGCATCTGTATAGCCCTCGGAATCCTCGCTCTTAACGATAAGCTCGATATCGTAGAGCACGGCATTCATCTGAAGGGCGCCTATATTGAAGTATTGGAGCAGGGGAGCATCGAACTTATGCATAAGCTCTCCGTTTATATACCAATAAGCCGCACCGTCATTGACTATAATAGCCCAATCAAGCGAAAGACCGTTATTGGCATCAAAGAAGTGAGTAGCACCGCTCTTGTCGCTTACAGAGCCTCCTCCGATATAGCCTGCACCGAATATGCCATCATTACTCTGATCCCAGAGAAGGAATCTGTAATCCGAGCTGAATCTGAACTGAAGGTGTGCGTTATTCTTGTATACTGCAGTTACAGTAAGCTTTCCTCCGATGAAGTAATCACCTTTAAGCGCGTTTCCGCTTGCATCAGTGAAGGTTCTGCCGCTTGCGTTGATATTTTCGCTCTCACCGTACTTCTGGATGGTGACGCTCATCTTGTTGCTTCTGTTTGCATTAAGAGTTGCTCTTATGAGATCGTATGCCGCAAGAGTCGGGTGAGAAAGGTCGGTCGAGAGGTACATGCTCTGATCGATAGTACCGTCTGCCTTTATGAATATAGAATTTGTATCAAGGAATGTGAGCCAATCCTTTGATTCCGCAAGAGCCTTCATAGCCGCAGTAACTGCAGGTGCCTTGACGGTAGAGGAATTGTAATATGCACTGCCCTCGGTATATCCGTTCTTCTTAGGCTCAACACCCATAAAGTATATCTTCGCTCCGGGAAGCTTTGCGTGATATTCCTCCAGAAGCGCGGTTATTCTCGCAATAAGCTCATCTGTGGTAAGAGGTCCGTGATGCACGTCATTGAAGCCGATGTGCACAACTATCTCAGAGGGCTGCATGGGATATACAAGACGCTCGGAAACTATCTCAAGATCGTCTATCTGAGACTGGGATATACCCATGAGGAACGCCTTTTCTCCCGCGAAGTCCTGATAGAAGTCCTTCCAGAAGGGAGGCTCGGACATCTGATATCCGTCGAAGTAGGAGTCTCCGACGAAGATAAGTCCGCCTTTATTCTCGTCCTTGATTATATTCTGCTCGTAGTACTGAACCTTATTCTCTACATTTATACCTCCGGTATAAGTAGATACCTTGACGGTGCAGGTTGCGGTATGATACTCGGTTTTCGCGGTAACGGTTACCGTAATCTCCGAGGAGAAGTTACCCTTTGCGAATATCTTTCCGTTCTCGATAAATACGTTCGCATTATCGACGGTATATGTAACGTCGAGGAAGGAGTATCTCGGATTAGAGAATACAGGTCTTATATCCTTGCCGGCATAGTTCGAATAGATCGATCCGGGTGCGGAGATCGACATCGTACCGTGATCCGAATTGAACTTTACTCTCTCTCTGTTGAGCATATCTCTTACAAGATCGTATGCCTCGAGGGTCGGGTGGGAGAGGTCGGTCGAGAGGTACATGCTCTTATTGACAGTACCGTCTGCCTTTACGAATATCGAATTGGTCTCCAGGAATACGAGCCAATCGTTTGCCTCTGCAAGAGCCTTCATTGCCGCGGTAACGGCGGGAGCCTTGACGGTAGAGGAATTGTAATACTGGTCTGTCGAGCTATATCCGTTCTTCTTAGGCTCAACACCCATAAAGTAGATCTTTGCCAGAGGGAGCTTTGCGTGATATTCCTGCAGAAGTGCGGTTATTCTTGCAATAAGCTCGTCTGTGGTAAGAGGTCCGTGATGCACGTCGTTGAAGCCTATATGTACAACTATCTCAGAGGGCTGCATCGGATATACAAGACGCTCGGAAACCATCTCAAGATCGTCTATCTGTGAGGATGAGATACCCATAAGGAATGCCTTTTCTCCCGCGAAGTCCTGATAGAAGTCCTTCCAGAAGGGAGGCTCGGTCATCTTGTAACCGTCAAAGTAGGAGTCTCCGACGAAGATAAGTCCGCCCTTATTCTCGTCCTTGATTATATTCTGCTCGTAGTACTGAACCTTTGTTTCTGCATTTACGCCGCCATTGTAGGTGGATACCTTAACGGTAGCAGTCTGCTCATGATACTCGGTCTTTGCGGTAACGGTCACGTTAACGTCGCTTGTAAAGGTTCCCTTGGCAAATATTTTTCCGTTTTCAACGAATACGTTCGGATGGCTGACGGTATAAGTAACAGGGCCGTTGTACCAGGACTCGCTGAATGTTACGGATATTTCCTTGCCGGAATAGTTTGTGTATATTACAGAGGGGGCATTCAAGGTCATAGTACCGAAATCCTCCGGCTTGGGTACGTAATTAGGATCTTCTTCTCCGCACTTGGTGCACTCGCCGCGTACGAAGTCATGCTCGCAGGGAGGTACGTAGTTCGGATCATCCTCTCCACACTTGGTGCACTCACCGTTTACAAATTCGTGCTCACAGGGAGGTACGTAGTTGGGATCATCCTCTCCGCACTTGGTGCACTCACCGTTTACAAATTCGTGCTCACAGGGAGGTACGTAGTTCGGATCATCCTCTCCGCACTTGGTGCACTCGCCGTTTACAAATTCGTGCTCACAGGGAGGTACGTAGTTCGGATCGTCCTCTCCGCACTTGGTGCACTCACCGTTTACAAATTCGTGCTCGCAGGGAGGTACGTAGTTCGGATCATCCTCTCCGCACTTGGTGCACTCACCGTTTACAAATTCGTGCTCACAGGGAGGTACGTAGTTTGGATCGTCCTCTCCGCACTTGGTGCACTCACCGTTTACGAAGGTGTGCTCACAGGTAACATCGGAGGAACCGGAAGGAGTAACAGATACATTGAATACAGTGCTCACTTTGCCACAAGTAGCTGTAACCTTTGTTATGGTTGCCGCTACGTTAGCGGTAAGCAGACCGTTTTCATCAATGCTGATGGAATCGCCCGAATAGGTGTACTCTATAGGAAGAACGTTTTCCTTTCCGAGAGATGTTACGGTAATTTCGGTCTTGAGCTGGTAGGTTTTTCCGCACTCAACACTAATATCGTCCATCGTGAGCTCTACGGACCCGCCAAGAAGTCCTGCGATAGGCTCAGGAAGCGCGCACGCGCTGAGCGACATAAGAAGAGAGACGATAATGAAAAAAGATAATATCAATGCCGATTTTTTCATAAAATCCTCCTTAAAATATTAAGTTAAAATAATTTTAGCACACGTGAAGTAAAAAATCAATAGAATTTTATAAAACAATCGGTGCTTTTTGTGTAAAATGCGAAAATTCCCCCAAAAAGATATTTTTTTCAATCCCTATTGCAAATAGCAGAGCGTTATGCTAGAATAATAGCAGTACTAACCAGGAGAACAAAAGGATGAAAAACGTTTATCTTTTCTGCACTAAAATCGCCGTGTATCTCACCGAGCTGCCGGTTCTTATACTTTTGTGGACCGCTATGAGATATAATGACAGGTCGGAGGAGGTATTCAAGCTCTATCCGCTTATATTTATTCTCTCATTCGCCGTCATATTTATTTTAGTCTACTTTTTCCGAATGATATCGGTAAGCCGCGATGAAATAAGATATCTCGGTATTTTTTCTTCAAGAGACAGCGCGCTTATAACCGAGGGGAAAACGCTCGTTGTTAAGCTTCTGAAGCACCGCAAAATCCGCATCGAGCTTTATGATGATGCCGCAAGAGAGCCTGCATTCGAATGGATGAAGGCTGAGGATGCCGTTCACAGAGACGTTTGCGTATTTCGCGGAAAGGCGCTGGGGGGCAGCGCAAGTGCTATCGACATTCTTGCACTTTTCTCGGTTCCGCACGACACGGCGAAAAGAATCGCCGCGGGCGACGCGGAATATGAGGATGAAAACCTCTCTGTAGTCTCAGAAAAAGGAAACGGATCAACCGAATTCAAAATCAAATTCAAAACCACATTAATTTAAGTATTCACGCTTTTTTCTCAATGAAAGGACACAAAAATGAACACAACACTTTACAATTTTTATATTCAAGATCGTTCATACAGAGAAACATACAGAAAAACTATCGACAGAGATCTCGCACACGAATTCAGCGAAGCAGGACTTTCCGACGAGGAAAGAGTATGCCGCAGATTTGAAATTCTCTGCGAAGCTGAGGAAGCGCATATACACGATTTCGAAAAGATCGTGATGCTCAGAACTGTAAAAAATATTCCCGATTGCTTCACCGAGGAGGAATGGCAGGAGCGCAGAGAAAGAGGATTTATCCACGAGAACGGATACGTCTCAAACCTCTGCCCCAACTACGCACGCGTCATATCCTCAGGTCTTCTATCCTGCCTTGAGGGCGCGGATGAATATCGCACAAGAGTGATAAATGCTATTATTTCGCTTACCGATAAATATCTTGCGGCTGCAAAAACGGCAGAGAGAAGCGACCTTGTTGAGATCTTCACGCAGATACCGCGATACGGCGCACGCAATTTCCGCGAGGCACTTCAGTTCTTCCGTATATTGCACTTTGCGCTTTGGCTTGAGGGTGATTATCATAACACGGTAGGCCGCTTTGATCGTTTTATGTATCCTTATTTCAAGGCGGATATGGATGCCGGAGTCTATGACGAGGACTCGGCACTTGAGCTTATTGAGGACTTCTTCATTTCATTCAACAAGGATTCGGATCTCTACTTTGGTCAGCAGCAGGGCGACAACGGTCAGAGTCTTGTGCTCGGCGGTATAGATGAGAGTGGCAAGGACTGCTATAATCTTCTTTCTAAGCTTTGCCTGAGGGCATCAATGAATTTAAAGGTCATAGATCCTAAGATAAACCTCCGCGTCAGCAAATCGACTCCGCTCTCGGTGTATGAGGAGTGCACGAACCTCACCAAGGCGGGGCTCGGATTCCCTCAGTATTCAAACGACGACGTTGTTATACCCGCACTCGAAAAGCTCGGCTACAGCCACGAGGATGCAGTTAATTACGTTGTTGCCGCCTGCTGGGAATTCATCATCCCCGGATGCGGTAACGATATCCCGAACATCTGTGCTCTGAATCTTCCTATGATAACCGATGCCGCAATAAGAGAGACTATACCGACGGCAAAAGACTTCGACGAGGTTCTTTTTGCGGTAAGAGATAAGATATTTGACGAATGCGAGGCTATGATAAAGCAGGTGAACCGGGGTGTTCTTGTCGCTCCTTCGCCCTTTATGGATATTCTCCGTGACGGCAAAAAGTATAACAATTTTGGCATACACGGATGCGGTATAGCGGCTGCAACAGATGCCCTCTACTCGGTGAAGCAGCATATATTCGACAACAAGGACGTAACCCCTGAGGCGCTTATCGAGGCACTCGATACCAACTTTGAAAATGCCCCGGAGCTCTTACATCTGCTCCGCTATGAGACACCCAAGATGGGACAGGGCAGAAGACTTGTTGATATGCTTGCGGGCTTCATAATGGATGATTTTGCCGATGCGCTCAAGGGACACAAAAATACCGCAGGCGGCAGATTCAGAGCCGGCACGGGTACTGCAATGTTCTATCTTTGGCATGCTTCAGAGCTCGGCGCAACGGCAGACGGAAGGCGCGCAGGCGAGCCCTTCGGAGCAAACTTCTCTCCCTCTCTGTATATAAAGACTCAAGGACCGCTTTCGGTAATCGACTCGTTTACCTCTAATAAAATGGCGAAGGTGATGAACGGAGGTCCCCTAACTCTTGAATTTGACAGTGCTATCTTCAACGGCAAGGACAGTCTTCGCAAGGTTGCATCGCTTGTCAAATACTTCATCGAACGCGGCGGGCATCAGCTTCAGCTCAACTCTGTGTCGCTTGAGGCTATGAAGGCGGCGCAGGAAAATCCCGAGCTTTACAAGAACCTTGTGGTAAGAATATGGGGATGGTCTGCATACTTCGTTGAGCTTGATAAGGAATTCCAGGATCACGTTATGATGCGTCGGGAGCACACGGTTTAATGGATGGGATCATCTTTGATATAAAGGAATTTGCAGTCCATGACGGAGACGGAGTGCGTACAACTGTATTTATGAAGGGTTGCCCCCTCAGGTGCGCATGGTGCCACAATCCCGAAGGGCTCTCCCCCTCCCCTGAGCTCTACATAAAGCACAGTCGCTGTCTGAAATGCGGTCTTTGCCTCCGCGGATGCAATCATCCGGACTGCAAGCCGTATTCGCGGTGCTTACACGTTTGCCCCTCAGATCTCGTTTCGGTGGTAGGCAAGAGCTATTCCGCAAGCGCGCTTGCCCGTATACTCCTTGAAAAAGCCGATGCACTTAATGCACTCGGAGGCGGCGTTACCATCTCCGGCGGCGAGCCGCTTATGCAACCGCAATTTGTCCGAGAGCTACTCTCAATGCTAAAAGGAAAGCTTAACAGGTGCATTGAAACGTCCGGATATGCCACAAATTCGGTCTTTCGCTCGGTGGCAAAGGAATGCGATAAGATCATCATGGATATCAAGATAGTCGACAAAAATATGCACAAAATGTACACACAAGTTGACAACACGAGGATAATAGAGAATCTGAAGTGGCTGAAGTCATCAGGCATACCTCATATATTCAGAACTCCGCTTATCCCCGGAATTACCGATACTCCTGAAAATCTTTCAGCTATTTCCGAGCTGATAGGAAATGACGAAATAGAGCTATTGCCCTATAATACACTAGCGGCGGCAAAATACGAAAGTGTCGGTAGAAGCTTTACTTTTGAATATGATCCTTCCGCTTTAAAGGCTCCGGATCTCACTATATTCAAGAATGCGACAATAAGAAAATAATATTCTTTTATTGGATAATACAATTTAAAACACATAAAAAGGCATGCTCAAGCTCTTCTGAGAACTTGGGCATGCCCTTTTTTTTGGGGATCAATGATCCTTATAGTTTAACTCTGATAGATCAGATAAACGTTTTTGCTTCGCCGCCTGCAAGGGTGATCATCTTGATAGCCTGGAGTGAGAACTTATCAGCTTCCACAGTAAGGCGTTTGGTCATTGTTCCCTTTGCGAGAACCTTGATCCTACCGACCTTAGGACCGATAATGTGCTTCTTCTTCAGCGACTCAAGATTTACAACCTCACCGTCCTCGAAGTTCTTGCAGATGTCATCGATATTAATCTCGACCATCTTACCTGTTCTGGTTATCCTGATAACCTTAACAGCCTTGGCTGCTACGGCATCGGTAACAATCTCATCCGCATGCTTAGCATCGGTAAATACAGGCTCTGCCACAATCTCTTCGACGGGTTCTTCGACGGGTGCTTCTTCAACTACCGTTTCTTCGACAGGAGTCTCTTCAACAACCGCTTCTTCAACAGGAGTCTCTTCGACAACTGCTTCTTCAACGGGAGTTTCTTCAACAACTGCTTCTTCAACAGGAGTCTCTTCGACTACCATCTCTTCAACAGGAGTCTCTTCGACAACCGCTTCTTCAACAGGAGTCTCTTCAACAACTGCTTCTTCAACGGGAGTCTCTTCGACAACTGCTTCTTCAACAGGAGTCTCTTCGACAACTACCTCTTCAACAGGAGTCTCTTCAACAACTGCTTCTTCGACAGGAGTCTCTTCAACAACTGCTTCTTCAACAGGAGTCTCTTCGACAACTACCTCTTCAACAGGAGTCTCTTCAACTACCATCTCTTCAACGGGAGTCTCTTCAACAACTGCTTCTTCGACAGGAGTCTCTTCGACTACCATCTCTTCAACGGGAGTCTCTTCAACTACCATCTCTTCAACGGGAGTCTCTTCAACTACCATCTCTTCAACGGGAGTCTCTTCGACAACTACCTCTTCAACAGGAGTCTCTTCGACAACTGCTTCTTCAACAGGAGTCTCTTCGACAACTGCTTCTTCAACAGGAGTCTCTTCGACAACTGCTTCTTCAACAGGAGTCTCTTCAACAACTGCTTCTTCGACAGGAGTCTCTTCAACAACTGCTTCTTCAACAGGAGTCTCTTCGACAACTACCTCTTCAACGGGAGTCTCTTCGACAACTGCCTCTTCAACGGGAGTCTCTTCGACAACTACCTCTTCAACAGGAGTCTCTTCGACAACTACCTCTTCAACAGGAGTCTCTTCGACAACCGCTTCTTCAACGGGAGTCTCTTCGACAACCGCTTCTTCAACAGGAGTCTCTTCGACTACCATCTCTTCAACGGGAGTCTCTTCGACAACCGCTTCTTCAACAGGAGTCTCTTCAACAACCGCTTCTTCAACGGGAGTTTCTTCGACAACTGCTTCTTCGACAGGAGTTTCTTCTACAGGAGCTTCCTGTTTATGGC
Organism: Oscillospiraceae bacterium; assembly: GCA_015064555.1. Classification (GTDB taxonomy): domain Bacteria; phylum Bacillota; class Clostridia; order Oscillospirales; family CAG-272; genus UBA1740. The sequence goes on from SVRZ01000022.1 coordinate 17,251, forward strand.
TATCGATAAGCGAATCGACATCTTCCTCACGGAGGATGGTGGATGCATCGAGCTTAACACCGGCGGGAAGAATTATCTTCATCAGTCCGCGCTTTGCAAGCTCGGCATTAGTTTCATAGTCCTTATGGTAATCAACCTCAGGCATCTTGCCCTGGGCGATACTCATAGTCTTCATAAGCTCATCGATAAGCTCAAGAGCATACTTGAGAGCTCTTGCACTCCTTACCTTCATAAGCATAGGAAGATGAGCAAGCTTGGGATCGCCGGATACATCATTAAAGTGATACTTATTGACGTTGTATTCCGCAGGGTTAAGAGCAAGATTCAAGGTCAAGGTCTTGCCCTTGATATTGACTCTCACAAGCTGATTTCTTCCCTTGGAGAAGGTTTCATAGTTCCAGCTTGTTCTGGACTTAACCGACTTGTAGGAAAGGATACGATTCTTGATCGCGGAATAGTAGTCCTGAATCTCGGCATCGGACTGAATAAGTCTTGACATGAACGAGCTTCTGTATCTGATGAGAACTACGTTTCCTTCCACCGTGATGGTATCATCAGAAGAAATCTTAGGAACAATAGCTTCCTTGGTCTCGGTGTCTGCAGCTTCGGTAGCAACAGGCTCTTCGGCTACTTCCTCGGGAACAACTTCCTCAACAGTTTCCTTCTCTACAGGAGCTTCAACATCATCGTGGTCATAGAGGAATACCTCCTCGCGACCTGCGGTTACACCGTTCTCGCCGTTGATAAGCTTACCAACATCTGCCTCTCTGATGTCAAGCTCGCCGTCAATGGTAACGCCGGCAGGAAGAATAACCTTCACTAAGCCGCGCTTTGCAAGGCTTGCGTTGGTTTCATAAGGCATATGGTAATCAACTGCAGGAATCTCTCCCTGTTCAATTCCAAGTGCGCTCATGGCGTCACTGATAAGCTCGAGCGCATACTTAAGCGCTCTGTCGCTCTTGACCTTTATGAGCATAGGAAGCTTTTCAAACTTGGGATTATCAGAAAGATCGGTGAAGTGGTATTTTGTACCTTCATATTCCTTGGGATCAAGCGCAAGATTCAGAGTGAGAGCCTTGCCCTTCAGATTCAGCTTTACGCACTGAGTTCTTCCCTTTGTGAATATTTCATAGTTCCAGCTTGTTCTGGATTTAACTCCCTTATAAGAGAGAATGTAATTTTTAATGGTTGTGTAGTAGGTCTGCAGATTATCACCCGACTGGATAAGTCTTGAGGTGAAGGAGCTTCTGTAATGAACATATACTACCTCGCCATCAACAAGAACGCTATCTTCTTCGTTTGCGGCGATAACAGGTACCTCTGCTACAGGTTCCTCAACGACGGGTTCCTCTGCAACAGGTTCCTCTGCAACAGGTTCCTCAACGACGGGCTCCTCTGCTACAGGCTCCTCTACAACAGGCTCCTCTACAACAGGCTCCTCTGCAACAGGTTCCTCTACAACAGGCTCCTCTACAACAGGCTCCTCTGCGACAGGCTCCTCAACGACGGGTTCCTCAACGACGGGCTCCTCTGCAACGGGTTCCTCAACGACAGGCTCCTCTTCTACAACAGGTTCCTCAACGACAGGTTCCTCTACAACAGGCTCCTCTGCGACGGGTTCCTCTACAACAGGCTCCTCTGCAACGGGTTCCTCTGCAACGGGTTCCTCTACAACAGGTTCCTCTGCAACGGGTTCCTCAACAACAGGCTCCTCTACAACAGGCTCCTCTGCGACAGGCTCCTCAACGACGGGTTCCTCTGCAACAGGTTCCTCAACGACGGGTTCCTCTACAACAGGCTCCTCTGCAACGGGTTCCTCAACGACAGGCTCCTCTTCTACAACAGGCTCCTCTGCAACGGGTTCCTCTACAACAGGTTCCTCTACAACAGGTTCCTCTGCAACGGGCTCCTCAACGATAGGCTCCTCTTCTACAACAGGTTCCTCTGCAACGGGTTCCTCTGCAACGGGTTCCTCAACGACAGGCTCCTCAACGATAGGCTCCTCAACGATAGGCTCCTCTTCTACAACAGGTTCCTCAACGACAGGCTCCTCAACAACGGGCTCCTCGACGACAGGTTCTTCTACTACAACTTCAACAGTCTCGGTAGAATCTTCCTCTATATCGGAATTTTCAGCAAGATTATCGTTATTTTTGGGAGATTCTGCGTCTGCTGAACTTACTGTGGAAACATTGTCTGCAGCCTCTCCCAAAGTAGGGGTGGTGTTGGTCGGAGCTCCTTCTGACACATTAGATTTTGCGATGGGTTCTGACGCGGAATAAGTATCGGGTGTGTAGTCCTCCGCTCCCGTTGTATCGGGAGTGGTGGGCTTTTTGGGCTCCTCAGTCTTGGGAGCGGTAGGCTTAAGAGCATCTGCCTCAGGAGTCCTGGGAGCTCTCTTATTACCCCTCTTGATGATGATTATGATAAGTATTGCGCCGATAAGAATGAGAGCAATAAGTATGATAAGAATTACCAGCCAGTTGCTCGAATCCTTGATCTCTGCAATAGCATATACGGAGAAGTGATCGGTCTCGAAGCAGATCTTTCCGCCATCGATGTAAGACTCGATAAGAACAGGATCTCCGCTCTCGGGAATGTAGTAAATAGCAAGATCTGCATCAGCATATTTCTCGGGGATAACTAACGTAACCTTGAACGTACCGTGAGAACCGTCGAAGGTGATACCGGGATAAGAGATATCGTATGCAGCGATTATCTTACCCTTCTTGCCTTCCTCAACGAAGTCCTTAAGATTGTACTTCTTGTAATCTTCATATTTGTCGGTTACGGTAGGAGTAGCAGTTTCGGGAAGCTTGTTAGGACCTATGGTAACGATATCATCCTCGTAGCCGTCGTTAGTATTTTCATCGGGCTTAACGTAGTTAGGATCATTCTCACCGCACTTGGTGCACTTGCCGTCTACGTAGTTATGATCGCAGGGAGGTACGGGAACGTCATGTCCGCAATCATCGCACTTGCCGTTTGCATCTGTATCGGTGTGATTGGGCTTAGCCTCGATAGCATTCTTTTCGCACTCGGTGCACTTAACTGCCGTGGTGCAATCGCCATCGTCTTCACCTGCAGTATGAGAAGCCTTTGCCTCAGTAGTTACTGCGTTACATACCGAACAGGTAATTGCAGTGGTGCAATCGCCATCATCGGCATTGGGAATGTGATCCTTGGTGAGCTTACCTGCACCGGTCTTCCAGGACTCAAAGTCGGTAATGGGAGTGGTGCAAGCTTCATCCTCGAAGAGGTTGTTACAGCCGGAGCACTTATAGTAATCCTTCCAGCCGGGAGTAGAACAGGTTGCTTCCTGTCCGAGCTGCTTCTGACCGTTCGAGCAGGTGGTGTGACCGAGTGCAGGAGTGATTACGTATTCACAAACGGTACACTTTACAGGATCATGCTCGGTTGCGGCATCTCTGTCGGGAGTATGAGGCTAAGAGTGTCGTGATACTCACATCCAACTCTCTGGCACTCATGATAATGTCCGTCCTCGACACCCGTCCATGCGATTGCCATATCGTGATTATCGGGATCAATTGCAATTGTAAGATCTACGATTTCGGTTTTGCCGTCTGCCTCGAAATGCTTATGGCAAACATCACAATCCTGGTGCGCCTTGGTACCGGTCGCAACACAGGTTGCTGCAACCTCTTCCTTCCATGCATTTGCAGAGAAGGTATGGTCGCCCATAATATCGCTTACCCACGTCTCGGTGGTGCTTGCAATATTACAATGCTCGCAAAGGTAATAGAACTGCTTGCCGGTCTGGCAATCGCCGGTACCTTCTACGTAGTAGCTGAGGTTGGTATCCTTCTTTACGAAGTTATGCTCGCATTCAGGATCGGCAGGCTCTATAATTTTCCATTCAAGGTCTGCAAGAGCACTGTTGATAAGCTTATAATTATCTTTGTCATATGCAAGAGTAAAGGTAGCGGTGTATTCGCCAATCGCAGATGCCGAATTGTTTGTGTAATTTGCAACGACACCTTCAGGAAGATTCTCTATCTCAACGGTGAATACTGTTCCGTTATGCTGTACGAAGGGAGCAGAATAATTCCACTTAGCAGCAATCATATCGATGGGTGCTTTGTTTATTACCCAGGTGAGAGTATACTCGGTCTGTCCATCAAGCGTGTAGTTAGCATTAACGGGAGTAAGGGTTGCTACAGCGGCATAGCCTGCTTCGTTTGCAAGCGTTGCCTTGTTGTTATCATAACTAACGGTGACATTTGCGGGAACACCTACAAGAAGAACGGTCTTATCGGTCTTGTCATAGGTGAATGCGCCGTTATAATCCCAGGTGATACCCGAAAGAGTTATAGTCTGGGGAGCAATAGTCCAAGAAGTAGATGTCGCAGGACCACCCGTTACAGAATAGTTAGAGCTATAGCTGTAAGTCGCGGTATAATTAGCGGCGTCGGTACCGACGTTACCGGATACTGCAAGGTTAAAGTCCGCAGGAAGAGTGGGCAGGTTCTTAAGCTCTACCTTCTGCTCTTCTCCGTTATAGGTCAGTGCTACATCGGTCCACGAAACACCGGTGAAGTCAACAGTCTTAGGAAGGATTTCCCAAGTAAGTGCTGCGGGAGTATTGATAACCTCAACGTTACCGCCCTCGTCATCGTATTCGAGGCTGTAGGTAGCGGTAAGCTTAGTAACATTGGTTGCCTTATTGTTCGCATAGGTAACAGTACCAACAAAGCCTGCGGGAAGATTTTCAAGCTCTACCTTCTGCTCTTCTCCGTTATAGGTCAGTGTACCGGTACTCCACACAACATCCTTGAAGTCGATCTTGAGAGTTTCGATATTCCATGCCTCGGTAAGAGTAACGGTACCGTCCTCATCAGCGCCCTCAAGAGCATAGTTCGAAGTTGTGGAAAGAACTGCCTTGATCACATAGTTGCCTGCATTTCCCTGAGAGTCACCCTCGTACTCAACGGTAACGTTCTCGGGAAGGTTTACAAGCTTGGGAAGATACTTAACGCCCTTTGCATAGGTGAATACAAGCCGATCCCAGCTTACATTATCAAGACCGATGGTTTCGGGATTAATTACCCAGTTCTGCGCCTCGGGAGCATTCTTTACCTCGATATTCGCTTCATCATAGGTAAGAGTGTAGCTTGCGGTATAATTACCTGCATTGGTAGCAGTGTTACCGGAATATACAACGCTGACATACTCGTCAGGAAGATTCTCAAGCACTACCTCGTGCTTGGTTCCGTTATAAGTGAAAGCGCCGGTATAGTTCCACTTAACGCCAAGCTCGCTGAAATCGAGAACCATCTTGTTAATGGTTACGTTAGTAGAAACGGTAACAGTCTTGCCCCAAGCGGTAACCTCGCAGGTGTATACGCCGCTGGAAGCAACAGTCGCATCAGTGATGGTGTAGGTTGCAGCGGTTGCACCTTCAATGGCCTTACCGTCCTTGTACCACTGATAAGTGAAGGAGGGATTGCCGGTGGAAGAAACGGTTGCACTGAGAGTGTAATCCGCACCGGGGAGATAATTCTCGTTGATATCCTCGGAAGGAGCTACCCAGAACTCGCCCTTGGGATAAAGAACGATATCGCACTCGGGCATTACGGTAACAGTATTGCCGTTTGCATCTACCCATTCAACAGGCTTTCCGTTCTCGTCAAGCACCTCATTGCCAAAGTATGCAACGTTGCCTCCTACGGGAAGGAATCCGTCAAGATGAACGGTAGTATCGTTAAGCATATACGTAACTCTGTATATGTCAAGGAACTTAACGGTAAGCTCAGCCGAGATGTTCATTTCCTCTCTGCCGATAACTCCGGATACGAAATCTGCAAGATACTCGTAATCGGAAGGAAGAAGGTTCTTGAGAACGTTTACGATGTTGAAGTTTGCGTCCTCCTTCGCGTGGAAGACACCATTGCCCTCATATACGTCGAATATGGTGTTATCCATAAACTTATCGGGAATCTTGGATGCACCGATAAGAACGAGCTTCTTAGCTTTATTGTAAAGGCCCTCAAACTCCTTTACCTTGTTAATGATCTGATCCTCGGTGTACTTGCTGAAGTCGAAGTACTCGCCGAAGTGTCTTTCAAGGAAGTCGCTGTTAAGAAGTCCGTCAAAATCAATAGCCTCAAGCACGGTGATGATCTCGTCAAAGGTAAGCTCGCTTACGAATGCTTCGATATCAGCGCCGTCCTTAGAGAATACTCTGAATGCCTTGTGCTTGATATACTCGGGAACCTTGTCGGTCGCAATAGCCTTATTGATAGCTCTGTTGAGTATGGATGCGAACTCATCGGGGATGAGAAGCTCAACGGAATATGTACCGTCTTCCTTTATCTCAACGTCGATATGACTCTCGACTATGGACATAAGGGTTCTGATCTCGGAGCAATCGCCCTCAAGACCGAGATTTACTCTGATATCAAACGTACCGAATGCGAAATCAAGAGAAACGTCATAAGAGAAGAGCTTCTCAAAATCTTCATCGGTGTAATCCTTCATTTCCGCAGGTCTGGGAAGTGCAAGGACAAGAGCCTTTATTGCGCTGAGATTTACGGAAGCACCCTCCTCAAAGGAGAAGACCTCGAGCATCTCGGTGCCTGCAATGTTATCCTTAACGGAAACACTGTTGAAGGCTTTGATGAAGTTAAGAATAGTTTCCTTATTAAGAGCGAAGCCGCCGTTCTGCTGAACGCTTACAACATTTTCTTCGATCTTGCTGTTAACATTTGCCTTAACGCCAAACTCACCCTCGGTAACCTTCTTGGTTTCCTCTGTGAGCGCTGCCTTTACTTCATCGGGGGTTGCGTCCTCGGCGATCTCGGGTACAACAACGGTACCCTCTTCGATTTCCTTTGCGTAAAGCTTCTCAAACTCCTCAACGCTGTCTACGGTATAAACCGCATCAATAACGTCGGGAAGGATGTTATCAACTACGTCAAGGATCTCCTCCTTGACACTATCGGTAAGCTCATCTGCTCCGATATACTCGTCGATACCCTTCTGGAGAATAAGGTCGAAGCCTCCGTTCTGGACAGACTCGATCTTTTCCTTGATGAACACCTTGTCATCAATGTCAAGCTCTTCAAGGCTGTCTGCCTGGAAGTATGACTTAAGGAATTTTTCAAGAAGGCTGTCTGCCATAGAGGAAATGTCTTTTCCATTTCCTTCATCTGCAGCAAGCGTGAACACCATTTCGGACGCTGTTTCGTTGAATACAACATCTCCGAGGATAGTATCCATAGCATACTGCGTAACCAGGGCGATTACCTGATCCTTAAGCGCAATTACATCACTCTTGGTGATCTCCTTGTACTTCGCATAATCTGTCTTGATGCGAATGTCAAGCTGCGCGGGATTTCCGCCCTTGGGTGAGGTATACTCGAAAGTATACCACGCGGTGTCGAACTCTTTCGTGACGTCGGATGAGCCGCTAGCGGGTTCGTTAGCAGCGAATGCGGTTACAGCAAGAGTGCTGAACAGCATCACGACGACCATCAGGAGAGCAACTACCACTCTGGATTGCCAGCTGATTTTTTTCATCTCTTCACCTCATTGTATTTTCGCAGACGAGCATCTCACAACACGCCTACGAATATTTTTAAGTATTTTCATACTATTGTCCATAGTATAACATCTTTTTTTGGCAAAATCAATAGGTTTTAGCAAATTTATACACGCGCGTTAGCATATTTTTTACAAAAAACGACACGCATATGGGGGTAAGTGCTTTTTTGAGTAAAAGTTTTTTTGATTTTTTTCGTATTTCGGGCCTATCCGTGGGATTTTCAGGCATTTTTCGCCCCTCCTTGCACAAGTTTACACGCCATTATATTTATGCATTTGCGGCATTATGCGTGTCAAATGTATATTCATACTCTGTAAAAAATAAAAGGAGGGATGCCCGGAACGCATTCTTTTGCATCCGGAGCAATCCCCCGCTTTACGTAATATTATACTTATCGTTTTTTAATCAGAAGCGCCTCGCCCTGATTATTAAAACTACAATTATGAGGAACATAGCAATCGCTATCGCAGCCGCTGCTATAGCAACGTTCTTAACGGGATCGTCCTTTTTCTCGACCTCATCCGGCTCTTCTATGCCGCCCTGAAGGTCCTCCGGAAGCTCTTCCTTATCGAATTCCGCCTCGAATGTCGCATCGCCTGTGGCAAATTCGGGAACCGAAGGAGACCAGCCCTTGAAGGTATAAGAATATTTCTCGTCATTTCCCTTCTTGGGATCGGCGGGAATGGTTATCTTATCTCCGTGCATGAGCTCAAGACGGGAAACCGTCTTTCCGTCCGCTACAAAGGTTATCGTGTGGGTTATATATTTTGCCTGCACCGCTACACGAACATCACTGTCTCCGACCGTGAAGCTGCCCTTTGAGGATACCTTAAGCTCGTTTCCGTTCATATCGGTGACTATAAGTCGCTCAAGTTCAACACCCTCCTTGAGGGTAACTGTAATTTGAATCCTTTCGCCCGGCTCGGCGGTATCGCTGCTGAGAGTTACGGTAGCAAGCTCGGATTCAACCGTGTAAATATGCTGCACCTGTTTGAGGGTATAGCTCTTTCCGAGCGTCATGCTGAAGCTTATTGAATTCTCATTGAGGGTATGGCGGATCTGAGAGGTGCTTCCGTTCTCGGAGAATACCGCCGACGCAGGATTATTCAGTCTTGCGGGAAGGACAACGTCGGGCGAAACCAAAGTCTCACAAATGCTGCCATCCGCAGTCTTGAGCGATGAAGTGTATTTGTAAAGCGTAGATCCGTTTGTCGAGCAGGAGAGCCAAAGCTCATCCACACCGGCACCGTGCATAGCTATAACATCGGCAAAGTTGAATGAAAGGCTGCCAAATCTTGTGTTGATAACAAGCGCACGGGTGCCTGCTATACGGGCAAGAATACCGGAGAGATCTGCCTTTACCGAGGAATATCCGCTCTCGGAAAGATCGCATATAACGGTTGAGCCGTCATCAGTGATAATCGCGCCATTATCCCCGTCATACGTCAGTATATAGTTTTCCGCAAAAACAGCCTCGTAGCGAACGTCCTCAAGAAGCTCGGTAACAGGCTTGTTCCATCCTGTGAATACGTAATACTTGCTTAACGTTTCGGGCTTTTCGGTCTTGTAGGGACAAACGGGTACCTCTCCCGATATAAGCCTATCGGTATATTCCTTGCCGTTTATAACCCAGGTTACGTTGTAATATGCGGGCTGACGCTCGTATCTCGGCTCGAGAACCACGCTTTCGGTTATCGGCTTCGAAAGATCGAATCTTTCAGCCTCTGCTATTCTCTGCCCTCTTACCTGCCAACCGGAAAGCTTGAACTCGCCCTCCGCGCTCTCATAATAGTCATCCGGCATAACGCCATCGTATAAAACCCGTGTTCCCGAATCTATCGTGACATCGTAAAGAGGCTCACCGCTCTCGGATACAAAGCTTACCAGAACCTGCTCTATTCCGACGGTTTTGACAACGCTTGTGTGTAGCTTGTGAATATATGGCTCTGCCACAAGTGTGCGCGCGGTGGCGGAGGCACTTATGAATTCTGCCCTCTCCGCATCATCCGAACCATCATATATCTCTTTGGCATAAGCATTAGCAGTAGTGGGAAGCACAGGCTCCTCAACCGCTACGGGCTCGGTTCCGGGAGAAGCTATCTCCACGGGAGCGACAGGGAGCGCAGGCTTCACAGGGAAGGTTGGCTCCTTGACCTCGGTCGGCTTTACAGGCTCATTCATCTCGGAGGGGTATCCCGTCGCAAGAGGTGTCGAGGTATTATCGTCATTGAAGTATTCCTTGTTCTCAAGGATCTGAGTTATCGTTTTGCCGTCTATTTTCCAGGTGGAATTGTATGCTATCTTTTTGTTGCCGTAATTTTTGAGTTCTCCGTCGATCAGCGCGTTGGATACAAGGGCAAGCTGAGCAACGAGAATTATGTATTTGCGCTTTTTATCATCCTCTCCGTTTGAGAAGAAGCCCATTGCCATTCTTACCATTGAATTCTCATAAAGCTTATCAAGGCACTGGGTAAGCTGAAGGAAATAAGTGCAGAAATCCGAATAATTCTGAGCATAATAGCTGTAGCGCTCACGCTCGGTCTCATACGAATAGTAGGTGTTCATAAGCTCGCGGACCTTGTTGGTGGCAACGCGCGCATTGTTAACGACTGCCCGATCAACTCCGAGCTTAGTGACTATTTCTCCGACGGAATCGAGAACCTGGTCAACCGTACCGCCGTTTACCGCCGCAAAAATAGTTCTGTCATCTGTCATTTTGACCTTTACCAGCTCAATTGCGCTGAGCTGCTTTCTGACCTTCTCCATCTCGGCAATATATGCCTGATATTTTACAAGATCGCCGTCATATGCCGCATCGGCCTTCAGATACTCCAGATAAAGGTTGTATGCAGTGTTATACTCTGCAAGCTTTGCCTCATATCCGTTATACTCGGCAAGATCCTTCTCATACTCGGCATACTCGCCGAGATACTTGTTATACTTTACAAGGGCATCATCGTAAATGCGCTTTGCAACCACGTACTCGTTGTAAAGCTTAAGCTTCTTCGAGTAATCGTCCATCGACTTTGCATAGTCGCAGGTGTCGAAATAGAGATTGACCACAGAATTCATGTCTTCAACCGATATCTCTGCAGTCGCCTCATATCTGACCGTTACGGCGGCGGAGTCGGCATCCGCTACCTCGAAGGTACACTCACCGTTGACAAGAGGCTTCGAAACAGAATCGAGCTCCGCCGTGACGGGCACCCAGACAAATTTCTTGCCGTTAGCCGCCGTGTAGGAATATTCGGCAGCGGAAAGCTTTATTCCTCCCGTTATCTCGGTTACGGTCACCTTATCGGTGGTTATTATGTCGTTATATACAAGCTCAATACTCGTGAATGACTCAAGAAACGCCTTTTCCTTCTCGCCAAGCTCATCTCCGAGATATGCCGCGAGAAGCTCGGGGGAGGAAAGGACGATATTGCTTTCCGAGCCAACGTGACTGTAATCATATCGGTTATCTGCTTCCACAGGAGATGATGCCGCGAAAGCCGACACTCCAAATCCAAAAAGCGTTACCACTGTCATTAAGGCGGCGATAACTGCCGTCGTTTTCCTAGATCTGATCATTAAAACTCTCCTTATTATTATATTTATACTACTTTATTTTCGGCGATTTTTCGACAAGGAAAAAGTAAGGCGATGTCGGCGAATTGAGTATTTTGAATTCGGAGGCGCAAATTCTGAATCGGGACAGTCCCGAAAAATATTCACGCAGCATATCTCCCTCAAGTGCGCCCTCCTCATGGCCGGGATAAATTGCGATTATAAGAACACCGTCCGGCTGTAAAAGCTCTATCGCCGCCTCTACTGCGGGCATAGTGGTCTCTCTCATTGTAGTGACACCCTTTCTGCCGCTCCTCGGCAGGTATCCCAGATTGAACATCCCTGCCTTTATAGGCTCGTTCACAAACTCCTTGACTCTGTGATGCGAGGCGCATATAAGAGTATAGTTTTCGGGGGCTTGATTCGCCGTAAGATGCGCACGCGTCGATACTAACGCATCCTCCTGTATGTCAAAGGCATATACTCTGCCGCTCTTACCGACAGTCTTTGAGAGAAAAAGCGTATCGTTTCCGTTTCCCATCGTAAAATCCACTGCAACATCTCCTTCTCCGAGATGCTCAAGGATAAAGTGCTTATGAAGTCCTGTAAGATCTACCATCATTTTTCTCCAAGGCTACCCGTTCCTATTTCGCGAATAGGCTTTACGTATGCCGTATAGTTGGTTTTATAGGTTACAAACCCCGGCTTTGAGCCCGCGGGCTTCTTGATATTCTTGACACGGGTATAGTCTACCGCAACAAGATCTGCCGTCGCACTCGAATATCCCGCTGCTATTGCCGCCGCCTCGGTATAGTCCCTGTCGGTCGGCTCTGTGCCGTTGGTAACCAATATCACGTGCGAGCCCGGAATATCCTTCACGTGGAACCATATATCGTCCTTCGCCGCCTCCTTCATAGTAAGACGGTCGTTCTGGATATTATTTCTGCCAACGTATAGAGTCAGTCCATCGGTAGTTTTCATGCTCAGTGGCTTGGATCTTGATTGCTTCGGCGGCTTATAGCCTCTCATCCTGGAGGCATATCCCGCGCCGTAAAGCTCATCCCGGATATCCGATATATCCTGCTCGGTCTCGGCGGAATCCAGGAATGCCTGAACACTTTCCAGATAAAGTAGCTCTGACTCCCAGAGGCTGATCTGCTCTGTGAGCACGGTCTTAGCCGTTTTACTTTTGTTGTAAAGCTTATACATCCGCTGTGCATTTGCCGCGGCAGAGAGCCTCGGATCAAGCGGAACGGTTATTTCAGGGCATTCGCTATCGTAATAATCGATCGCAACAAGGCTTTCGTCACCTCGCTTGATTCTGTAAATATTAGAGGTTATGAGGTCGCCCGCACGCTTGTAGCTCTCCCCCTTTTCACTATTGGCAAGTGCCTCGCGCTGGATAGCGAGCTTCTTTTCGGTGCGTGCACGCGCCGCCGAGAGCAATACGCGCACATCATGCGCGCGTTGATTTATCTTTTCGAGCCTATCCTTCTCAGCAAAGTAGAGATCAAAGAGCTCGCGGAAGGTGGGAAAGCTCTTATAGGTAACGTAATCGCCGAGGTAGGTTATCGGCATATAGGAATAATCTATCGGCTTTCCACTCTTATCAATTGCCACGGTAGGGGTGTATTCCTCGTTTATAAGCAAAAACTGCCATGCTTCGACCGCGCGGTAAAGCGCATCGCGGTCTATATTGCACACGGGTACGTCTACATCACCTGTCGCGCGGTAGACCAGCTCGTGAGCTATCTGCGTAGCTATGCCCGAATATGTTGATGTTATGAATTTTTCGCCGCTCTTCTCGGGCGGAAAGGCCGATAGGTGTGCAAAGAACGCATCACGGTCTATGAGCTTAGGATCCAGCTTATCGGGCATTGCGGGAGCCTGATACTTAAGACCGGGTAGCACCTGGCGTATCATGCTTGCCGAGAAGTCTATTATTTTGAGTGCGGATATTATCTTCTCGTCGCCATCCAGAAGGATGAAATTTGCATACTTTCCCATTATTTCGCATACTATCTTCATCTCGGTTGGAAAGCCCATCTCATCATAGCCCGAAACGGTAAGCTTTGCAATACGGTCAAAGCCCGGCTGCTCAACGCCTACTATCCTCGCGCCGAGCAAACGCTTACGAAGAAACATGCAGAACATCGGTGCTTTAAGCGGATTTTCCTTCGCCTTGTCAGTAAGCTGAAGGCGCGGCGCATTCGGCCCCACGTTAAAAAGCAGACGTGAAGATGACCTGCCATGATGAATGACCATGTCTATTTCATCATTTGCAGGCTGCAGTATCTTTTCAATTTTAGCCTCAGGAAATTCGGCGGTAAACTCGGAAAGAACCGCCCTCATCATACACGCGTCAAATGCCATTCATTCTGCCTTTCTGCCTTCTTCGCGCTCGCGCAAAATAATTCTTAGTATAGTTTAGCATAATAGATACATGTATGTCAAGTGAATTTTGTTAAAAATGCTTGCTCGATTTTCTTTACCCGCGCACCTCTGTATCAAAACAAAAACGCTTCAGCCGAAGGTGTACGTAACCCCGAGAGGCTGAGCCATCAAGAATTCGCGGAAATTATATTTTTTGCTGATATTTTCATCTTTTCGTTTTGATTTTGTTGAATTCTTAATGACTCAGCCTCATTTTATTGCCGCGGAAATAATGCGCGCTTCTGCGAGAGGAAGGTCAATAGCTATCAGAGTTTATGCCAGAGCGGCTCGCATAGGCAGAAGAGAGAGATTCCGAATGCCGAGGACGTGCATGCGGTCGGTACTCCGTCGTATAAGACGGTGATATTGGACGCTCCGCCTCTTGAAGCGAGGAATGTATATGCCGCCGCTATTGCACTCGAATCGCGTACAGAGGTACAGCCGCTAAACGGAAGAGATCGCATAAGATATCCGTCCGCAGAAGGCGAAAGGACAAGCAGTGCGCGTATATCGGAAGGCAACGGCACACCAAGACGAATCCGCGGGAGAATAAGATCCGCGTCAAAATTCTCGGAATTATCGCACTCAAGCGCCGCATAAGTGCCCGTAGCCGTTCCAATCAGTCCTAGATTTATAGTGATATTCCGATCAGAATACGGCATTTGTGAGCACAATAGTTTACATTTATTGTGATTTATCCCGATATTCGACACATTAGGCGGAAGTGATATTTGTTTTACACTGTTACCGATCTTCACCTCATATTCGCCACTCGGCATGCCTCTTACGCCTGCCATATACAGCGAAGCGGCATACATAAGATCGGGAATATAAAACCCGTTTTCAAAAAACGGGATAAGGTCATAGTCATATAGCGTGTCATTTTTCACGAAGACTCTGCACCCCTCCGATGTCGGATAGGGGGTAGAACTATCGGTAGAGAAGAAAAATCGCTCACATGGACTCCGTATTTCATATAAAGACATAGCTTTTCCCCAAAACCGTTATATATTTTTCAGAGGGCATCCGATCGCAAGACCGCTATGCCCTCTTACATTATATGAAATTAAAGAAGTTCTTGAGCACGTAAAAGGAGCTCGTCGGTATCGTTTCTGATATTTCCCTGAGCTACCTCAAGAAGAAGCGCATAGAGCAGCTTACCTATCCCTTCGCCCCTGACTCCCATTGCCATAAGCTCTCTGCCGCCTATAGAAAGATCGGATATTTTTCTGGGGATCGGTGAGGAAACAAGCGAGAGCATTCTCAGGTAAGTTTGCTTATCGGTGATACCCACTGCAGCCGATATCTCTGCGCCGTCAAGGCTTATCTCATCTCCGTTATCCACAAGATATCGCTTCAGCTCATTATCGCTTGGATTTGGACTGTATATAAGGTTTTTCAACACGGATGCGCCCTTAGTACGCGTTTTCGACTCCATTTTAAGCCTGTGTGAAGCATTTTCAAACCCCTCTAGACCGATAGATGCAAACATACACAGCTGCCGATTTTCCACACTCAGCTTGTCAAAGCTATCCCTGTCAGGAAGGCTGACGTCGGAAAGCTCGGGCAGAAATATGGATATAACATCTCTGTATTCTTCTATTACGTAATACGCGTTTTTGCCCCCCAGAAGCTTTTTCCATTCGCTATAGATGCGCTCTGCGGATACCTTAAGAAGCCCGGGTGCAAGCTCGCGGAGCGCATCTGCGGTGCTCTTCTCTATCCCGAATCCGAGGACCGAGGAAAAGCGAATGCACCTGAGAATGCGGAGAGCATCCTCGGTAAAGCGAAGACGCGCTTCCCCCACCGCGCGAAGGATACCGTGCTCAAGGTCGTCTATGCCTGAGAAGGCATCGACAAGACCAACTCTATCATTATACGCCATAGCATTGACCGTGAAATCACGCCTGGCAAGATCATCTCTGAGGTTTTTTGTATAAGAAACCGACACGGGATGGCGGCTATCGGCATATTCTCCGTCTATGCGATAGGTCGTTACCTCATACGGCTCGCCCGATTCTATGACCGTCACAGTACCGTGGCGGATCCCCGTATCTACAGTTTTTTTAAAGAGACGCTTAACCTCCTCCGGCTCTGCATTTGTGGTTATATCAAAATCGCCCGGCAGCCTGCCAAGAAGCGAATCACGCACGCATCCTCCAACTATAAAGGCCTCGTATCCGGCATCGTAAAGCTTGTTTATTAAGTCTGTGGCGGCAGACGGAATATTTATTTTTATATTTTTAGCTTCCATACAGTGCCCCTTCTCTTTTAAAAGTATCCCTTTACAATGCTATAATATCATACTTTTTCGGTTTTGTAAAGAATTAATTTATGACAAGGTGTTGACATTTTTCAAACATAGGATTATAATTAACAAAAAAGCTTTTGGAGGATACCCAAATGAACGTAAAAGCAAGACTTAATGAGCTTAACGTGCCCGACGTGCTCTGCCCGTTTGGCAAGAAGATAACCACCGCAAAAGAATTCGAGGAAATAAAACCAAAGATACAGAAGCTTCTTTGCCGCGAGGAATACGGTTTCATTCCTCCCGCACCCGAAAAGATATGGGTAGAAAATATAGAAAAAGGCAAGGCGTTTGCCGCCGGCAAGTCGACACTCACAAAGCATATGATGCACGCGGTCGTAAACGGACGTGAGCTGAGCTTTGCTTTCACCTCCAATATTCCAACGAAGGCAAGCGGAAGGATGCCCGCATTCATACATATCAACTTCAGAGATCTTATTCCCGATCAGTATCAGCCCACAGAGGAGATCATCGATCGCGGATATGCGGTATACACCGTCTGCTATCAGGACGTTTCTACCGATAACGGAGATTTCAATAACAACTGCGCTCCGATCCTCTGCCCCGACAGAACCGATCCCCATGCGCCCGGAAAGATCGCTATGTGGGCTTGGGCGGCTATGCGCGTTATCGACTACGCGCTTGAAAACGAAAAAATCGATCCCGAGGCTATCGCAGTTATAGGTCATTCAAGACTTGGAAAAACAGCGCTACTCACCGCGGCATTTGACGAAAGAGTAAGCTTTGTTTGCGTTAATAATTCGGGTGCATCGGGTGATGCGCTTTCGCGCGGAAAGGTCGGCGAGAGCATAAAGGATATTACAAACAGATTCCCCTTCTGGTTCTGCCCGAAATATCTGGAATATGCAGACAGAGAAAATGACCTTCCCTTCGACCAGCACTTCCTCCTCTCTCTCGTAGCACCGCGCACTATCATTCTCGGCACTGCCGATGAGGATCAGTGGGCAGATCCGCATAGCGAATATCTTGCGCTTACTCTTACAAATCCCGTTTACGCTCTTTACGGTAAGCGCGGCTTCGTCTTTCCTGATGAGATACCCCAAGCGCCCTTCGTGCTCCACGAGGGTGATGCCTGTGCATTCCATACAAGACTCGGTCTGCATTATCTTTCGAGAACCGACTGGAACATATATATGGATTATATTGATTCAAAGCTCGGTCGTTAAAGATATTCCGTACAATTTGCTACCAATTGTTTACATAATCAAGAACCGCAAGCGGTGTGCATCAAAAATGGTGCGCACCGCTTGCGGCTGTAAAATGTGACGGTCGTGTTACTTTTTATCCATCACCTTAGCGCATATCTCACATCTCCCAAGCTCATCGAGCGCCAGAGGCTTCATAGTTCTTCTCAGCTCATCGCGCATAGCTCGGTGCTCAAGATCTATAAGCTTCTTATCTTCTCTGACAAAGCCATCCTCTTCAATAGATGGGTTGTAGCCCTGAGTCCCGCAGAGGACACAGGTATTTATATGCTTTTTGGTTGCGGGGTTCCAGCTTTCTATGAAAAAGGACTTACCGCGCTTTGTAAATTTACTGTGTGACATATTATTCTCCATTGATTTATTTTTAATTATGCGTTGAAGATCGATGCTAAGTATTAATTCTCCGGCGTAAGGAAGGAAAGGAAGACCTCATTAAGCTCCTCCCAGCTCTGCGGTCTCTCGGAAGGCATAAGAGCTATCTCTTCCTCAACGCTATGCATCATTTCAAGAAGATGATCGTTTATCTTTTTTATGCATTTTCCTTCGGTTATTTCAGGGGTGCCGGTTTTGATGTGAAGAAGCCTATCGACATCAGGTCTCAGCTTCTCATCAAGATGCTTTTCCATAAGGATACTGAATTCCATCGGCGGCGGTGTTCCCTCCGAGAGTATCCATTTGCAAGCCAAGAGAGGGCGCAGAACGTAAAAATACTTTTTGTAACGGACGGTATCGCCCATCAGGTATTCCTTGTAGTTACTCCTCGCGGTATTGAGATAATGGTAAAGTCCTGATTTTGATACAAAATATTGGTCGACAAGAGAGGAAAACTTTTTCCACTCATCCGTCGTTTTATAGACGATAGGCGAAGCATTCCACTCAAAGAGGGTGGGATTTGATTTATGCATCAGGATCAGCGCCTTCCTGATGTCCCAGCCATTGATATCAAGGGTATCATCAAGCTGCCATTCTATTACATCTCTTGTCCTATCCAGACGAAGGTAGTATTCTAACGGACGGACGTAAATAAATCGCACGTCATAATCACTGTCCGGCGAGGCAAAGCCCCAGGCACGACTCCCCGATTCGATACAATGCAATATTTTTACATTTTCCCGTTCTTCTATTTCCCGGAGCTTCTCGAGTATTATTTCCTTCATACAAACCACCTCCATCGAAAATTTCATCTTGCTCTTACCTTTTATATTAATTATAGCACTGTTTTTCGCATTTTTCAATCAAAATTTTACATTAAAAAGGGGCGAAAAAGCCACATTTTGAAGTTTTAAAAATAAAAAAAGATTTTTTAAAAAAGGTATTGACAAACCCATTTCAATCTGCTATAATATTAACGTTCCGAATGCTGGTGTGGCTCAATGGCAGAGCAGCTGATTTGTAATCAGCAGGTTGATGGTTCGACTCCGTTCACCAGCTCCATGAGAGTTCCGGTATTCGACTGAACTCTTTAATTTGGGGGAATTCCCGAGCGGCCAAAGGGGGCAGACTGTAAATCTGTTGTCACTGACTTCGCTGGTCCGAATCCAGCTTCCCCCACCAAAAAAGTCGTATCATTTTGATACGACTTTTTTTATCCATTACGGAGTAATGGCATATCATCACCGCACGAAGTGTGGTGGATATCATCAAAAAGAGCGAGAAAATCGCTCTTTTTTGCATATCATCACGCTTTAGCGTGTATAAAAACTCCGTAATGATGATATACAATGCTCCGCATTGATGATATACCGCAATAAATTGCGGATGATATACACTTTCTGCGAAAGTGATTAAAGTTACAGCCCCTTTTTTTATCCGTAAAAGTACTAATCGTTCACTTTATACCCCTTTCGTTCAATTTATGGGGTATCGTTCAATTTGTGATTCGGTTAAATAAATTCTTGATTTCGGTTCGATTATGTGTTATAATAAACTCACCGATAAATAAGAATTTGACAAGGAGGCTATTTCTATGAAAAAGAAGCTACATATGATAGGTTCCGTTCTATTGCTCTTTGCAGTGCTTATATCTTGTACTAGTTGTTTGGGTTATGCAACTAGATTGCCAAATGACACTTACGATAAGGTAAGCAAGGTTTTGTTTGGCGTTGACGAAACCGAATATGTTTTAGCATACAAGGATTCTATCGACGATTTTGTTGTGGTGGTTGAGAACACGCTCGACAGTGGCAAAATTGATACAGCCAATGCTTTTGGTCAAGTAAAGATGCCTTGTGATGATTCCGCCGTAGAATATAACAAGGAATCGTGCGAGCTTTGGTTTGAATTATTGATTGAAAACGGAAAATACAAAAAGCTCTTCTTTACGATGAACAAAAACGATATTCAAACAATTTGGATTTATGCCACGACAACGGATAGCTACGACGATGGCGGATTTTTGGAATACTATCTTTGCGATTGCAAGAAACTTGTAGAATTAGCCACACAGTATGCTAAAAGCATAAAAGGAATTGATGGCGCAACAAGAATTGAAGCCACCAAGTACGATATGGGTGAAGAGATAGGCTCGGTTACAATTACGGAAGAAGAAAGCGTTAAGCATATCGTTGATAATCTTAATTCTCTTAAGCTCAAGGAACTGAAATACAATGAACTTACTGCGATTGAATATGAGTTAACCTTCTACAATACGGATGGAGAAATAATGAAAACTATCTCCATTACTTTAAATGAATGGATTGACTACGGTTCTTTGCACTCTGTTGTAAGCGGAAATCTTGACATAGAATATATTGCAAGATTGTTTAAGTAATCCAATTCCAAATTATCTAACTAAAAAATGGGCGCAACCCCTTGCAGGAAAATGCACCCATAACTCTAAAATTTGCACCCATAATAAAATGGTATCAAAATTTTAGATTACTCATTCCAAGATCTTATCAAAGTTTCCGCGGTATCTTGCGTAACGCGGACAACCGTACTTCAACTCTCTACCAAGCCTGCGAATCCGCTCTCATTTACCCCGCGTAGCAATACCCAGCTTCCCACGTGTCTTTTGACACGGTTTGTTTGTTTTGGTAGCGGAAGCTGTCGGCACCGCGAGCGCGAAGCGCTAGCTGTGCCGCATACCGCCGCTTATTCCAAAATCTTATCAAATTAACAGAAAGGAATAACCATGAAAAATATATACAACCTTTTCAACGAGTTAAAATCTTCTGCTCCGCGGGACTGGTTTATGCGCAATATTGGTCTTGTGAAATTTTCTTTTAACAACAGGAATTACGAAATCTTATTTACCAGAAAAAAGGCTAATATGTATACTTATGTTTACTGCAGTGATACAACTATCGAGCTTGAACAGCATTCAATTCTTTCGCGAATCTTCAAGTGTCTTGCCCCAAAGCGAGAGCCTTTGATCAGTATCGCTCCGACGGAAGGAGTTGTACGAATAGTTCTCATATCCGGAAAGCCCGGCAAAATTAAAATTGATAAAGAATCGAAATTCAGATCATTTGACGATTACGACGAAGGATACGTAAACGTAATCTCGGAGTCGGATTTTAAAAAGATTTAGTAACAGAAATATTAGTAATATTAAAGCGGAGATACCTGTTAAAAGCATCTCCGCTCTTTTTTTCCTGTTTTCCCTGAATGACTCATCCTCGAGTCATATGCCGGAAACAGGCTGGATCCATTGTAATAACCGCAGCAAATTGCAAGAGGAATTTTTCAGCCAGCGGTCAAAATCGATCGTTATTCCATCCTTATTTATATACTTCGTGTAATCTAGCACATATTTGAGTGCTCCCGGTTCTGCGGAAATTGCCCTGTATAGTATGCTTACTTCTGCGCCGTGTGTCTGGCGCTTATTTTCCGGCTTGCCGTCGAGCTCGTACCTTCTCAGCTTGTCCACACTGCTGCAAAGCTTAAATTCATTCGTGAAGCTATCGCTGAGCACGTCCTCGAGATATTCTCTGTGATACACCGCGAATTTTGGACTGAAGCGAGAAAGATTACAATTATTCCATTTTTCCGAAGCGTATTCCAGCGCATAAAGTGCCATAGCCTCGCAAACGATCTCCTCAAACCAGGAAAGTGTCACTTTTTTATCCTTTTTCACTTGATACATAGCATAATGACACATTTCATGAGCTAATTGAAAGATCGTCTTAGACCAGAGCGAGGTTCTTGAAAGATGCAATCTGATACGTAACGGCGATGAGTATATAAATCTCGGGCAAGGCGCATCCGGATCATTGTAGACCTCACAGCGCTCGTGATGCATCACGTCTTTTCCAAAGATCGCCTCGAACTTTTCCAAGAGGAAAAATAAAATTTCCCTGGTATCCTCATAGCCTTTATCTTCTTTAACGGTCCATTTTCCCATAGTTGCAGATCCTCCTTATAAAGCCTTTACTTCATAAGTATATCACACACGGCGAAAAAAGTCAAGTTATGGGAAGGCGACACGCTTATCGCAGAATTCGAAAAATATCGCCAAGTGCGACTATCGCACGAGACCGCTCGCGAATAGGCTTGAACTAAGCCCAAGCTCTCATTAGAAACAAAAAAGAGCAGGAGTAAAATGCGTGTTATCCTTAACGGAGAACACGCAATGAATTGCAACCTCGCGCTTGCGTGAATTGAAAGACAAGCTTTCATGAATTGCCTGCGGCATGAATTGTGCCTAACGGCACATTGGTTGCAATTCAATTCATGGAGCGAAGCGAGAATTCATGGCAAAGCCAATTCATGATGCGTTAGCATCAATTCATTCACAGAAAACAAACAGGGCAAGATATGCGTGTTATCCTTAACGGAGAACACGCAATGAATTGCAACCTCGCGCTTGCGTGAATTGAAAGACAAGCTTTCATGAATTGCCTGCGGCATGAATTGTGCCTAACGGCACATTGGTTGCAATTCAATTCATGGAGCGAAGCGAGAATTCATGGCAAAGCCAATTCATGATGCGTTAGCATCAATTCATTCAC
>SVRZ01000023.1 GCA_015064555.1 Oscillospiraceae bacterium
ATAAGCGTACAAGGGTACGCTGAGTGAGGAAACGAGGATAGAATAAAAAACTTTAATAAAGATGAGGAAAAACGGAGTTTTTCAACCTTTAAAATATTATAAAAGTACGGCAGAGGCACTGTGTTTTACAGTGCCTCTGTAGTTTTTTATTGGTTACGCCTAAATGACGCAGCCCCACGAAATATTAGCTTAATTTACGCAGCCAACTCACCCGAGCCGTTATTCTTGAAGAAATGACTGCCGGTTATTATAAAGTGGATCTCATCTGCTATCTTTTGCAGAACACCGCTTTCGAAGGGCGAGCTGAGCCCTGCGGCGACTATAGTTTCCTCGAAGGTCATATCTTCTTCGCTGCGGTCGATGATGCTCTTATAAGCTAAGAGGCTTTCGCCGTTTTCCGTCGGCATAAGATAGAGCTGGAGAGCAGGGACGAGCGAGGTGCAATAGGACTGAACGTAGAAGGGGTAGAGGAAGATATGCGGAATAAATGTCACCGAAATATCGTTGACGTACTTTGTATTGAGCTTGAATTCTTCTGCCGCCTTAACTATAAGTTTATTGAGATTTTCCTCGTTTATAGCGTCATAGGGAAGATCGTATGCCAATGCCTCAAACCTTGCATAGAAGCCCTCATATATGAGCGTTTCCATAGCTGAGGAAAGCTTTTTATAGGTCAGATAGCGCATATCCGAATCCGAAAGGATATCCTCCATATAATGGAGCATTATATATTCGAGCGCCTGAGAGGATACCTCCTTCTGATCTATAGAGGTGGTACCGTTGTCATTGATAAATGCGTCGACGAAATGACCAAACTCGTGATAGAGCGTGGAATAATCCTCGCTCTTACCGCTTGCCGTCATAAATATGAAGGGCGCATCGTAATCATCAATATAGGTCGTGAAGGCACCGTCCTGGCGGTTGAGCTTTTCGGTTTCTATATCAAACAGCTCAAACTGAAGCATATATGCGAATATATCGGCAAGGTCCTGATCGTTTTTCTTAAGAGTCGAATAGCAGTTGTTTACAAGCGTGTGTAATTCGAGCTTCGACTGCTCTGTAGTTTCAAAGAAGGGATTGAATACGAAATAGCTGAGAGTCGAATAGACCGGAATGATATAATCGGCAATATCCTTAAGAAATCTCTCAATCTTTTCGGGCTCATAATCCCTCGCATGCGACTTGTATGCATACGTCATATAGCTGTCGTCGCCAAGCTCGGTCGCGATAAGACTTCTGACCTTGAAAAGATCGATATATATACTTCTCGATTTCTCCTTTGATATCTTCTGGTATTCCTGCATACAGTAGGTAAATGCGGTGATATATTCGGTGGATTTTTCACCGTATTTGTCCTTGTGAAAGGCGAGTATACGGTCGACCGTATCGGTCTGATTCTTATAGGTTATCTCCACTGTAGCGGTAGAGATAGACGAGTAGTCAGCCTCGAGCTGCTCCTCGGTCTTCCAGAGCTGTATCATCGCCTCGGTGAGAGTGCCGCCGTCCTTATAGTTCTCTATAAGTCCTTCGCCAAAATATTCTTTCTCAAATCTCTCGGCATGAGGTGAATTAGCCGCCGCCTCAAACATATCCTCGACCTTACCCGCAAAGGTGGGGTAGTTGGTTGTGATATAGGTGAACTGCGGATTCCAGAATTCGTCGGATGAATCTATGGAGTTGTAAATATTTGTAAAGGCATACATAGAACGCACAAGGGAGTATGGTGCTTCTATTTCCTCAATCGCCGCGATCTGCTCCTCAAAGCTTATCTCATTTGCCTTTATCAGCTCGATAACACGGTCAAATCCGCCTATAACGGCAGCGAAATCAGGTCTTTCGAACTTCATTTCGGAGAACTTGACGGTTCTTCTGTCATATTCCTTATATTCGGGAACGGTAATTTTATCTCTGTAATCTTCGTTTTCTGCCGCACCGCTATTATCACCGGCATCTGCACCGCCGTTATTATTGGTGCCGCCGGAGGAGCCGACATCGGTATTACCGCCCGTGGTCTGACAGCTGATAAGCAGAGTAAACGATGAACAGAGAAGCGCAATAGTCAATATCAGCGCCGCAATTCTTTTTGCAAAGCCTACGGTCATAAAAGATCCTTCCTTCAGATTTTTTAGGATTAACCAATATTATTTTAACACAACTTTCGTAATAAATAATAAAGTAAATGAAAAGAAATTGTGAACTAAAGGAAAAAAGGCAATAAAGATGCAGGGAAACCGAATTTGCTTCGGTGCCCTGCATCTTGGATTTTATTCTGCTTGAATATGGATTTTATTGATTTGTCGTGTCACGCTAAATCAAGATCCCATATTCCGTCATTTTCCTCCTTGGGAGTGGTTTCGGTTCCCGGAGATGACGTGATAATATCGGCACAACCCGGATCTATGATCTCTATAGTCGGGAGCTTATATTTTTTCATTTTTACCTCCTTGCTCTCAAGCGTTGAGTGAATCGTAGTAGTCGAAAATAGCATCAAAGGCGCCGATGTCAAACAGTCTTTCGAAGATTATGTTGCCTATTACCGCATATCCTGCAGCATTTGGGTGGCAGCTGTCAGCCAGAAGAAGCTCGCTGACGGTACCGTCGATTATATTTGCTTGTACCGAGATTATAGCCTCCTCAGAGTAGCCGGCAAGCTCATATGAGCTTCTTGAATTGAGCTCGTTACCCATATTGATATATCTGTCTCCCCAGCGAGCGCTAAGAGCCTCGGTGATAGCCTTGCGGCTTTCGTTAGAGCCTGAGGTGGTTGAAATTATCAGGTAATATTCGGGATTTCCGCAAGCGGAAAGTATTTCCTCCTGCTGCTTTATGAGGTTGGAAAAATCGTTATTGAATCCGCCGTTTTCGCCCATAAATATGATAAGCGTCCTTCCGTCGTAAATGACAGATGCATTAGTAAGAACTTTTGCTCCTTGCGAAAAATTGATCCTGTCGGTCTTGCCGTCTGTACGGCTGAAGGTATATCTGAGATATTGATAATCGCAATTCCATATATACTTTCCCTCGGGAATATCCTCAGTCACCGAGCAGCTTAAAATTCCCGTTACAGTCACGGTTTTTCCGTTTTCATCGGTTCCCGTGATGGTAACGCTTTGCATCTGCGGATTAACCGATATATCCTTGCGCAAGATGCCTTCGCGACCGCTCATACCGTTCTTGCTTTGCATAAGCGGGAGGATGATTGGAGAGTCAGAGATGCTTATCGAATTTCCAAGGTACAGATAATAGCTATCTGTGTTCGCTCTTGCCGCTATCGTGAAGGTGGTTTCACCTCCGACACCGCAGTTGGCAATGTTGATTCCGCCGTATACCTTGCTTGCTATGAGATTGCGGAGCACCTCTGAGTAAGTACCGCCCGCTGCGGTGCTTCCGAGCGCGGTAAGATCAAGACCGTGTCGATCTGCAACGGTGGTGTTATAGGCATTCGAGCCCGCGGTGATAGAATCTCCCCAGGCAGCTATATCAGGAAGCATCGTGCCGGCTACATCCTCGTCTATGTTATTTGGGATAGGCTTGTATACTACATTTATTGCACTGCTTTTCAAAGCTGTTATCTTGAGATAGAGATCGCGCGTATAGTATCCCGAAACCGCAGGCGAGGGAATAGATATCTTTTCGCCCTTTACGGCATATACCGTTTTAGGCTCCGCAAGAGTGCGTCCGTTCTCGTCAACATAGCTTACGTCAATCTTCACGCTGTTTTTGAAATCTCTTGCGCTCTGACAGTATTTCCAGAAGCGCTCAACGAGATTGACCAGATCCGCATTATTCTCTCCGAGCGCCCATGCGTGATATGCCGCTATATGGAAGCTTCCTGATTCTCCGTTTGCCGTATATGTGATCGTATCACACATAGCATAGGCATATACGTCGAGTTCAACGTACGAACCGTATGCATCCTTGCCTTCGGTATAGGTGTATTCTCTGCCGTTTATATAGAAGCGGTATTCGATACTCGCATCCGCACCGTCTGCAATGTAAAATCTGAGAGCCGGTGTAGAGTTAAGAGCAAAGGTCGCTGCCTTGAAACCGGGGGTGTTGACCTTTTCAGAGCCCTCCGGATCATAGAGGGAGGTTTCGTCGTATCTTTCTCCGATCAGCGAATCTATTTTAGCAACTGTACCGTCGGTGTCAGTATCGAAATATCTGTAAGCAGCTCTGACGTATGAAAGAACGTCGCGGATCACCTGCTTTTCAACCTCGTTGGAGGTGGCGAACACCTTCTTCGCATATTTGAGGATGGAGAAGGTGAATCGTCCTGTAGCTACAGTAGTTCCATTGGATGCCTTAACGGTAAGGATAATGTCTTTTGCGGCTTCCTTTGCATCCAGCTCCTTTTGCACAACGTAATATCTTTTTCCTTCAAGCTCGGTTATAGAATACTCGAGGGAGGAAAGATCGGTATAGCCGATTCCGTCAAATACAAAGCTTACTGTTCCATCTACAGGGATATAAACGTTCATTTTTATGCTGGAATCAAGTGTTATACTTACCTGAGGAATATAACTGCTGAACTGCGCAGCGCTGAGTCCGAATACAGTATTATCTGCCGTTTCCGAAATCTTAACAAACTGCAGCGCACCGTTATTGAATAGAGCGCTCGGTGCGGATGAGCCCGCAGGGAGAGTGATAGTGGGATAACTGCCATCGTACTTGCCGAGCATAAGCTTATCCTCAGCATTTGATACCTTCATTATTGCAGGCGAATCTATTCTGTCTGCTGTGATATTACCGCCGTTTATAGTTATATCGGCATCAATATAATTGGAAACCGAGAGGTCGAAGAGAAGTCCGTTTCCGCTCTTGAAGGAGCAGTTGTTAAATACTGCCGATACAGAAATATTCTTAGAGCCGGAGCCGGTATCTACAACGTCGAAGGTGCCGATCGATATCAGCGGCTTATAAGAAGATACGCATTTATCGAAGGTGACGTTATCATACGTGAACCTGAATTCCTTGGTTCCCGCATATCCGAAGTTTCCGCTCTTTCCCTTGGAGGATATCTGCATCAGCGGCATATCGTTGGTAAGAATAGTTCCGTTTTTGACGTTTATTACAGTAGTATCAAGATAAACGGTTCCGCCGGACGTAACCGCCTTGCCTACAAGGTCAAAAAGATAATTGCTTTTTTGTGTAATCGTATGATTACCAAGGTCTATGGTAAGAGTTCCGAGAAGCTGAGCCAGATTAGCAAAGACAGCGTCCTCGTGTATATAATCCTTATTCATATACAGCATCAGACTCTCGCCGTAGAATATTCCGTTTTTATTAGGATAAAGCAGATTTTTGATCTTGTTTTCCATAACGTCGCGGTAGGAATCGTACGAGCCTATGTGAAGATCGTTATAGAATAACGAGAAGGTTTTGGAGGATAGGTTCTCGGGAATATATCCGTATGGAGTAGAGATTGCCGAGAGCACGTATGTAGTATTGCTCTTGTCGACCGTAAGGCTTGCAAGATGCATATCTCCGTTATCTGTCTTGAAGGTAGCGGTAGGTGCATGATCGGTATATGGTACGGTGATCTGAGTTCTCGCGCCTGCAGAATTTTTCGAGAAGACAACACTATCCTCTGTTGCAAATCCGCTTGTGGGCAGAAAAGCGGATATGCTTTTCGGGGCTACCGTACCGCCTTTTATATTCAGGCTTGTCTCGGATGCACCCTTCGTACATGAATCGTTTAGCACGGTTATCTTAGTCTGCGAGGAGTAATTGAGATTGCAGTTGATAAGCTCCACGGAGAATTTCAGCTTCTGGGTTGAATTGAATGAGCCGCGTGCCTTGAACATCGTGTAGTCATTGATAGCGGCATTGGGCATAAAGGTGAGATTCTCAAACTTAAGATTGCAGGTTTTTGTTCCGGTGTATTTACCGGAATTTCCGAATGCCTCTGCTATGATCTTTGAGGTGCAGAGTGTACCGTTCTTGAAGGTAACAGATGTCACATAATTGTGACCGAGTCCCTCTTTGACTTCAAAGCCGAGAAGTCTCGGTGCATCAGAGGTAAGCGTTTTACCGCCAAGATCCAATATAACTTCACCGTTCAGTTGGAATGCCGCATTCCAACCGGCACCCGATGCGGTTCCCTTGGTGTAGCAATCCTTGAGCAGATAAATTACTATTGTTCCGCCTTGGTAGTATTGGCCTTCTTTGAGGTACTGTCTTGCTTTGTCAAGACCGCCGTCTATAACGGCACTGCCTACGTCTATGAATTTGTAGGTAGAGCTTCCGCGTTGCTTGGCGAAGATTGCGAATTCCGCAGTATCGGTTATACTGCTTGAGGGGATTTTGCCGTACTCGGTGTCTATCGCCTCAGCGGTGTATGCAAGAGTGCGGTCGCTTTCTGAGCCGTTGACCGCGGTTACCGCATAAGTCGTTCTCACGTTTTTGTCAGCTTCATTTGGAGTGTAGCTGAAGTTCGTGGAAGTTGTGCTTCCAATAAGAGTATACGTAGGAGCATTTCCGAGTGCCGCATATACGTTGTAGGAGCTCGCCTCCGCAGAGGCATTCCAGGTAAGAGTAGACACTCCGGAGCTGTTTTCCGATATCTTCAGATCGAGCGGAGCGCTCGGCTTTTGAATGCTTCTGAAGTTTTTTATAGTATAGCTTTTTCCTGCTTCTGTGTGGAATGATATAAGATTATCGCCGGATACGGTGTAGCTCACCGGGCTTCCGTTTGAGTCGGTAACGAGCGCATCGGTTATAGAGGGATAATAAACAGATGCCGTACCCCCCATCTTTGAAGTGATCACAAAGGTGTCTGCAAGTCCGTTTTTCCAGGTAGCAGAAACCTCAAATCCGCCTCTTGCGACCAGTCCGCTATAAGAGCCGACAGACCACTGAGAGGGAAGTGCCGCGAGCGGCTCGATATAGCCCTCATGACTCTGAAGAAGCATTTCGGAAATTCCTGCCGTCGCTCCGAAGCTTCCGTCGATCTGGAAGGGAGGACCTATATTCCAGAGATTATATGCCGTCCTGTCCTTTATAAGCGACGAGAGAAGCCTGTAAGCATCATCTCCTCTCTTTACTCTTGCAAAGAGGTTCATTCTGTGTGCACGCGCCCAGCCCATAGAGCCAAGACCGCGATTGTCAAGAACCACCTCTGCCGCATCGAGCCAGGCAGGCGTGCTTGAGTTGATGATATTTCCGGGATAAAGACCTACAAGCTGTGATACGTGCCTGTGGGTAGGATCGTCGCCAAGCGAGCTGTAATAGCTCTCCTCGCGGAATTCCTTTATCTGTCCCGAAAGACCGACGTTTATAGGATCATACTTATCTATCTGCTCCATAACGGTCTTAAAGATAGAATATTCCTCGCTAGATAACACCGAGGGATCGTCGAGATTTATTCCGAGCTCTCTTGCTGCCTCGAGCGCGTGGAAATTATTGAGATATGCAAAGGTCTGCGCATAGGTTGTGCCGACGGTATAATACCATACTCCGTTTACCTTCATTTCGGGAGAATCGCAGTATGAAACAAGGTAGTTTCCATCAGCATCCTTCTCAACGCATTTCGTTATGTATTTTGCTGCACCGACCAGCACGTCATATACGTAATTCAGCACTGCGGGATCCTTGGTAAAGGAATAATAATCCCAGAATACCTGAGTCATAAATCCAAGATGACCTGCAGAGCGGTCGCTTGTATATCGGTATGGATAGGTGTGTGTTCCAACAACCCAGCCGTTGCCTCCGTCCTTACCGTATGCTGTGGGATTGTATTGCTGGATTATTGAATCGGCGTAAGCCTCTGCTTTATCCATATAAGCCACGTTGTACTGAACGTAGGCTTCGAATGTCTCCGCCAGATTGGTAGAGAATGCCGGCCAGTAGTTCATTTCAACGTTGATATTGTGTGTGTAAGCGCTTGCCCACGGAGGAGTGTTATAGGTGTTCCACGTGCCCTGAAGGTTTGCGGGAAGTGCTCCGCTACGTGAGGAGGCAATAAGCAGATATCTTCCGTACTGGAATATAAGCATTTCAAGATAACGGCTCGACGTACCGTTTTTATAGTTATCGAGAAGCTTGTCTGTTGTAAGAGAAAGATCGGATTCGGTACATCCGAGATTTAAGCTTACTCTTCCAAAAAGATCTGAGTAGTCCTCTACATGCGCATCGCGGAGAAGCATATAAGAGTCCTCATAGCTCATATTCGATATTTTTTGGTTGATGGCGTTCATATATCCGCCGATCTTTTTTCTCGTATCCTCGAGTGTTGTGTTTTTTGTAGGCTTTGCGTTGTCATCTGAGGTGAATATTTCGCTTGACAACTCATAGTCTGTGCCGAGTGTGAGGATGATATATGCATCATCGGCATTTGTAACTGTGATAGTGCCATCGGTATCACCGTCCTTGTTAACAGCGGTGGTTGCGGCAATTTGACCGCCGCTTGTATATACGCGGTAAAGACCGATAAAATCTATGCCGTAATATCCCATGTTACCGGAAAGCTCGATCTCTCCAACTCCGTTGTTGACAGATGATATCACGCTTCCGCTCTTGGTAACACCGTCACCTTCAAAGGCTCCGTATGCCTGTTCGTAGGGGATAGTCGGGCGCAGAGTAAATGAGAGCGAACCGTTCTTGTCTGCGCTGAGGCGTATGACCAGAGCCTTGTCGGGGTATGAAGCAAAGTATTCTCTTGTGTACCTTGTACCCCGGTAAGTGTATTCAACGCCGGATATCGCAGTCTTCAGATCTAAATAACGGCTATACCCCTCAATCTCGGTATTGGTATGATCAAAATCAATGTACGTCTCGGAGAAGCTGTTGAGTCCTCCGATGGTATACCAGACGCCGTCCTTCTGAACGCTTGTGGGCTGCATCAGCGTTTTTTCTGTTATTTGTATTCTCTCAGTTTCGGTTCTGCCAAAGATGTTGGCGCCGAAATACCCGTTTCCGATAGGTAATGACCAGCGCTCCCATCCTATATCCGAATTTGCACCCGTTGTCGATGCGGATGGAGAATTTTCATTTTCCATCAGTGTCTCTTCGTCATACCATAGCTTCAATGGTATATCCTCGCTTTCAAGGATAGCCGATTCACCGGAGGATGCGCTTGCCGTAAACGCAATCGGTAGAATACCTGTGAGCATAGAGCATAGGAAGAGAAGAGAGATAAGCTTCTTCTTCATTTTGCGGTTCTCCTTTTGATTTGTTTTTAATGCAAATTCAGCAAAATACTCAAAGCAGTTGTAAAAAATAACTAAAACCTATTGAAATATTTTTGCTTAAATTGTATTATACCTTGATTTTAACATAAAGATATGCTAAAATGAATGTATAATTATACCTTTTTTCATGTATTATAATTTCAAAGGCGGTGGCATATATGTCAACACTTCCGAATGCCTCAAAATTTTATTATCAAAGTAAGGATACCTTCAAGAGCGAAATGGATATTGTTCATGCTTTTCCGCGCACAGATTTTGAGACGGGGATGCATATGCAGGAATTCTTTGAGATTAACATAATAACCCGAGGAAGCGGAAGACATTACATTGAAGACGGATCTGTTGATACGAGAGTCGGAGATGTTTTTGTGATTCCACCAAAGGTAAGTCATGGCTTTGAGGGAGGGAATGGCTTTGATGTTTTTCACGTCCTGATAAGCGACAAATTTTTAAATAAGAACATGACCGAGCTTCAGACGTTGCCATCCTTCTTCACTCTTTTCAACGCTGAGCCCATCATGCGAGGAAATGCAAAGAGCGGATTGCATCTTAGGCTAAACGATTCTCAATTTCAAGATCTTAATGCTATTCTTACGCAAACGCTTAAATATAGAAACCAAAAAGATCCGTTTCATTGCTTTGCGCGGAGTGGTATAGTAATGATGCTCATATCATTTTTGTGCAAGGTTTATACGGGAAATACCGATGCATCTGCTAAGATGAGCGGCGAGAGCGATCAGGCGTTTATGAGAGTCATTTCTTATATTCATGAGCACTACTCGGAAAAAATAAGCATAGAAACGCTTGCCGCAATTGCATATCTTTCCAGGAGTACTTTTATACGTAGATTCAATAAGATCTGTAAAATGTCACCATCCGATTATATAATAAAGTGTAGACTTGAGGCGGCAGAATATATGCTTATGAATACAAGCTGCACACTTGTTGAAATAGCCTTCAAATGCGGATTTTACGATGCATCACACTTCTCTCATACCTTTAAAAAGATTTATGGAGTTTATCCTATAGAGTATCGCACAATAAAGATTAAAAGTTAAAATACTCGATAAAATACGTAGTAGAAATAATAGAACTTTAAAACTTATTTTCAAGACAAGGCGAGCCATACGGTGCCGAAAGCACCGTATGGCTCGCCTTGATAGTTAATTATTAAAATCGTATCAGAATAGCTTCTTTTTTGAAGAAATAAGCTTTCCGTTGTCATAAACGCGGGCTTCCTTTTTGCCGTTGGGGTAGATATAAACTCCGTTTCCGTGGAGCTGACTGTTGAGGAATCCGCCCTCGTAGCTGCTGCCATCCTTCCAGATATATTTACCCTGACCGGTACGTGCGCCGTTCTTCCAATCTCCGTAATAGGACTCGCCCTTCCATTTTCCTTCGCCCCAGTGATAGCTGCCCTTTCCGTCGCGATTGTCATCCTTCCAGGTACCATCGTAAACGTCGCCGTTTTTCCAGGTCATCCGTCCGCTGCCGTGCCTGTTATTATTGAGGTAATCGCCCTCGTAGACAGAGCCGTCAGCCCAGAAGAATTTGCCCCTGCCGGTACGCATATTGCCTTTCCAATCGCCTTCGTATGAATTGCCGTTAGCCCAGCGGCACTTACCGTAACCGTTTCGGTCGCCGTCTCTCCATTCACCGTCATAGACCTCTCCGCTTTGGAAGGTGTATTTACCTCTGCCGTGTCTTTTGTCGTTCAGGAACTGTCCTTCGTAAACACCGTTATTATATGTCTTTTTCTGTATGGGGGCAGAGGAGTTGCTGCTCGTGGATTTTGATGAGGATATAAGCTTATCGTTATCGTACGTGCGCGTTTCGCGTCTGCCGTCAGGATAGGTGTATATACCTGTTCCGTGGAGCTTACCGTTCAGGAAGCCGCCCTCATAGGAGCCGCCATCCTTCCAGATGTATTTACCTTGTCCGGTACGTGCACCTTCCAGCCAATCGCCGTAATAGGATTCGCCCTTCCATTTTCCTTCGCCCCAGACGTAGCGGCCCTTTCCGTGGCGCTTGTCATCCTTCCACGCACCGTCGTAAACGTCGCCGCTTTTCCAGGTCATACGGCCGTTGCCGTGTCTTAAATTATTGAGGTAATATCCCTCGAAAAAGTCACCTTCTGCCCAGTAGTATTTTCCGTATCCGGTACGGTTACCGTCTTTCCAGTCACCATCGTAGGAGTTTCCGTTTGCCCAGCGGTATATGCCCTTGCCGTTGCGCTTGTTACTTACAAAATCACCTTCGAAAGTATCTCCGCTTGTCCAGGAGAAGAATCCCTTTCCGTTCTCGCAGTCATCCTTCCAATCTCCGTCATAATAGTTTCCGCTGGCGAAGGTGCACTTACCCTTTCCATGGCGCTTGCCATCCTTCAGCTGTCCAACGTATACTGCGCCGTCGCTATAAGTTTTGCGCTCTACGGGAGCGTTATATGTCGATGTGCTTGTGTTTGCCCTGCGAGTTGCCTCAGCCCGGCGAGCCTCTTCTGCCTTGCGTGTCTTCTCGGCCTCCTCCATTTCGCGGAGCTTGCGCTCTGCCTCCTCACGGCGGCGAGTCTCCTCTGCGAGGCGGGCATCCTCGGCTTTTCTTGTTTCCTCAGCCTTTCTCGCCCTTTCAGCCTCCTCCATCTCACGGAGTCTGCGCTCGGCTTCTTCGGCTCTGCGGAGTCTGTCGGCATCCTCGATCTCACGGAGTCTGCGCTCTGCCTCTTCGCGGCGGCGAGTCTCCTCCGCAAGGCGCTCTGCCTCCTCGTCAACGACGGGAGAATTGAGCACGTCCATGCACTCGCCGAGTCTGTCTATCAGCTGATCGAACGTTTCTGCATATGTAAGCCCCGAGAAGAAGTCCTTAAGCATTCTGTCTGCAATGGGAGTAGGTCTGTTATCAAGCCTGTATTCGACCTTGAGCATCTTATATCTGTCGGGCAGCTGTGCGTAGGTCCTTGCCTCGGGATATTTCTGAAGATCTCTCTGTCTTACGTAGGGAATCTCTCTCTTGAAGGCGTCACAGGACTGATTTCTTGAATTGACAGAAGAGAGAAATACGAATATAGAGGAATTATCTATAGCCGTCTGCAAAGCTCTTTCATAGCTGGCAACGGCATCGCGTCCGTGCTGGAGGTTTCTGAATGCCGCAAAGCAGGTAAGACCGCTGTCCTCGATGAAATTCAGTATTTCAACAACCGATTTCATATCTCTGCTGGAATAAGCAAGGAAAACGTCTCTCGGAGTATTGAGGTCATATAAGCCACCCTGAACCTTGTCGGCTTCCTTTTCAAATTCGGTGAGATGCTTCTGCTTGTCGGAAGGCGAGAGCACATAGCCGGCACGGTCGAGAAGTGCTGCCACAGGGGTAACGTACGATTCCTTGAGTGATCGGGTAAGGAAATCGAGCACGAGGTCCAAATAGAGTGCGTTTTCCTTAACGTCGATGCTGCCGATATAATCCGCAACCTCAATATCATCTGCGGAATTTGCTATCTCAAAGAACTCTGCAAGAAAATCGTGCGGATCTATTCCCTTGATCTCGCGGCATATATTGACTATAGCTCTGCTATCTATGTATTTTGCGGTTATCTTATCCCAGAGCATAGAACGAAGATTATAGTATTTTTCGGTTTTTTCATTGAGCATCGCCTCGGATACTACCGAGCCAAGGCTGGCTTTAACGGTGGACTCGAGCCTTTCGTACTCGCGCTCCGTGCTCTCTTCTGTAAATTTACCTGCACAGTGCGCACAGCACCAAAGCACCATGCCGTTTTCTTCTGTTTTGGAAAGCTTACCCTCCGCACCGCACTGAGGGCATCTCATAACTTTAAGCTCCATTATTTTCCCTTTCCGAAATTCCGCTCCGAGCGGAGATTTACCAGATCGATTTTTTTCATACACAGATATTTTATCATACCGAGAGAAATATGTCAATATTTGCGGTATGTAATTTTTTTAAAAAAAGGTGCCGTCTCAATTTCGTAAGACAACACCTTGAATTATATTTTCGAATCGGGTTTAGCTCGTCGAAGAGTACTTATCTGCCCAAGCCTGCGGCACCGATGATGCCGGCATCATTCCCGAGCTCGGCGGTGACGATCCTTGCCTTTCTCGGATTTGTTCTTGTATACTGATCTCTCTCAACCAGCTTTATAAGCGGAACGGTGAGATTTTCCTTCTCGTTGCAGACTCCGCCGCCGATGGAAAGCACCTCGGGCTGGAAGATATTTATCATGTTGGTGATACCCTCTGCAAGGTAGAAGATATACTTGTCAACTATCTCCTTACCGATAGCATCGCCCATCTTCATAGCCTTGAAGGCCGTTCTGGCGGAAACCTTTCCGTCCTTTTCGGCAATATCAAAGAGCATGGAATGAGCACCCTTGAGCTTAAGCTCGGTCATTTTTTCCTTAGTCATAGCGGTGAGAGCAGTTGCGGATGAATAAGCCTCCCAGCATCCCAGTCTGCCGCAGGAGCACTGACGGCCACCTACAACTATAACGGTATGGCCAAGCTCTGCGCCCGCACAGTTAACGCCACCGTCAAATATTTTTCCGTTTATGATAACACCGCCGCCAACACCTGTGCCGAGCGTTATCATAACCGAATTTTCGGTACCCTTAGCCGCACCGACGAGTGCCTCCGCGAGCGCCGCCGCATTCGCATCGTTAGCAACTATAACGCGCTTGACCGGCATAAATGATTTGAAAATTTCAGCTATAGGGAAATCGAGGAATGGAAGATTATTTGCATATTCAACCGTTCCGGTCCTGGAATTGACAGTTCCGGGCGCCGCTATACCAACGTATTCGATATCCGAAGCCGAAAGGTTATTTCTTTCAAGGATCCGGGAGGCAAGCTCTGCCATATCCTTGATTATAAGCTCGGGCTTTCTGTCTGCCTTGGTGGGAACAGAGCCCTTGTCGATAATTCTGAGTTCGTCATCACAAAGACCTATAGCAATATTGGTACCGCCGAGGTCAACGCCTAAAGTATACATACACTAAACCGCCTGTTTGATTTTCTTTTATTATATATTATAATCTCCCAAAAGTCAAGTGTTTTATGTAGATTTGTGAGCGAAGATGGTGCGGCTATGCCAGGAATTTTCGCGCGGGATATCCCCTCGAAGCTCCTCTACGCTTTTGTTTTGTGATATACCGCGCGTTCACGAAAAATTAACATATTATTTTTACAACCTATTGAAATCTACACAAAAAAGGTATACAATATAAAAGGAAAAAATTCAAAGCACATTTTCTGAAAGGAAAGCTGAAATAAATGGCAAAATTTGTATATGCAGACAACGCTGCAACGACCCCTGTCACAAGAGAGGTCATAGAGGCGATGCAGCCCATATTTGAAACTCAGTGGGGCAATCCCTCGAGCCTCCATGCGAAGGGCAGAGAGGCAAAGGCGATACTTGACGATGCGAGATCCAGGATCGCAGCGGTATTTTCCTGCAAGCCCACCGAGATATACTTCACGTCCTGTGGCTCCGAGTCGGACAACTGGGCGATAAGAGGCGCGGTGAAGCGCCTTGCCGCAAAGGGCAGAAATCATATTGTAACCACCAAGATAGAGCATCCCGCGGTTCTCAACACCTGCCGTGCGCTTGAGAAGGAGGGCTATCCCGTAACCTACGTTGGCGTGGATGAAAACGGAATAGTTCTTATGGACGAGCTTCGCAATGCTATAACCGATAAGACGGCTATAGTGGCAGTTATGTATGCAAATAATGAGATAGGCACGATAGAGCCTATTGAAGAGATTTGTGAGCTTGCACACGCAAAGGGTGCGCTCATGTTTACCGATGCCGTGCAGGCTGTCGGAAATATCGATATCGACCTCTCGAAGCTTCCTGTTGATATGCTTGCTCTTTCGGGTCACAAGATCCACGCGCCAAAGGGCATTGGAATGCTCTATATCAGGAAGGGCGTATTCATTGACAATCTTATCTCGGGCGGCGGTCAGGAGCAGCGCCGCAGGGCAGGCACCGAGAATCTGCCTTATATCGTCGGACTTGCAAAAGCGCTCGAGGTCGCCAAGGAAAAGCTCGGCGAGCTTGACCGTGTCGTAAAAATGAGAGATAGACTTATTGAGGGACTTGAAAAGATACCCTACTCACGCCTTAACGGTGACAGAGTGAAGCGTCTGCCGGGCAACGTAAACATCGGCTTCGAATTTATCGAGGGTGAGAGTATGCTTCTTTGGCTTGATATTGCGGGCATCTGCGCATCGACAGGCTCTGCCTGCTCATCCGCATCTCTCGAGCCCTCGCACGTGCTTCTCTCGATAGGCGTCCCGCATGAGAAGGCGCACGGCTCCGTCCGTCTGACACTCTCTCACGAGAACACCGAGGAGGACGTTGATTATATTCTTGAAACACTTCCTCCCATTATAGAAAAGCTCCGTAATATGAGTCCTCTTTGGGAAGAGGTAGTAAAAAATCAGAACAAGGCTTAAGATGAAAGGTTAGGATAGATAAAATTATGCAGTACAGCGAAAAGGTAATGGATCACTTTATGAATCCGAGAAATGTCGGTGAGATCGAGAACGCAGACGGTGTCGGAATGGTAGGAAATGCGAAATGCGGCGATATAATGAAGATGTATCTCAAGATAGAGGATGACGTTATCACCGATTGCAAATTCAAGACCTTCGGATGCGGTGCGGCTATTGCGACCTCGTCCATGGCTACCGAGCTTATAAAGGGAAAGACCGTCAAGGAGGCACTCGAGCTTACGAACAGTGCGGTTGTCGAGGCTCTTGAAGGACTTCCCGCAGTAAAGGTGCATTGCTCGGTGCTTGCCGAGGAGGCGGTAAAGAGTGCTCTTGCGGACTATTATCATAAGATCGGCAGACCTGTCGATTTTGAGATAGAGAAGGATCACGACGAAGAATAAACCGGGGCTGCCGCATTCAGGCATAACCGAAAAAACAAAAAAAGAGTCTGAGTCATTAAGAATTCAACGAAAAAATATTATAAAAGTACGGCAAAGGCACTGTGTTTTACAGTACTTTTGCCGTTCTTTTAATCAGTTTCATTTTATTTCCGTCAGCGGTATCCAGGACACCGCGGCAAACGAGCTCAAGGTCAAGAGCAACGCCGAGCATTTTTCGCGAAGCCTCCCTGAATCTCTCTTTTGCGGCGGTATGAGGGATGCTGAATCCATCCTTTGCTTCTGCTGTTACGGTGAGAGTCATATTATCGGCAGTCGGAAGTGAGATACGGTATACTCCGCTAAGGAAATCGAATGTTGATACAAGACGGTCTATATCAGATGGGAAGAATTTACATCCCTTGTGGATTATCATATCATCGCTTCTTCCGAGAATACGGACGCGCTTTCCGGTTCTTCCGCACGGGCACTCGTCATCATACATAATTGCCAGATCGTGAGTATTGTATCTGATCAGGGGCATACCTGTTTTTGTCAGTGTCGTTATAACCAATTCACCGACACTTCCGGCTTGGAGCTGCTCTCCTTTATCGCCTATGATCTCGGCAAATATCATATCCTCGGGAATGTGCATTCCGGTGTTATAGCTGCAGGATGCAAAAACATTGGTCATTTCGGCATTTCCGTATACGTTGTATGCCTTCACCCCGCCCAGTGACTCAATGTTGTTCAATTTTTCATCCGTGCAGAGCTCTCCGGCGATAAAGCAGGTGCGGAGCGCCGAATCGGTTGGAGAAATTCCCTCAGATCGCATTTTTTTGAAAATGTGCATAGCATACGACGGTGTAGCCGCAAGGCAGGTGGTTCCGAGGTCGCGCATCAGGCTTATCTGTCTTTCGGTGTTTCCTACCGAGGTAGGTATAACTGCGGCGCCTATTCTTTCTGCGGCACTCTGTATGCCGATCCCACCTATGAACATGCTGTAGCTGAAGGTGTTTTGTATTACGCTCTGCTCGTTACACCCCTGCATAATAAGAGCTCGGCAAAGCCCTTCGTTATAGGCGGCTATATCCGCGGCAGTGCAGGGCACGAGTATCATTTTTCCGCTTGTACCCGAGGTGCCGTGTATGCGGATTATCTCGCTTGCGGGTGCCGCTTGCATTCCGAGTGGATATGCGGCGGCGAGATCTTTTTTATCAATTATCGGAAGCAGAGGTATCTCTTCCGTTCTCAGCGGCTTTCCAATGGCTATTCCCGAGCTTTCCAGCAGCTTGCGATAGCTCGGATTGCGGTGCATCATGTAATCGTAAAGCTTGGAAAAGGCATTTTGCTGAAGCTCTGCCAGCTGCTTTCTCGGCAGGCACTCGATCTCTCTGTTGTAATAAGCTTCCATATCTCACCCGACTCGTTTTTTGAATTCCTCTTCTGTTACAGAGAAGAGTATCATATCGAAAATTTCGCCGCTGGAATTTTTAACGGCTTCCCTGAGATATCCCTCGCGCACGAAGCCTATGCTTTCCATCAGACGTACCGACGCCAGATTATCGGAAAATACTCTTGCAGTTAGCCTGGCTATGCCTTCATTGAACAGATTCGGGATAAGCCCCCTCAATGCTTCGCTCATAAAGCCTTGCTTTGCCACAGACATATCCAGCCATCCGGCAAGCTCCATGGAATCAACGTGATATCTTATGTAGTCCTCCTTGATATGTATCAGCCCGAGAAAGCGTCCGGTATGCTTTTCAAGAAGGATGACCAGATCGTATCTTTCAAGCTCGGCGAGTACGTCCTCGGTTGACGAATCTGTATAAAGATTATATCTTTGGACAAAATCCGAATTGCGCACCTTAGAGATGTCAGGTGCATCGGTCGGTATGGGGGAGCGCAAAATAAGGCGCTCGGTTTCATAGTATCTTTTCATACAAGACCTCGTAAGGGATATAAGCTGACTCATTTCTGATAATTAAAAGCAGGCAGAGGCTTCACGTATAAGAGCGCCTTTACCTGCTTTTTAGCTTCTTCAAAATAAAGCAGCCGTATTTTATATACTCGTATTACAGCTTCTCATTTATCATAAGTGCCGACTTGAGAATAAGTGCGACTTCGCCGTTATCCATATCTTCATACTGTCCGAGACGGAATTTTTCGGCGGCAAAATATGCTAAAGCACGGAATTGTATCTTGAATAACGGGCAAAGATTCATATCGCGCAGATGTATGCTTCCCGTTGCGGAAAAATTCTCTCCGTAGCAGGTCGGACAGATATTTCGCATAACACATTTTCTGCAAACCTCCGGCATGACGTCCTCTTCAAGGACGTACTCCTTGAAATCTATCTTGAGAGATTCCATTGCCTGCTCGCGTCCTATGCTGAGGGGCAAAAAGTGCTGGCACGGATAGGCAGTACCGTCAAAGTCATATGCCTTCATAGCATAGCCCGCACCGCAGTATCTGAGATTTTTATCGTCTACAAGACTCATGCTCCTCAGCCTCGTTACGTCCAGCATAGCGCAGGGCTTAACGGATGGATTCTCCAGATAATACTGTATGAGCTTCATAAGCTCGCGCTCAAACACCGATTTGTTTTCCTCGTCCGACCAGTCTATTCCGTACGCCAGGTTACAGGAAACGTCAAAGCCCTTTTCGTGGCAGAATATTACTCCCTCGGCAAGATGGGGGAGTGTTTTTGTGGAAACAGTCATCTTTACACCCTGGTCAGGGTAGGTCTTTGCGAAAAATTCCAGGTCTATCTTATCGAATGAGTTGCATCGGTTGATATCCTGCATATATTTATTTCCGTCAAGACTGAGACCGAGCTGGAGCGTATCGGTATGCTCGGAGAGCCATTTCTTCTGCTCGTCGGTCAGAGTCGTTCCGTTTGTAGTGATAAAGAATATGTAATCCTTAGGATAACTTCGGGATTCGGCATATTCGATCAGTGCCTTTACCGTTTCGAATTCAAGAAGTGCCTCTCCTCCGAAAAGATCGATCTCCACCTCATCCTTTCCGTCATCCTCCGTAAGCTCGCGGTCAATTATCTCTTTTGCAAGCTCAATGGACATAACGCTGCTGTCCTTGTGCTTTTCATAGCAATAAATGCACCTGAGATTACACTGGTGCGTGAGCACCAGTGTAATACTCTTTGAGTGGATCTCAGGCTGCATCAGCCCTTGCTCGCCTTGCACTTTCTTGCGCAGTTTTCAGCGCAGTGGTTGGAGCAATCCATGCATCCGCCCATAGCAACAACGTGTGCGGCAGCGTTACCGGCATCATGCTCGTTTGCTACGAACTGCATTATGCTTTTTGCGATTTCTTCGTTGATCTTGAACATAATCGTTCTCCTTTGCTTTTTTGCCCATCCGCGAAAGAGTCATACGGCTCCGGACGGTATGGGATAATTAAATTATATTCCTTTTTGTTACAAATGTCAAGTAAAGTGATAAAATTTATGATTTTCGGGCTTTTGAAAAACCTTCTCTTGACAATAGAAGGTTGTTAGGGTATAATTTAAGAAAGAATTTTATTTCACGGAGTTGGTAATGAAGATACTATTAGGATTGAGCGGCGGAGTTGATTCCACCTATGCCGCCCTCAGGCTTAAGGCAGAGGGACATACGGTGGAGGCGGCGGTGCTCGTTATGCACGAATACACCTCGGTTGCCGAGGCGGAGGAATCTGCGCGCTCGCTTGATATCCCCTTGCACGTGGTGGATTGCCGCGCCCGATTTGACGAGGTCGTCAAGAGGAGCTTTGCCGAGGAATACCTTCGGGGAAGAACTCCGAATCCCTGCGTCGTCTGCAATAGCGAAATAAAATTCATTTATCTTCTCGAATATGCCGAGAGTGAGGGCTTCGATGCTATTGCCACAGGGCATTATGCATCGGTTGTCTGCCTCACCGACTCGCTCGGCAGCTACTATGCAGTAAAGCGAGGCCGCGATGTAAAAAAAGACCAGACCTATATGCTCTGGCGGCTTCCGCAGAGGGTGCTCTCGCGCCTTGTTATGCCGCTTTCGGATATGACAAAAGATGAGATAAGGGAAGGCAGCCGCGAGTCAGGACTCGCCGCTGCAGATCGCCCCGATAGTCAGGAGATATGTTTTTTGCCGAATGGCGGATATGCCGAATTTATCGAGGATAATTTCGGAAAGAGCGAAAAGGGCAGCTTCATTGACAGCGACGGAAATATTCTGGGTGAGCACAGCGGTATTATAAGATATACGGTAGGTCAGCGCAAGGGCTTGGGTATAAGCCTCGGAGCGCGCGCATTTGTCACCGATATCGATCCCGTCGCCAATACGGTGACCCTCTCGACCGAGGATGCTTATTTTTCTCGTGTACTCATCAGCGGCATAGTCTATTCGGGTATGCGAAGGCCCGGTGAGGGCGAGGAGCTTCGCCTTTCGGTCAAGCTTCGGTATTCTGCGCCTCCCGTTATGTCGACTGTAAGATTTTTCTCCGACCGAGCCGAGATACTGACCGATACCCCCGTCAGGGCGGTAACACCCGGTCAATCTGCCGTTCTGTATGACGGTGATATACTCGTCGCAGGCGGATTTATAGATAAGGCTTATCGAGGATAAGCAAAATCGCATTCCTTAAAAATAAGAAATACGGTAAAACAAATGAAAAACAAGAATTCTTTGCTGCGCTCGCAGCTTCAACTGTTAAAGCCATTCATCTCGAGCTGCTCTCTGTCCACGGCACGCCGAGGACAGGATAAGATCGGAGATCTGATGGTCAGCCTCCATAAAAATTACGTGGATACCGAGTATGTATCTGTGGGTGAGATAAGCTGCGCTATGCTCACGCCTAAGGACGAGCTGTCGACAGGAATTATACTCTATCTTCACGGCGGCGGATACACATCGGGAAATCTTTCCTATGCAAAGGGCTTCGGCGCAACCCTTGCCGCCAAATGCGGCATCCGCGTCTTCTGCGTTGAATACAGGCTCGCTCCCGAGTATATTTATCCCGCCGCGCTGGACGATTGCCTTGAGGCATACGGATATCTTCTCTCCAACGGTTACGATCCGTCGCAGATAATCATCTGCGGAGAAAGTGCGGGCGGCGGTCTTGCCTACGCGCTTTGCGAAAAGCTGCACGATAAGGGCAGAACTATGCCTGCGGGCATTATTGCGATATCTCCATGGACCGATCTTACCCTTAGCGGAGAATCCTATAAGACAAATGAGAAAAACGATCCTTCGATGACGAAGGAGCGACTCGCATATTTTGCCAATTGCTATATGTACGGTGCGAAAAGAGAGGGCAAAAAGCTCCATCCTATAGTAAATGAGGACGAGGCGGAGGATAAGAGAATAAAGAGCGATCCGCGCGTTTCTCCTCTTTTTGCAGAACTTGAAAAGATGCCGCCCTCGCTTATCTTTGCCGGCGGTGACGAGATAATGCTCGACGATTCGGTGAGGATGCATAATGCGCTTCTTGAGTCGGGATGCGAGAGCCACCTTATCGTCAGGGAGGATATGTGGCATGCCTACGTGCTTTACGGCATTAAGGAGAACGAGGATGACTTCTATAAGATGTCCAAGTTTATAAAGCACTGTGTCCCCGCGCAGAAAAAGCTCCGTTGGATGATGCTTGATAATGCCGCAAAAATATTCCCTGCGGCAAGGAGGCGCAATTGGAGCAATGTTTTCCGACTTTCGGCAACGCTCACTGAGCCTATTGACAGGGCACTGATGCAGACCGCTCTGGACGTGACTGTCCGCAGATTCCCCTCGATAGCGGTAAGAGTAAAGACGGGAATGTTCTGGTATTTCTTCGAGGAGATACCCTATACCCAACCGATCATAGATGAAAAGCCTTATCCGCTCTCCCGAATGCCGTTCGATGATATAAGAAAATGCGCCTTCCGCGTGATAATTTATAAGAACCGAGTGGCGGTGGAATTCTTCCACGCCCTGACGGACGGTAACGGCGGTCTTATATTTTTGAAAACGCTCGTTGCCGAGTATATATATCAGAAATACAGTGTAAAGGTCCCCGTAGGTGACGGAATTTTCGATAGACTTGAGGAGCCTATGGAGGAGGAGATGGAGGACAGCTTCCTGAAATATGCCGGAGATCATCCGGCATCCCGCGCGGCAACCGATGCTTATAAGCTTACGGGAACGCGTGTTGAGGACGGCTTCCGCACGAATACCACCTTCATAATGGACTCTGCCGATGTTATTCGAGCGGCTAAGGAGAAGGGAATTACCGTAACGGCATACCTTGCCTCGATGCTTATCGTGGCGGCATCGCGGGTTCAGGAGAAGAACGTGGCGAGCAAAAGGCGGCATAAGCCGATAAAGGTGCTCATCCCCGTAAATCTGCGAAAAATGTTTCCATCAAGGACCTTGCGTAATTTCGTTCTTT
Source organism: Oscillospiraceae bacterium (assembly GCA_015064555.1). Classification (GTDB taxonomy): domain Bacteria; phylum Bacillota; class Clostridia; order Oscillospirales; family CAG-272; genus UBA1740. The sequence goes on from SVRZ01000023.1 coordinate 22,474, forward strand.
ATTCAACTCCCGGCATAGATCCCAGGCTCGGTCAATACTGCTTTGACGAGATCTGCGAGATAGTTCATCATCAGATGAAGCTGGAAATAACAGAAAAGAACCTCGCTGCTATGATGGCAACTAACGTAAACAGTGAGAAAAATAAGATCTTAAGATGCGTACCTCTGTTCATCAAAAATGTGGTAATGAAGCTTATATTCGATGCGGTAGGCGAGAGAAAGAGCTGCTTCAGCTTTTCAAATCTCGGCGCCGTCAACGTGCCCGAGGAATTTTCGAGATACGTCGACCGCATTGATTTCGTAATAGGCACTCAGGCATCCGCTCCCTATAATACCGCGATCCTCAGCTATAAGGGCAAGATGTATCTGAACGTTATCAGGAATATAGAGGAGCCCAAGCTTGAGTATGAGATTCACGAGGCGTTACGCGAGCTATCTATTCCCCACGTGGTCGAGAGCAATACAAGAGAGAGGAGATAAATATGTACTGTATAAAATGCGGCGTTCAGCTTTCGGATGGGCAGAAGATCTGTCCGATCTGCGAAACGCGTGTATACCACCCTGATATAGAGATCCCCGATGATATGCACACATACCCGAAAAAGGACTTCAAATCCGAGGCATTCAACCGTAAGGGGCTTATGTTTGCAATAACCATCTTATTCGCCATAGCGGCAATACTCCCTACGATCTTAGAGCTCTCCTGGCATGAGAGAGTGCATTGGTCGGGCTACGTTGCGGGAGGCGTGATCCTCGCATACCTTATATACGTGCTTCCTTATTGGTTTAAGAATCCAAACCCCGCCATTTTCGTCCCCTGTGATTTTGCTGGTGTGGGGCTCCTGTTGTTATATATTTCATTGGAAACGGGTGGAAAGTGGTTCTTACCGTTTGCTATGCCGATAGTTATCGCCTTTGGCGCGGTGATTTCTGCGATGGCAATACTCCGCCACTACCTGAAGCGCGGTAGACTCTATATATACGGCGGTGGAATTATCGCCCTTGGAATATGCTGTGTGCTTATTGAGATACTTTTGAGATCCACCTTCGGAGTAAACACCTCCTTCTATTGGTCTATAGCACCCCTGACCGTATTATTCATCATCGGAATGGCACTCATCGTGATAGAGATAGTAAAGCCATTCAAGGAGTCGCTTCGCCGTATATTCTTCATTTGATTTGACTAAAGAGGGTTATTATGAATATTCTCATACTTAACGGAAGCCCTAAGGGCAGATACAGTATAACACTTAAGACCTGCGAATATCTCGAAATACTGCATCCCGAGCATACCTTTGAGGTGATGCACGTGGGTGCGACTATAAAATCGCTTGAGAAGGATTTCTCAAAGGCTAAAGAGGCGGTAGAGAAGGCGGATATCCTGCTTTTCTCCTACCCCGTGTATACATTTGTAGCTACCTCGCAGCTCCATAGATTTATAGAGCTTCTGAAGGCGGAGAAAATGGATCTTTCCGCAAAGGTGGCAACGCAGATCACGACCTCCAAGCACTTCTATGACGTGACCGCTCATAAATACATTGAGGACAATTGCTCCGACCTCGGTATCCCTTACGTTAAAGGGCTTTCCGCGGATATGGATGATCTTACCACGGAAAAGGGAAGAAAGCAGGCAGACGGATTCTTCAATTATCTTATCTATTCGATAGAGAACAGATTGTTTGAAAAGCCGCTTGAAAAGCGCGAGCCAACCGCCCCCGTGTTAATTGAGAGCATACCGGAGGCATCCGAAAAGCGCGGCGGAAACGTGGTAGTGGTCACCGATTGCGAGCCGGATAATCTTTCGCTTTGCGGGATGATAAAATACTTCTGTGCCGCCCTTCCGTATGAGGTGCGCGTCATAAATATCGCAGAGTATCCGCTTATGGGCGGTTGTCTTGGTTGCTTTAACTGCGCCATAGACGGAAAGTGCATATACAAGGACGGCTTCGATGAATTTCTTCGCAAGGAGATCCAGAGCTCCGATTCAATAATTAATGCCTTTACCGTGAAGGATCACTCAATGGGCGCTCGCTTCAAGATGTATGACGATCGCCAATTCTGTAACGGTCACAGAACCGTGACCATAGGTATGCCGATCGGATATCTCGTTTCGGGTAATCTTTCCGCGGAGGAAAACCTCAGAACCATAATTACCGCCAGGGCAGACGTCGGCTCTAATTTTCTTGCAGGAGTAGCCACAGATGAGCGCGACCCGTGTAAAGAAATTGACGACCTCGTTAAAAATCTTACCTATGCTCTTGAGAATAAGTATCAGCCACCGCAGGCATTTTACGGTATAGGAGGAATGAAGATATTCCGTGATCTTATCTGGCTTATGCAGGGAATGATGCGTGCAGACCATAAGTTCTATAAGTCGCATAAGCAGTACGATTTTCCACAGAAAAAGCGCGGAAGGATGCTTATGATGTACCTCGTCGGTGCGCTTCTTGCTTCTCCTAAGCTTAAGGCAAAAATAGGTAACAGGATGAACGAGGGGATGATCGCTCCCTATAAGAAGGTGCTTGACAAAGCGCGAGAACGTATATCAAGCGATAAATGAGTCATTATGAAGTGTTTATATAATTGGCCTAGCTCCGCTGCTTGGCAACGTGTTTATGATTAATTAAATAAAAAATACAGGAGATAAAGATATGTCGACATTCCTTTTGAAAGCTATGAATTTTATTCTTTTCGCTGCAATCATCATTTATATTTTCGGCGGTCTTATTCCGTTTGTTTCCGATATTCCTTACATCAACTTAGTATGTGAGGTTGTTATCGGCCTTATCTGCTTCATCAAGGCATTCCTCTGCTTCGGTCACGGATTGCGCAAGGACGGTATAACATTCTTGGTATTAGGCTTGATCTATGTAGTACTCCTGGTATTCAGACTAAGAGGTGCAATTGCCTGATCTTTCGAAAATACATAAATTGCGCGGGTCATTCATCCCTGCCTAACAAAAAAAAGAGCGAAGATTCCGCCGAACGGTTTCTTCGCTCTGATTTTATGCTTAGCCTGTTTTTTTAGTCGGAAATATTGAAAGATCCTCTTTTTGTTTGTCGCCGGGTCCCATTAAAAATACATCATTTCATCCCGGATATTTTATATATGACAGGTGAGAAAATAATGCTGACTGTGAGTTCTATAAGGTAATTAAGACCTATTACCACCAGGATAATGAAGGGAACTATGCTCATTGATGCAGTAGCCGAAAGCTCCTCGAAATATCCGCGGAAAAATATCATCGAGCCGAGAAAGAATACAGTGCTGTTCACAGTGGGAGCAACCGCTGCCGCGCATATTATAGCGACATAGCGATTGAATTTGTCAATCACTTTGTATACGACCGCTGCAGCAAGTCCTGCGGCGATCCCCTTTCCCATAACCGTTATAAGCGTGCCGATAAAGGTTATGCCTATAAACACGGTCGTCTCGGGCATAAGCATAACGGATAATCCGAATACCGCTCCGAGCCATACACCGCCCGTGATACCGCATTTTATGATGCCAATTACCATAACGGTGAGGCTGAATACAGCAAGACTCAATCCACCCAGGCGAAGAGGGATAAGATTGAATATAAGCATAAGTGCCGTGAGAACTGCAAGGTATACAATTCTTTTAGTGTCATATGATCTTTTCACAAGAAAAAACCTCCATAGTATTTGTCAATCGTATTGTAGCACAAACCGAGCAAAAAATCAAGCCTTTTCTGCATTTAGCCGGCGGTAGCTCGGATGGGGAGTGCCGCCTCGGACAAAATATTTACAAATATAAAATTGCTACTGCGCTCTTGACATACCGTTAAAAAACATTTATAATCATAATACACACTCAAGCTCAGGAGTGTTTTGCATTTGTCAGTTAAATTGAATACATTTAAGGAGAATTTTTACTATGAGTAGCTTTGAAAATTTGAGAATAGTTGATAATTTCTATCAGACGTCGTTGTTTTTCCCGATGCCCACGGTTATTATTTCAACCCTCTGTGAGGACGGAATGACCAATCTCGGTCCCTATTCGCTCGTTCAGCCCTATTACGTAGCAGGCAAGGACTACTACGCGATGCTTCTTTGCTGCCGTAATTCCTCGAATACGGCTCAGAATATCCTGCGCAACGGAAAATGCACGCTCAATTTCATAGACGATAAGCCTTCAACCTTCAAGGAGGCAGTGAAGCTCTCCTGGCCCGGCGATAAGCCCGAGGAAAAGATGCCAAAGTGCAACTTCAAGCTGGAAAAGAGCCTTCTCGAGGAGGAAACCGGCGAGGCAAGACCTATGGTGCTGACCGATGCTATAGAGGCTATAGAATGCACCTGGATGAGAGAGCTGGACGGCGCGGATAAGGATATGCCCGGAGAGCTGAATGGATATGAGGGTCCGTATCATGATTTTAACGGTATAACCTCTAAATTCGGCGCGCATTTCATCCTGAGGATAGACAAGATACTTATGAAGAAGAAATACAGCGATGCTATAATAAACGGTGTTAAGGCTAAGGATTTCCCGTCGCTCCCCGTAGATTACGGCTACCGCGATTCAAAGAATTTCTGGTTCCACAGAAAGACCAGGATGAGAGCAGAGCTCCTTCAGATGCGTCAGGCATCCCTGGAGTCTGTCCGCTATGCAGCAGACCGCGTTGATGACGTCGTTAAGTTCACCGATGAGGCACTTATGACAGTGCTCGGAGTTCCGAGAGTGTTCCTGCCTCTTGTCCTTAAGGGATGCGTGGCATGGGCTAAGGAAAACGGTGTAACCCTTATCACCCCCGAGCATATGCAGATAATCAACGATAAGCGCGCGAAAGAGAAGAGCAAGAAAAACAACAATAAATAAACCTGGTTTTACGAAATTTTGAAAAAGGCAAAATATGTATAAGGTCATAAAGAAAAGAGTACTTAATCCCACCGTAGTCGAGCTTCATATAGAAGCACCTCTCGTTTCGGCAAAGGCGCGCCCCGGGCAGTTCATAATTTTGCGCGTGGACGAGGAGGGCGAGCGCATTCCCCTCACGGTAGCCGGAGTCAACAGATCCGAGGGAACTGTGAAGATAATATATCAGATAGTAGGCTCCACCACAAAGAAGCTTTCCTTGAAGGAGGAGGGCGATCATATAAGTGATTTTGTCGGTCCTCTCGGCACCGCCACCCACCTTGAAGGGCTTCGCCGCGTATGTATTGTGGGGGGAGGAGTCGGCTGTGCCATAGCTATGCCTATAGCCGAGGCGCTTCACGAAATGGGTGCCGAGGTAACCGGAATTATCGGCTTCCGTAACCGCGATCTCGTCATTCTTGAGGACGAGTTCCGCGCCGCCACAGACAGGCTTCGCATAATGACGGATGACGGCTCGTACGGCGAGCATGGCAACGTTACCGCACCTCTTGCCGAGATGCTTTCGGCAGGCGAGAGCTTCGATATGATAATCACGATCGGTCCTCTTATTATGATGAAATATGTAGTAGCCACCGCTCGTCCGTATGGAGTGCCCGTTACCGTATCCATGAATCCCATTATGATAGACGGCACGGGAATGTGCGGAGGCTGTCGCCTGACACTCAACCGCGGCACAGAGAGAGTCACCGCATTTGCCTGTGTTGACGGTCCTGATTTTAATGGTTATGAGGTCGATTTTGATGAGGCTATGACCAGAGGCAGAATGTACGGTAGCTTTGAGCGCCATGCATATGAGGCAACCTGCAATCTCTTTTCGAAGGAGGCAAGCGAAAATGGCAAAGGCTAATATGGATAACAATAGATGCCCGATGCCGACACAGGAGCCCTCCGTCCGTCGGAATAACTTCTCCGAGGTCGCTTTGGGATATACCGAAGATATGGCGATCAAGGAGGCGGAGCGATGCCTGAACTGCAAAAATATGCCTTGCGTCCAAGGCTGTCCCGTAAATATACGCATCCCCGAATTTATCGCCAAGGTAAGGGAAGGCGACTTTGAGGGAGCGTATAGAATAATCTCCGAGTCGTCATCTTTGCCTGCGGTCTGTGGCAGAGTATGTCCCCAGGAGGTGCAATGTGAGTCGAAATGCATCAGGGGAATAAAGGGCGAGAGTGTCGGAATCGGCAGGCTCGAGCGCTTTGTTGCCGATTGGCATAATACCTTCTCCGAAGAAGAGCCCACACCCGTGGTAAGTAACGGTCATAGGGTAGCCGTCGTAGGCTCGGGTCCATCGGGGCTTACCTGCGCGGGCGACCTCGCAAAGCGCGGATATAGCGTAACGGTGTTCGAGGCGCTTCACACCGCAGGCGGTGTGCTTGTATACGGCATTCCCGAATTTCGTCTGCCTAAAAGCATTGTGAAGAAAGAGGTAAATACCCTTAAAAAGCTTGGAGTTGAAATACAAACAAACGTTGTAATAGGCAAGACTCTTACTATAGACGAGCTGTTTGCGGCAGGATATGAGGCTGTTTTTATCGGCTCGGGCGCAGGTCTTCCCAGCTTTATGGGCATTCCGGGTGAGGGACTCAACGGAGTCTACTCGGCAAACGAATTTCTCACAAGAAGCAATCTTATGAAGGCATATCTCGATGATTCGGATACTCCGATAATGAAGGGCGGCAGGGTTGCCGTTGTCGGCGGCGGAAACGTTGCCATGGATGCGGCGCGGACTGCGCTTCGCCTTGGTGCAGAGAAGGTCTACGTCGTATATCGCCGCTCTATGGATGAGCTTCCTGCAAGGCGCGAGGAGGTTCTGCATGCTGAGGAGGAGGGAATAGAATTCCATCTGCTTGCAAATCCCGTTGAAATAATCGGCTATAGGAATGAAACAGATCCGCGCGATCCAAAGAACGGATTTGTAACAGCTATAAAATGCATAAAAATGGAGCTTGGAGATCCGGATGAGCGCGGCAGACGCCGCCCCGTGTCAATTCCCGGCAGCGAATTTACCTTGGACGTTGATGCCGTTATCATATCTATAGGAACAACGCCAAATCCCCTGATAAAATCCACGACCGAGGGACTTACGGTAAATAGTCGCGGCGGCATAGTAATAAATGAAGAAGGGCTCACATCCAGATATGGAATTTATGCCGGCGGCGATGCTGTAACAGGTGCAGCAACGGTAATATCTGCTATGGGCGCAGGCAAGCTCGCGGCAGGCTCAATAGATGCTATGCTTTCTGAAAAGCGGTAATTTTACTCAAAGGAATTTAGAATGAAAAACCACACACGCAACCTAAAGATGATATTGTCGGCACTCTTTTTGTCGTTGGCATACGTTCTTCCGTTTCTGACAGGACAGATACCGGAAATAGGGGCAATGCTTTGCCCGATGCATATACCCGTGTTGCTTTGCGGCTTTATATGTGGCTGGCAGTGGGGGCTTACGGTCGGCTTTATCGCACCTCTTTTCCGCTCTTTGACTCTTGGTATGCCGCCCCTTTTTCCGGGTGCTGTCTCTATGGCATTTGAGCTTATGGCATACGGAGCTGTGTCGGGGGGTATGCATAACATCCTTCCCAAAAAGCGACCGTACATATATTGCTCGCTTATATCAGCGATGATAATAGGCAGACTTTTCTGGGGCGCGGCTATGTTTGTATGCCTCGGTGTCAAGGGCGGGACATTTACGTTTGCTGCATTTATTGCAGGAGCACTCACAAATGCCTTGCCGGGCATCATTTTGCAGATAGCTCTGGTACCTCTCCTTGTTATGGTGCTGGATAACCCGAAAATCTTGAAGCTAAAGGATTAATATGTGTAAAACGACAGATAAAAACAGCTTATCTCACCTTATTAAGGAGCATTTTATCGCCTATCCGCAGTCAATGATAAGAGATATTCTTAAATTCATACACCAAGGCGCATTCGGATGCGAGCATATGGTATCGGATGAAGCGTCCGCCATTGAGAGGATAAAGGGCGAATATTCGTCCTCGGCAGACAGTCATCCTTCTGCGGAAAAGCTCAGCGAGGGCTATAGCCGTGTCTCGCTTTCTTACCTTGATAAGGGGCTTAGCCCACAAACCCTTGGAAGGCTTTTTTACCTATCTGCCAAGAAAGAGCCTCGCGGAAAGGAAAATCTTATCCTTGCAATCGAGGCGCTGAATGAGCTTGCAGAGGACGGAAACCTGCCGTTTGAAGGCGATGAGCTCAGATCCGTCCTTGCAGATTGGGAAGCTCGGGGATACCCGGCTCTCCGTCATACCGATATATTCCGCCAATGCTACAATCCCTCCTACCGAGTAATAGCAAACGAATACGTAAGGCTTCTTGAGCTATTCATTATTATAGACAGGGCATTGGCAGAGTCTTCCGCCACGGTCACACTTGCCATTGAGGGAGGGAGTGCAAGCGGAAAAACCACTCTCGCCGCCCTCTTGAAAAGTGTATACGGATGTACCGTATTTCATATGGATGATTTCTTTCTTCGCCCCGAGCAGAGAACTGCCGAGCGATTCGCCGAGCCCGGCGGTAACGTAGACAGAGAGCGATTTTTATCCGAGGTGCTTCTGCCGCTTTCCGAGGGAAGAGATATCACTTACCGTCCCTTTGATTGCTCGCGCTTGATGCTGGCAGAGCCTGTCCGAGTAAGTCCTGCACGCCTTGTGGTGGTCGAGGGTGCTTATTCAATGCATCCCGAGCTTTCCGGGTATTATGACCTCTCGGTATTCCTCGATATATCGGAAGATCTTCAGCGTGAGCGCATAATGCGCCGCAATTCGCCAAAGCATGCCGAGCGATTTTTCAATGAGTGGATCCCACTCGAAAATAAATATTTCAAGGCTTTTGATACAAAAAATAAATGTGATATTTCCATTGATTCCAAATTATCAGAACCCAAATTACAATAGAAAAATCGAGGGACGACAGAACCGTCAACCCTCGATTTTTCTATTGTAACAAATGAAAACTACTGCCTTTCAAGCAAAGGCTTTGCCAGTATCTCTTCCTTCCTGTCGATAAGATCGCTTGTCGCAATAGCGGCTTCAAGAGCATCTATGCCGATGCGGTCAACCGTTGCACCGAGTCGCTCCTTAACGTAACCGTTCTCCTTGTACCAGAGGAGGACCTTTTCGATAACGGTGGGAATTTCATCGACCGGATAGGTATTATTTAAGCGAGTGCCCATGCGCTGGGTCTTTCCCCAGGTTCCGCCAACGAAAATACGGCAAGCCGATTCGGCTTCCTTAGGAGCTGCACCGAAGGGGCATTTGCCGATGCATACACCGCACTTCGTGCATTTTCCGCCGTCAATAACAGCCCTTCCGTTCTCAACCGAAACGGCTCTTGAGGGACAGCTTTCGGCAACTGAGCATCTCTTGCAGGCGCGGCATAGCTCGCCGTCAAAGGAGAATAGCTTGCAGCCCTCCACACCCACGTCGTTCAGACTCGGCTTCATACAACTGTTCGGACAGCCGCCGACGCCGATCTTGAATTTATGCGGGAGCTTAACGTCGCGCATTCCTATGTAAAACCTATCGTAAATGACCTTGGCTATCGCCTGAGTATCGATATTGCCGTAAACGCAGGTCGTGCCCTTGCAGGCGGTGATAGGGCGAACCTTCGCGCCTGTTCCGCCGAAGTACAAGCCGTGCTCTTTCATAAACTGCTCCGCTTCGGGGATCCTCTCGAAGGGAATTCCGCTGATCTCGGCAGCGAGTCTTGCGGTGAATATCACCCTGCCGTCACCGAATCTCTCGGCGCAATCCGCAATAGTATGAAGCTCGTCGGGAGTGAAAAGACCTGCAACGGTAACTACTCTGCCGGAAAAACAGTCGGTACCTCTGTTTCGTAAGAATCCGCGCGCCTTCACACTCATTATCTGTTCTTTTGTAAGCATAATGTTTACCTCGTTGAAATTGACATAAGATGTTTTCTGTGATATAATACATTGTATCACTTTTTTTCGAATAAGTCAATCGGTTTGGAGTTAATAAAGTTTATGGTTAAAAACAGAGCACTTATTTGTATTCTGATAGTGGCTATTGCTGTGACATCTGCCGTCGCATTTGCCTCCTGCGGCAAGCAAGACGATATATCGGACTCGGAGGCAGTCGGCTTTACCGATGCGCTCGGTCGGAAGATAACCGTCCAGAAAAATCCGGAGAGAGTCGCTTCGCTTATAGGAAGCTTTTCGGACGTGTGGCTGTTGTCGGGCGGCGAACTCTGCGCTTCTGCCGAGGATGCCTGGGATGATTTCGGGCTGGACCTTGGCGATGCAGTTAACCTCGGAGGTGCACATTCTCCGAGCCTTGAGCTTCTTATCTCTGCCGATCCCGATTTCGTTATTGCAAGCGCATCGACTGCCGCTGACGTAGAAATGAAGGATCTCTTGGAATCTATGGGGATAACCGTCGCATATTTTGACGTTGATAGCTTTGAGGATTATCTTGCAATGCTCGATATCTGCACCGATATCACCGGCAGAAAGGATCTCTATTTGCAGAATGGACTTGCCCTCAAAACAAAGATAGATGAAATAAAAGATGCATATAAAAATGCAGACGTTCCTACAAGCGAGAGGAAAATTCTTCTGCTCCGAGCGGCATCGAGCTTTGTCAGGGCGAAGGGAAGCTCCGGTACTATCTTAGGCGAAATGCTTGCCGATATGGGCTGCATCAATATTGCCGACAGTAATACGGGCATCCTTGAAAATTTGAGTGTTGAGGCTATAATTGCCGAAGAGCCGCATGCTATATTCGTAGTAACGATGGGAAGCGATACCGAGGCGGCAAGGCAGTCGCTTGAAAATATGATGAAGGAGAATCCTGCCTGGGGCACACTCGAGGCGGTAAAAAGCGGAAGATTGTATATTATGGATAAAGCATTATTCAATCTGAAGCCGAATGCGCGCTGGGCAGAGTCATACGAAATACTTTATGAGAAGCTTACGGAAAAATAGGATAGCATACGTATACGCGGCGTCTGTTGCAGTCTTGCTTCTTTCCTTGCTCTTGGGAATATTGCTCGGCTCGACAAAGACGAGTCTTTCGGATATGCTCTCTGCAATTGCGAGAGGTGATCACAGCAGTCCCGCGGCAAGGATCCTGATATACGTGAGGCTGCCCAGAGTCCTCGGAGGGCTTATTTGCGGCATGGCACTTGCCGTGTCGGGAGCGGTAATACAAGCCACTCTTGCAAACAGACTCGCATCCCCGAGCATCATCGGAGTGAATGCCGGCGCAGGTCTTGCGGTGGCTCTTTGCTCGGCATTTGGCATTATAGGAGGCTGGCGGCTTTCGCTGCTGTCCTTCTTCGGTGCTTTTATGACGGTGATGCTGGTCAGCATCGCAGCAAAAAAATGGGGAGCATCAAGAGGAACCGTTATACTGCTCGGCGTAGCACTGAATGCCTTTCTCGGTGCCGTCACCGATACTGTTACGACCTTCGTCCCCGAGATCGGCATCATAAATAATGAATTCAAGGTTGGTGACTTTTCGTCTGTTACCTATCAAAAGGTCATACCTGCTGCTATTGCAATTGTAATAGCCGTTATAATTCTGCAAACGCTTTCCAACGAGCTTGACCTTCTCACCCTCGGTGATGAGAATGCGCAGGGACTGGGGCTGAATACAGGAGTGATGCGCGTCGTATTTCTGATGCTTTCGGCAGTATTGGCAGGCGCGGCGGTGAGCGTTTGCGGCCTTTTGTCATTCGTTGGTCTGCTCGTTCCGCATGCTGTGAGAAGGATCGCATCTGCGGAATCAAAGCATCTCATCCCATTGAGTGCGATATCCGGAGCAGCCTTCGTCACACTCTGCGACACACTCTCAAGAGTGCTTTTTGCTCCTTATGAATTACCGGTAGGAATTAACATGGCATTTCTCGGAGCACCATTCTTTGTCTTCATTCTGATAAAAGGGAAGGGAGGACACCGCAATGCTTGAATTAAAAAACATATCTCTGTGCTATGGAAAGAAGACGGTGCTTGACGGCATTACGGCTTGCTTCGAAAAAGGGAAGCTCACGAGCATTATCGGCGTAAACGGATGTGGAAAAACCACGCTCCTGAGATCCGCGCTCGGTATGCTTCCGCTCGCCCGCGGCGAGATCACTCTTGACGGTCGGGATCTTCGTTCGATGAGCAGGAATGAGATTGCACGTAAGCTCGCATACCTTCCGCAGGGAAAAAGCACCCCCGATATGACGGTTGAAAAGATGGTTTTGCACGGAAGATTCCCGTATCTTTCTTACCCGAGAAGATACTCGGGCAGTGACAGGGAGCTTGCGCGAGCAGCTATGCAGACCGTCGGCATCACCGATCTTGCGCATGAGCCGCTCTCTACCTTGTCGGGCGGTATGCGCCAGAATGCGTATATTGCAATGGCACTGGCGCAGGATACCGATTATATCCTTCTGGACGAGCCTACCACCTACCTTGATATATCCCATCAGCTCGATCTGATGAAGCTTTTGCGCACACTCACCTCTGACGGAAAAGGAATAGTTACCGTTATGCATGACCTGCCTATGGCGTTGAAATTTTCCGATGAGCTGCTCGTTATGGATAATGGCAAGGTAATGATGCAAGCAAAGCCGAGCGAGATATGTAACACCTCGATTATTAAAGATGTGTTCGATGTCCGGATCGAAAGTCTTGGTGATGGAAGATACTGTTATTCATCGTCAGATGTAGCATCACGGTAAATATCGCACTAATCGTACACGATGCTAAACCTTCCGGCTTTGCATCTGAGGAAACAAAGAAAAGCCAGATCGGTTGAAAAGTTCACAAAAATATGGTATAATGGTATTAAACAAAACCACGAAAGGACGGATATATTATGTCTTTATACGCCTTCTACGAACAATACTTTCCGTTCTGGAAAGCACTGAAAGAAGAAGATAAAAACTATCTGTGTGAGAATACCGCAGAGGAACACTTTAACAAAGAACAGCCCGTTCACGACAATATGGGCTGCTCGGGGCTTTTTATCGTGCGCTCGGGCAGATTGCGCCTGTATATGCTCTCGGAGGAGGGTAAGGAGATCACACTCTACCGCCTTGTGCCCGGTGATATCTGTATGTTATCCGCTTCGTGCGTATTGAATAGTATAACCTTTGACGTATATGTGGATGCCGAAGTTCCAAGTGATTGCTACCGCATCAGCGGCGCGGCTTTCGGTGACGTCAGCTCTCGCTATCTTGAGGTGAAGAATTACGCTCTCGAAACCGCTGTCGGACGCTTCTCGGACGTGATGTGGATCATGCAGCAGGTCGTGTTTATGAGTATGGATAAGCGTCTTGCCATCTTTCTTCTTGAAGAAACGCAGGCAAACGGGACGGATACCGTCACTCTGACGCACGAAATGATCGCCCGACACCTCGGAACAGCCCGGGAGGTAATTACGAGGATGCTGAAGCATCTTGCCGCCGACGGCGTAATTGAGGTTACAAGAAAGGGCATCCTGATTGCGGACAAAAAGAAACTGCGGAGTATTGCCTATTGACAACACCCCACAGGTATTATTCTGTTACAGTTCCGTATTCCCAATCATTGATACCGCCGAACTCTTTAATATTCGTATAGCCTAACGTCGCAAGCTCATTTGCGGCGTTTTTGCTTCTCCTGCCGCTTCGGCAATAGACGAGGATCAGCTGATCCTTGTCGGTCAATATGCCTTCTGCTTTCTCTCCGATCTCATAATCGGGAATAAGGATAGCTCCTTCGATATGTCTCTCGGCAAACTCCTCGGGGGTTCGCACGTCGAGAATAATGTATCCGTCCTCGCTATCCATAAGAGCCTTTGCCTCGGCAGGAGTGATCTGCTCATAGGAGCTTTTATTATTACCGTTGCACCCAATAAGCAGCGGAATGAGCATCAGCACGACCGATATGGCAATGAAAATGCGCTTCATCACACAAGCTTCGCAAGAATGGCGGCTTTAGGTCTTGCTCCGACAATTCTTGCCGTCTCCTTTCCGTCCTTAAAGACGATCAGCGTGGGAATACTCATCACGCCGTATTTCATGGCGAGGGCGTTCTCATCATCTACGTTCACCTTTCCGACGGTAATGTCCCTTCTTTCTTCGGCGATCTCATCCACGATGGGGGAAACCATACGGCAAGGACCACACCAATCGGCGTAGAAATCCACGAGAGCCGTGCCGCTTGTAATTGCGTTATTAAAATTATTTTGATTCAGTTTTTGTACCGACATAAGATATACCTCCTTGTTCTTTTTTGTCGTCACTTGCATTCGGTGCAGATATATTCAGGCACCGTTCTTTCATTTATGACCGATTCATAGAGCCTCCATCCGCCTGCGAGATTGTAACATTCAAATCCGTTGCCGGCAAGGATGCGGCAAGCGATATAGGATCGAAGTCCTGAGTGGCAATGCACGTACACGGGCTTGCCTTTTGGGATCTCGTGGATGCGCTCGCGCAACGAGTCAAGCGGAATGTGCATAAAGCCGTCGATCCTTCCGCGTGCGACTTCGGTATTGGTTCTGGTGTCGAGCAGGGTCACGCTTCCGTCGCGAGGGAGCTTTTCCACGTCGTGCCAGAAGAACTGCCCGATCTTGCCCGTAATAACGTTTTCGGCAACAAATCCTACCATATTCACGGGATCCTTGGCAGAGCCGAAGGGCGGCGCGTAGCAAAGCTCGAGTTCTGCAAGTTCGGTCACCTTTGCGCCGAGCCGCATCGCAGTGGCAATCACGTCCATACGCTTATCTACGCCGTCAAATCCTACGATCTGTGCACCGAGGATCTTGTGCGTCGTCTTATCCCACAGCAGCTTAACCGACATCATAGACGCTTCGGGATAATAGGATGCGTGAGATGCGGAATAGGTGTAGGTCTTGTCATAATCGTAGCCTGCGGCAGCTGCGCTCTTTTCGTTGAGTCCCGCGGTGGCAATCGTCATATCAAAGAGCTTCAGCACAGACGAGCCCTGCGTACCCTTATATTCCGAGGGGACACCGCAGATATTGTCCGCTGCGATGCGCCCCTGCTTGTTGGCAGGCCCCGCAAGCGGAATGAAGGACGGCTCACCCGTTACAAAATTCTTGACGGATACCGCATCGCCAACGGCGTAAACGTCGGGAGCGCTCGTCTGCATTTTCTCATTCACAATGATACTGCCGCGTTCGCTTGTTTCAATACCGGCTGACTTGATAAAAGCAGTATCCGGTCGAACGCCAACAGACAGAAGAACCATATCCGTGTCAATCACACCCCTGTTCAACTCTACGTTCATGCCGTTGTCACTATCTTTAATAGCAATCACACCGTTACCAAGCGCGAGCTTGATACCTTTCGACTTGATATATTTGTGAACGTCCGCCGCCATATCGAAATCAAGGGGAGCAATGAGATGGTCGGAAAGCTCAACGATGGTCACGTCGAGTCCTGCGTTGGCAAGATTTTCTGCCATCTCAACTCCAATATATCCGCCACCTACGACTATCGCCGATTTTGGATGATTTTTCTCTATATATTGCTTGATTTTCATCGTGTCGGGAATGTTGCGCAGAGTAAATACCTTATCGCTGTCGATTCCATCGATCCTCGGACGAATGGGAGAAGCACCCGGAGAAAGAACCAAGCTGTCATATCGCTCGGTGTATTCCTCGCCTGATTTCAGATTTCTGACCGTAACGGTCTTGTTTTTTGTGTCTAAGGCAACCGCCTCACTGAGCGTGCGAACGTCGATATTGAAACGAGCCTTGAAGCTCTCGGGAGTTTGTAACGTGAGATTGGATTTTTCGGTGATCTCACCGCCGATATAATAGGGAAGTCCGCAGTTTGCAAAGGAGATGAACTCTCCGCGCTCCAAAATAACGATCTCGGCTTTCTCGTTAAGCCTTCTGAGTCTTGCCGCGCAGGATGCACCGCCTGCCACGCCTCCTATGATCAAGGTCTTCATAAGCTTACCTCCGTTTTTTATTCTTTGATTGTATTTTACCATGCTTTTTTCGTGTTCGCTGTGACTTTTGTCACTCAAGCTATTGTATCACGAGTAAAAATGCTTGCATCGCAAGACTTTCTGCATGCATTATATCATATTTTGCGCCACATATCAATACAAATACAAAGTGCTTGTGACAAAAGTCACGGAAGAAGTCACGCCTTCGTGTTAAAATAAAGCCGTAATCAAAACACAAGGAGGATACAAAATGAACATTTTCAATATATTTGCACGCAAGGATATCAACGAGGGGGTTAGAAGCTTCCGTGAAAGTAAAAACGCAATTCTTCTCGACGTCAGAACGAGAGAGGAATACGCAAGCGGACACATCGAAGATAGCCGAAATCTTCCGCTTGACGAGATCGACAAAGTGGATTCGGTCATAAAGGATAAAAACACTCCGCTGTACGTCCATTGCCTCAGCGGAGGACGAAGCGCACGCGCAGCGGCTTATCTGACAGGCAAGGGATATCGGGAGGTTCACGATATCGGAGGTATCGGATCGTACAGAGGCAAGATCGTTGTTTGATATACAGAGGGCTGACAGAAATCAATCTGTCAGCCCTCAAGCTATTCATCATTTTTTATAATTCAAATAATGCTCCTTCACGGCGGCAAAAGATTTTTCGCTGATCACGTGTTCAATGCGGCAGGCATCCTCTGTGGCGGTTTCTTCATCAATTCCGAGAGCCATTAGCATATTGGTAAGAACGGTGTGACGTTCATACAGTTGTTCCGCCAAGGCTTCACCTTTGTGTGTCAGTGTAATGTATCCTTCGGAATCAACTAAGATATGCTCACTTTTCTTCAAAAGTCCAACGCCACGGCTTACGGAAGGCTTTGTATATCCAAGGTATGCGCCTACGTCTATGGCACGTATCTTATCATTCTTCTGTAATAAAACAT
>SVRZ01000024.1 GCA_015064555.1 Oscillospiraceae bacterium
AAGTTTGCCCATCACTTCGCCGTCAGGCGAAACTTCACTCACGAAGTGAACTTCACTATCAGAGATAACTTCACTTGCCCAAAGGGCAAACTTAGTTAGCGTGATACTCCGTTAAGAGTATCACGCTATATCATGTACTCTTTTATTTCAATATTATTCTCGCAAGCATTCCGGCTTCGTGATAGGGATTTCCCGAAATTATGTACTGAGGAATATATGCGGATACCCTTTCTCCGCCGCGGTCGTAAGAAGCAACCACCTCCGAATAGAACTGGCTATGCCAATGACCTGCGAATATTGCTTTAACCACGTCGGCATTCTTCGTGATGAGATCATAAACCTTTTCTGTACTCTCATCGCATCTCTCTGCGCCGCCGACTATCGTAGGATCTGAGCCTATCCTTATGCTTTTGTATGCACCGCCGTTTTCGATAATTGCCCTTACCTCGGTTTCCATAGGGTTTTTGCTTACAACAGGCTCGTGCTGGAAGATAAGAATGATTTTTCCCTCTTCCCTTGCTCGCTTTATATCCGTCTGTAGCTTTTCAACCTGGCAGGGAAGATATTTGCTCTGACTGTTATCCAACACAACGGCTATGATTTTCCCTGCAAGCTCACGCGAATAATAGTGTATATCGTGCGGCCAAACGGCTCTGAGCATATCAAGTCGTTCCTCAAGCGGAAGAAGATCGGGCTTTTTGGTTTGCATTTGCTTGGTGTAGTCGTGACCTCCGAGTGCAACCATAGCATCCGGGTATTTATTGAAAAGGTTCGCCTTTGTATAATTAAGAGAGCCTGATGACATATAGTCAAGCGTATCTCCGAGAACCACGGTGGCATCGCAGAAGTCACAGGCCTCAAGCGCTTTTGCCGCAGGGATCACCCACTTTAAATTCTCGGGCCATATTCTGCACTGCTCGGTATACGCAAGCTCCTCGTCAAGACGATCCTGCTGATTGCAGACGTTAAAATGAAGATCGGCAACAGCACCAATTATAAAAGGCGTTTCAAATCCAAGTCCGAAATCCAGATTTATATCGGCAACAAGCTGTCTTGTGGTCTTGAGCCTGTACATATCATAATGCGGATCGGGGTTGTATATCAGTCTTGGAGGTATAGATACAAATTCTTCCCTCTCCTGTGAGAAAAACCACTCTCTTTCTTTTAAGCTTTTCATTTTTTATTTCCTCATATTCTGTAATATTTTACCTGGTGTTATAAGTATAACACATCATAACAGAAAATGCAATAAAGGTTGTAAATTATCCCATATGATTTATTCCGTTTATTTTCCCATTCTGCTTTTCACTGATACGATCACTGATACAACCGCAAGAGATTTATCTTAATTTTTTTGAAAAAAACTTGACAAATACAATACTTCGTGATATGATGTATTACGTAAGGAGGAGTATTGCGTGGATATACAGTTAAAAAGAGGTCTTTTGGACGTGTGCGTATTGGCAGCTATTAAAAATGAAGATTCATACGGCTATAAGATAATAAAGAATATGAAGCCTTATATCGAAATGTCGGAATCTACTTTATATACAATTCTTAAAAGGCTGGAGCTTGCCGGAATGCTGACGGTATATACATCCGAGCATGGAGGAAGGCTTCGGAAATATTATCACATAACCAAGGCGGGACTCGGACGCATCGAGGATTTCAAGCACGAGTGGAGCGAGGTCATGTCGATATACCAATTTGTTATAAAGGAGGACTTAATCTGTGAACAAGCTTGAATTTATCGGTAAGCTCAGAGGCAAGCTGATCGATCTTCCTTATGAGGAAGTGCGGGAAAGACTCAATTTTTATTCCGAAATGATATCCGATCGGATGGAGGACGGACTCACTGAGGATGATGCAATTGCCCAAATCGGCTCGGTGGATGCAATAGCCTCCGAGATCAGGAGCGAATTTCTTTCGGGCAAAAAGGTCGGCGTCGCCGCGAAGGAGAAAAGGCATAGAAGAGTATGGGTAGGAGTGCTTATCGGGCTTGGATCTCCCTTATGGTTATCACTTATGATTGCCGCACTTGCCGTCATACTTTCGCTTTATGCCGTTTTGTGGTCTGTGGTAGCGGCGCTTTGGTCCGCGGTTCTCGCACTTGCGGTGGCAGGTGTAGCAGCGATCCCGGGAGCTCTCATATTTGCTATAAAGGGCAACCCTCTTGCCGCGCTTGGATTTTTGGGAATGGGCGCTTTCAGCGCGGGACTTGCGGTGTTCGCATTTTACGGAGTGCTATTTGCAACCAAGTGGGCTGCCTTTATCACAAAAAATGCGTTTCTTTGGATAAAAAATAAATTCAGAAGATAAGGAGATAACACAAACCATGAAGAAAATTTTCATGACGTCCGGAGCGGTAATGCTCATGGGATGTATTCTGTTTCTGGTCGCACTAACGATGTCAGGTTGTAGCTTTGTCAACATTTTTTCAGACAAGCTCGATACCAATTCATATGATATAACCGAATCGTTTTCGGATATATCCGTGAATGCAGATACGGCAGATATCACGTTTCTTCCCTCCGAGGACGGCATATGCCGGGTCGTTTGCCGCGAGAGCAAGCGTCTGACACATACCCCCTCAGTCGAGGACGGTAGGCTCACAATAACCTGCAGCCGCAAAACAAAATGGTATGACCATATCATGGCATTTGACAACAGCTCTGTCACCGTATACCTTCCCTCGGAAAAATACGGCAGACTTGCCGTAAGCGCAAGTACAAGCGACGTAAAGATACCTAAGGATTTCTCATTCGATAGTATTGAGATATCCCTCAGCACGGGTGACGTTACTTCACACGCATCTGCTGATGAAGCAATAAAAATAACCGTAAGCACCGGCAAGATCCTTCTTGGCGATATATCTGCATCAAGCCTTGAAGTCGGGACCTCCACAGGTGACATAACACTTTCAAAGATTACTCTTTCCGGTGATCTTATCACCTCGGTATCTACCGGAGATATTAAGATATCCGATCTTACCTGTCAGAATCTCAGCTCGGACGGAACTACCGGAGATATAGATTTCAATAACGTTACCGCATTTGGCGATCTCACCGTAAACAGGTCTACGGGAAAAACGAATATGACAAGCACCTATGCTGCGAAATTCTCGATAGAAGCCGACACGGGTAAGGTTATGATAAGCCGATGCGATGCGGACGAGGTGATGATAAAAACGAGCACGGGCGACGTTACGTGTACTTTTATGAGCGAAAAAATAGTCTATACCGACACATCTACAGGCGATATAGACATCGAGAGATCAGCCACAGGCGGAATCTGCGATATAACCACGAGCACAGGTGATATAACGGTAAGATTTGCGGGCAATTCGGCAGACGGCGGTGAAGATCAATGAAGCATTATATGCGCCTTAACCCCGAGCCCTTCGAGCTTATAAGAAGCGGTAAAAAGACGGTGGAGTTAAGACTCTTCGACGAAAAGCGGCGGCTTTTAAAGATCGGAGATGAGATAGAGTTCACCTGCACAAATATCGACACGGGGTGCATCGTATGCCGCGTTGAGGAGCTTTACAGGTTCGACTCCTTCCGGGAGCTCTATAAATCCCTGCCTCTTTCAGAATGCGGCTACACCGAGGATAATATCTCCTCCGCATCATATAAGGATATGGAGAAATATTATAGCCCCGATGAGCAGAAGAATTACGGAGTGGTCGGAATAAAGCTCAGGCTGATCTGAGGCGATCTGCGCAAACGCTACGTCTGCAACATATACAAAATGAGTGAGACAAAAATCTGCCTCACTCATTTTGCTTTTAAAGGTCGTGCCCAAATGACACATCCGTTTTTATCATATTAGTTCATAATACATATCGCTTTCGATCAGGCATCACCGACCACGACCGCCTCCGTTATGGGGTTTATCGCTTTACCGTCAGGGGCCTCAGCCACAAGATGCACGTGTGCATCTGCGCTTGCCTCTAAGGGGATGGTATTACCTACCGTGCCGAGCTTATCGCCCGTAACCACCACATCTCCCACACTGACTAAGATCTCGCCGAGAGAACAATAGCAATACTTATAGCCGAATGTGTTCTGTATGATGACGTACTTTCCGTTTGTCGAATTATCGCCGACCTCAACTATCCGACCGCCTGCGATGGCATATACGCCTTTATCACGCACCGATGGCAGGTAATCCACCGCAAGGTGAACTCGGTAGTCATCGGTAGTGGCATTATATATAGGAGCCTCGCTGTAAGGAGTAAGGATCTCTCCGGCGGTAGGCGCTGTGTAGAATTTCGGATCGATCGCACGATTGGATCCGCTACCGTAATTCGGATCCCTCAATGAGAAATGAAGGTGCTCACCCGCCGAGCTCTCATGCTCAAACGACGTACCTACAGTTCCGATAACCGTTCCCATACTAACGTTATCACCAAACGCTACACGTACCTCTCCCAGCGAATCATAGCAATATATGTATCCGAGCGAATCTGTTACCTCCACTCTGCCGTCTCTGATGCTTGTAACTGTGCCTTTAGAAACCGAGTATACCCTTTTATCCTCGCCGGTAGGCTTGAAATCTATCGCATAATGAGCAGTAATAGTACCGTAAACATCTGTGAAGTCCGAATAGCCAAGTATAACCTCGCCGTCTACCGGGAGGATGCCGGCTATGCAGTTGAACGCGGGGGTCGTGTTAGATTTTCTTTCGGTATAGGTGCCGTTATCAAACTTGTAGGTAACTCTTATACTATACACGCCTGCCTTCATTCCGGAGAAGGAGAGCGCAGACACATCCTCGCCCGTAAGAGTAAATACAACATTCCCTCTTTCGTCAATAAGCTCTACTTTTTCGAGCTCGGAGATACTGTTATATCTTGCAAGATCGAATCTTACTGTATCACCTTGAACGTTTATATTGGTATCAACGAATATTTCGGGATCAAGCGAGATATCCTTTTGCGAAAGAACTCGACCATACTTACCGTTTGAGTCTAATGCATCGTATACCGCCACTACAGCGCATTTATATTCTTTGCCACCCACAAGACCTTCTATAAGAATTCCATTCTGGGGCTCGCCTACGGATATCTTCTTATCTGCGACTATTCCATTCTTACGGTCATAGACTATGACGTATGCGCTTCCGCCCGATTTCTCTATGAGCCCCGCGACGTCCTCGACCTGTGCATTAAGCACGATTGAATTGTAGCTGTAAGATTTTATATTCACCACTCCTTTAGGAGTACGGGTAGTGCCGACTGCTACGTTGACCGTCTGCTCGCCTTCCATCTTAACGTCCTTTATATCCTTGCCATCCACGTACTTTATGGCATCTATCGTATAGGACACTATGTTTTGTGCGGTGCCAACGTTGGTGCGGAGGACAATATGCTCCATATCAGAGCCCTCCTCGAACATATAAGAGGAATACTTCTCTCCGTTCAGAGTGAAGGAAAGTATTTCAAAGTTATCCGGGTTATCAATATGAACGGTTATGAGAATTTCCTCACCCGGCTTTGCATAATAATCGTATACGACGCCCTCGGTGAATCCGTATCTCTCCTTGATTGCTGCATTAAGCGACTTCTCCGCATTTATAACAACCGGCTTATATACGAATTTGACATTGCTGTTTACGGTGCTTGCAGTGAGGGTTGCATTGAGCGATTCGGGCATCTCGGCTGTATCCGATGGAATAGAGGCAACCGTCATTCCCGTATACACGGGTACCTCCTTTTTGCCTGCAAACATTATCACCGCAAATACTGATGTTATCAGTAGCGCAAAGCACGCCGCAATAGCCGTAATTCCCTTATGGTAATAAAAAAATCCGCGTTTTTTCAGTAACATTATGTATTTTATCCTCTCTTCGGTTGCTTCATTTATATATTTTTCGTCTATGCCCGATATAGAATCGAGGCTTATTCTTTCGCTGCGCTTCATCATACCTCAATTCCCTCCTTACTTAGTTTTCCGCGAAGCCTTCCGCGAAGTCTCTCAAGATCGCGATAAACCGTTTTCTCGCTGACGCCGAGCATTTCGGCAATATACTTGACTCTGTCGCAATAATAGTATCGCGATATGAATACAAATCGCTCGCGCTTGCCTATCTCGGCAAGAAAGCTATTGAGAACCTCGGTTATCTGCTTTATAGCATAGTCCTCCTCGACCGATGCATCGGCAACAATACAGTCGCCCAGCTCCTCAAGAGAAACTATAAGCTCCGATGGAACTCTGCGGGATGCACTTTTTTTCCTGTATTTACTGATTGAAATATCCCTCATTATTTTCGAGAGAAATGCCTGAAATATCGACGGCTTTTCCGGCGGTATCCTATTCCAGGTGGAGTAGTAGGTGTCGTTTGCACACTCCTCGGAATCCCACGTGTCGTGAAGAATATTATATCCTATCGTTTTGAGATACCTACCGTACTTACTGTCGGTCTCGGATATTGCCTTTTCATCACGGTCAAAGTACATTTTGATGATCGACTCATCCGAAAGCGGTACTTTCTTCTTGTCAACTGCTTGCATATGCCACTCCTTTTTTTCTTGGGTGAAGGAATAAATCCCTCTCTGATTTGCGCAGACCGTCCTTTTATATATCAAGTCCGCTCATAAATATATGCCGCAGAAATTTTCATAATCTGACATATTTTTTCAAAGTAAATAAAAAATTGCACCGTTGCTCGTTATTTAATTATACCACACGGGAAGGGGTAAGTCAATCGCCTCGGTGCTTTCCGTGACCAAAACCGGAATTTTCAGGAAGCAGCAAGAATGTATTGATCAAAATCACCGTTATTTGTTAATAGAATTTTAATTTTAGTGTTTCATATTGCTTTTTTCTTTCGGTTGGTATAAAATAACTTGTAGTTATCAAAATGTCGCGAAAGGAGAACACCGTGAAAAAAATTTATCGACTGCTTGCCTATGAGATAAAAGCGCCTAAGACATTCGGTCTTTTTCATCTGACCTTTGCCGCAATCATCGCGTTTACAACGGCAAAGCTATGCAAAAGAGCACCCAATGATACCGAGCGGCGCGAGCGAAAAACAGCACTTATCTTTTGGTTGATACTCCTTTTCTTCGAAACATATAAGCAAATAATTTACTCGGTAAGTCTCCAAGGAGATGAGTTTATATGGCAATATGCCTGGGGTTCATTCCCCTTCCAGCTCTGCTCTATGCCCCTATACGTGTTGCCTTTTATCGCATTTTTACCGAATGGACGGCTACGCGAGAGCTTCGTCGCATTTTACGGCAGCTATATCCTTCTCGGAGGTCTGGCTGTATGCGTATATCCCGGAAGCGCTTTTACCGAAACGCTCGGTGTAAATATACAGACTATGGTCTGGCACGGCTCTCAGGTAATATTGGGCATCTATTTCAACGTAAATCGCTTTGCAAATGATGATACCATAACCCCGAAAGGTCAGCTTCTTTTGGCTTTTCCGCTCTTTCTTTCCTCGGTATCGATCGCCGTTATTCTGAACGTGGTCATTCAGAATATGCTTGATTCCATCGGAATATCCGAAGTATTCAATATGTTTTATATAAGCCCTTATCACGAATCCATCTTCCCGATACTCGATAAGCTGAGCGTCTCTGCACCGTACCCCCTATTCATTTTAACCTACGTAACCGCTCTTACAGTCTTTTCTTTCATACTGCTCTTGGCATGCAAAGCAGCAGTATTGCATGCTTGCCATAAAGCTGAAGTCAAAAATATTTAAAAAACCTTCCGTTTTGCAAATCATCGTTTGCAAAACGGAAGGTTTTTGCTTGTTTTAACTTATGTTCCGCAGCTTTCTGCTAATTTAATCATCAAGTGATCTCATCCGCAAAGCAACGGATCTTGCCGAATTGGTTTTCTTATAAATCAAGGTCCCATATACCGTCGTTTTCTTCTTTGGGTGTGGTTTCGGTTCCGGGCGAGGAGGTTATGATATCCTCTGCCGAAAGCTTTACAATCTCAATTTCGGGATCAACGTATTTTTTCATCCTGTTTTCTCCTTTCATTTTCCATTGTCAGCCTTCAATTTTCAACTCCGATTACAGCACGTCTGTAATCGGCTGCACTCTCGCAATACTTTGCGAAGCGCAGAACAAGCTTTACGAGGTTATCGTTATTCTCGGTCTTTGCCCATTCGTAGTAGCACCTGATATGGCAGGAGTCGCTTTCACCGTTTACGGTGTAGTCAACCGTTTCGGCAAGCTCGTATGCATAGAGCTTGACTTCAACGTACTTACCGTTAGCATCGCTTCCTTCCTCTGCCGCTACTGCACTGCCGTTTATCGAGAATGCGAAGTCGGATGCCTTAAATCCTTCTGCAAGATAGAATCTGAGTCCTGGCTTTGCGGTGAGGTTATAGGTAACAGCCGTGATGCCGAGAGTGGGCTTTTCTGCGTTGCCGTTCATCACGGGAGCACTGCTTTCATCGTAATTCTCGCCAAGAAGTTCATCGATCTTTGCCATTGCCTCTGCATCGGCAGTACCGAAGTATGCGTATGCAGCCTTAACGTAGGAAAGAACGTCCTTTACAAGAGTCTTTTCGGTAGCAGAGGCGGTACTGTCTGCAAGAACCTTCTCTGCGTACTTCGGGATAGAGAATGTGAAGGTTCCTCTCATAGCCTGACCGTCTGTTATTAAAGTGACTACGAGGATAATATCTCTTGCCGCTTCTTTTGCACCAAGATCGACGACCACAAGATGATAACCATCCTTTTCGATAAGAGTACCGATATCTACTGCCGCACCGTCGAGAGTGAGTGCCGTGAGATTTGCGTTCTTGGGTATATAGATATTGAACACAAGCTCCGAGCCGAGAGT
Source organism: Oscillospiraceae bacterium (assembly GCA_015064555.1). Classification (GTDB taxonomy): domain Bacteria; phylum Bacillota; class Clostridia; order Oscillospirales; family CAG-272; genus UBA1740. The sequence goes on from SVRZ01000024.1 coordinate 8,814, forward strand.
GATGCTCGCCTTGGGAACGAAGCTCTGCTCAACGACTGCCTTGGGTGTGAGTCTGTAGGTTGCTGTAGTGCCGTTATCGCTTATCTTGACGAATACAAGCTCGCCGCCGTTTGCCGCGCTCACGTTGAGCGAGGATGCGGAGGGTATCTCAAGGGTAGTGTAATTACCGCCCTCGGGCTTTGTGAAGGTGAGCGAGGAGTCTGCATTAGCACCGTCTGTATTAGCGAGTGTGAAGGATGCGGCGGAGCCGATGATCTTACCGCCCCTCATAACGGCTGTGATCTTAGCGAGCTCACCCGACATATTGAAGAGGGTAACGTTATTTTTCGCTGCGCTGATATCTATTTCACAATCGTTAAGCGTGATATTGAAAGGAATTGCAGTAGCCGGCAAATCTGTTCCAAAGGTAGTATTGCTTAAAATTCTGAGCGTGCCCGCGCTTGAAAGCAGCTTGATGGTTACATTGTCAAAGATAAAATCAAATTTACCTGCGCCTTTGGATGAGGCGTTTATATCTATAACGGGCTTGTTGCCGCTAAGAGCAATGCTACCGTTCTTTACAGTGATGCTCGTATTGTTCGCAGTTTTCTTCACAGCGTTGAGCATAGGCTGATGAACTACGGTGAAGGTGAAGCCGTTAAGATCGATAACAATACCTGTATTCAAATAGCTGAGGTTGTTGAAATAATCACCGGAATATGTAAAGTTGCGTCTCAACAGTATTACCGAGCCTGCATCTCTTGCCTTGGGAAGCGCGCCGGCTGTGTCTTTACCACTCCAAAGGGCATACGCGCCGACAAACTTACCGTTTAAGAATACAGCGAAGGGATAATCCTCTGTTGACTGATAAGCAAACGGTATATCACCGTACTCGGTCTTTATGGGCTCACCGAGCAGATACACGGTATTTGTGCCCTCTGTCTTATCCTTACCGAAGGAAAGAACAACACCGTTCGAATTAGTAAAGAGTATCTCGGGGGTGGGAGCGGAGATGGGCTGAATAAGAGTGATATAATTTCCGTCATTGCCCTGTCCAACCTCTGCAGTATCGTCACTTCCGATAGTGTAGAGCTTATAATCGTTGATATTGCTTGCTATTATCTGTCCACCGTTTATCTCAATGGTGGTGTTTACGTTCACCTTATTCGTACCGAAGTGGAATAATGTGAGTCCACTCGCGGAATCGGTAAAGTCAAATACGCAGTTGCTTGCCAGAACCTCAATTGCAAGACCCGAGCTGGTCTTATCATCGTGTCCCCAGTCCTGAATTATGGATTTTGCTATTGAGGAGAGCTTCACACCGTCAAAGCTGAATTTGAGCAGCTTCTTCTCCGCTCCATCGGGAACCATACTGTTGTGACCTAGAGCTATCATAGGTCCTGTCTCTCTGTCGTTTCTTATCTCTCCGTTTTTGAAGAGAAGCTCGGAGGAAAATCCGAGAGCGGTGGTGGTTGAGTTGTTGAGGTTTATATTTATAATTGTAGTGTCGACCGCACTGAGAATATTACCCTGAAGGTCTACTATAATCGTGCCTCTTGCGAATAAATGGTTATTACCGTTATCGATACCCGCCTTAGCACCGTAATCGCGGCGCATCACTATCTCTACGGTATTCCTTACGCTTGCCTCGGCAGCCGTATCGATACATCCACTGGCTGTACCTACCGCTGCCTTGAATGATTTTTCGGCACTCTTAAAGCTTCCGTTATAGAATACGAAGAAGGGATAATCGTAAGCCGAAAGATATTTTGCGTTGCTTGCGTTTACGGTAAGCGCTCCGTATGAGCCGAACGCAACACTCTCAAGCTTATACGTTGAGGTAACTCCATCATCGGATATCTCAACAAAATACTTATTACCCTCTGCCGTTGGGAATGCATCCGTGCAGTGTGCATAATCAACGGCTGTGGTAGCGCCCTCGAATATTATGTATTCACCGTTTGCACCGCGCTCAAGGATCACATTATCGCAAGCAGAATACTTCATAAGCATATTTGAGATAATGGTATTACCCTTCATTTTTCCACCCTTGATAACAACGGTCGAAACGGTCTTCTGCTTGTTTTCAAGCATATTGAGTACAACCGCATTAGAGGGGGCGTTTGTAAGGTCAAACGTGCAATCCTCAAATGTGTAATGAAGATCAAGTCCGTCACCTGTCTTGTCATAGTATTCCTTAACTACGGTAGTAGCACCGTTTGCAAGCTCAAAGGTAACGCCCTTGAATATGAAATCAAGGCGCTTCGTATCATCAGCCTCGGTATTTCCACTGTGACCGAAGGCGAAAAGATTACCACTGCTTCTTTCATTTCTGAGAGTACCGTTTATGATCTCCAAGGTGGAGGTGAATTTTGCGGGGGTATTTGCGTTGTATACGTAGTTTACATCAATAAACGTAGTATCGACATTTGTGATAGTGAAGTTTCCAAGATCAAGAACGATCTTTCCGTATGCTCCGTTAAAGTTACAGCCCGTATCGCCGCCTGCCTTGGTAAGCGAATAATTTCTCCTGAGAAGCACCGTTACAGTCTTGTTTTTCGCTGCAGCGGTATTTATCAAGCCTCTTGCACCGCCTAATGCACCGCTCCAATTTGCGTATCCGCGCTTGAACTCACCGTCCATAAATACGGCAAAGGGATAAGCCTCGGCATCGGTATATCCGCCTGTAATTACACCGTAATCGGTAACGTTCTTGTTTTCGGTAAGCTCGTAAACGTCATAGCCGTCAACATTCTCGCTCTTCAGAGTGAAGTTCTTGTATTCACCGAAATCGGTCTTATAGCTGTCTGTAAGCACCGAGCCGCCCGCTTTCACCTTAAGAGACGTAAGGCTTCCCGCCTCATTCTCGGCTACGGTAGCGGTATCAAGGGAATCCACGGTGAAGAGCTGTGAATACGCACCGCACGAACGGATCTCACCGCCGACAAGTCTGAAGTTGACTACCGCGGGGACGGTACCGAACGAGAAGGGTGTGCCTCCCGCTGTGGGGGCATTTGCATCAAGGTCAAATACGCAATCCGTGCAGGTGATGTTGGTTTCGGAGGGCGTATTGCCATTGGTGGACGCATTTTGCCATACGGTCATAAACGTGCCGTTTGCCGTTGACATAGTGCTGTCCGCAGTAAAGCCGAAGGTGATATCCTCAAAATCAAGGTTAAATATCTTCTTTTCCTCGGTTTTTAGCATATTGTGTATTGCTCCGAGCGAGCCGCCCTTTACAAGGAGACTTCCGTTTCTTACCTTAATATTCGTAGGATAATCATAGTTTGCGCCTGCGTTAAGCTCAAGCATAAAGAGAATATTTGATGCTCTTGTAAGCTTGTGTTCGCCAAGGTCTATGAGTATCGTGCCAACCGACGAGCCGAATATAGTATTCGAGGGGTTGGTAAAATCTCTTGTCATAAGTATCTCAACCTGAGAATCTATCCTCGTTATATCAGCCTGAAGCTTGTTAGCCGCAGATACCGCATCCTTAAGGGTCGTGTGCGCGCCAACCATTACACCGTCCGAGAAGAGGATGAAGGGATATGCCTGCGCGTCACGGTATGCCTCCTCTATTACTCCGTAAAGCGTTGATCCTTCGGTAAGAGAAAGCTTATAGGTGGAAATGTTATCTTCACCGTCACTTACCTTAACGTAGCTTGCATAGCCGTTGTCTATACGGTAAGAGCCCTTAACACCCGAGGTAATCGACTCGGGAATCATAAGAGCGGTATATTCACCGTTCGTGCTTATGAAGTCTACTACGGTAGCGTTATTAAGAATTTCCACACGTCTCTGAGATGAAAGCCTTATCTCGCCGCCCTTTACACCGTAGCTGAGCTTAAGAGAATCCGAAGCGGGCGCGGGGAATATTACCGAGCCGTATTTTGCGTGCATAGCATCGTTGAGATCTATTACGCAATCGGTGAGGTCTATATCCGCATTCACGGATGAGCCCGCCTTGATAGCAGATGCGCATACAAGCTCGGTAGTGAATGAATTTTCACCGAAGCTTATATTTACACCGTGAAGATTGATATCGAAGCTCTTGTTCTCAGCAGTAGCATCGGCAAAGGACACGATAGCCGTTCTTCCGAGCTTGATCTTACCTCCCGAAATGTTTATCTCGGTTGCCGCGGTGCTTGCCGATTTATCATAGATAAGAGCGCCCGTTTTGTTTGCGGAGGTGATAGTGTAGCCGTTAAGGTCAATATTTACCTTAGCAAAACCGCCGATACCGCTGTATACGCCCGTATCGTCAAGCGTGTAATTTGCCTGAAGCTTCAAGGTATATCCAGATACGAATTTCGCAAAGGCTTCCTTGAGGGTAGCATATTCGCCAACCTTGGTTGCACCGTTATAAAGCGCTATGGGCTTATTTGACACCGCTTCCTTATATTCGAAGCCGCTTCCGTCATCGGTCATAGCAAGACCCGCAGAGGATATATCAATTGCGGTAAGCTCCTCTGTTACGAGAAGATCTCTTATGTACATCTTCTTGGCGGAATCTCCCGTGGGAGTGAGAGCGAGTGTCATCGTCTTTGTAACTCCGTCGGAGAGGACGCCGTAATCGGGCTCGTAAACCTCATATGTGAATTCAACGTGTACCCATTCGTTTGCCTTGGTAGCTACGTTAAATCTCAAACCGTTATAGTCTATAGTACCGTAAACATCCTTTTTCGTCATTCCGTTGAGATAAACGGTAAGTCTGCGATCCACTGTATCGTATATATCAAAGCCTACCGTAAACCGTCTGCCGTAGTTCTCTACCGAGGTTTTTATTCCGCCCATAAAATTCTTATAGGTAAGAATTTGAGTAGGGTTATCGTACCATACCGAAAGAGGATTCGAAGCGGAGGGCTTAATTGACTTACCCGTAACGGTTACGGATACTGCCGCCTTACCGTCAACGGTATCCTCAGCGAAGATAGCATTTTTCCTCGTAGCGTTTGAGTCGGTAAGTATGAGCTTTCCGTCATCGCTCGAAAGCACGTTCTTTGTGCTTTCGGCATTCTTAGCCTTGAGAAGAAGGGTTACCTCACTTCCCTTGTTTTTTGCAATGTAGTCGGAAATATCGATTTCATACGTGCCTCTGCCGCGAAGATTTACAGAGCCGAGAAGCTCACCGCTTACGGCGGCAGTGCTTTCCACAGCATAAAGCTCCGCTACGTTAGCCGCATCGTTTGCAACCGCAAAGCGGAATGCGTAGCCGTTTCCAAAGGTTATCTCGGAGGGGGCTGTAAAGGTGTAATATCCGCCGTTAGCCGAAATCTCACTAACCTTATCGGGTTTTGTGATGAAGCTCACGGAGAATGCCTCGCCCATATCTACACCGTTCTCACCCGAGAAATCAGCGGGAATATTAACGGTATAAAGCGAGTCTCCCGAAAGAAGCTCGGTGGGAGTAAATTCCCATATAACACCGCCAAAGGAGGAATCCCAGATTCCCTCTACCGCGTTGCCGCCGAGGGTTACGGTGATCCTCTCAACCTCAGAGCGTGTAGCAACACCCGTGAAGGCTATTTTGATCTTTGTGTTAAGGTCGGTATTTCCCGCGTTGTCCATAGGTGAGGTATAAGCCACGCCGATAGCCTCGTCCTTAAGGAAATAGCCGAGATATCTGATGAATGCCTTATAAGCATCCGTGTTATAGTTCATATCCATACCGGAAACGAGAGTATGACCTATAGGAAGCTCAAACTGTAAAAGAGGAATATCAAGCTCGCGGCAGATATTGTAAATGCTGAGCGAATATCCGTATGCCGCGTTGTAAGTATCCTGCATATTGCCCGTGATGAACATCGGGCTGTGATTTGCGGTAATATCCTCCTCCTGTGCACCGTTTGCCGCATAGGTAAACTGAGCGCCCGAAAGAATTTCCTTTCCGACAGAATCACCGCTCACATAGGTAAGCCAAGGCTGACGCTCTGCCGCGCGGATAGTAAATCCTGACACGGGGTCAGTCATATCGGTAAGATGACCTACCTGATAACGGGTCTCACCGTAGTGACCGTCGTAATATCTGTCAAAGCCTAAGGTCGAAAGTATAGCATTTATGGCTTCCTCGCGCTCCTCTACACTACCGTAGCTGCCCTTGGCAAGCTCGGACTGAACGATCTCTTCACCGAGGAATGAGAACCAACCGCCCTTTGAATTTCCGTAAACGCCAAAGGCGTCAAGGTCAAAGCTGACGTCAGCCTCATTCTCGGAGAAATTACGAAGGTAACGCATTGCAGCGGTATTAACGAGCTTATCGTTATACATATGAACTCCGTAGTTCATATGGTCGCCCGTTATACCGGGTGCGCTTCCGTCATAGTAGCCGAAGCTTGAGTTTGTCGCCATAGGAACCCACAGATAATCAAATACTGCGTTGGCATAGCCCTCATAAAGGAAGTGATTGGAATGAGGGCGAACATCCGCGCTTGTGGTTGCGGTTGTGGGATAGTTCGATGAATTTGCAAGCGACATAACGGGGACGGGCTTTTCGGGATTGGTCGGATATACGATATGTATGTAAAGGTTCATATCGATGAAGCTTCCGTCGGGATCTACGCAATCGTAGATATCCTCAGCTACTGTATATTTAAGCTTCGTATAAAGTCCGTTTTCGCTGTCCTCTACCTTACATTCCGAATCGCTGTACCACACAGCGTCATCGGTTACCTTCTTTCTTGTATCGGGAGTATTTCCCGTTGCCCACTTGACTGCACTGTTTGGCTTGTAGGACTTAAGGTCGGTATTCCAGGCATTTACTATCTTCTCAAGCGTGCCCTCGGTAGAATGCTTATCGATCTCCCAGAAAACACCGTTAATAAGCACGTTACAGCCCGCGGGGCATACGAAGCACTCGTTAGCCTCCTTGCCTCCCGCATAGCCGCTGAAGCTCATAACGTCACCGAGTATAACGTACTTCCTGAACTCCTGCGAGGAGCGCGCAAGCGTTTCGCTATCCGACTCGGTGTTGAGATAATCGGCTACGATAACCACGTATCCGCGATCAAGCATCGATTTGATGATATCTACGTTGGAATCGGTACCCGCTTTCACTACGTTCGGGTGATTTACAGTGTAAATAACTACGGGTGTACCCTTGTAGCCGGCAACGGTATCTCCCTTTGCCGTATCGTAATATACGGTGTACTGAAATTTACCGACGTGATTATCGGTCCATTCCTTGGTGCCCTCAACAAGATAGCTCTTGTCAAAAGCAGCTTTAATTTCAATCATTTCATTTGTTCCTTCGTCAGCTAATGCTGTTATAGCTATAATTCCCGTTGCAGAAAGCACGCAAAGCATAACCGCCAGCACCAGCATCTTGAAGAGTGAAGAATGCTTTTTCATAGTTTGATTTCCTCCTTTTAAATTTATTCACCTTAATAATAACACAAAGCATTGACTTTTTACGTCAAAAAGTGTACAATAATCATCAGATACTGCTATATCAAAGGAGAAGTAAACATATGCCCGAGATACAACCGTCCAACTTCAGCACAGAAAATCGCGTTCGCGCTACCCTGCAGAACAAAAGATTTTTGCTTGCCGTGCATATACATCAGTTTGCTGAGCTGATATACGTTATAGAGGGAGAGTTGACCGTAAAGCACGACAAAATCGAGGAAGTAGCAAGGGCGGGAGACGTTGTTGCCATTCTCCCCTATCAGCAGCACGGATTTTATACCCCGGAAAATAAAACGGTCAAATATTGGATGGTTTTATTTTCCGAGGATCTTATGTCGGATATAGTTTACCACGAAAGTGCTTTCCTTGGATACAAGCACCTTGTATTCAAGCCCTCACCTGCGTTAAAGACGCTTATAGAGTTAAAAATGTTTGATACCGGTGAGCAGCTCGTTAAGCCGGATTTTGAAAGGACACTCGATTCGAAAGCATTGATATACACGGCGTTTTCGGAATATTTGCGCAAAAGGTCATCAAATCCATCGGCACAATCCAAGGATGACAAAATAGTTTCCTCCGATCCCGTTACAAAAACAGTTAATTATCTGCGAATTAATTTCCGCAGTGACATAGGAGTTGAGGATTGTGCTAAGGAAATAGGATACAGCAAAAGCCATATATCTCACCGCCTACGGGAGCAATTTCATATGACCTTTATGGATCTGCGAAACACCTTAAGGGTGAGCTATGCCAAGCACATTCTTCGCCATAACAGTATGAGCATTTATATGGTTGCCCTTGAATGCGGCTTCAACTGCGAATTAACGTTTGAAAGAGCCTTTAAAAAGCTTACAGGGCTAACTCCGAGGCAATACAGAAGGAAATAACAAAACCGAGGTGCTGCAAGGGCACCGCAAAAATTATAAAGCCGAGCTTAAAGCTATCAAACCTTAAGCTCGGCTTTTTGCCGTGGTTAATTACGGGGTGTTAATGTTAAAATCCCAGATACCGTCGTTTTCTTCTTTGGGTGTGGTTTCGGTTCCGGGCGAGGAGGTTATGATATCCTCTGCCGAAAGCTTTACAATCTCAATTTCGGGATCAACGTATTTTTTCATCCTGTTTTCTCCTTTCATTTTCCATTGTCAGCCTTCAATTTTCAACTCCGATTACAGTTTGTCTGTAATCGGCTGCACTCTCGCAATATTTTGCGAAGCGCAGAACAAGATTTACGAGGTTATCGTTATTCTCGGTATTTGCCCATTCGTAATAGCACCTGATGTGGCAGGAATCGCTCTCACCGTTTACGGTGTAGTCAACCGTTTCGGCAAGCTCGTATGCATAGAGCTTGACCTCAACGTACTTACCGTTAGCATCGCTTCCTTCCTCTGCCGCTACTGCACTGCCGTTTATCGAGAATGCGAAATCGGATGCCTTAAATCCTTCTGCAAGATAGAACCTGAGTCCGGGCTTTGCGGTGAGGTTATAGGTAACAGCCGTGATGCCGAGAGTGGGCTTTTCTGCGTCGCCGTTCATCACGGGAGCACTGCTTTCATCGTAATTCTCGCCAAGGAGTGCATCGATCTTCGCCATTGCCACAGCATCGGCAGTACCGAAGTATGCGTATGCCGCTCTGATGTAAGAGAGAACGTCCTTTACAAGAGTCTTTTCCACAGCGCTTATCGTGCTGTCGGAAAGGACCTTCTCCGCATATCTCGGGATCGAGAATACGAACGTGCCCTTCATATTAGTTCCATCCACATTGAAGCCTGTTACAAGAGTTATATCTCTTGCCGCCTCGCTTGCACCGAGCTTGACGGTCACAAGATAGTATCCGTCCTTTTCGGTAAGTGTACCGAAGTCGAGCGATACGCCGTCGAGAGTGAGTGCCGTGAGATTTGCGTTCTTGGGTATATAGATATTGAACACAAGCTCCGAGCCGAGGGTTATGCTTGACTTGGGTACAAATTCAGCGAGAGCCGCACTTGCAAGCTGATAAACGGTGTAATCACCATCCTTGCCGCTCTGATAGAATCTGTAATCGCCATTCGGCGTGGCGAATCCGGTCGTTCCGAGGGAAATACCGTTTGCCGCTTTAAGAATCGCATAATATCCGTTATCACCCTTCTTGAAAATAACGGTATCTCTTCCGTTCTCCGCTACAGGTACGTCAAGATCGGTAGTCTCATCTATGATGAAGGTGCATCCGATAAACTCAACATTAAATATGTTCTTATCATCAGCGCCGGAAGAATTAGGTCTCATAAGAAGTGCACCCGCCGTATGATTGGTTGCCATATCGACCGTACAATTCCTGAAGGACATCTTAAATATAGAGTCTGCACCGCTCTTGGATGTTTGCGACCTTGCTATGAGCATAGCCGTTGCGCTTGAGGACGGAGCATATCCTACGTAAACATTTTCGAAATTGATATAAAGTGTTTTGGGGTAAGTGAGATTGCCGCTCTGAGCCGCATAAATAAATCCGTGAACCTTGGCAAGAAGCCTGCCGTTCTTAATATTTATAGTACCGTCCTTTGCGGAGGTAGCACCTGAGGCAAGGCAATCTGCCGCGCCGGTATTTCCAAGGCTCTCTGCGGCGATAAGAGTATAACCGTTGAGATCAAGGGTAACGGTAGCTCCTATATTGGAGATACCCGTGGGGAATCCGGTGTTGTAGAAATCGGCTCTGAGAAGTATTACAGCCTCATCTGTTGTGGCGGTGCCGTTTGCCTTAGTCAGAGCAATAGCCCTTTCCATTGCCGACTTATAATTATTATATCCCTTATCGAATTTATATTCTCCGTTACCGTCCTTGTAGAAAACAACGAAGGGATATATAGTTGCCGATGCATATTCAATAGGGATATCATCATAGACGGTAGTTACAGCCGCTGCATCAACAAGAGCGAATAACGTAAGACCATCCCTCACGCCCGCCCCGGTTACGATAAGAGGAGTATTTACAGACGAGATCAGAGTAACACCGCTGATATCTTCCGCGGAAAGAATGGTTGAATACTCACCGTTTGCATCCTTTTTAAAGGTCACACTGTCACCGGATGCGCTGGCGGGAGTTGCCATATCAGCAAAGCTGTCTATGATAAACTCGCAGCCCTCGAAAACAATTTTGTAATCAGCATGGGAAGCATCGCTTGAACCATAAAGGCGACCGAGCTTTGCCTCGGGCTTAGCATAGGTGGAAAGATCAAGCGTGCAGTTGATAATGTTCATATTGTATATGATATCAACGCTTCCGCTGTGCGTTCTGTCGCTGATAAGAAGATCGAATCCGGCATCGCTTGCCGCGCTTGTGGCATTCGGGGCAAATCCGATATAAAGATCCTCAAGCGTATAATTCATCGTCTTTTCTTTTGTAAGTGCGGCACTCGACTGGTTGAATATTATACCCCAGCTCTTCATAAGAAGTCTGCCGTTCTTATATATCCAATTGCCGTCATTTGCGTTGCCGCTTGCATCAAGAGCATCCTGTACACCGGTGTTTCCGCAGCTCGTCTCTGCGGTAAGAGTATGTCCGCCGAGGTCAACGGTTACTGTTCCCGAAATACGTGAGGTTCCTGTGGGATAGCTGGATTCCTTGAAATCGGTACGAAGGAAAACGACAATATCACTCTCGGTTCCTGTCGTTCCGTGAGTAAGCTGTATCGCCCGGGTGATCGCCGATTTGTAGCTTTCATATCCTCCTTCAAACTCATATCCCGATGCTCGCTTACAGAATATAACGAAGGGATAGGATACGGAGGATGCATACGAGGCAGGAATATCGCCGTATGCAGTGGCTAGTGAGCCTATTGCACTGAGAGAATAAACGGTATAATTACCGTCGGTTCCCGTCTGCTTGCAGGCGAGTGCATTTCCTTCGTCATCAAGGAAGGAAATACCTGACGCCGAAACACCGCTCTTTATTTTGATCGTAGGATAATTTCCGTCATTGTCCTTGAGAAGAAGGAACTTGTCACCCTCCGAACTCATCGTTACCTTGAAATCGTTCGCCGAATCGGCAATGATCGTGCAGCCCTTCATCGTAAGTGTATAATCGTTTGCTGCGACGTCGGCATGATTGGAGGTAGTAAGATATGCAAGATATGAGTTTGCAGGAGCATTGGTTACCATATCGATGGTGCAATCAATAAGATTCATATTGAAGTATGCATTCTTACCTGTGGTATTAGATGATCTGTCATTCAGGAGGAGCGCCGCCGTGCTTGCTCCCGATGCATATCCTATGTGAACTCCGTTAAGATTGTATTCAAGAGTCTTTTCGGGCTTGCTTGTAGCATAACCGTCACTACCGGCTGCTGTAAATACTATTCCAAAGCCGCCCATAAGCAGCTTACCGTTGCTGATATTTACGGTAGCCTTAGGATTACTTCCGCAATCATCGGTTCCGGTATTTCCCATGCTGGTTCTTGCCGTAAGAGTGAAGCCGCCGAGATCGAGATTTACTGTGCCACCGATGTCAGAAACGGCATTGGGATAGGTTTTCGTATCGTGATTGCTGCGGAGCAGAACGACTACGTCATCGGTAGTACCGCTTGCTACATTAGTCAACTCTATCGCGCGTGTCATAGCCTCGCCATAGCTTACCTTTGCAGAATCAAATACGTATGCTCCGTCCCTCTTTCCGAATACGAAGAAGGGATATTTTACCGCATCCTCATAGATCTTGGGAGCATATCCGTAAGAGGTCTTTATAGACTCAAGGAGAGGATATACCTCATATACGCCCTCCTTGGTGGGATTCGAGCAGGAGAGAAGAATGCTCTTACCGTCCGCATCTATTCCATCGAAAGTAAGTGATGAGGGAAACTGAGTACCGCCGGAAAGAGCGATATCGGTATATTTGCCGTTCTCATCCATACGGAAGACAACACTGTCCTCCGCTCCAAGAATAAATGCGGAGTTATTGCCGCCTACACCTATCAGTCTTCCTCCCACAAACGTCATATGATCGTCATATTTATTATAGATATCGTTTGTGTTTGTAACCGTGGTGAGCTTTGCAATACATGCGCCGCTCGGAGCACCCGTCATATCAATAACACAGTTATTATAGGTGAACTCATAGGTGAAATTAGGCATAGAAGAGGTTACGTCAGAGGTTACGTAGGGGTGAACAAGAAGACTGGGAGCCGTTCCGCCTGCCGCATAACCTATTCTCACGTCTGTGAAGGTGAATACGTATTTTCTCTCTACGGTATAGCTGGCAGGAACTATCTTATTGTAGAACATACCGTACTTGGTATTACAGAGAAGCTCACCGTTCTTAATATCAATATAGGTGCTTCCTCCTACGCCCGTACCGAAGTCCCGAAGCTCTGTATTCATAAGACTGGTATTGTATGTGAGGGTATAACCGCCCAGGTCGATAACGAGCCTTCCGCCTATGCTGCTGCCGGTATAAAGCGAGCTGAATGATGTATCGCGTCTTAAAAGAACGATAGCCTCGTCTTGATACGTAGCGCCGTTAGCTCCGAGGATATAATCATCTGCCGCGTTGATAACCGTCTTCCAATCGGAATATCCGGCAACGAAGGTGTAATTAGCCTCTGTTTTCTCCTTTTTGAAAAGTGCGTAAGGGTAAAGGGTATCATCGGTATATTTGCCTGTTATGGCTGCATACTGTGTCGGAACACTGCCTGAAGCTACCAGCTCATAGGTATAAGCGCCCTCGGCCTCACTGACAAGCTTATAAGCAACCGAGGTTTCATATGAGCCGTCGAGTCCTGCCATCGTGGGAGTCGATGCAGGCTTTGCAGTAAACGTAACCTTTCCGTAGCTTCCTTTTTCATCCTTCAGGTAGGTAACGCTGTCGCTTGCGCCCATCTTGCTAAATCCTACATTTGCAGTATTCTGCGCAAGGAAAGTACAGCCCTTGAAGGTTACGTTATAATCCGAATTATCGGTATCTCCCGAGGACTTTGCAAGTCTGCCGAGAGTTGCGGTTGCCTTCGCATTGTTTGAAACAAAGTCGAAGGTACAATTTACCGCGTTGATATTGTAGATTATATCCGCGGTATCGAATGCACTTCTTTCGCTTGCAAGTATGTCGACATGCTTATCGGAATTATCGTAATTGGTCTTATCGGTCGAGAAGCCGAAATATACGTTATCGTAATTGAACTCCATGACCTTATTCTTGGTGAAGGCAGCGGTGCCGGACGCCTTTGCGGCGAAAATAATGCCGTAGTCGCGCATGAGAAGCTTACCGTTTTTGAAGTTTATAACCGCCTTCTTAGGATTTCCGTTTTCATCGAAGACGTCCTTCTGCGCGGTGTTACCCATGCTCGTGTTGGCATCTATGGTATAACCGCCAAGGTCAATTGTAATAGTTCCACCTATCCAGGAAAGACCTGTAGGGTAGCCGGATTTGTTATTTGCGCGCTGAAGTATAACTATCTCATCCTCTGTGCCTGTGGATGCATTCGTCAGGTCGATTGCCTTAGTCATAGCCGATGCATATGAAGCATATCCGTCAACAAAATCATATCCGTCAGCAGCTTTCTTAAAGAGAGCAAAGGGATATGAGGAGGCAGATGCCTTGTTGGCAGGGATATAACCGTATTGAGTATTGACTCCGCTCACCGACTGAACCTTTCTTACGAATGCCTCGCCTATCATCTGCTGGCTGAAGGCATTATAATGCCAATAGTCCTGCTGACTTGGAAGAGTATGCACGCCGGTATCGGGATCGAGAAGATCCTCATCCACCTTGACGGCAAAAGCATTGCTCACAGTAGAAGCAACTATATCCTGCTGAGCCTGAACCGTGGATATGTAGGGGGTTCTCGAGGGATCGTGTTCGGGGTTATTGTATATTCTTCCGAAAACGAAGGGCATCTCGGAGCAGTCTGTGTCTGTAACCGCCGAGAGATCCGCTCTTACGTCGTTTATGAAGCAGGTAAGAAGCTCGGAGTATGCAGATGAGGTGTCCGCTGAGAAGGTTTCTGCCTCTCCCTGCATATACCACATACCGCGTATAACCGAAGTATAACCCTCCGCCTCAAGCTCTGCAACCTTATCGGCAACAGTAGCGACAAATCTTAGATAAAGATCGCCCACCTTGCTGGCATTGGTATCTATGCCGTATTTGTCAATGTAGGAAGGGGGCGTCCAGGTTCCCTGCTTTACCGATATATCTGCAGCAGTATTGGGATATATATAGGAAGAGCCGTATGCAAGCTTTATTATGGCGTGATTTCCGCTATCGCCCACTGCAGTCGCTATTCCTATCTCTGCACCCGAGGTGGTGCTTGATTGGCCAAGACCGAATTTTGTGGCCTGGAAGTTCTTGGAGTAATTTCCTGTTCCCTCATCCTCTCCGTAGAAGAGAACATTGGAATATCCTGCGGTAAGGTTGGTGTAGCCCTTACGCGTGTTACCGTTTGCATCGGTCTGTGGATAATCGGCAACTTTTCCGTAGCCGACCGCATTTGACTGACCCGCTATAAGCCAGACCTCTATCTCGCCCTTGCTTCCGGGGGCGGGAGTTGATGCTGCGTAAATAACAATGCCAAGTGCGGCAATGAGCATCGCCGCCGTCAGTATGACGAGCAACAGCTTCTTCTTCATAATCATTTCCATCCTTTAAAATATTTGTTTTAATGGTATCACAATTATATACGATTTTGTGCGCTTTGTCAATTGAATTGCGATTTTGAAAAAAATATTGTGAGTATTGTACAATTATATCTGATCATATTTGTTAACAAATATTAAATTCTGGATCCGGCACGGCGCGCAGGTAGTTCCGGGAATCTATTTGGGGGATCAATCGTTTTTCAAACGATAATACCATAAATGCATCTTCCCAATGCCGGATAACATCAGCCCCTCAGCATCATATGCCGTATTCATCTTAACGTATATAACCGCCCTTTCAATGTTTTTCTTCATATTGCTCTCGATATGCAAGAGTGCAATTATTGCGCGCAAATTGAAAAACCAAAATAAAAGAAATTTGATAAAAACCGCCTATTTTGCAAACTATTATTTGCAAAATAGGCGGTTTTCTGAACATAGATCTAATATATCTCCGCAGAAAAATCCGAAAATACAATTTTCATCCCGGTATTTAAGCTACGGATTTCAGAATACTTACATACTCGCCTTGCTTCTGCCTTATTCCAACCAGAGAATAAGCTCAAGCAAGCGCTTTACGCATACGGCAAGCCTGTCACGGCTGACACCCTCGAATATTCCGTCATCAAGAGTCTTGTCGGCTGTGCGTGTTGAGGGCATGCGTATATCATTTCCTGCGATCTTTTCGGTAGGAGGATATGCGTTGTTATGCCAGTCTGTGGTGATAAGTCCGCGGAAGCCCCACTCGCCGCGGAGAATACCTGTGATAAGCTCGGCATTCTCGGACGCGCGTGTTCCGTTTATTACGTTGTAGGCAGTCATGATAAGCTTCGGCTCCGACTCCTTTACAGCTATCTCAAAGCCCTTGAGATATATCTCGCGCAGAGCGCGCTCTGAAACGATGGAATCGGATTCCTTACGATTGGTTTCCTTGTTATTGCAGGCAAAATGCTTAAGCGTTGCGGCGATGCCTTCGGACTGGATTCCTCTTACCTTTGCCGCCGCCATCTTTCCCGAAATGAAGGGATCCTCCGAGAAATACTCGAAGTTTCTTCCGCAAAGAGGGCTTCTGTGAATATTAAGCGCGGGAGTGAGCCAGATGGAAAGATTGTTTTCCTTCATCTCGAGCGCACCTGCCTTACCTATTCTCTCGACGAGGTCGGTATTCCAGGTGCAGGCAAGCATGGTTGCCACGGGGAATGCGGTCGTTCTCACACCCGTACCGGGGTTTATGCGTACACCGGCAGGGCCGTCCGCTGTCATAGGCGTGGGGATTCCGTACTTCCGAAGACCTCCCATACCGTCGGTGTTTGCAACACCTGTATTAGGCTTACCTATAAGCAGGCGCATCATATCCTCATCTGTAAGCTGAGATATGAAATCATCGAGCGAAAGTCTGCCTCGGTAAACGTCGATAAGCATCATACGCTCCTTTTCGGTAGCCGGAAGCTTTTCCTCGCACTTATATCCGCACTCAAAGCTCTTGCGCTCTATTTTTCTATCGGGAACGCTTACGTACTCTCCGTTTGCCGTAAGTCGCTTTCCGAGCTTTTCGGGTGCTCCGTACTCTGTAAGCTGCTCGGTTATTTTATCCTCGCATAAGGTATACTTATATTCAAGCTCGGTAAGGGATCTTACCGAATTTCCGACGAATATCTTATACTCACCGCGCTCAAGCACGTATGAAGATTTTCTTACGTCACCGATATCATCATAGGATGCCATATCGGAAACAGCAAAGGTCAATATCAGATTTTCGCTTTCGCCGGGCATAAGAAGCTTGGTTTTTGCAAATGCCTTGAGCTCAAGTGCGGGCTTGGTTATTTTTCCCGAGGGTGCCGAGCAGTAAACCTGAACGACCTCCTTGCCGGCTCTTTCGCCTGTATTTTTAACATTGGCGCTGACTACTATATTTTCACCGACAAGAACGGCAACGGCATCCGATATCTCGAAGCTCGTATAAGAAAGACCGAAGCCGAAGGGATATATAACGCGCTCACGCTTGCCGGGAATAGTTTCAAAATAACGGTAACCGACAAATATATCCTCGGTATACTTAACGTAATCTACCGATTCGTGGAAGCCCTCGGACGAGGGGTAATCATCGAAGCATAGAGCGCAGGTATCGACAAGCTTACCCGAGGGATTAACGTCACCGACGAGAACGTCCGCCGCGGCAAGACCGCCCTCCATACCGCCCTGCCATATCATAAGTGCGGATGCGATCTTCGGGTTATGTGCGAACCAGGAGGTGTCTATCATAGCACCGGTATTAAGAAGCACTACTACCTTTTCAAAGGTCGCACAGACGGTATCCACCATAGCTCTTTCTCCGTCGCTCAGAACGAAATACTTATCCTGTCCGTCATTCTTACGGTCCTGTCCCTCAGCTGAATAACGGCATATCGTTATAACCGCGGTGTCGGTAAATTCCCTCGCCTCGGCAAGAAGATCCTCGGGTATCTCGGATTCACGAAGCATACCGTTTCTGCCGCCCTCGCGGTAAAGCGCGGAAACTCTCTCCTTGTAATAGAGCGAAAGCTTATCGAAAAGATCAACCTTGCCGCCCTTCTCCTTAAGTCCGTCATATATATTTCTTACGTATTCGCAATGAACGATGCCGCTTCCGCCGCCTCCCTTGACGTAATCTATCTGTGCATTGCCGAAAACGGCAAGTCTGGTTCCCTTTGCAAAGGGAAGAAATCCGCCCTCGTTCTTCAGAAGAACAGCTCCTTCTCCAGCCGCCTCGCGAGATAGCGCGATATGATCGGCGCATCCGGTTATCTTGGAATTGTTATCTCCTATCGGTAACACGGGTGTGTGATTTATTCTTGCCCATTTATCCATTTTTGCCATTGATCTTACCTCCTGTATTATGGATCTTTATTTTATTATATCATCTATTTATTCGATATAAAAGTTCTTTTGCATCAAAATATTCACCAAAATATGCTGTTTTCGGAAGGAATGTATTTACTTTCACCGATATATATGCTATAATCGTATCGGAGGTGATCGATCATGAGTTCATATTTCGAGAATACAGACAGGGAGATTTATACCTCCTATCACACGTCCGCGCATTCCTTCAGCTCGCACTTTCACAGCAAGCTCGAGATAGCGCATTGCTTTTCCGGAATGCAGAAAATAAAGCTCGGAAAGGAGCTTTATACCATAAGGGGCGGCGATACGCTGATAATTTTCCCGAATACGATACACGAATATATTGCCGACGGATATCCCTCCGCGGACACCGAATGCATATCTTTAATATGCAATCCCGGACTTATGACGGGATATCTTGCCGATCTTACAGTGCGAGAGCCCGAATCCCCTCTTATTGAGTCGGGCAGTCTTTCGGAAAACGCCATACTCGCCTTCCGCAGAATGACCGCTCCAAAGGATATTCTCGAGCTTATGGGATGGAGCTATATCGCACTATCGGGGATAATGGACGTCCTGAAGCTGAAGCCGACGAAGAAGCTCAATTCCCGAAAACTCGCTCCCGAAATAATATCCTATATAAACGACAACTTCCAGAAGCCGCTGACGATCTCGGTATTAGCAAGAGAATTCGGCTATAACCAATCCTATATCGCGCATTTATTCTGCGATAAGCTGAAGCTGCCCTTCCGCACCTATCTTTCCTCTCTGCGTAGCGAATACGTTGCCAAAATGATAAAGAGCACAGACAAGAGCCTGACCGAGATAGCATACGATGCCGGCTTTGAATCGCTTAACACCTTCTGTCGATGCTTCAAAAAGCATTTCGGAAAAACACCCTCTCAGTACAAAAGGGATTGCCGCGCATAAGAGTGCCGCTTACTCAAATATACACAAAGAATATGCTTGCACAGAAAAGACGGTCTATGCAAGCATATTTTTTATGAATTTTATCTTTAAAGCTTATCGATATTGAGCAGATCGGATATCAGAGATGAAGAACTCTATCGCGTATCTCGCTCGTTCTTCCCTGATTCCAATACTGCGTTCCGATATATCCGCAGGTTCTGCGGGCAACGTTCATCTTGGACTGATCGCGGTTATGGCAGTTGGGGCATTCCCAAACCAGCTTACCGTCCTCGTCCTCCTTGATCTCTATTTCGCCGTCATATCCGCATTCCTGACAATAATCACTCTTGGTATTGAGCTCGGCATACATGATGTTATCATATATGAATCTCATAACCGAGAGAACTGCCTCGATATTATTCTGCATATTGGGAACCTCAACGTAGCTGATAGCACCTCCGGGCGAGAGTGCCTGGAACTTAGCCTCAAGGGTGAGCTTATCAAATGCGTTTATAGGCTCGGTAACGTGGATGTGATAGGAATTGGTTATATACTGACGGTCGGTGACTCCGGGGATTATGCCAAAGCGCTTCTGGAGGCACTTTGCAAACTTATAGGTAGTGCTCTCAAGGGGTGTGCCGTAAAGCGAATAGTCGATATTCTCAGCCGCCTTCCACTTTGCGGTATACTCATTGAGCTTTTTCATTATGGTAAGTCCAAGCTCCTCGCCCTCAGGCTCGGTGAGCTTCTTACCGTTAAGCGACATAACGCACTCCCAAAGACCTGCATAACCGAGGGATATTGTAGAGTAGCCGCCGTGAAGATACTTATCTATGGTCTCGCCCTTAGGAAGCCTTGTAAGCGCTCCGTACTGCCAGAGGATAGGTGCGGCATCCGAAAGAGTTCCGCTGAGGCGCTCATGCCTTGCCTGAAGTGCTCTGTGGCAAAGCTCCATTCTCTCATCGAAGATCTCCCAGAATCTGTCCATATCACCCTTTGCTGAAAGACCGATATCAACAAGGTTAACTGTAACGACGCCCTGGTTGAAGCGACCGTAATACTTAGGCTTTCCGTCCTCATCGATATAGGGTGTAAGGAAGGAGCGACAGCCCATGCAGGTGTAGCAATGTCCCTCTCCGTTTTTATCGATCTTATTCTGAAGCATTATCTTCTCGGAGATATAGTCGGGAACCATACGCTTTGCCGTGCATTTTGCGGCGAGCTCGGTAAGATAGTAATAAGGAGAATCGCTGTTTATATTCTGTTCCTCAAGAACGTATATAAGCTTCGGGAATGCCGGAGTTATCCACTCGCCCTTCTCGTTCTTAACTCCCTGACAGCGCTGAAGAAGAGTTTCCTCGATTATAACCGCAAGATCTGCCTTCTCCTGCTCGTTCTTAGCCTCGCCAAGATACATAAATATGGTTATGAAGGGCGCCTGACCGTTGGTGGTAAGAAGTGTTACGACCTGATACTGAATGCATTGAACACCGCGGCGGATCTCCTCTCTGAGTCTGCCCTCGGTTATCTTATTCACTGCCGACTCATCATTGACGCCTATATCCGAAAGCTCTGCACGGACGGATGCGCGGATCTTCTCGCGGCTGATCTGCACGAAGGGTGCAAGGTGCGCGAGGCTTATCGACTGACCACCGTACTGGTTGGATGCAACCTGTGCGATTATCTGAGTCGCAATATTGCAGGCGGTGGAGAAGCTGTGCGGCTTTTCGATCATTGTTCCGCTTATAACTGTTCCGTTCTGGAGCATATCCTCGAGGTTTACAAGATCGCAGTTGTGCATATGCTGAGCGAAGTAATCCGAGTCGTGGAAATGGATGATTCCCTCCTCGTGCGCCTTTACGATATCCTCGGGGAGAAGTATACGCCTTGTGATATCCTTAGATATCTCTCCTGCCATATAGTCGCGCTGAACGCTGTTAACGGTGGGGTTCTTATTGGAGTTCTCCTGCTTTACCTCCTCGTTATTGCACTCGATGAGCGACATTATCTGATCATCCGTGGTATTGGTTCTGCGGATGAGGGCTCTCTTATATCTGTAGGTTATGTATGCACGCGCGAGGATGAACGCGCCCGAGCGCATAAGCTCGTTTTCTACCATATCCTGAACCTCTTCCACGTTTACCGCTCTGCCAAGCTTCTCACATCTTGACTCAACGTTGGCGGCTATCTTATTTATTTTACCTGCGGTGATCCTCTCATCCTCGTCAACCGCTTCATTAGCCTTTATTATAGCTGCGGCTATCTTTGACTTATCAAAGATCTCCTCAGCACCGTTTCTTTTAATAAGCTTCATTTTTCTAACCTCACAAGTTTTCTTATATTGTCAAAACAGAATAAAAAGTCCCTACCCTTTTTTTAAGAAGGTAGAAGCCTTGTATTCATAGATAAAGGTCTGTGCACGAAGAAATCCCCCGCGCAGATCCCGTAAATTCTCCAGGTGTATCTATTATACCATATATTGTGTTTTTGTCAAGAGGTAAATACTATATATTGTGATTTTTATTTAACAAGCAATTGTGCTCTTGGATATATTTTGCACTAAAAAAAAGATTTTTTTTGTTGAAAATTACTCTTGACATTTTAAGCATTAAGTTAATCCGTGGCAGAGTTATTTTTTTATTGTTCAAATCTACCAAAATATCTCTCATTTTTTCTATACACGGAAATTTTTTCATATTTTTCTATTGACAACGATCAAAAGGTATGATATACATAAATACGTGCGCGGTGTGCGCGTTATACTATAAAATGTAGGCTTTTGAAAAGAAGTCTGCGGCGAGGATAAATAATGCTTGAATTTTTCAATACGCTTTTCGGGCAGATAATAGTACAGTCCATCGGATTTGTTGCTATGGCGCTCGGTATAGCCTCCTTCCAGAGAAAGAAACGAAATTCTATAATCGCCTTTCAGATGTCGGCAAGCTCGCTTTGGATGCTTCAGTTCATCCTCCTCGGCGGATACACCGGCGCGATACAGAACGGAATAGCAATAGTCAGAGGAGCATTTTTTGCACAGAAGGACCGTCTGCGCTGGGTTTCCTCGCGCATAACGCCCGCGATATTCATAACTGCATTTATCATAGCCGGAATATTCACATTCGGTGCCGAGGGGCCGATAACGCTTCTGCCGGTGGCAGCTATGATAATACAGACGGTCGCTCTTTTCTGTAATAACGAAAACCGCATCCGTTATCTTTCACTTATGGTGTCGCCCCTATGGCTGATATACGATTTCCGCACGGGAACTATCGCTGGAGTTATCTGCGAGAGCTTCACCATATGCTCTATAATTATTTCTCTTATACGCTTCCGCACAAAAAGGAATACCAAAGCAGAAGATCTTTCAAAAGATGCCGTAAAGGATTCACCGGAGCAGTAAGCGATTAATGATCCTATGCCAGCCTCATAAAAGCAGAATGGTAAGCACCGAAAATTGCATAAAAATATCCGAACCGAAGGAATATATCCCTCGGCTCGGAATTTTTTTGCTTTATGATCTTAAATCAATATCAGAGAGTCTGACCCCACTTAACGTCACAGGTCTTTACGACAAGCTCTCCGTTTTCGGCAACGATGCCTATAACGCACCAGGTGGTCTCCCAATCTGCAGGCTTCTCTGCTGCCTCGCAAAGAACCTCTGCCGCTGCCGCATTATAGAAGGCGAACTCGCCTATCGACTCAACTCTTGCGGGAAGCTTGACAGTCTTAAGCGATGCGCAAGCCTCGAATACGTGGTTTGCTATAGCAAGGATCTGATCTCCGCCCAATACAGTAACGGTCTCAAGTGCTGAACAGCCGCTGAATGCTCTTGCGCCTATATTGGTTACGTTCGATGCGACGGTAACAGACTTGATGGTAGTATTATTTGCAAATGCGCTTGCCTTGATAGACTTAACGGGATAGATCTTTGCGCCGGAGCCGTAGGATTCGGGGATCACAATATCGGTAACGGATGTAGAGCTGAAGCCGGTCACCTCATAGTAGGAGTAGGCTGCATTAACAAGACTGTACCTGAGTCCCTCGGTTCCCTTGACGAAGCTCGGGTAAATTACTACGTCCTTATTATCCTTAAGATCTGCAACCGTAACGGAGGTCTTCTTAGCAGTGAGCTCAGCATCGCTGTACCAGCCGTAGAAGGTGTGTCCGCCTGCGATCTGGGGAAGACATCCCTCAAGGCTGACGGTATCACTCTCGATGGTCATATTTATCGACTTGTCTGCATTATTGAAGCTGAATCCGGTCTTGTTCACACCTTCAAGCATATAAACTATCTTGTAGGTATGAAGCTTCCAGGTTGCAGTAAGCTTTCCGCCGTTTGCAGGCATGGTGTAGCTTGCATTTTGATAGTAAATTCTGCCGTTCTCATCAGCCCAGCCTGCGAAATCGTAATGCTCACGGGTGGGTGCTCCGGAATGGAGCTTAACCGACTCGCCGGTCTCTGCCGAAATATCAGCAAAGCTGCCTGCGCCTCCGTTAAGATCAAAGCTTACGGAGAACTTATTTGCCTCCCATACGGCATAGAAAATAACATCCTTGCCAACGTAATCGGGAGTGAAGGTGAAGGACTCACCGTTCTGATACTTTGCGGTATCGCTGTTCTTAACGTCCGACCAGCCGATGAACTTATAACCGTCACGAACGAAGGGCTCTGCAACAGTCAGAGCAAAGGGAGTGTCGGTATAAACCTCGGTGGATACCTGAGTTGAGGTGTATCCTGCATTGAAGTATACGGTGTACTTATTCTTCTGCCACCTTGCGGAAAGCGCAAGGTCACCGATACTTCCTCTTTCTACCTTGCTCATAGCTCCGTCCTCGGTATACCAGCCGGTGAAGGTGTATCCAAGACGGGAAACGATGTCCTCGGTTGCAAACTCGAAGGTATCGCTCTCAATGGTGTACTCATACTTAAGAGTCTCGCCGACAAATGCGCCCTCGGTGGCATCAAAGGTCACCGTGTAGGTGATGGGCGCCCATACTGCATAGAAGGTCTTGTTCTCTACCGTTCCTACAGGTATGAACGTAACAGGCTCGTCACCTTCAGCGGGATCGGGAGTGGTGAACCAGCCGAGGAACTCATAGCCCTTCATGGAAACCTCGGATACGGTGGGAAGTACCACCTTATCAAAGAGGGTGAACTCATTGGTCGCGGGTATTGTAGGTGAAACGTCCTCGGGTGCGCGCTCGGGCTTGTTGGCATTAAGCTCATACTGATACTTGATAGTTTCATATACAGGTCTGAAGGTCTCGCCTCCGGTTACCTTGTATCTGTAAACGCCGTTTACCTCATCGTAGGTTACGTCTTCCCAGGTTCTTGTATTGTAATTCCATACCTGCCATCCGATAAGCTTGTAGCCTACTCTTACAGGCTCGGAATCGTAAAGCTTAAGAACGTCACTTGAAACAGCCTCGTTGCCGGGGACCGATACGTCCTGATGCTTATTACCTGCCGCATCAAGGAAGGTATAGGTTATCTCTGCGGTATCGGTAGCGCTGAGAACCTTTACGTTTATCTTATATTCGGTGTACTCACCGTTTTCGTCAATAACTCTTACGTACTTGAAATTATCACCGGGCTGAAGATCCATCTCCTTGAAGCCTACAACGAACAGACCGCCGACCATCTCACCGAGAGCCCAGGTGCATCCCTCGCTTACCGAGAAGATGTATTCAAGGTTGATGTGAGTAGAGCCGTAAGCCTTATTGATGGAAAGAACACGGATATTTTCCTCTTCATCAATGTAAGAGGTAAAGCCGGGAGCATTCGATATCTTTCTTTCAACCCATTTTGCATAAAGGGTAACGTCTCCTGAAAGGGTGGATGTATCGGTAACCTTGGTTCCGGAAAGGAATTCGGGAGTGGTGTACCATCCCTCAAACCTCAATTCATCAAGAGATGTGGTAAGAGGCTTTTCAAATACGGTAAGCTCATCCTTGGTGTAATAGGTGGGAGCTGTATCCGAAACCTCACCGCCGACGTAGGTCAGGTTAAACCTGGTCGCCTGCATATTAACGGGAATAGTGTGATCGCCGCTTATTACGGCTGCCTCATTAAGAGCGCCGCTCTCATCAAGGAATGCATCAGGCCAATTCCAGGAAACCTCATAGCCCTCCTTGGGGGTAGGATCGGCATAGCCGACGCTATTAAGAAGAGTTCCGTCTTCCACAACGTACATTACAGAGGGTGCCGACGGCTGAGTGAAGGTAAGCATAGGATGATCCTCACCGACGATCTTCACGTTGACGTAAGGGCTCTTGATCTTATAGTTGGAAGCTCCTTCACCTGCGAGCTTGAAGCGCACGGAAACAGGTCCGATCGCCGACAAGCTTCCACCCTCTACAACGACGGAAAGATCGTCGCCCTCAAGTGCTCCGATCGCAGAAGCCTTAACAATGTAAGCCTTATCCTCGAGTAATCTTACAAGGCTCGTCTTGCCGGGAGCAAGAGCTATATAGGAAAGGAGGGTATCACCGTCATAAATGCCGGCGAATGCCTCAACGCCGATGCTGAGAGGACTTATTGTCAAGGTTGCCTCTATCTCAAGATCATCGTAATACTGACGGGTGAGAAGAGCGGTTACAACGTATTCGCCCGCATCGGTGAACACAGGCGCATTGTCCTGAAGCTCGCCGTTAACACGGTACTGAACGCGCGTTCCCTCGGGCAGGTCGGTAGGAAGAATGCTCTGCGCATTTCCGTCGTACACAACGTTTTCCGAGTCAAAATCATAGCCCTCGAAGGTACGGTTTACTACCGTGTATGTAAATTCCTCGGAGTAGTACCATTCGTAGGTGATCGAGAAGGTATGCTGACCGACAGAGCCGGAAAGGTCGCCCTTCACCGAACCCTCGCTCAAGGGTAAAAGCTCGACTGTGCCGTCCGCATAATGAAGCTGTATCTTCAAAAGCGACGGATCAAATTCGTCTGCATAGTATTCTGCATTTCCGGAAATACTTACACTCTCGATGCTAGCCTTGCCCGAACCGCCAATCACCAATACGGCAATTACAGCAATAAGTCCGATCAAAGCCACTGCCAAGAGTATTTTTCTTACAGTTCTCATGATGAATCCTCCCGGGTAAAAATACCCAAATTTACTTAATTATATTAAAAATCATTATAATTATAACATTAAACCACCGAAATGTCAACATACAAGTGAGTATTTTGAAAAAATTTGCGAATAATGCCGAAAAATGCAAAAAGCAGAGAAGCGCGGCAAAAACAAAAAAGCAGATCTCAAAAAAATACAAAACCAAAAAAACAAACAAGTTTTTTATCCGTATCGCCATCGCTTATCTTCAAAAAATATACGTAAAACAGGCATATTTGCAAATGATTGTTTGCAAATATGCCTGTTTTTGGATTTTATTCGTCTAACCGAGAAGCACATCGACCGCAAGCATCAGGCAGAAGCCTATAAGCAAAGAATAGGTAGCTCCGCGCTCCGAGCCGTGGGCGTGAGTCTCGGGTATCATCTCGTCGCTGATAACGTAGAGCATTGTTCCGGCGGCAAAAGCGAGCGCAAAGGGCAGTATTGCCGATGCAACACTCACCGCGAAATATCCAATGAGCGTTCCCACCACCTCAACGGCTCCCGTCAGGGCAGCCAGTGCCAGAGTCTTCCCGGGCTTGACACCAGATGCGAGCATAGGAGCGATTATTATCATTCCTTCGGGGATATTCTGCAATGCGATACCTCCTGCTATCACAAGTGCTCCCGACACGTCACCTGCTCCGAATCCCACTCCCGCGGCGATACCCTCAGGAAAATTATGTATCGCTATCGCAAGAACAAAAAGCATTACCCTACTTATATTTTTCGGTGCATCGGTATGCGATTCCTGATCCTTACCCGCAAGCCTGTGAAGGTGAGGGACGAGGATATCTATGAGGTGCAAGCACACCGCACCCGCGATAATTCCGGA
The DNA here is from genome assembly GCA_015064555.1 of Oscillospiraceae bacterium. GTDB lineage: Bacteria > Bacillota > Clostridia > Oscillospirales > CAG-272 > UBA1740. Next base: position 35,535 of record SVRZ01000024.1, read on the forward strand.
CACGGTTACAAGGATACCGTATTTTCCGCCGTGCTCAAGTGACGGGCTTACCAGCCCGAACACCGCCGCCGCAAGCATAATTCCCGCGGCAAACGAAAGAACAATATCCGAGAATTTATGCGACATATTTTTGAAGGCAAAGCCGATAAGCGCACCTATGACAGTCGCGCCTCCGACGCCGAGAGCCGTCAATAAAACTATTTCCATATCTTTTTCCTTTCCAAAAAAACATCTTTCGTGTCAAAGAGGCAGACTCAAGAATTGAGACCGCCCCTTTTCACACAGCTTATATTTTTATGAGAATTTGAAAGCATTTATTCCATCTGCGCGTACAACCATGCGCAGCAGAGTATATTAAACCTCGGAGAAATTATCCTTACCTACTCCGCAGAGAGGACACTCGAAATCCTCGGGGAGATCTTCAAACTTCGTGCCGGGAGCAATTCCGTGCTCGGGATCACCGAGAGCCTCATCATATTCCCATCCGCAAACGTCACATACGTACTTTTTCATATATTTGTATCCTTTCTTGTTTTCGTTATTATATTTCGCTCTTCCAGAGTCCATGAAGGTTGCAATATGCGTACACCGCAAGGGGCTTTTCACCTGCAACGGCAAATTCCACAACAGGCTCATTGCCGGGAGCGAGGTACTTGAGCTGTCCGCCCTCGTCTGTCAGTAGGTATATCCACTCAATGCTGTGCTCCTCGGTCATAGGATGGATAACCGAGCCTACCGTTACGGTGACTCTTCCCTCCTCCGCCTTAACCACAGGGACGTGCTTTTCACGGCTTGCATCGACAGAGCCCGCCTTGAGCTCGGTCATCTTCGATCCGCAGCATACGAGCGGAACGCCCGAATCGTCTATCTTTGTTACTATATTACCGCAGTGCTCACAAATATAAAATCTTACTTCTTTCATTATTTTATCCTCCAAAATTTAAATTATGTTTTATTTTGTTTTTTTACTTGCTTTTCTGATAACATTATAGTATAATTATCTCGTAATTTATGTTGAATTTTCAACGAAAAGGAAAAAAATGAAAAAATATTTAGAAATTTTAAAAAACTGTCCTCTTTTTAAGGGTATAGCCGACGAGGAAATTGTGAGGATGCTGACCTGTTTAGGGGCAAAAATACAGCCATACGATAAAAAGCTCACGGTTATGGATATGGGAGAGTCTGCCAGGGATATCGGTATAGTTATCTCGGGATCGGTGCAGGAAATACGAATTGACTATTACGGAAACCGCAGTATACTCTCGCGCGCGAAGGAATCGGATATCTTCGCCGAGGAATTCTCATGCGCAGGCTTGTCTTCAATCCCCGTAAGCTTTGTTACAGACAAGCCCTCCGAGATAATGACGATAGACTGCAATCATATCATGCATACCTGCTCGAATAATTGCGGATTTCATCAGCAGCTTATATATAATTTAATGAAGAATCTTGCGGCAAAGAGCGTTAATTTCCATCACCGTCTTGAGGTAACCTCGCAAAGGACTACGAGAGAAAAGCTGCTCTCTTACCTCGAGCTGAAAGCAAATGAGCTCGGAACCCAAAGCTTTGATATCCCCTATGACCGCCAGGAGCTTGCCGACTACCTTGAGGTTGATCGCAGCGGACTCTCGGCTGAGATAGGAAAGCTTCGCAGAGAGGGCGTTATAGAATGTCGCAAAAACCATTTTGAGATACTTTGATAATATAGAGGAAAAAACAATGAAGCTCGGAAATATACTGATACTCGGTGATAGCTATTCCACCTTTGAGGGTTGCATCCCAAAAGGCTATGCGCCATATTATACCTATAAAACAGAAAGAAATACGGATGTGCTTGCACCAAAGGACACCTGGTGGTATCAGCTCGAGGATGAGAACGAATGCAAAATAATCCTCAATAACAGCTGGTCGGGCTCTACCGTATGCCACACGGGTTACGGCGGCACGGATACCTCCAAAACATCCTCCTTCAATCACCGCCTCGACGTGCTTATACGCGAAGGCTTCTTTATTGAAAACAGAATAGATACTGTACTTGTTTTCGGAGGAACTAACGACAGCTGGGCTTCATCTCCTATAGGAGAGATGAAGAATGAGAGCATTACAAGAGAGGATGAATATGCCGTCCTCCCCGCATTTTCAAGTCTTTTTGCAAAGCTGAGATCGGCGGCGCCCGATGCACGCATCGTCTGTATTATAAATTGCGGTCTTAAGGACGCTATCACCGACGGTGCTCACGAGATCTGCCTCTATCACCGGATAGAAGCGATCGATCTTTCTGATATAGAAAAGATAGATGGCCACCCCACGAAAAAGGGAATGAGCGCGATAAAGGATCAGATAATCGCACAGCTTGATAAATAAAAGCATACACGCTTCCGCCTTAACGATCATTATAAGGGGCTGTCTCATTAAAAATTCAATGATATCAAGGCATAATTATAGAAAATTCAGTAAGAAATACGGTTTTAGCGAATTTTTAATGAGAACAGAACCGTGGGGCGAACTGATTTAGAGCGGAAAGCG
>SVRZ01000025.1 GCA_015064555.1 Oscillospiraceae bacterium
CTCTTTTCGTCATACTCTTTTTTGCCTCATTTTGAGGCTTTTTTGTTTTCTTTAGGCTTTTTGCTCAATTAGCAATTAAAAAGAAACTAGCTCAAACACAAATTAATGCATTTGAGCTAGCCCCTTTAACTTTGCATAAAAATAAGGAACGTAACCCTGTTCGAATTACGTTCCTCTTGGCGCAAAGGGAGGGCACGAAGCCACGCTCGCAAAGCGAGACGAGGGCTTCGCATACCGCTGGCAGAGAGCTTTGGGATACCTCATCCACCACTGCGTGGTCCCCCTTCCCCAAGGGGAAGGCTAATTAAGAGAATACCCTTAGCAGTGAAATTATGCTTTTAAGTAAATCAATGCCTTTTTATATTTAAGCAGTTTTTGCCCTATACCCAACTCCCAAAGAGGCTCGAAGGTGAAGATTAAATAAGCCTTCCCCTTGGGGAAGGGGGACCACGCAGTGGTGGATGAGGTACCCAAAATCTAACCTTTCACCCCAAGCTGTGCTTGGGATTTCATCTGCCACCGGCAGATTTCATCCGACCTTGTCGGATTTCATTACCGCAGGTAATTTCATCGCGCGGAAGCTTTAGCGCACGCGCCCGGTGGATGAGGTACCCGAAAATCTACCTCTCACCCCAAGCGATGCTTGGGATTTCATTACCGCAGGCAATTTCAGTGCGCGGAAGCTCACGCGCCACGCGCCTCGCGATAGTAACCGTAAAAGCGATCATTTTTTGCGGTGCTTATCCATAAAAATGCAGGGAAATTACCCAACATTCTCCGACATAAAAAGCTTTTAAAAGAGTTTAATATTTTTTAATATTTTCCTTGACATCCTTAGCTGAATATAGTATACTACCTCTGTATTTAAAAATATATCAAATAAGGGGAACACCATGAAAAGCACTATAAAAAGATCCTTATCCCACAGCATAGTTGCCTTGGTACTTTGCTTCTCGATGCTTCTCGGCTCGACGTATGCATGGTTTACCGACATTGCTTCGAGTAAGGATAATGTCATCACTACCGGTGACCTTGATATCGGTATGTACTGGTCTGAAAACAACGTTGATTGGCACGAGACCGAGGGCATTGCAGCTAAGCCAATCTTTAGCAACAACAAATGGGAGCCCGGTTACACCGAGGTTCGTTACGTTAAGATAACGAACGAGGGCAGCCTTGCTTTCAAGTACAAGATGCTTCTGAGCCCGAACGGCACAGTTGGCAAGCTTGCCAAGGTTATTGACGTAAGCTACGACGTCGTAACAGGCAATAGCAACTTTGTTGCTCCTACTGCTGACAACCGTCGCGGCAGCCTTACCAAGGTAGGCAATCTTAAGGAGCTTATCGCAGGCAACGGCACCGTTGCAGGCGGAGTACTTCTTCCCGAGAATGAGACCAAGGAAGGCTTCTATTCCGAGGAGATCGTAATTTGTATCGCCCTTCACATGGACGAGGAGGCGGGCAACGAATACGAGAATTCCTCGATCGGCACCACCTTTGATATCAACCTCTATGCAACTCAGTACACCTATGAGACAGATAGCTTCGGCGATATGTTTGATTCGGACTCCAAGTTTGCTGACGAGATCGACTTCAAGACCTCGGCAAGCGTTGCACAGGTAGAGACCTTATATGGTGAGCTTGCAAACGATTTCACCATCAGACATTCGAATAGCGTGTATGCCGTTCTTCCTGCAGGCGTTAAGCTTGCGGACGGTGCAACCACTATTGAGTTCTCCGGTAAGACGGTAGATAATAACAGTAATATCACCGTTGGTGCGGGCGAGAGCGCTACCAATTATGATATACATATCGAGGGTATCGCAAGCGACAATACCCAGCCTATCATAGTTCACCTCGGCGCTATCCTTGCAAAGGGAATGAGCGATACCACGCTGAAGCTCTATCATGAGGGCACTCTCATGACCAGAGTAAACAGTGTTTCCGACTTCTCGATCAACAACCAGTATACCTACGACTCCGCAACAGGCGAGGTAGTAATTTACGTAGATAACTTCTCGATATTCTCTGCAGTTAATACCACTGCAGACGGCTGGGACGGCAATTCGGATACTACTTGGTATAACGAGAATGATACCGAGTTCACCCTCACGACCGCAGAGCAGTTTGCAGGCTTCAGAGATCTTGTTGATGCCGGTAATACCTTCAAGGGTAAGACCGTAAAGCTTGGCATTGATATCGACCTCGCGGACAAGCTCTTTGATCCCATCGGATTCGGTTACTATAACGAGGAAACAAATACTCGCGTATTTATGGGTATCTTTGACGGTCAGAATCACACCGTATACAACCTCTATCAGAACGGTTGGGAGCTTGGCTATAGCTATAGCACTGCAGGCGGCGGTCTTTTCGCCTCCATCAAGGATGCCGCGATCAAGAATCTTGCGGTAAGCGGTGCTGAAATCGTAATGGAATGTATCGATATGGGTACCGTTGTCGGCTATGCGCAGGGCACCTGCAACTTTGAGAACATCCTTGTTACCGATTCCAAGCTTGCAAATTACCAGCGTTATACCGGTGGTGTAGTAGGTGAAGTCAGCGGTGGCGCATACGGTACTGACGTTTCAAAGGATTACAGTCACACCTTCACTAACGTAGTAGTTGATTCCTCTGTTAAGATTTCTTCTCTTTGGGGAGATTTTGACAATGCATGCGGCGGTGTTATCGGCGGCAAGTGGGGAGATGCTACCGTTAAGATGGTGAATGTAATCGTTGCCGCAGAGATCGATGCATTCAGCGACGTAACCGCGGCTTATCAGTGGTATGCATATCGCCGTTGCGGTATGCTCATCGGTCACACCGAGCAGAATAGCCCGAAGAGTGCTATCAATGCAGCTGCTGAGTTCCTCACCTGCGATAACGTTAAGGTTTACTACGGCGATTGGGTAAACTATACATACTATGAATTTGAAGACCAGGAAAATGCAACCGGCAGAAACTATCCTTGGGTAAGAGCCGAGGCAGGCGAGCATAATGCAGCCTTCTCCAACCCCAGATACGGTGTTCCCACATATGACGGAGTTAAGGTTAGCGATTTGACTGAAGAGGATCTTAAAGCGAAAGCAACCGATTATACTCCTATCGTATTTGACCAGCTTTACGGCGGCGGACAGGGTGTTTACGGTTGCGCTACTCACGATGGCGTCGAAATAATGAAAGATGCAACTCTTTCAAATTCTAAAACAATTTATATTTATAACAACGATCCTGAGACTTATAAAAATCTTTTCCTTGATTACTGGTACAGAAACGGTGATAATACGTGGTCTACGGTTGTTGATTCCATTCCGATGGATAACATACCGGTATCACAAAATGTGTACAAGGTTACCTTCCTTGGTTTTGTAGATGGTTTTAGAGTAACCATGGGTGAAGATGAAGATAGCAATGTCGTATGCAACTTGACACTAGAAAACTTAGAAGATGGCGCAGTCATTGACATTACCGGTAATACTCATGAACATGCATTTGACAATGAGGGTGAATGTGTCTGCGGTGCTTATAAAGCGCAAGTATGGGAGCAGGTAACCAACGCATCGAATTTGGCGGTTGGAGATAAGGTTATCATTGTAGCAAAGGATTATAACTATGCAATGAGCACCAAGCAAAATTCTAACAATCGTGGTCAGGCTTCTGTTACAAAGGATGGAAATCAAATCGCGTTTGGAGATGACATTCAGATAATTACTCTTGAGTCCGGTACTGTTGACGGTACCTTTGCGTTATACGCCGATTCAGGATATTTGTGTGCGGCAAGCTCTAGTAGTAATTATCTTAGAACTCAGGCAACCAATGACGCGAATGGTTCTTGGAAGATAACAATAGCAGCCGATGGTACGGCAACTATTGTAGCTCAGGGTACATATACTCGAAATACAATGCAGTACAACCAAGGTAGCAGCTTGTTCGCATGCTATGCTTCTGCAACTCAAAAAGCACTTGTAATTTATAAGCTTACAGCCGGTAGTGACATAGTCGATACTCATAATTGCTTAGATTATGTAATTAACGCAAGTTGCGAGGATGATGGAATTTGTAGTAAATGTGGTAAAATAGTTGAAAATACTGCATCTGGACATAATTACAGTAGCGTTGTTACTGAGCCTACATGTACAATGGACGGATACACTACATATATTTGTTCGATATGTGATGACGAATATGAAGATGAACACGTAGATGCATTAGGTCACAACTTTATTGGAAATACGTGCGACCGTTGTTCTCAAAAGAAGTCATCTTTTGAAGCAGTTGATATTGACAACATCAATCCCACCGATATTATAGTTATTGTTTGGACAACAAAAGATGGCAATTCATATACTTTGACCAATGATAAAGGAACTAGTTCCGCGCCTGCGGCAGAAAAGATAGACTTAGGTGGAGAATTTAGTGTTGGTGACAATCATAAGTGGAACATAGTTAATGACAACGGAAACTTGACCATTTATCCTAATGGCACAACAGAAACATGGCTTTACTGTACGTCTACCAATAACGGAGTACGTGTAGGTACTAACGCAAACAACATATTTACCATTGATGCAGATTCCGGTTATCTTAAGAATACAGCAACAAGCCGATATCTTGGTGTATATACCACTAATCCCGATGTTCGTTGCTATACCAGCACAACAACTAATATCGACGGTCAAACTCTTGCGTTCTACAAATTGAATGACGGCACTTCCGGAGGTGAAACTCCCGATCCCGAAACACCTTGCGAGCATACCAACACAACCACCACAACAGTTGATGAAACTTGCACAGAAGCAGGTTCTATAACTGTTACTTGTGATGACTGTGGCAAAACAGTAAGTACCGAAGTGATTGGCGCTCTCGGTCACACAACCGAAAACGGTACTTGTGAAAGATGCGGTGAAGAAATCGGTGGTTCAAGCGAGCCTGAAACCAACAATGTATCTATATTGGGAACTACAGGAACACTTGCTGCCGACAAGAGTTCAATTTCCTGGACGTCGGAAAATATAACCGTAACCAACACTAAGGGATCTACCGCGATCAGAAATAGTGATGCAGATCATTATAGAATATATTCTGGTAGTGGATTGACTATTTCTGCAGATTCTGGTAATATAACGGAGATCGTTATCACCTGCACAAGCTCGTCATATGCTGACGTTTGTGTAACCTCATTCGAGAACGCCGGTTATGAAGTAACTGTCTCCGGTTCGGTAGTAACTATTACGTTAAGCGAACCAGCAGAATCTATTACTGCCACCGCAAGCGCACAGTTCAGAATTTCCAACGTAGAAGTAACTTACACAGCATAAATGCATTTATATGGCATTATGCGGTAAAGTAGAGTACCTTAAATTCTACGCATAATCAACCACTTCGCAAAAGCTTTTTGGGCTAGCTCGGATGCATTTCGCATTTGAGTTAGCCCTCTGCTTACTCTAAAAGCTCTCTTGGCAGAAGAAAATAGCCGTGATGCGTGCCGAATTTCTCTTGTCAAGTGCTACTTGACAGCATTCCATAACCTTTATACTTGAAAATAATGAGGGCTTGTGCTATAATAGAGGTGAAAGAAAAAACACCGAATGGAGAAGGTATGAGCTTAGGCGAAAAAATTCAGTACTACAGGAAGAAGAAGGGGCTTATGCAAAGTGAGCTCGGAGAGCTTCTTTTTGTAACCAGACAAACGGTCAGCCTTTGGGAAAAGGGGCAGACCGTGCCGTCCATTGACAATCTTATAAGATTGTCGGAGATATTTGGCGTTACCATAGACCATCTTGTAAATGATAAAGAGGATGTCCTTACAGACGATGCCGAGGATAAAAAGGAATCCGCCTCCGCATCCGTCACGGATGAAGTGCGAAAAAACATATCCGATAACCAAAAGCCTGATAATGACAACAAAGATTTACAAAAATCGCATACATCCTACGTATTTTACATAGCAGTAGGTCTTTTTGCCGTTATGCTGATCGGATTTATCGTATCCATCTTTGCTATGAATGTCAGCATCAGCGATAAGAGAATAGAGAAGATCCTCGCCGCCGAGCTCCCCGAATATAGTGTAAGGATGGTATCGAGGCAGAGAAGAGAAAGCGGCAGAGTAAAGGTCAGGGCGATAACCGAGATAAGCTTTGATGCCGACGTCACCTCCGAGCTCTCACAGGGAATGGACGAGGATATGCCACAGGGCTTAGAAAAGGTGCTCACAACATCCTTTGCATATCAGGATGCCGAGCTATACCTTTTATATGATTTTGACCGCGGATGTGCCGTTACGTCCTGCACAGAGGCAGGCTCATACGTATTGCTTGCATACTACAGTGACGTGAATATACTCAGAGCGACCGAGTTCCGATATAAATAGGTCGCTCGCTTTAGAACTGATACCAAAGGGAGGTCTGTTATTATGAAATTCAGAGCGTTGCTCGTTCTTGGATTGATTTTTGCTTTGATTGCTCTTTGCTCCTGCGAGGAGCTTTTCGGCACGCCTACCGACGTTGTCTTCGATCCGGGAAACGGCGAGGCGATACGCACCTTTACCGTCAAGGATCTCTCGGACGTGAAGATCCCCTCCGATCCCGTAAGAGCGGGCTATAAGTTTGACGGATGGTATTTTGATAAGGATGTCTGGGCAGAGCCCTTCAGTCTGACCGCCCTGGATGAAAAGGACCGTGGCGGTGAGATACGCATCTATGCTAAATGGAACGTAGATGACTCCTTGGAATACACCGTCAAGTTTTACGTGCTCGGCGAGCTTTATACCACCGTTACAGATACCGCCGATAGCTTCATATCTCCCGATGCTCCGAAGAGGGAGGGCTACACCTTCGGCGGCTGGTTTATAGATGCCGATTTCAAAACGCCGTTCAACACGGATGCCCTTATTCCTGAGCTTTCGGGTAGTCCTGTAAGCGTCTATGCCCGGCTGATAGCAGATCAGCCTAAGGAAATAACCGTAAATCTTTACATAAGCGGAGACCTCTATCTCACCCTCGACAGCGACGGCACTACCGTCGATCTGCCGACTTCGGTTCCCACCGATCAGAGCGATATATTTCTCGGCTGGTATCTTGATCCCGAATTTACGATACCATTTACGATAGAAGGCGTTAAGCCCTCCGAGAGCGGAAACGTCAGCGCATATGCAAAGATGGCAAGGAAGGATGAGCTCAAGATAGAGCTTCTTCTATATTGCGGTGACGAGCTTTACGCAACCGTAAAGACCGACGGCAGATATTTCAATATGCCGAATGATCCGAAAAGGCCGGATCAGGAGTTCCTCGGCTGGTATTATGACGAGGCATATAATTTTGAATTCAGCGATACCGATAAAATAGACAAAACTACCGTTCTCTACGCACGGTTTGCGGGTGAAAGCGTAATTGTCACACAGAGAAACGGCGATAAGATAGACTCCTGCAAGATCCGCTACGGCGATAGCTATCATATATCGAAAAGCATCATCGAGAGCGATACCCTCAAGCGCCGCTTTGTCGGCTGGGCAATTGCAGGTACGGGCGAGATAATCACCGATTCCCGAGGATTCTCGCTCGCACCCTCCACCTATAAGACCAATTTCTCGGTCGAGCCTGTCTTCGAGGACTACAAGTATACCGTTATTCTTAATGACAGAGAAACGACCTCTGTATTCTACGTGTTCGCAGACGGAAATCTCCCGAGCTACCGTGTGCCTTCGCTTTATCATCACACGTTTCTCGGCTGGTTTACAGCAGAGGAGGGGGGCGACCGTGTTGAGTTAGATCAGGATTATAAGGTAACCTCCGATCTCACTCTCTATGCAGTCTTCGAGGAATGGCCGAAGGCGGTGTATATCTTCGATTACGATGGAACTCATTCCTCCTATTCGGATACCCCCCTGGAAACCGAGGTAATTGAAAAATACGTTTGGGAGGGCTACGATCATTCTGTCTGGACTCCGTATACAGATCCCCTGAAGACCGGATACGTTTTCGAGGACAAGTGGATATGCGAGGAAAACGGCGAAGCCTACGATAGCAGCACAAAAATAGAATTACCGGCAGGCGTGTATCACTTCAAGCCTGTATTTTCGCCCATAACCTACAGAATAACCTATGAATATCCCGATACGAATACCGAAACCGAGGTCACGTATAAATATGACGAGGTGATAACCCTTCCCACCGCGTCCTGTACGTATGAGGGCTACGTCTTCTCGCATTGGGAGAGAAGATTCACCGATATCACCTACAATGCGGGCGATAAGGTCACAGCTCTCACCACCCACTCCGGCGAGAATATCTCCCTGAGGGCTTGCTACAGACCGATAAAATTCACCCTCGGCATAAAGGACGTGCGCCCGGATACCACTTTTGAATACACCCTGGAGGTCAGCTGGGGAAGTCCGGTCTACCCTTATTACGAGAGAGAGGGATACGTTGTCGAATGCTGGTGGGACGGTTACGAATGCTTTGATTATCCCGGCAAATCGGTTACCGAGGACGGCGGCCATCGAGATCTTGTTATCGAGTGGAAGCCCATAACTTATATAGTAGCTCTCGAGTCGGACAGCCGCAGAGGTGACGGCTGGAAGGCGGAGCAGAGATATTACGTTTATTATGATCAGAGCTTTACTCTGCCGCAGATCCCTACAGCTGCGGGATATGTTCACACGGGCTGGTATCAAAGTGGTAATTACGATGAGAAATATGATAACGGCACCGTGGTAAAGAATCTTGCCTCTACCGAAGGCGAGGTCGTATCATTCACCGCGACCTTTGAGGGTATCGGCTTCACCATGGTAGTCGATATGAATGACGGAAGCGGAAGGACCGTTTCCTTCGACGTTCGCTACAGCGAGCGGCTTCTCCTTGATTACGAGCGGTTTGTTGCAAGAGAAATGTACACGCCCCTGGCTATCTACGTACCGGGTCACGGCAAGGTCTATAAGAATCATGACGTTTCGGAGCTTTGCACCGAGGCGGGCGGGGTAGTATACGCCGAGGTGTTATGGCAATATGCCTATAAGGGGCAGGGGTATTCCTCCGATCCTTACAAGGTGGATTGCCCGGAGGCGCTTGCGAGTATGTATATGCTCTTTGAAATATCGTCGAATAATCTTGTGTTTGAGCTCACCGCCGATATAGATATGACGGGCATAGACTTCAGACCGTTTGATTATTACGGAAAGCTTCAGACCTTTGATAAGCTGATAGGCAATGGTCACACGATCAAGGGACTTAAAGTACCGGGATATATAAACGGTCAGATATCTCTCGCTCCGAATTCATCTATGGAGGTGCCGTACGTTAAGTACGTAGACCCTGTTGAGGAGCAATGATATCAGATACCGGTGCTCGCACGTAAAGTGAAGGGGCTGTGTCATTTAGGCGTAACCGATAAAAAACGGCAAAAGTACTGTAAAACACAGTGCCTTTGCCGTACTTTTATAATATTTATAATATTTTAGAGGTTGAAAAACTCCGTTTTTCCTCGTCTTTATTAAAGTTTTTTATTCTATCCTCGTTTCCTCACTCAGCGTACCCTTGTACGCTTATCGTTCGTCAGCCGAGGATTTCCGCTCAAAATCCCTTCGCCCCGAGAGGCTGAGCCATCAAGAATTCGCGGAAATTATATTTTTGCTGATATTTTCATCTTTTCGTTTTGATTTTGTTGAATTCTTAATGACTCAGCCTTTTATGCATCCGCCCGGCGTGAAGCACTTGACAAAGTCGGAAAAAAGTGCTATATTTATTACATCTTATGCGCGAGTGTCTCTTGCGCAGCTTATATTCCCCGGAGGAAGCTTATGAAAAAGAACCTGCTTATAATTGTTTTTGTCCTGACCGTTGCGCTTGCGGTGTTTTCCGCCTGCGATAATGGTAATGGCTGCAAGACTCACGATTTCAAGGACGGTGCTTGTACCGCTTGCGGCGAGCCCGATCCCAACTACGTGCCACCTTGCACCCATACATACGAGAATGGCGAGTGCACAAAGTGCGGTGCAGAGGATCCCGATTATGTACCTCCCTGTACTCATACCTATGAGAACGGTGAGTGCACCAAGTGCGGAGCGGCAGATCCCAACTATGTGCCACCTTGTACTCATACCTATGAGAATGGCAAGTGCACCAAGTGCGGAGAGGCAGATCCCAACTACGTACCACCTTGCACTCATACATATGAGAACGGTGAGTGCACCAAATGCGGAGAGGCAGATCCCAACTACGTACCACCTTGTGCTCATACCTATGAGAACGGCGAGTGCACTAAGTGCGGAGAGGCGGATCCCAATTACGTACCGCCCCTGAATGAAGAACAGATATACGCACCGGTGATCTCGAAATTCCAGTATCTCGTGCTTTATAAATATATGAACGAGGATCTCCCCCCAAAGGGTGCAAACGAGCCCTCGTACGTCGATCATCTCTATGATGTTGCTACTCAATATTCGCCCGAGAAGAGTATGGGACACGCGATAAGAGATATAAACGGTGACGGCATAGACGAGCTGCTTTTTATGGAGAAGGCCGGAAATATACACGCTATCTTCACCATTCTTAACGGTGAGCTCACACATGTTCATACCTTCAAGCTCGGAATGGGCTATATTGCGAAGGGCGGTGTGGTATTCTATAACGAGAGAATAGACGGAACTCTTTCCTCCCTGCGCCATATAAAGCGCCTCGTTGACGGCGCTCTGGTCGGATTTGAATATGCAAGAATAGATAATACCGACGGTACTACAGCAGGCTACTATAAAGCAGAGAACGGTGTAAGAACCGATATCACCGAGACCGAATTCCGGTCCTATGTTGACAGATATTCTTACTATTGGGAATATGCGTCGCGCCACGTAAGGATAGTCGGCCTCAGATATAATCCCGCTCTCCCTGAGAGCTCTCTTGCTACCTCAATAGCGAGCTTCGCGACCTACAATCAGATAATCAAGACCTTTGGTCTTATGTACACCGAGGTTGCCTATAATCCCGTTAAGAAGACCTCCATTTTTGAAAAGACAAAGTGGACGGGCGGAAATTACGATAACAAGATGTACTTCAACACCGACGAGGATTTCTATCTGTACAATAAGATCCTCGCCGCCTGCGTTCTCACTCAGAAGCCTACCGCCGCATCGACCTTCGGCTATGCAAAGAAGGACCTGAACGGTGACGGTGTCGAAGAGCTTATCCTCCTTGAGGGTGAATATCACGTGCTCGCGATATTCACAGAGGTGAACGGAAGTGCCGTTTTCCTTGATAGCTATGATGATACCCGAAGCGCGTGGATAGATGCATCCGGCAAAATACACGTTAAGGAAAGGCCGCTGGCAGGTCTTTCGCAGGATGCAAAATACTTCGTATATGAGGTCGAGGGTGGCAAGCTTGTCACAAAGCTTGCTATCGGTGTCGCTCACGAGAATGTGAATGGTGTTCAGACCGCGTGCAGATGGTATACTCTGGACGGCAGCACCGAGACTGAAATCGCAAATTCCGATTGGGAAGTGCTTTTTGACGAGTGGTGCGGTGATATAGGCAGCTCCGCCTTCAATACCTATACCGCAGAAAAATCCGGGCTCGTGTTCGTAAAAGCCTATTAAGCGGAAAATAAACAGAATAATATGATGCCGGGGGTTGTCCTGAATTTTCTTTGGGACAGTCCCCGGAATTTATGTAAATTCTTTTTGAACTTTTTATTTTGTAATTGACATTTTAAAGCTTTGGGTATAAAATTAAGTGGTTAAAAAGAGAAAGGAATAAAAAGATGGTAAAAAGACTATTCGCTTGCGTCCGTGAATACAAAAAGGTCGCGATCCTTACCGTCCTCTTTATGATAGGAGAGGCGGCGATAGAAACCACTATCCCGTTCATCACGGCAGAGCTTGTAAATAAGCTGCGTGTCGGTGCCGAGATGAGTGACGTTATAAAGACCGGTATTTTACTTATAGTTCTCGCGGCTTGCTCGCTTGCCTGTGGCGGTCTTGCGGGAGTAACGAGTGCAAAGGCATCCTCGGGCTTCGGTAAGAATCTGCGAGGCGAGATATTCGATAAGATACAGACCTATTCGTTTGAAAATATCGATAAATTCTCATCGAGCTCGCTTGTAACGAGGGTAACGCTTGATGTTCATCATGTTCAGATGGCATTTATGATGATGATAAGAACGGCTATCAGAAGCCCGCTGATGCTTATCTTCTCGGTAATAATGGCGGCTGTAATGGGTGGAAAGCTGGCACTTACCTTCGTCGTTGTAATACCCGTGCTCACCTTCGGTCTTCTTATGGTGGCAAGATTTGCAATGCCCGCATTCCGCAGAGTATTCAAGAAGTACGATAAGCTCAATGAGTCCATAGAGGAAAACGTCCGTGCTGCGAGAGTTGTGAAGGGCTTTTCCAGAGAGGATTACGAGAAGGATAAGTTTGCGGTTGCATCGAATAATATCAGAGATGATTTCACAAAGGCGGAGCGAATAGTTGCGCTCAATACCCCCATAATGCAGGTCTGCATGTATTTCAATATGGTGTTCATCCTCTTCGTCGGCTCTAAGCTCGCTATCGAAAGCATGGGACTGACGGTGGATATCGGTCATATATCGGCTATGCTGACTTACGGCATGCAGGTGCTTATGTCGCTTATGATGCTCTCGATGATATATGTCATGATGACTATGTCTGCCGAGTCATTCAAGCGTATATATGAGGTCCTTTCAGAGGAGCCCGCTATGAGCGATCCCGAGAATCCTCTTACCGAGGTCAAGGACGGCTCGGTCAGCTTTGAGGACGTAAGCTTCAAATATTCAAAGACGGCAGAAAGATACGTGCTTGAAAATATAAGCATAAATATTCCCTCCGGCAGTACGGTAGGAGTAATAGGCGGCACGGGAACGGGTAAGACCACCCTCGTTTCGCTTATTCCGAGGCTTTATGATGCTACCGAAGGCTCTGTAAAGGTTGGCGGTGAGGACGTGCGCTCATACAGTATCGCATCCTTGCGTGATGCCGTTTCGATGGTGCTTCAGAAGAATCTTCTCTTCGCAGGCACAATAGCCGATAATCTGCGCTGGGGAAATGAATCCGCAACCGACGAGGAGCTCGTCGAGGCTTGCAAGCTGGCAGAGGCGCACGATTTCGTAAGCTCATTCCCTGATGGCTATAATACGAGAATAGAGCAGGGAGGAACTAACGTTTCAGGCGGTCAGAAGCAGAGGCTTTGTATAGCAAGAGCGCTCCTCAAGAAGCCGAAGATTATAATATTCGACGACTCCACAAGCGCAGTTGACACCAGAACCGATGCGCTTATCCGCCGCAGCCTTGCCGAATTTGTTCCCGAAACCACAAAGATCATTATAGCACAGCGTATCAGCTCGGTTATGGATGCCGATATGATACTTGTTATGGACGGCGGCAGAATATCCTCTGCCGGTACACATGCGGAGCTGATGGAGAAGAGCGATATTTATCGTGAGGTATACCTTCAGCAGACAGAGAACTCGAGAGGAGGTAGCGAGAATGAGTAAACCCGATTTCAAAAAAGGCCGTCCTCCCGTCAAGAAGGGGGTTCTTCTCCGCGTTGTGAAGATGCTCTTCCGTGATTATCCGAGGCTCGTGCCGATCACTATTGCCTGCATTCTCTTTGCGGCTCTCGTTTCCACCATTCCGGCAATATTTCTCCAGCGCATAACCGGAACGATAGAAGCATATGCTCCCACAGGCGATTATGCCACGGCGGCAAAGATCATTGTCCCGGATATAATCTTCCTTATAGTTCTTTACGTCATTTCGGTGGCGGTAATAACTCTTGATAACCAGCTTACCGCTATTATAACGCAGGGCTTCCTCTCCAAGACGCGTATCAGAATGTTCCGCGGTATGCAGAATCTGCCGATAAAGTATTTCGATACCCACAAGCACGGTGATATAATGAGCTACTATACCAACGACCTTGATACGCTCAGGGAGCTGATATCGCGCTCTATGCCCACAATTCTCAGATCGGGCATCATAGTGCTTACCGTGTTTGGAATAATGATATACTACAGCGTATGGCTCACACTGATCCTCGTTGTGGGGGTTGTCGTAATGATGCTGGTTTCGAAGAAGCTTGCAGGCGGTTCTGCTAAGTATTTCAGAGGCCTTCAGGGCTCTATCGCAGAGCTTGAGGGCTACGTCCAGGAAATGATGAACGGACAGCGCGTGGTAAAAATATTCGGCAGGGAAAAGCGCTGCGGCGAGGAGTTCGATGATATAAATGATCGCCTTCGCAACCAGAGCTTCAGGGCAAATGCCTATTCAAACGTCCTCGGCCCTGTCATAATGAATATAGGAAACGTTATGTACGTTATCATTGCCACGGTGGGCGGCATATTCCTCCTTATCCCGAACTTCCGCAATATCAGCCTCTCGGCGATCCCCTTCGGCATAAGTATAGTTATTCCGTTCCTCAATATGACGAAGCAGTTTACAGGTAACGTCAATCAGCTTTCTCAGCAGATAAACTCTATAGTTATGGCGCTTGCGGGTGCGAGCCGTGTATTCGATCTTATAGACGAGCAGCCTGAGGCAGATGATGGCTACGTGACTCTGGTCAATGCCTCGGTTGATGAAAACGGTGTCATCACCGAATCCGATACGCGTACCGGTAAATGGGCGTGGAAGCATCCCCATTCGGACGGAAGTATTACGTATACGCTCCTTCGCGGTGACGTCCGTATGAACGAGGTCGATTTCGAATACGAGGAGGGCAAGCCTGTCCTGAAGGATGTAAGCGTATATGCAGAGCCGGGGCAGAAGGTTGCCTTCGTCGGTGCTACGGGCGCAGGTAAAACTACTATCACCAACCTCATAAACAGATATTACGACATAGCCGACGGAAAGATAAGATACGACGGAATAAATATTAACAAAATAAAGAAGTCTGATCTTCGCCGCTCTCTCGGCATAGTTCTTCAGGAGACCAACCTCTTTACGGGCAGCGTGCTTGATAATATAAGATACGGAAAGCTTGATGCGACCGATGAGGAGTGCATGGCGGCGGCGAAGCTCGTCGGTGCTCACGATTTCATCACCAGAATGCCCGAGGGATATTCTACCGAGATCAGCGGAAACGGATCTAATCTCTCGCAAGGTCAGCGTCAGCTTATCGCGATAGCGCGTGCGGCGGTTGCCGATCCGCCTGTTATGATACTTGACGAGGCGACCTCGTCGATAGATACCAGGACCGAGGCGATAGTCCAGGCGGGAATGGATAAGCTCATGGAGAACAGAACGGTATTCGTTATCGCTCACAGACTTTCTACCGTGCGTAATTCCGACGTTATAATGGTGCTTGACCACGGCAGAATAATAGAGCGCGGCTCACACGAAAAGCTTATTGCGGATAAGGGAGTTTATTATCAGCTTTACACCGGTGCGTTCGAGCTTGAATAATAGCTATCCCAATGGAGAATTTTATGATCGGAATGAAGGTATGCTCGTTTACGGGACACAGAAAAATAGCTCCCGGGCACGAGGAGCATCTACCCGTGCTTTTGAAAAACGCTCTCAGGTATGCGTATGACGAGGGCTGCCGCTACTTTATATGCGGCGGAGCACTCGGCTTCGATACCGCGGTTGCCAAGGAGCTTATAGCTATGCGTATGCTGAATACCGATATAAGGATCATCCTTGCGCTACCATGTAAAAATCAGTCAGAGAACTGGTCCGGCAGAGCAAAGTCGATGTACGAATATATACTTTCGGTGGCGGACGAGGTGGTGTACACCTCGGATGAATACACCGACGGCTGTATGAAAAAGAGAAATAAGTATCTCGCAGAGAGGTGCGATATTATGATCTCATACGTAGGCAGAGCCGGCAGCGGCTCCTCGCAAACGGCGAGGATGGCTGAGTCGCTCGGCAAGCGAGTATATAATCTTTATCCGAGGCTTTCGGCGATGGCGGAAGGCAAAAAGACCGAATAAGCGTCAGAATACCCCTTACCCGTGTTAATTAGAGGACGGAAAATCTCGGCTTGTACCTGCCTTTTCCACCTCGGAACAAGTGCTTCCTCGTACCGTTGAGAGAAGTGAGGTGGGCAATTTCGGTAAAAAAACGGCTCTTTCGTAAAAAAATATGCGAAAAAACAGTATTTTTTTGCCCAAATACTTGATTTTTTGTTAAACCTATGTTATAATGTTAAAAACAACGGTGGTTAACCACATAGACAGAAAGGGTGTAGAAATGAAGGATTTTTTCACTTCGGTGCTTAACGGTACCTTCGATTTCAATAAATTAGTTGCCTTTTTCGGCAGTCTTTTTGACGATGTCAAGGCAAATGAGGGTGTTATGGGAATATGGGATGGCTTCATGGGAGCTGTCAGCGGATTTCTTCCTTTTCTCCTTATCGCTCTTGGTGTGATCGAGCTTCTTTACGGTAAGAAGTTCCTCGGTATTCAGAAGTTTGTTGCGAGTGCGGCACTCGGCTATTGCGTAGGTGTTCTTGCGGTTTCTCCTGTTGTAAGCACTGTTTTACCGATTCCCGAGATGGTTTGCGGTGCGGTAGTTGCCCTTGTTGCGGCGGTGCTTTGCAAGCAGGTATATGCGGTCGCTCTCTTTGGCGGTGCAGGTCTCTTCGGATACGTTATCTGCTTTGCGGGCGGTCTTATCCCCGGACTTCCCACAGTCGGCAATCAGGTTCTTAGCTTTGCGGCTGCAGGCGTTCTCATCTTCCTTGTTCTTATCTTCCGTAAGAATATCGAAAGACTTGGCCTTGCATTCCTCGGCTCTTATATGATCACCTCTGCTGTGATCAACAATTTCTTCAACTATACCACTCTTGTTCCCGGCAGCGAGGGACTTATCAGGAATTCCGTTCTTTGCCTTATAGCTGTACTCGGCTTCGTATACCAGTACAAGAGAAGGAGAAGATATTAATAATTTGCACAAAAAAGACCGACTGTATCGGTCTTTTTTGTTTGTATAGAAATATTGACAAAATTTGAAATATATAGTACAATATAATAGTAAGACTTGTGCTTACAAAGTAATAGGTAGGATATTAGCCGGGTGCGGATGTTCTATCGGTAACGAAAGGAATAAAAAATGAATATTTCTGAAAGAAAGTCACTTGAGCGTTTGGCTAATAACGTTCGCATTGGCATCATTGAGGGCGTTTACAGCGCAGGATGCGGTCATCCGGGCGGCTCGCTCTCTATAGCCGACGTAATTACCTACCTTTATTTTAAGGAAATGAATATCGATCCCGCGAACCCCCGTATGGAGCAGAGGGACAGATTCGTTCTTTCGAAGGGGCACACGGCTCCCGCTCTTTATGCAACCCTCGCGGAGCGCGGTTATTTCGACAAGGAGGAGCTTAAGACGCTCCGTAAAACCGATTCCAGACTTCAGGGACATCCCGATATGAAGGGCATTCTCGGAGTTGATATGACTACAGGCTCGCTCGGACTTGGCATCTCTGCCGCCTGCGGAATGGCACTTTCCGCAAAGGCGTACGGCGCGGAGAACCGCGTATACACCATAGTCGGTGACGGTGAGAGTGAAGAAGGTCAGGTATGGGAGGCGGCTATGTTCGCTGCTCACTATAAGCTCGATAACCTTGTGTGCGTGCTCGATCTTAACGGTCTGCAGATAGACGGAAAAATAACCGAGGTTATGAATCCCACCCCCCATGATGAAAAGTTCCGCGCCTTCGGTTGGCACGTAATAGTTATAGACGGTCATAATTTTGACGAGATCGAGGCGGCATTTGCCGAGGCGAGAGCCACCAAGGGCAAGCCTACCGCTATCATCTCGAAGTCGGTGAAGGGCAAGGGCGTGTCTTATATGGAGAATGCCTGCGAATGGCACGGACAGGCTCCTAAGGAGGACCTTTATCTTGTAGCAATGTCCGACCTCGGTAAGATTGCCGAGAGTCTTAAGTAATTAAGGAGGAAGTGAAGATGGCAGATAAGAAGGCGACAAGAGAGAGCTACGGTGCCGCTCTGGCAGAGCTCGGTGAAAGGTATGACTTCCTCGTTCTCGATGCGGATCTTGCCGCAGCGACCAAGACGGGAATGTTCAAGAAGAAGTTCCCCGATAGATTTTTTGACTGCGGAATAGCAGAGGGCAATATGATGAGCGTTGCCGCAGGCATTGCCGCAACCGGTAAAAACGTTTTTGCATCCACCTTTGCAATGTTTGCCGCAGGCAGAGCCTTTGAGCAGATAAGAAATTCGATAGGATATCCCCACCTTAACGTAAAGATAGGCGCAACTCACGCAGGCATCACCGTCGGTGAGGACGGTGCTACTCATCAGTGCAATGAGGATATGGCACTTATGAGAACCATCCCCGGTATGGTAGTCATCTCTCCCGCAGATGCGGATGAAGCATATGCGGCAGTTGAGGCAGCTCTCAATTATTACGGTCCCGTATATATGCGCTTCGGCAGATTCCCCGTACCGAATCTCACCGCCGAAATGAAGGACTATAAGTTCGAGATAGGCAAGGGCGTGCTTTACCGCGAGGGAAGCGATGTAACTATAATTGCAAACGGATATATGGTTCACCTTGCAGTCGAAGCGGCAGAAATGCTCGCCGCAGAGGGCATCAGCGCCGAGGTCATCAATATCCATACGGTAAAGCCTCTGGACGATGCGCTTGTAGTAGCATCCGCAAAGAAGACGGGTGCTGTAGTTACCGCGGAGGAGCATAGCGTTATCGGCGGACTCGGCTCCGCCGTATGCGATCTGCTTTCCGAGAATTGCCCCGCACCCGTGTTAAAGGTTGGCGTTAAGGACAGCTACGGCAGAAGCGGAAAGGTTCCCGAGCTTCTTGAGATCTACGGTCTTACCGCAAAGAATATCTACGAGAATGCAAAGCTCGCGATAGCTAAGAAATAAGAGCTTTAATTCAACCTTCCGATAATACCCCAGCACAATTCTATAATAAAAACGAGCATAGGATATCCATCCGCGCGCTTCTTGTGAGCGCCGTTGATCGTGGTTATCTATGCTCGTTTTGTTATTATGCACAAAAACTCGGGTGAAATTTTTACACCGCCGGTACTGCAAATTTATTGCATATCACCTTCCGTTTATTGTATAATAATGTAAATACGATAAAATACTGTTGTATGTCTTTGCATTAATAATTACATTGGCTTTTTTCGCCGGAAAGGATAATAGAACTTTTATGAAAAGATTGTCTTCCTACTTTAACGAAATATGTGAGCGAAAGTATAAACCGCTTGGTTTTAAAAAAACAAAAAAAGAGTACGATCAAAGGGGATGGATGAGACTAAAAAACGACATCATACAAGTATTTTACTTGGATTGTCTACCGGGGCGAACAGAATGCAGGATTGAATTTGGATTGATTCCGTTATCTTACGGACGGCCAAGAACGAATAGCTTGCTGATGGGAAATTACGAATTATCGAAGTTTTTTATCCAAAATTACAGGTGTGACTGGTTATATGACAATAGCTCTCCGGAAAATCTGATCAATTGTGCCGAAGTAATATCGAATGCGATCGATAAATATCTGCTACCTCTGTTTGAAGTAGCCGTAGATTGCGAATCGGCTTTATCCGAGTTGATTAAACTTGAAGAATTATTTGAATGCAATCGCCAACAACATTTGAAATTAATGGGCAATCAAGATATGGCTACCGATTCATGGCGCGAACGCATGCTATGGAACTCCAAGCTATACTATATGGCACTTAAATCGCGTAATTTTACATTTGCGGAAGAATATTTAAGCTATCAATTAAATTACTGGGAAAAAAAGGGGATTCTGGCTGAGGTGACTAGATACTCAGAGCCACTTGAACACCTTCGTTCCGGCGATTTTGCTTATTTTGACGATATGGTAAGCTCTAAGGAAGCGAAAATGTGGGAATTAATCAGAGACGAGTATCCCGTATTATTAAACAACGATGAGGGACTGCCCGGAGTGAAAAAACAGTAATTTACCATAGGCGTTCAAGTCATACGGCTACAGCTCCGGCACTTGGGGTGACCGGCTTACTACATACGGCGGCATAACCGATTCACGCTCGGAAAGCGGATCGGTTATGCCGCTGATTTTTTGTCTTTCCGCAAAGCCGGCGCGCAAAATCCGGTCTTGATGGAAGTAAATGTTAATAAATATAAAATAATAGAAAAACTTTAGCAAAAGGTGTTTACAAAACGAAAAAAATAATGTAAAATAGTAAACGATAAAATAATATGGGGGATTGGGCAAAAATGGCAAATGCAAAAAGAGAAAGAATTTTGATCAAGCTTTCCGGAGAGGCATTGAGAGGCAAGTCTGAGGACATTTACGACAGCACCTTCACAGGTAAGGTCGCCGCGGCACTCGTTGAGTGCGTATCGCGCGGATGCGAGGTAGCGGTTGTTGTCGGTGCCGGCAATATCTGGCGCGGCAGATCGGGTGAGGGAATGGATCGCACCGAGGCAGACCGCATGGGTATGCTTGCTACCGTTATCAACTCTATCTATCTCAAGGATGCTATAGTGCGCGCAGGCGGCTCGGCACACGTTATGACCTCGGTTCCGATGAGTCCCTTTGCAGAGAATTACAGAGCAGAGGATGCAGTCAGATATCTTGAGAGCGGCAGTATCGTAATATTCGGAGGAGGACTCGGAATTCCGTTCCTCTCAACGGATACCGCGGGCGCGGTAAGGGCAGCGGAGATAGATGCCGATGCTATGCTGATGGCTAAGAATATCGACTACATATATACAGCAGATCCCAGGCGCGATCCCGATGCGGTGAAGCTTGAGCAGATCAAGGCATCCGAGATGCTTGCGATGAATCTTCAGGCTATAGATGCCACCGCCACGGCGTTCTGCCTGTCGAAGGGAATGCCTATCCGCATATTCGCCCTCAATGATGCGGATGCTCTCGTAAGAGCTGTTATGGGCGAGTGCAAAGGAACGCTCGTTATCCCCGAATAATACCGATTAAAAAACAATAATTCATACATAATTTAAGGAGAAATGAAAAATGAAACTTGATACCAAAGAATTCGAAGCGAAAATGTCCAAGAGCGTTGCGGCTTATAAAGAGAATCTTTCCACCATCAGAGCAGGCAGAGCAAATCCCGATGTCCTCAAGAAGATAGAGGTTGACTACTATGGCTCTCCTACAGCTATATCTTCTATCGCGGAGATCAAGGTTACAGATGCAAGAACCATCGTTATCACCGCATGGGATAAGAGCGCGATGAAGGGAATTGAAAAGGCTATTCTTACCTCCGACCTCGGAATCCATCCTCAGAATGACGGAAGTGCTATCCGTCTTAATTTCCCTCCTATGACTGAGGAGCGCAGAAAGGAGCTTTCCAAGCAGGTTGCGAGAATGGGCGAGGATGCAAAGGTTGCTATCCGTAACATCCGCCGCGATGCAAACGATAAGACCAAGGCAATGAAGAAGAATTCCGAGATGACCGAGGATGAGGCAAAGGCAAGCGATAAGCAGATCCAGGATCTCACCGATAAGTACATCAAGGATATCGATGCGGTTACCGCGTCGAAGACCAAGGAGATAATGGAGATCTGATCGATATCCATAAAGATTTAAAGGAAGGTACCTTAAATTGGGTAGTAAAAACGAAGCACTCTGTGCAGACGGACGTCTTAAATCGGTAGCTATAATAATGGACGGAAACGGCAGATGGGCAAAGAAGCGCCTTTTGCCGAGAACCGCAGGCCACGAAAAGGGTGCGGCTATAATTGAGAATGTTCTGAAGGTATTCCGTGAGCTCGGCGTTCATTACCTCACCCTTTATGCGTTTTCGACGGAGAACTGGAAGCGCCCCAAGGAGGAGGTCGATGCCATTATGAACCTTGCCTATAAGTACGTGGACAAGGTATATATGGACAGGCTCCGCTCCGAGAGCGAGCTTGCAATAAGATTCATAGGTGATAAGAGTGCCTTGCCCGAAAAGCTGCGCGAGAAGTGCATCGAGATAGAAAATATGCAGAAGGATGCGCCCTTCGTCTGCAATATCGCCCTGAATTACGGCGGCAGAGCAGAGATAGTCCACGCGGCAAACGAGCTTGTGAAAAAAGGACTCCCGATAACAGAGGAAAACCTTTCACACGCGATGTATACCTACGGAACACCCGATCCCGATCTTATCATAAGGACGGGCGGCAATTTCCGCGTATCAAACTTCCTTATCTGGCAGGGCGCATATTCCGAGTACGTGATACTTGATACTCTCTGGCCGGATTTCGGTCGTGAGGATATAGAGAAATGTGTAAAGGAATTTTATTCCCGTAAGCGCCGTTTTGGCGGCATTGATGAGGAGGACAGTAAGAAATGAAGACCAGGATCGTAACGTCGGCGGTAATAATCGCCGTTATGATCGCCGTGCTTTGCCTGTCGGCAACGCCGGTATACCCTGTAACGGTTTCTATCCTTGCCGTTATAGCGGTAAAGGAGGTTCTTGGAGTAGTAGGACTTTGGAGAAAAAGGATAGTCTCGATACCCGCATTGGTTCTTGCCGCGATCATGCCCTCGCTGGCATACGTTATGAGCGAGGTAAGATGCGACCCCTCATACAGATTCATCGTAGCACTTGCACTTGCGCTCTTCGTTTTTATGATATATCTTTTCGTTGTGGCGGTATTTTCGAGGCGTGTCGATGATGAGTCCGGGGACGGTGTATCCGAGCTCGGCTTTACAGAGCTTTCCGCAGGCTTTGTTCTTGTTATGTACGTGGTGTGCTGCTTCTCGGCGATATCCATCATAAGGTACATAGACGGAATAGGACTGTTCTGCCTCGGTATGGTGCTAATAGGCGCTTGGATAAGTGACGTTTTCGCTTATTTCACGGGTATGCTTTTCGGCAAGCATAAGCTTATTCCCGCAGTAAGCCCTAAGAAGACGGTTGAGGGCGCTGTCGGTGCGCTTATATTCACGACTCTCGCTATGCTTCTTTACGGATTCATAGTATCCCTTGTTACCGATCTTGTGCCGAATTATCTCGTTCTGGGGCTTTCGGCTCCCATCCTGTCGGCAACAGGGCAGATAGGCGACCTTGTCGCTTCTCTTATAAAGAGAGAGCGCGGTGTGAAGGATTACGGAACTCTTCTTCCCGGTCACGGCGGCATTATGGACAGATTCGATTCCATACTCACCGTTTCGGGTGCAACTATGATAATAGTTCTTCTTTTTGCACCGTTCACATAATAATATCTCCGTTTGCCGAGGTGGATTACAGGGGCAAGCGGAGATTTTATTCCGGAAGTGCGATCAAAATGATCGGAAAAATTAATTGATTAATGAATTATTCGCATTCCGCATCCGCGGAGAAACGGAGATTTTATGAAAACAGTAGCCATACTCGGAGCAACAGGCTCGGTTGGCAGACAGGCACTGGACGTTGCGGAGGCAAGAGGCTATTCGGTAGACCTGATAAGCGCGAATTCCAGCTGTGAGTCTGTCGAGGCAATAGCAAGAAAATTCAAGCCCAAGTACCTTGCCATGGGCAGCCCCGATGCCGCAAGGAGCCTCTCTCTTTCGCTCTCGGATACCGATATCAAGGTGTTTTCGGGTGAGGAGGGCATATGCGAGGCGATCTCGGAATCGGATGCCGAGGTGGTCATAAATTCGATAATAGGCGAGGCAGGTCTGATGCCGACTCTTGCCACAATATCCTCGGGAAAGCGTCTTGCCCTTGCAAATAAGGAGTCGCTGGTCATAGCGGGAGATATCGTTATGTCGCTCGCCGCTAAGCATGGCACCGAGATAATACCCGTAGACAGCGAGCATTCTGCTATATTCCAGTCGCTCCGCTCGGGTAAAAGAGATGAGATAAAGCGCCTGTGGCTCACCGCCTCGGGAGGCCCGTTCTTCGGAAGAACTAAGGAGGAGCTTTCTTCCGTAACGCTTGAGAAAACGCTTGCTCACCCTACCTGGAAAATGGGTAAAAAGATAACCGTGGATTCGGCAACTCTTATGAATAAGGGCTTTGAGATAGTCGAGGCGGCGCATCTTTTTGGCGTCAGCACCGAAAATATCCGTGTTCTTATTCACCGCGAGAGCATACTCCATTCGGCAGTGGAATATATTGATAACAGTGTTATAGCAGAGCTTTCTGTTCCGGATATGCGTATGTGCGTTCAGTATGCCGTTGATTACCCCTGCCGTATGCCATCCCGGAGCGAGGAGCTTGATCTGTTCAGGCTCGGTTCGCTTACCTTCCGTGAGCCGGATAAGGAAGCCTTTCCGCTTCTTTCGCTCGCGGCGCGTGCTCACAGCCTCGGCGGAGGTATGTGCGCGGTAATGAATGCGGCAGATGAGGTAGCCGTTTCTGCCTTCCTTGATAAAAGGATAGGCTTTTTGGATATACAGAGGGTGATAATAGCCACCTTCGAAAAAATGCTTGATGCAAGGCGTGCGACAAGCCTCACCGATATCATAGAGGCAGACAGGAGTGCGAGGTCGCTCGCAGTATCACTGATTAAGGAGATAGAATATTGAACCCGTTTTTAACAGCAATCGTATCAATTCTCGTGTTTGGATTCCTTATATTCATTCACGAATTCGGTCATTACATCACCGCAAGATTATTCAAGGTTACCATAGAGGAGTTTTCCATCGGTATGGGACCGCGTATATTCTCGCGCGTTTCAAACAAGACCGGTATTCGTTACAGTATCGCGGCATTTCCGATAGGCGGATTTGTTTCTATGCCGGGAGAAAACGGTGCATATGATGAGGAGGATCCTGAGGGAATAGACTATTCTCTCGATCCCAATACATTTGATAAAAAGCCCGCCTGGCAGAGATTTATAATAGCTGCCGCAGGTGCCGCCGTAAATATATCGGCAGGTGTCCTCGCTATGGTGCTTCTGACCTCGCTTATAAAGATAGGAGATACCACCGTCCGCGAATTCCATACGGCAGAGGTTATCGGCTCAGACGTATCCTCGGCAGATACGGGACTTATGCTTAATGATGAAATACTGCGCATAGACGGCAAGCGCGTCCGTATATTAGACGAGCTTTCGTA
This sequence comes from Oscillospiraceae bacterium, assembly GCA_015064555.1. GTDB lineage: Bacteria > Bacillota > Clostridia > Oscillospirales > CAG-272 > UBA1740. The sequence continues at coordinate 24,990 of SVRZ01000025.1, forward strand.
TGAGATAATGCGTAAGGGCAACGAGCCTGTGGATATACTCGTCAGAAGAAACGGTGAAGAGCTGCTTATCGAGGACGTCGTTTTCCCCAAGGCAAGCGAGAGCGGCGTTGAATTTGGAATAATGGACTTCAAGGTCTCCGAAATCAAGGACAGAACCTTCGGCAATATTATGAGTTATTCCTTACGGAAATCGGTTCTCATAGTCAGAATGTGCTGGGAATCGCTTTATGATCTTCTGACGGGCAGATACGGGCTTGGCGCGGTATCCGGACCTGTCGGTATATCTGCCGCGATAGGCAGCGCGGCAAAGGAGGGCTTCACCTCGCTATTGTATATAGTGGTGCTCATCAGTATAAATCTCGGAGTTATGAACCTGCTTCCGCTTCCCGCATTGGATGGCGGCAGGCTTCTCGTTCTCATAGGTGAGATGATCACTCGCAGAAAGCTTCCTCCCAAGGTCGAGATGGCTATAAACGGAATAGGTCTTATCCTCCTTATGGGACTTTCGGTGGTTATACTGATAAAGGACTTTATAACGCTTCTATTCTGATGCCCGGGCACCCCCGGGAGAGGGAAGGACAAACAAATGGATAGCATTGTAAGAAGAAAAACAAGACAAATAAATGTAGGCTCGGTAGCGGTAGGCGGGAACTCTCCCATAACCGTTCAGTCGATGACAAATACCGATACCCACGATATAGATGCGACCTATAGGCAGATAATGCGGCTTGAGGCGGCAGGGTGCGATATAGTAAGGCTTGCTGTCCCGGATATTGATGCCGCGAAAGCCTTCGGTGAGCTCAAGAGAATGGGTGTGAAAATACCTCTCGTTGCGGATATCCACTTTGATTATAAGATCGCTCTTGCATCGGTTGCGAGCGGCGCAGATAAGATAAGAATAAATCCCGGTAACATCGGCTCGCGCGAGAGAATTGCCGCTGTCGTTGATGCCTGCAAGGAGCGCGATATACCTATAAGGATAGGTGTCAATTCGGGCTCGCTTGAAAAGCATATCCTCGAAAAACACGGCTCTCCGACGGCAGAGGCGCTTGCAGAGAGTGCGCTTTATCACGCATCGCTCCTTGAGGAGCTTGATTTCGGAGATATCGCAATATCGGTCAAGTCATCCTCGGTTCCGACTATGCTTCGTGCTAACAGGATTCTTGCAGAAAAAACCGACTATCCTCTCCACCTCGGGGTAACCGAGGCAGGAGCAAGAGCATCGGCTATAGTAAAGAGCAGTATCGGTGTCGGAGCTCTGCTTTCCGAGGGGATCGGAGATACGCTGCGCGTGTCCCTGACAGACGATCCGGTGGAGGAGATAAAGGCGGCGCGCCGTATACTCTCGGCACTTGAGCTCGGAGAGAAAAAGGATATGAATATCATAGCCTGTCCCACCTGTGGCAGAACTCGGATAGATCTTATAGAGCTATTAAAGGAATTTGAAACTCGTGCGGAATCAGAGGGCTTGACCGCTCATCCGCTGACGGTAGCGCTTATGGGCTGCGCCGTGAACGGGCCCGGCGAGGCAAGAGAGGCGGACATCGGCATAGCAGGCGGTGTCGGAGAGGGACTTCTCTTCAAAAAGGGAGTTATAGTAAGGAAAATTCCCGAATCACGTCTGGTGGACGAGCTTATAGCAGAAATAAAGAATATGATCGGATAAAAAAGCTTATAAGGAGCAAAAATGAGTAAAAGATTTTTAGAGGTCTTTTCAAGATACAGCCCGGATAAGGAGAAGCGCGAGCTTCTTGATTCGGCAAGCGAGGCATCCTTCAGATACACGAAGGAGCCTATGCGCGTTGAGGTCGAGCTGACCTTTACCGAGCATAAGGATGCCGAGCTTATATATGAGATCGAGGACGAGTGCCGCGCGCTTTACGAGGCGCAGTCCTTTAAGATATTGCCGCATTTTCCGCCCGAAAGCTTCAAGGTTGAGTATTTCAGCGAGATAGCAACCGAGGCGGCGCTTTGCGGTGCAATAACCAACGGATTTTTCTCGGGTGCGGAATTCAAGGATAACGGAAGCACGGTAATCGTCGGCATACCGTATTTCTCGGGCGGTGTTAATTTCGTAAAAAACGCAAATACCGAGGCTATGCTCTCGAATATTCTCAGGAGCAGATACGGAGTTATCCGCAACATCGTAATAGAAGAAGGCAGCGGTGCGGAGGAGCGCATGCGCGCAATAGACGCACGCCGCGAGCAGATAATCAGGCAGGCGGAGGAGGATAATCGCGCCCGTCTGTCCGAGGAGATAAGAGCCGGCCGTGAGGCAAGGGCTGCGGAGGCGGCAGAGGATCCGCACTTCGGCTTTGATAAAAAGGCAGGCATCTCGGATGTCACCGATATAAGCGAGGATATATCCGAGAGCGAGTTTATCCGAGGAAGTTCGCATTATGATGTAAAGGGAGCAGAGCCGATATACGGCGAGCCCTTTGACATAGTAGAGCCTACGCCGCTTGCCGCGATAGGATCGGTAAGAGGGCAGGGAATATTCCTCGGTACGGTTTTTTCGGTAGAGCTTAAGGAAAACAGAAACGGTGATAAAATAACCGTTACTATAGGCATTTCGGACGGCGGCTCGGGAATTTACGTAAAGAAAAGCCTTGCTCCGGAGGAAACCGCCTTTGCAAAGGATGTGAAGGCCGGTATGAGCGTTGCTGTTCTCGCGCGCCCCATGTCCGATCGCTTCAGCGCAGAGACCTTCCTTTCCCTGAAGGGTATCATGAAGATAAAAAAGAAGTCCCGCGCAGACCTTGCGGAGAATAAGCGCGTAGAGCTTCATTTACATACTAATATGTCGCAGATGGACGGTCTTATCGCCCCGAAGGATCTTATCAGCACAGCGATAAGCTGGGGGCATAAGGCGATAGCAGTCACAGACCACGGAAACGTTCAGGGCTTCCCTGAGGTAATGCTCGCTCTCGAAAAATCGGGTAATACCGATCTGAAGGTGCTCTACGGTATGGAGGCATACTTTGTAAACGATACTGCCAGATGTATCTTCGGCTCGAAATATCCTGATTTTGATGACGAGATGATAGTCTTCGACATAGAGACCACAGGTCTTTCAAACAGAACCTGTAAAATAATCGAGATCGGCGCCGTCAAAATAAAGGCGGGGCAGATCATAGAGGTATTTGATACCTTTGTCGATCCCGAGGAGCCTATTCCGGAGAATATAACCGCGCTTACCTCGATAACAGATGAGATGGTGTCAGGCGCGCCCAAGGAGGCAGAGGCACTACGCGCATTCCTTGACTTCGCAGGCGACAGAATGCTTATAGCTCACAATGCAAACTTTGACGTCGGATTCATACGCGTTGCCTCGGAGAGATGCGGATATCCATTCAGCAATTCCTACCTCGATACGGTAGGTCTTTCAAAATATCTTAACAGTGATATAAAGAATCATAAGCTCGATACCATAGCAAAATATTATGAGCTTGAGGACTTCCACCATCACCGTGCATCCGATGATGCAGAGATACTTGCTAAAATATTTTTCGTGATGCAGACAAGGCTCAGGAGCGAGGGAGTTGCCGATTTCAATTCGCTTATGGGAATGATGAGCGAGAAGTCAGATCCTCTCCGTCTGCCCATATATCATATGATAATCCTTGCGAAGAACAAGGAGGGACTCAAAAATCTTTATAAGCTTGTATCCTTCAGCTATCTTAACTACTATCACAAAAAGCCGAGAATACCGAAATCGGTGCTGGAGCAGTATCGCGAGGGACTGATAATAGGTTCGGCATGCGAGGCGGGAGAGCTTTATCGCGCGATCCTGGACGGCAGAAGCGAGCAGGAGATAGAGGATATCGCCTCCTTCTACGATTATCTTGAGATTCAGCCGATCTGTAACAACAGATTCCTCATTGCCGAGGGCAAGATAGCGGGAGATGAAGGAATAAAGGATATAAACAAGAAGATATATCAGCTTGGTAAAAAGCTCGGTAAGCCCGTATGCGCTACCTGCGATGCGCACTTCCTCAATAAGGAGGATGAGATATATAGGCGCATAATCCTTGCGGGAATGAAATTTGCCGATGCCGATAACGAGCTTCCCATATATCTGCGCACCACCGATGAAATGCTCGCCGAGTTCGATTATCTCGGAGAGGAGGCATGCCGCGAGGTAGTCATAGAAAACCCTTCCCGCATTGCCGATATGTGTGAGCGCATCCGTCCGATACCCGAAGGCAGATTTGAGCCTGATATTCCGGGTGCTGCAGAGGAGCTTACCGAATCCTGCTGGAGAAGAGCGCACGATTGGTATGGCGAAAAGCTTCCCGAAATAGTTGAAAAGCGCCTTGAAAAGGAGCTTAATTCGATAATCAAAAACGGATTTGCAGTTCTCTATATGATAGCGGTTAAGCTCGTTGCATATTCCGAGAGCCTTGGCTATCAGGTAGGCTCGCGAGGCTCGGTAGGCTCGTCCTTCGTTGCCACGATGTCCGGCATATCCGAGGTTAACCCGCTTCCGCCGCATTACAGATGCCCTAAGTGCAAGTATACCGAATTCTTTACTGACGGAAGTGTTGGCTCGGGCTTCGACCTTGATGATAAGCTCTGTCCCGAATGCGGTGAGCCGCTTATAATGGACGGTCACGATATCCCGTTTGAGACCTTCCTCGGCTTCTACGGAGATAAATCGCCCGATATAGATCTTAACTTCTCGGGTGACGTTCAGGGTAAGGTGCATAAGTATACCGAGGAGCTTTTCGGAGAGGGACACGTCTTCCGTGCGGGAACGATAGGTACGCTTGCCGATAAGACCGCCTGGGGCTACATAAATAAGTACCTCGAGGAAAAAAAGGTAACCATACCGCGTGCACAGATAGATTATATGGTAACCAGGATGGTTGGAATAAAGAGAACGACCTCTCAGCATCCCGGTGGTATAATCGTTGTGCCCACCGAGTACGAGATATACGATTTCTCGCCCGTACAGCACCCTGCAGACGATCCTCATTCGGATATCATAACCACACACTATCAGTTCTCGTATCTGCACGATACGATACTCAAGCTTGACGAGCTCGGACACGATATGCCGACCAAATATAAGATGCTCGAGAAGTATACCAACACCAGCGTTCTTGATGTTAAGATGAACGATAAGACGATATACGAGCTCTTCCGTTCAACTGCTCCTCTCGGTATAACTCCGGAGGATATAGGCGGCTGTCAGGTTGGAACCTTCGGCATTCCCGAGTTTGGCACGCGTTTTCTTCAGCAGGTTCTTCTCGATGCAAAGCCCTTCACCTTCGCGGACCTTCTCCAGATATCGGGACTCACTCACGGTACAGACGTTTGGCTTGGAAACGCGCAGGATCTCATAAAGGCAGGCATATGCACGATTTCCGAGGTTGTGGGAACGAGAGATGGCATAATGCTTTATCTCATCCGCCACGGTGTCGATGATTCAACCTCCTTCAAAATAATGGAGGACGTACGAAAGGGTAAGGGACTCAAGCCCGAATATGAGAAGACCATGCGTGAGCATGACGTTCCCGATTGGTACATCGGCTCGTGCAAAAAAATAAAGTACATGTTCCCGAAGGCGCACGCAGCTGCATACGTAATGTCGGCGATCCGTCTTTGCTGGTACAAGATATACTATCCTATGGAATTCTATGCGGCATTCCTGACGGTGGCTCCGGGCGGCTTCAATGCAGAGGTCGTTGCCAAGGGCTACAGAGGCGTTTCCGATTGTATTGCCGAGATAGATAAGAAGGCGCAGGATGGACAGGCAACCGCGAAGGATAATGAAATGCTCGCCACGATGCAGCTTGTGCGCGAGGCGCTTGCACGCGGTGTCGAATTCCTCGGCGTTGACCTTATGCGCTCGGATGCAAGAGCATTCTTACCCGAGAACGGCAAGATCCGTATGCCCTTTAACTCATTGCCCGGCCTCGGCGATACCGCAGCAGAGAAGATAGCCGCCGCTCGTGACAGCGAGGAGATATTCTCTATTCAGCAGCTCAGAGAAACCTCAGGTATTTCTAAAGCAATTGTGGAGCTTCTTCGTAGAAACGGAGTGCTGAGGGGGTTAACAGAAACAGACCAGTTATCGCTCTTCTAATTTGTGGCAGGAAAATATTTGCATATGCTTCGGTGAATTTTCTCGCAATATTCGTATATTGCTTCGAAAATTCATCTCGCCTATGCAGAATATTTTCTCTGCCACAACTCATGATCCCCCAGAGGATGGATTGGGGCATAAAAATATTGGTGAAATTTCTTGTAATATTCGTATATTGCTTCGAAAAATTCATCTCGCCTATGCAGAATATTTTCTCTGCCACAACTTATGATCCCACAGAGGATGGATTGGGGCACAAAAATATTGGTGAATTTTCTCGCAATATTCGTATATTGCTTCGAAAAATTCATCTCGCCTATGCAGAATATTTTCTCTGCCATAATTCATAATTCAATTAGCCTTCCCCTTGGGGAAGGTGGCAGGCGAAGCCTGACGGATGAGGTATCCCTGATACATTTTCGGTTACGCTTGAATACACCTCTCCTACCCTATGAAGAGTAAGAATAGTAGCATCCCCCCACATTCTATATCCCCATCATCAGATAAAAGCATAAACAATGCCACTCCAATAATTATAAGCTCCTCGGTTCCAAAATTGGATATTATTTTACGTAAAATATTCTTTGGGGATTCTCCGTCGGGCATCCGAAAGCGATCGAATAATTTCGGAAATCCGAATTTATCTGCAGTACTATGCTTATCTGTGTTCTCAAATTTGCCGTTGTCATTTGTACTGTTCTGCATCACCTCATCGCGTCTGACCTCCTCGCGGATATCGGAAGCTTTTTCCATAAGGGAGGTACCGTCATAGTTTTCGGGTATCTGTATTCGTCCTTCATCGGCATAATAGCTTCGTGAATACATAGGCTACCTCACTTTCATAAGGTCTATGACCTCCATGACCGATAGCATGGTGTCTATCGCCCGAGATCTTTCATCGGATAGATACGGCTTTAGCGCACATAAAAGTGCCGTTCTCCTTTTTTTATCTCCCTTGAATGCTGATTTTGGCAGGATATCCTTGGATTCGGATGCGCTGACCGCTGTGATTTCCTCTGCTTTGCTTACCGATTCGGTTGAAGTGACGTCCTTTTCCTGTTTTTCGTAGGTATCTGCCGATACCTCGTTATTGCTACCGCTGCCGTCTGCAAGAGTGCGTATTTTTTCAATAATGTCCGGGTTTTCCATTATAAGTCCTATGATCTTGGAGATATCGGGCGCCCCATCCATTATTTTTTACCTCTTTTGTAATTATTAAGTATACGGATCGCACCGCTGAGGTTGAGCTTTTCGCTATCCGAAAGTGCGGCTCTTATTTTTCCAAGGTCCTCACGGCTGGGTTGAGCCTCGGGAAGGGAAAATCCGTGGCTTCCCGCAATAGATCTTATTTCAGCCCATAGCTGCTCATCCGATAAGGAGCTAAGGGCTTCAAGCTTTGATTTGTCTAATTTCATTGTAATCTCCATTCTGCCTGGCGGCTGTTTGATATCATTTTTAATATATGCATCCGCTTTGAAAGAAGTGAGGAAAGGCTGAATTTATGAAATGTCTTGTTTTTTCCGACTCGCATAATTATAAGGAATTTATGGACCGCGCAATGCGTCTTCATCCTGATGCGGAGGTTGTGTTCTTTCTCGGTGACGGAATTTCCGATTATGAGGATATATGGTATAAATACACCTCGGTCAAGCATTTTGCTGTCAGAGGGAACTGCGATCTTCGTATGATCGCTATGGGCGAGCATATAAAAAAGACCGATAATATAACACTTTCGGGCAAAAAGATAGTATTTACTCACGGCGATCTCTACGGCGCAAAATACGGCACCGACGGCCTTATTTCTCTGGCACGCGAAAAGGATGCCGATATAGTCCTCTTCGGCCACACTCATATGCCGTATTCAAAGTACATCCCCGCACCTGACGATATATCCGATGATGAATATCCAATACCTCGTCCAATATACTTATTTAATCCGGGTAGCATCGGCTATTGCGTATCTCCCTCATACGGTGTGCTGACCTTAGGGGAAGGTGAGCCGCTGTTTTCTCATGGTAGCTTTGCATAGAATCGGATGATTTATCTGAACAATACTTAAACGTAATACTAAAAACCACCTGTCGAAGTTCTTCTTCAAACAGGTGGTTTTTAGATTGAAATGAAAATAATTATTTACATTAATTATATTTTTTCATAGCTTCGGTAATCGCGTTGGCTACCTCGTTGCATATCGTTTCGGTCCTTTCCTCGCTCTCGGCCTCTACCATAACGCGGATGAGAGGCTCGGTGCCTGAGGGGCGGACGAGTATTCTGCCGGAGCCGCATAGTCTATCATTGTAGTCCGAGATGTAAAGGTTAAGGTCGATATCAGCCTTGAATGCCGTCTTTTGCTCGGCAGTAGCATGAAGATTCTTTATAGTCTGGGGATATTTTTTCATGATCGATGCGAGCTTGGAGAGCGGCTTCTTCGTTTCCGCCATTCTTGAAAGAAGAAGCAGGGCAGTCAATTGACCGTCACCCGTGTTAAGTATATCACGCATAATTATATGTCCGGATTGCTCACCGCCAAGCGCAAATCCCTCCCTGACAAGCTCCTCAAGGACATACCTGTCACCTACAGCTGTTTTGCTTACCGACAGACCGTAATCGTCAGCGAACTTGAAAAGACCGAGATTGGACATAACAGTAGCAACTATGGTATTACCGCTCAAATCTCCGCGCTCCTTCAGCATAATACCGAGTATCGCCATGATCATATCACCGTCTATCAGCTCACCGCGCTCGTCTACCGCGAGGCATCTGTCGGCATCGCCATCAAATGCGATACCTACATCAAATTTATTTTCCAGCACAAATTTTCTCAGGCTTTCCATATGTGTTGAGCCGCAGTCCAGGTTTATATTTTTTCCGTCGGGGGAGCAGGAGAGAAAGACGCATTCTGCACCGAGCGGATCAAAGATCGCGCGCGCAGTTCTTGATGCAGAGCCGTTAGCGCAGTCAAATACGATCTTCATTCCGCTGAGATCCGCGCCCGCGCACTTTGTGATATAATTTATATATCCGTCCGCTGCCGCATCAATATGCTTAACGGTGGCGAGAGTAGCACCCGTGCTGAGAATTTCACTGCCGAGTATCAGCTCCTCCATACTTTCTTCAAGCGCATCATCGAGCTTGAAGCCCTCAGAGTTAAAGATCTTGATTCCGTTATATTCGTATGGGTTATGCGATGCGGATATCATAATTCCGGCATTGTATCCGCACGATTTTGTCAGAAAAGATATCGCCGACGTAGGAACAACGCCTATGAGATGCACCTCGCATCCAAAGGCGGTAAGTCCGTCAGCTATAGCGTCTATGACCATATCACCCGATTCACGGGTATCCTTACCGATAAGAACCGTATTTCCCTTCTTTTTGTCTGCGCTGAGAATATATCCAAGCGCCTCTCCGACCTTGCGGCACAGCTCAGGTGTCAAAAAATCATATGCAATTCCGCGGATTCCGTCGGTTCCGAAAAGCTTTTTCATAAACTTACCCTTCAAATTAATTTATTTTCTTTATACTACCGTCATTTTTCATTATCACGCTCTCGGGGACAATACCTCGCACCGAGGTCAGCGGATATATAAGTGTTCCTCTGCCGATGACCGTGCCTGGGAAGATCACAGAATTACAGCCGACCTCGGCAAAATCGCCGAGAAGCGCGCCGAGCTTCCGCAGTCCTGTTTCGATAGCCTCGTCATCTGCTTTGATCCTGATATTTCCGTGATCAAGTCTGAAATTGGATATTATCGCACCTGCGCCGAGATGCGCCTTGTATCCGAGTATAGAATCTCCGACGTAATTGTAGTGCGGAAGCTGAACTCCGTCAAATATCAGCGCATTCTTTATTTCGCTGCTGTTTCCTATAACGGCACCGTCACCAACGAGCACCGAGCCGCGGATGAATGCACCGGGGCGCACTTCGGTATGATGACCGATGATCGCAGGCGCAAGGATGGTCGCCATAGGTGACACAGAGGCATCGTTAGCTACCCAGACCTCGGGAGATATTTCGCTGAATTCCTCATCTGGCAACTCACGTCCGAGCTTTACAATAAACTCCTTAAGACGGGGGAGAGCATCGTAGATATTCTTCGAGCTCTGCAGCAGCTCCTCGGCGCGAGTGTGTGAAAGATCGAATAATTCGGTTATGGAGGGCAGCATCATATAAGAAATCCTTTCTTAACAAATAAAGGTATCGCATCGGTATATAATATGAATAAGGTCAACCGCGCGACAAAGCTTATGTACTATTCTACCATAAAACGTATGAATAGTCTATTGACAAATAAAACAAACATAAGAAAAAATATTGTGCAAAATGCACAAGAAATGCATAATATAAATCCTTATTTAGGTTTTTAAATTGTCAAGTTGCAAAAAAACATTTTTTCTTCGGGACAAAAAGACAAATGAATTGAACTATTTTACAAATACGTTCTTTGCTCTAAAAAATATTTTAGCTATTGCAATTGAGTGTGCATTGTGATAAAATAAGTCTATAAAGCTTCATTACCCGAGGGAGGGGTTAAAAATGTCGCATACATCCGAAGAAAAAGGGAAGAATGCTCAACACTCTGCGTCAAGAAATCCTGCAAAGGCACTTGTCGCCAGGCTTGCGGGCTTTTTCTCAAGGCTTATATACATATTGCGCCTGGTATTCGAGGCATCGCCGGGCATACTTTTCGCTATGTGCTTTTTGTGCATTGTGGACGGTGTTTTGCCCGTATTCGGCGCGTATATTACAAAGGATATAATAAATGCCGTTGCCGAGCTTATCGCGGGAAACGTAGCAGTCAATACCGAGCACCTATCGGATATTCTGAAGGTGCTCAGCCCCGTAGTTATATTACTTGCGGTGGAGGTCATATATCTTTTCATTAAGCGTGTTCTCGGCAGAGTGAATACCATGGTCACATCAATTGCGGGCGAGCTCGTTGTAAATCACATAAAGCTGAAAATACTTACCAAGGTCAAGACACTTGATCAGGGCTCGTTTGACGATCCTCTTTTCTATGAAAAGCTGGATAATGCCAATCGCGAGGCTGGTATGCGCCCGATACACATTCTTTCGGCGACCTTCAAGGTCATAAGCGCGGCGATCAGTGTTTCATCATTCATAGTTGTGCTTGCTACTATGAGTCCGCTCGCTCCGCTCGTCATAATAATAGCATCCGTTCCGGGTGCTATAGTGAACTATCACTACAGACATAAGAACTTCAAGTATCTGCGCCGCCATTCCAAGGAGCGCAGACAGATGGCATACTATTCGGGCCTTATGACGAATAAGGATAACGTAAAGGAGATCAAGATGCTCGGTCTTGCCGATACCCTGACCGAGAAGTACAAGGATGCCTTTTCGAGATATTATAAGGGCTTAAAGCGCATAATCGTGAAGGAATGCCTTATGCACGTGCTGATAAGCGGCGTTTTCGTGCTTGCCAGCGGAGCACTCTTTGCCTTTGTTGCCTACCGCGTTGTATTCCACGGCGGCGAGATCGGCGATTGGTCTCTCTATACAGGCGCGCTCAACTCGATAACAGGCTACGTAAGCACGTTGGTCACTGCTACCGCCACGATATATGAGGGAACGCTCTTTATTGATAATATGCTGGACTTTATGAAGGAGCCCGCCAAGGTCGTTCCCACCGTGGAAAATCCTCTTATCCCCGAGCGCGGTGTCTGCCACGAGCTTGAATTTAAAAACGTAAGCTTCAGATATCCCGGAACCGAAAGATACGTTATAAGAAACGTTGATCTTAAATTCAGAACTAACGAGTCTGTCGTGCTTGTCGGTCTGAACGGTGCGGGAAAGTCCACCCTCTTAAAGCTTATAATGCGTCTTTACGATCCCACCGAGGGTGTGATTCTCCTCGATGGACGCGATATAAGAGAATATGACGTAGAGAGTCTTTACGATATGTACGGTATTATCTTCCAGGACTTCGGAAAATATGCCGAAACTGTATCCGAGAATATCGCCTTTGGCAACGTGCGCTCCGAGCATAGCGAGGATGATATCCTCCTCGCCGCGAAGCGCGCCAATGCGGATGAATTCATAACCGCCCTGCCGAATGGCTATTCCACCAATCTGACAAGGCTCTTCGAGGACGACGGAATAGAGCCATCTATGGGACAGTGGCAGAAGCTCGCCATAGCGCGCGCATTCTATAAGGACTCGGATATACTCATAATGGACGAGCCGACCGCATCGCTCGATCCGCTTGCCGAGCAGGAGGTGTTCAACCGCTTCGATGAGCTTTCGAGAGGTAAGCTCAGTATCTTCGTATCGCATAGACTTTCCGGCGCGATCAGGGCAGGGAAGATAGTGGTCGTTTCCGAGGGCAGAATTGCCGAGAGCGGAACACACGGAGAGCTGATGTCGCTCGGCGGAATCTATCATCATCTCTTTACCACCCAGGCGGAAAGATACGTCGAAAACGTCAGCACCGATGCCTCGCACTTCAATTAAATATTGACTAAGCAATTATCCTTTACCTTCAGTACAATTTTTCATCATTATCAGCATAAACAAAATCGTGCCGCTGCGGTGAAATCCGCAGCGGCACGGGGCAAAGGGATTTTGAGCGGAAATCCTCGGCTGACGAACGATAAGCGTACAAGGGTACGCTGAGTGAGGAAACGAGGATAGAATAAAAAACTTTAATAAAGATGAGGAAAAACGGAGTT
>SVRZ01000026.1 GCA_015064555.1 Oscillospiraceae bacterium
ACGAGATTCCTTCGCACTTTTCAGTGCTGTTCAGAAATTTCATTGTTGTTCAATTTTCAAAGATCAATTCCGCCACAAGTTTTAAGGCAGTTTTCCGCCCTCAACTTGACAGCTTACCTATTATACAACATACTTCGTAAATTGTCAAGCCTTTTTTTGAAAGTTTTTTCGATTTTTTCACTTTTTATCCTTATGTTGCTTTTTAACGAATTTGGCACGGATGTTTTGTGCATATTTACCAAAGAAGTTTAAGCGATGGACTTGCCACACCGCTTACGCTTATTTACAATCGGCATTTTGAGCAATTTTATTTCTCTTTAATAATGGGATAATAATGTTTATACCCAAGAAAATAATGGGCAACATATCCGTTTTTAAATATAAAGGAAGGGATATTATAATATTCGCCGTCCTGCTCTACCCAAGCCTTCCATCCATCGGTGTCGGAAAATTCTATTTTATGAAATAGATATCCCATATCGAAAGCAAACTCACCTATATATCTCACACCTCTGCCTATCCTTACTACGAATAAGCGATCTGTAGAAAAGGCGAAATCGCCTATTGTATGCACACTGTCAGGAACCGTTATCTCCCTGAAATCAGATTGATAGAATGCTGCATCTTCTATTTCGAGAAGTCCCCGAGGAAGCTCAATCTCCGTCGCCGATGAATATTTGAAGGCATTTTCTCCTATAATCTCAGTGCCGGAAAGAACGGTTATGCTCCCTTTTTTGCCCATTGGCGAACGTATGAGGCGCTTACCGTCCTTGGTGTAAAGAATACCGTCTACCGATTTATAAGCCGAATTTTCTTCACTGACGTTTATCGCCGAAAGTAATTCCGCATAATCAAACGCATCATCCCCGATCGACTTAACGGTAGAAGGAATACATATCTCTTTGAGTGAATGACAACCGTCTATAAGCCAGCCGCCTAACACCTCGAGTCCATCAGAAAAAACTATCTCTTCAAGATTTCCGCATCCCTTAAATGCAGAGTCGCCAATGCTTTTAACAGAAAACGGTATTACAATTCGCTTAAGTAGATCACTGTCGTAGAATGCCGAAGCGGATATATCGGTAATAGATTCAGAAAGGACAAGCTCTTCATCGTTTCCGAAATAAAGTATCAAGCGCTCCATATTTTTAGTATAAAGGGCACCATCTTTCGCCGTCAGATGCTCATTTTCTTCATTTACAGAAATATGCGATACGCCTCTCATATCAACAAACGTATCTTCAGAAATTACAGAAAGATTTTTGCCGATTTCAATCGTTCCGATCTGTGCGAAATCAAAAGCATGCTCGCATATTTCAACAACAGAATCGGCAATTCCGACATAATCAAAAGCATGATCGCAAAAGGTATACGAACCGATAACCGATACGCATTCCGGAATTTCAATACTTTTAGTACCGCCGTTTATTACGCTTACAAGTATTCCGGTGCTTTCCCAACAGAGCATATTTTCATATACTTCAAAGCAGAGATTTTCTTCATCTACGGTTATACGTGCGATATCCGATGCAAAAAACGGATTAACGCCCATAGATTCGACCGAAGATGGAATATGAACCTCCTCAAGCCACATCAAATTTGCAAAAGCCATATCTCCGATATGTTTAACGGTATCCGGTATAACCAGCTTATCTATCCAAGCTCCTTCAAATGCGTAATCACCTATAGCCACAACCTTATGCCCATCAATCTCTGCGGGAATTATCGCCTGATAGAACGGTGTCATATGACCTCCCAGAATATAATTATCAACTATAACGGCATCGCCATCATCGTTCAGCTCATATACGTAGGAATCGGCATCGACGATCCGGTCAGACGCATAGCACGAAATCATAATACCGAGCGGCAAAATCAGAAATGCCAATACCAAAATCAATCTCAGTAATCTCATAAGACTTCTCCTTTATATAATATATAGGAAGAATTTTTACACACTTCTACAATAATTTTACCATACCTCCTCCGCTATGTCAAGTAAAGCGATGCTTGATTATTAACAATTAATAAATAATCTGTTTTACCTATTGACAAGTCGGGCTTGCGGTGCTATAATGCTGTTAGCACTCAAGTGAAGCGAGTGCTAACAAGAAAGTCAGAGGTTATTAATAATGAGAAAAAAACAGTTCAAAACAGAATCACAAAAGCTGCTTGATATGATGATCAACTCGATCTACACACATAAGGAAATATTCCTGCGCGAGCTGATATCCAATGCAAGCGATGCCGTTGATAAGCTTTATTTCAAGTCACTTACCGATACCAGCATTCCGCTTTCAAGAGGCGACTATGCGATATGGATAAAGGCAGACAAGGATGCAAGAACGCTCACTATTTCCGATAACGGATGCGGTATGACCGAAAGCGAGCTTGAGACTAATCTCGGTACTATTGCAAAGAGTGGATCCTTCGATTTCAAAAAGAACAACGAGGGCGGCGACGAGGTTGATATTATCGGTCAATTCGGCGTTGGCTTCTACTCTGCATTTATGGTAGCAGATAAGATACGCGTGCTCTCAAAACCTTACGGAGAAGAAGTCGCGCACGTATGGGAATCCGAGGGGGCATCCGGTTATACTATAGGCGAATGTGACAAGGAAAGCTTCGGAACGGAAATAATTCTTTACATTAAGGCAGATACAGAGGATGAAAAATATTCCGATTTCCTTGAGGAATACAGGATCCGCGGTCTTATCAAAAAGTATTCCGATTATATCAGATACCCCATAAAGATGGAGGTAGAGCGCGAGCGCCTTAAGGAAGGAACGAAGGACGAATACGAATCCTACACCGAAATCGAAACGCTCAATAGCATGATCCCCCTCTGGAAGAAGGCACAGAGCGAGGTTGCAAAAGAGGAGTACGATGGATTCTATAGCGATAAGTTCTACGACTATGAAGCTCCCTTGAAGGTAATTACCCAGAAGTCGGAGGGAACGGCGACCTATACTGCACTCATGTTCATTCCCTCGCACGCACCCTTCAATTATTACACTAAGGACTACGAAAAGGGACTTGAGCTTTATTCAAGCGGCGTTATGATAATGGAGCGCTGCGCGGATCTGTTGCCCGATTATTTCGGATTTGTCAAGGGACTCGTTGACTCCTCGGATCTGTCGCTGAACATTTCGCGCGAGATGCTTCAGCATGACAGACAGCTTAAGATAATGGCAAAGGCAATTGAGAAGAAGATACAGAAGGAGCTTCTTGAAATGCTTGAGAGCGACAGAGAAGCATACGAAAAGTTCTTCGATGCTTTTGGTCTTCAGCTCAAGTTTGGCATCTACTCGGATTACGGAATTCACAAGGACACGCTCGTCGATCTCGTTCTCTTCCGCAATTCAGAGGGCAAATATCTGTCGCTCAAGGAGTACGTTGCCGGTATGAAGGAGGGACAGAGCGCAATCTATTATGCTTCGGGCGAAAGCGAAGCAAAAATCGGTATGCTTCCTCAGGTCGAGGCAGTCAAGTCTCGCGGGTACGAGGTGCTTTACCTCACCGATGACGTAGACGAATTCGCGCTCAAGGTTCTCGGAAAATACGATGAGAAGGAATTCAAGAGCGTTACCGCAGAGGCACTCGACCTCGGTGACGATGCCACCAAGGAAAAGATAAAGGAAGCGAACGAAGGCGCAAAGGAAATGCTCGATTTCCTCAAGGATGCAATAGGAAGTGTAGAGTCGGTCAAATTCTCTGCAAATCTCACCAAGCATCCCGTATGCCTTTCGAGCGAGGGTGAGCTTTCTGTCGAAATGGAGAAGGTTCTCAAAAGAATGCCCGGTGCCGAGGGCGCTCCCACCGCAAGAGTAGTGCTGGAGATAAACCATTCGCATCCTATAGCAGAAAAGCTGCTTCAGCTCTTTGCGACAGATAAGGATAAGCTCGGCAAGTATGCGCGCATACTCTACGCTGAGGCATGCCTTATAGGTGGCGTTTCTATTGAAAATCCCGGTGAGCTCGCAGAGCTTATTTCGGAGCTTATGGTGTAATATATGAGGCGAATAACAAAATCACTTTTAATAATATCACTTATGCTCGCCTTTTGCCTGATCCTTTCATCCTGCGATCCTTCATCACTTTTCCCATCGGGTAACTCGGCAGGTACGAACAACTCTGCAGGTAGCGGAAATTCATCCTCAGACAATACCCAAAGCGGAGAGGATGAAGGTGATATCTCCAACCAATTAAATACCGAGCGTCAAGATCTCATTGCGGCGATGAGTGCGGACTGGACAGCGATTATGCAAACATTTAATTACAAAATCGCTATGGAATCTCACAAAAACGCTTTCAAGAGCGAATATGATTCACTTGTTATTTCCGCAAGCTCAGCAAGCACTCACGATGCCCTCGAGAACGTTAGAAACAGTTTTCATCAACTTATCTCCCACATATCAGGCAACGAGGTAACATCCTCTTATATCAAAGAAAACATCGGTGAAAAGCTGCGGCTTGGAGAGAGTCTCGAAAAAGAGGTCGGAAGACTTCTCATCGGAAAGACCTTGTGCATTGAAAAAGCTTACACGGGTATAGAGGAGCACACTATCACAGCAGATTTCATAGCACTCAGCGATACCGAAATAATGCTTACCGAATACACCGTGCTCGTAGGGCTTCCCGTTCTGTTCGAGGAAGGCGCATACTTTGCTGCGTTTGAGCTTACATTCGACACGGCACCCGACGTAAGTGAAATGGACATAACACGGGTATATACCGTGGCTGAGAAGAATCCCCTCGGATGGGAGAGAATAGAGGTATACGGAGATCTTTATGCCTTGGTCAATGGCGAGAAGTTCGTTGGTTTCACAGGTGACGATATCTCCGTGGTGCTCTCGCTGAACGGATATGACGTATTCATGACGCCAGACGACACGGGTGACCGCCTTTTCTTCGAGCGGCCCGCGGACGACCTTATGATGACTCTGACCTACGATGACGGTGGCAGCCTCTACGTCTTCAGGGTATACGGAATACAAAACCCGGACACGGTGACCTACAAAACAGCTGTCGATATTACCCACTCTAACACAGATACCGGGACTATCACATGCTACGGTTATCTTGATAGGACAAACGGAGACGGCAACCGCTTTGATTGCCCTGTTATAAGTCTTTGCGGATTGGAGTACGATTCCGACGGTACTCTAACAAAGAGTAATGATTCCCCGAATAAGGGTAAATAACATCAAATTCACACGATAGAAAATGATCAATGCATATAAGGTCATGTGCGCCTTATTATGCTTTGATCATTTTTTGTTTATTTACATCAAATGCATCCACTTTTGTAAATTAAATTTATACACACTTTTCTATTGACTTTTCACGCGATGTATGTCATAATACTTTGGATGCTTAATTATAATAAAACGTATTTCTAAGGATAGGAGGTTTTTCATTTTGTGGAGTGTTTTGCTTAAAAAGATCAAGGAATCAATGGTCTCGGTGCTTCCGGTCGTAGCGATAGTATTCGTTCTGAACCTGACTCCCCTGACCAATTTCACCACCAATGAAACGGTCACGTTTCTTATATCGGCAGTATTCCTCATAATCGGAATAGGCTTATTCAATATGGGCGCAGATATGGCTATGACGCCTATGGGCGCGCATATCGGCTCGGGACTTACCAAGCTTAAAAGTATATTCATTCTTCTTTCGGTATGCTTTGCTATGGGAATACTCATTACGGTTGCGGAGCCGGATCTTTCGGTCCTTGCAGGACAGGTCAGCGATATCATAAGCAGCACCTCGCTTATACTCACCATCGGTGTAGGCGTCGGACTGTTCCTGGTATTTGCTATACTTAAGATCATATTCAGAAGACCTATCTCCTCCATCCTTATGTTTTTCTACATGATGCTGTTTGCCCTCACCTCTTTGCTTATAATCAAGGGCAATGAATCGCTCATTCCCCTCGCTTTTGACTCAGGCGGAGTTACTACCGGTCCTATTACAGTCCCCTTCATAATGGCACTCGGCGTCGGTATCGCATCTGCGATAGGAGGTAAGAATTCGGGGGAAAACTCCTTCGGTCTTATCGCACTTTGCTCGGTAGGTCCTATGCTGGCAGTTCTGCTTCTCGGAACGACTACCACAGGCTCTCTTACCTTTACACCCGAGTACGAAATGGACAATGCCTTCATCAGCATAATACATAAGCTTATCGATACCTCGGGCGAGGTCGGACTCGCACTTGGCCTTATCGTAGTATTCTTCGTTGTTTTACAGTTAGTTTGCTTAAAGCTCCCAAAAAAGAAGCTGATACAGATAGCGATAGGTATTGCATACACCTTCGTCGGTCTTGTAATATTCCTCTCTGCGGTATCCATTGGATTTATGCCTATCGGATACAAGCTAGGATGCGCGCTTGCAAAGAATCCCGTAATTCTGATAATCTTTGGATTCATCGTCGGAATGGTGGTAGTCCTTGCAGAGCCTGCGGTTCACGTTCTTAACAAGCAGGTCGAGGAGATCACCGAGGGAACTGTCAGCCGCCACTCGATGATGATAGCACTCTCTATAGGTGTCGGTGCCTCTATAGGTCTTTCGACTCTCCGTATAGTTTTCGGATTTTCTCTGCTCTACTATCTCATCCCGGGATATCTTATTTCACTCGGGCTCTCGCTCTTTGTCCCCGGTCTTTATACCGCGATCGCGTTTGACTCGGGCGGAGTTGCGAGCGGACCTCTTACATCAAGCTTTATTCTTCCATTCGCAGTCGGTGCATGCGTTGCCGTAAACAGCGGTGCATCCGCCGTTCTTACCGACGCATTCGGTATAGTTGCGATGGTTGCTATGGCACCCCTTATCACGATACAGCTTCTCGGCTTCAGGGCTATAATCACCAAGAAGATACGCGATAAGATTGCCACAAACAGAATACTCAATGCCGACGATGAGCAGATCATCGACTTTATGTAAAGGAGGACGCTATGGCTAAGCTTAAAATTAAAAGAGCATCTAAAGCGATAAAGAGTAAAAATACGCAGGAAAGCGCAAGCTCAATGACCGCACCAAATAAGATGCAGCTTCTCTTCACCATCGTTAACAGAGAAAAGACCGAGTTTTACGTAGATCTCCTTTATAACTTCGAGATCAATTTCCAGACCGTTCTTTCGGCTCAGGGAACTGCAAATGACGATATCCTCTCACTCCTCGGTCTTACCGATAGCTATAAATCGGTCATCATAAGCGCAGTGCGCCGAGATAAGGCTAAGGAGGCGCTTGCACTTCTCGAGAAAAAATTCAAAACCGTTAAGGGCGGTAAGGGTATCGCATATACCGTTCCGATCAGCAGTACCATAGGAGTTGCTATATACCAGTTCCTTTCCAACACGACAAACGGAGGTTTAAGATGAGTAACTATAAGCACGAGGTTATATTATGTATCGTTAACAGCGGATTTTCCGAGGAGGTTATGGATGCCGCACGTCAGTTCGGCGCACGCGGAGGAACCGTTATCAGGGCTCGCGGAACTGCCAATGCAGAGGCAGAGAAGCTCTTTAATATAGCAATCCAGCCCGAGAAGGAGATCGTTATGATACTTGTTGAATCAAAGATCAAAAATGATATTCTCCATGCACTTTATAAGGCGGTAGGACTTAACACCCCCGGTCAGGGAATAGCATTCACTCTGCCCGTCGAAAGTGTTGTAGGTCTTACAGACTTCAAGCCCGAATCGACCGGGAATGAGCCTGATTCGGAATAAGGGATATTTCTTCTCATAAATCCGCTTATACCCCTAACACAACCGAGGGTAGCTCAAGCTTTTGCAGCTTCAGCTACCCTCGGTTTTTATGAGATAAAAGAAATATCGGTAAAACCGGAATTCGGTTTTATATAAGCCCGAATATGAATATCATAAGCGGCATTGTTGCTATAGACAAAATGGTGGATATCGTGACAATACGGGAAACGTACGCCGAATCGCATCTGTACTTTTCGGCAAACATTGTTGCAGAGGATGCGGCGGGAGCAGATGCCATTATGACTACGACCATAGCAGCAACGGTGCTTGTGGGAATGCCGATAAGCTCAATAAGCTTTATAAGCAAAATAACGACAAGGGGTAACGCGATATGGCGCAGGGCAAGGAAGATATACATGTATTTATCCCTGTGGGCACCACGAAAGTCCATATCGGCAAGCCTTATGCCTATGACCACCATAGAAAGAGGAGCAACGAGATTTTTAAGCATAGTCAACGATTCTATAACTATTTTGGGAATATAACCGTTTATCGGAAGAATGAAGAAAACGAGTCCCAAAGCGGCGGCTATCGTGACCGGGTGCTTCAGTGCCTTCAGAATCGATCCGCCCGCCTTTGTCGAGGCTCCGACCTCGCTTGCAATGCGATCTGCCTCCTCCTTATAATCACACACACCGTTTTCGTTCTCGTCCCTGTTCTCGGTACATATTCTGACGCCGAGCGACCAGAGGAAGAGATTGAAGGTTATGTTGTATATAGATGCATATAGCGTAGCACCCGGATACTGCTTCTCGAGGACCGCATTGATAAGCGGAATACCAAGGAAGGCAGCATTTGAAAATATGGTTGCAAACTTAAGCATCCTAGCCTTTGAATCGGGCGTTTTTTTGAATACAAGCATCGCGCATACAGAAAAAAGAAAATGACAGATTATCGAGAAAATAAAAACATAGATGGAATTTATCAGTATATTCTTATCGAAATCCTTCACGTATGCCAAAAATACCAATGCCGGCTGAGCGATATACAAAACGAGATTTGAAAGCCCTTTTCCGAAGCCGTCGGATATCATATTACATTTTTTTAAGATAATGCCGGGTATCATCATTATGAAGAATATACCCACATTGTAAATTATTGCCGATACTACGTCCATTTTAACCTCCTGTGCTAAGCGCACAGAGTATTCTATCATCAAATACGTAAAAAGTCAAGTTTTACATTGAATTTTATTTAAAGAACGTGCATTTTTTTCGACTCATGTGCTATTGACATTTGAGCGCCTTTATGCTATAATCGCATAGCATAAGTCTTCAAGTCAAAGGTGCATGCAACAGCTGTACAACAGATAAATCGCACTAAAATGCTGCAACTTTTATGACGTTTTTGAAAGGAGTTTTTATGAGAGCATACGAAAGATTGCTTAAATATGTAAAGTTTAGTACGCAAAGCTCGGATAATAGCGGGCTTCACCCAAGTACGCCATCACAGTTTAAGCTCGCGGAAGCATTAGCCGAAGAGCTTAAGGAAATAGGATGCGAAAAGGTCAGAATCAGCGACAAATGCTATCTCTACGCAGAGATACCCGCGACGAAAGGGTATGAAGAAAAAAAGCGCATCGGATTTATCGCACATATGGACACGGCCCCCGACTTCTCGGGAGAGGGAGTGTCACCCATAGTTACCGAAAATTATGATGGCGGCACACTTCCCTTATCCGATAGCGGCAGAGAGCTTTCACCGAAGGTATTTCCGCATCTTCCCTCACTCAAGGGCAGAACGCTTATCACCACTGACGGAAGAACGCTTCTCGGCGCGGATGATAAAGCCGGTATCGCGGAAATAGTAACACTTGCCGAAAGGCTTATTTCGACAGGTGCTCCGCACGGCAAGGTTCTGATCGCCTTTACCCCCGACGAAGAGATAGGAGAGGGCGCAGATTTCTTTGACGTTCAGGGCTTTGGCGCGGATTTCGCCTACACGGTGGACGGAGGTCCCGAGGGTTTTCTTGAATACGAAAACTTCAATGCGGCATCGGCATCCTTCACGGTGAACGGCTTCAACGTGCATCCCGGCTCAGCCAAGGACGTAATGATAAATGCATCTCTTGTGGCTATGGAGATAAATTCGGCGCTCCCGGCGCTCTCCACCCCCGCAAATACAAGCGGATATGAGGGATTTTTGCATCTTACCGAGATGAGCGGCACTGTAGAAAAGGCTACACTTTCATACATCGTGAGAGATCACGATGCGACTCTCTTTCAGGAAAAGAAGCGTATGCTCACCGCTATAGCCGATGCTATGAACAAAAAATACGGAAACGGAACGGTTGTCCTCGAGATCAAGGAAAGCTACAGGAATATGAAGGAGATGATAGCTCCCCATATGCACCTTGTTGAAAATGCTATGCTAGCGGCAAGAAGAGTTGGACTGACACCCGTCGTTGAGCCCATCAGAGGCGGTACAGACGGAGCGCGCCTCTCCTTTATGGGACTTCCCTGCCCCAATCTGGGAACGGGCGGCTATGCATACCACGGCCCGTTTGAGCACATAACCGCCGAGGGAATGGATTCTGTAGTCGATATGCTCGCAGAGATCGTTTCGATATACAAGGATTAACCGTCTTTCGCGCCGCACAGTGTTGAATTTTTATTAAAATCAGGCAAAAAGAAAATTAATTTATCTTTTTTTGAAAAAGGTATTGCTTTTTCAGATATAATGTGATAAAATTACTATATATTTTGATGCCCATATGGGAATAAAACAATCGGAAGGAACAAAAAATGATAGGCGAGTACATTCTTCTCAGCATACTTCTCGTAAGTGCAATAGCAATCGTAGTTGCGGTAACACTTCAGAAATCCAACGAAGGTCTTTCCGGCTCGATCGCCGGCGGATCCGAAACATATTACGGTAAGGATAAGTCTGCTCAGACCGGTAAGAAGCTCTTTAAGATCACCCTTGTTGCGTGCATCGTGTTTGCTCTTGCTACTCTCGCGGTCTACGTTATGCAGCCCGATTATTCCGCTATTGAGAACAATTGGCAGTCCGCATCGGACTATAGCTACGTTTTCCCCAAGAAGACAAATTGACATTGGCTGAAGACCGTAATAAAAGGTTGGGATTTTTGATATCCCAACCTTTTATTTATAAGAAAATAACCGAAACGGATGATATTAATGAAAAAAAACAGAAAAAGCTTTGATAAATTTTCCTCGCGGTCAAACGTGCGCGAAAGAGCACGGCGTGAGCTTATGAGGCTGGTCGAGGAAACAAACGTCGGCACAGATCATGCCAGGATCCGTCTTACAGACGATTCGGGATATCGGGCGAAGCGCTCGGAATCGATCGCGGATGGAATTTTTTCGGAAACGCAGTACGGCTACGGATTTGTGAATATATACGGCGAGAAGAGAGATATTTTCATTCCCGAAGGATACACCATGAATGCCGTCGGCGGAGATACTGTAAGGATAAAATATAAAAAATTTCTGAGCTCCTCGGGCGAAGAAAAGACTGAGGGACGGATAACCGAGATACTCGAATACGGCAAGATGACTATCATAGGCACGGTCACTGTGGATATCGTCCGTATGCACAAAAAGCGGATCAACAGATGGTTCGTTATCCCCGATGACTCCAGGATAAAAAGGCGCATAGCTCTTCGGGGCATAGAGGGTGCCTCCCACGGCGACAAGGTCATGGTGCGACTCATCCGTGATGGATTCTCATTGTATGAGCTCGCAGGGGACGTCGTATCGGTATTCGGAAGAGCCGACACAAAGGATGCAAGCTATCTTTCAATACTTGCAGAGTCGGAGATAGACACCGAATTTACAAAAGAGGAGCTTTCCGCGGCAGACGAGGCTGCGGCAGAGGTTATTTCAAATAACAACCGCTTCGAAAAACGACAACTAATATTTACAATCGATAGTGAGTCAGCCAAAGATTTAGACGATGCAATATCGCTCAAAATCAACACGGATGGCACTTATACTTTAGGAGTCCATATTGCGGACGTTTCACATTACGTTAAAGAAAAGACGGTGCTTGACAGGCTTGCTACAAGGCGCGGAACAAGCGTCTATTTCACCGACAAGGTAGTACCTATGCTCCCGGAGGCACTCTCTAACGGTGCTTGCTCGCTTAACCCCGGAGAGAAAAAATACGCGCTCTCCGCCACAATAGATTTAAGCGCGACGGGAGATATACTCAACACCGTGATTGAAAACAGCATCATAACAAGTCACGTCAAGGGCATATATTCCGAGATCAACGCGATATTTGAAGGTCGTGCGGACTGTGCGATCATCGAAAAGTATCGCGAGTGCATCCCCACCCTTTCGGATATGCACTCTCTTTATAAGATACTCGCCAAGAAGAGCGAGCTGCGCGGTGCCTTGGAGCTTGACAGCCCCGAGGCAGAGATAGCTCTCAACGAAAACGGAGATCCTGTTGAAATAGTCAGGCGCACAAGAGGCGATGCGGAGAAGATGATAGAGCAGTTTATGCTCACAGCAAACGAAGCGGTGGCTACACTCCTTCTCTCGGAAGGCATCCCCTGCGTTTACCGCGTGCATGAGCCACCGCCCGAGGATAAGATATCCGATTTTATCACCTTTGCCCACAATCTCGGCTTTGATACAAGCTATATAAGCAGCGAGAAATGCTCCTCGGGTGATCTTGCAAGGCTTATGAAGGAGGCAGAGCTTCGCGGAATATCAGAGCCTATATCATATGCCTGTCTGCGCTCTATGTCAAAGGCGGTATATTCTGATATCCACCGTCCTCATTTTGGGCTCGGTATAGAAAACTACTGTCATTTCACCTCGCCTATCAGGCGGCTTTCCGACCTGGCAACCCACAGAATAATCAAAAAGGTTCTTATCGAGGGTAAGGCTAAGGAGAAATACCGTTCTTATGCAAAGAGAGCCGCCGCTGCGGCAACCGACGGCGAAATGCGCGCCGCCAACGCAGAGAGAAGAATAGATTCGCTCTACAAGGCGATATATATGAGCGATCACATCGGAAATATTTACGATGCCGCCGTGTCATCCATAACGTCCTTCGGAATTTTCGTTTCGCTCGAAAATACCTGCGAGGGGCTCATACCGATCTCGACTCTGGACAATGCCGCCTTCGATGAAGCCAATATCTCGATGCGCAGTGCGGTGGGTGTTATAAGAATAGGCGATATCCTGACCGTCCGTCTTGAGGAATCGGATATAAGCCGCGGTAAGCTGAGATTTTCGTTTATAGATAAAAAGGTCATACGAGGTGGCGGCAAAGGAGATGCATCAACGTGAAAAGAAGAATAAATTCGCTGGTAACGGTCGACCTCGCATTTCTTTTCATTCTTGCTGCCGCAGGCTCTGCGGCAGACGAAAGGATAGGAAACATTATATACTATCTGGCGTTTATAATACCGATAACGATAGGCATTATATATATGCGAAGCTTCGATTGCGAGCTTTACTCCGATTCCGAGGACCGATCTGGGGATATTCCGCCGCTTGGAATAAGCATCACCGCAAGAAATGCGCTGATCACTCTCCCTATCATAGCTCCGACCGTTGCCGTTATATGTCTTATATCATATCTTACGGGGATAGTTATGTCTGCACTCGGATATGTGGAGCCATTTGTCCCCGAGGAAAGCTTCCTCTATTCGGTGCTGATGCATGCGCTTATCCCCTCTGTGCTTGAGGAGATGCTTTTCAGATACATCCCTTTAGGTATACTGAGAAGGAATAAAAAAGCTGCTATCCTCATATCCGCAGTACTTTTTTCGCTTGCTCACGCAAGTCTTTTCCAGATACCGTATGCATTCGCAGCAGGTATAGTCCTTGCATCGGTATCGGTCATGAGCGGAAGTATAATTCCCGCCATAGTCATTCACTTTGTCAATAACCTCATATCGCTCGCTCTGAGCTACGGTATAGGCGGAGCGATATTTCCGTCAGTGTGCGCGGTGATAGCCATCCTCTCGCTAATCCCGATAATAATATTCCGTAAGACTTACATTGGTGTGATAAAAGAGCTTTTCACAGGTGATCGAATAAAGATCGAGCGTTCGATCATTATATACGGCGGACTTTCACTCTTCCTCGCCGTATCAGCCCTTTTCTTATAAAAACGAAGGGAGAAAGCAAAATGCAGGAAAATAAAGAAGAAATACTCTCTTTCGGAAAGTCAAAAGACGATGATGCCGCAGAGCAGAACAGTACTCTGCCGGATACATATGCCGATGCGGATGCCGACGATATCGCATTTATGCAAGCGGCAATAGACGAGGCAAGGATAGCACGGGATGAGGACGAGGTCCCGATAGGCGCCTGCATAGTCAGGGACGGAGTCATAATAGCGCGCGCTCATAACACGCGAGAGGGCTCGAAATGTGCGACTCACCATGCGGAAATACTCGCTATAGAGGAGGCATGCCGCGCCCTTGGCGGCTGGCGTCTACCCGGCGCAACTCTTTATGTAACCCTTGAGCCCTGCGTTATGTGTGCGGGAGCGATAGTCAATGCGCGGATACCGAGAGTGGTATACGGTGCGCCCGATATAAGATTCGGAGCACTCGGCTCTCTTATAGATATCTCCGAGGTGCCGCTGAACCACAAGCCCGAGATAAAACGACAGGTACGCGGCGAGGAATGTAAAAATCTTCTCAGCGAATACTTCAGACAAAAGCGGAAAAAATAACAGCAAGAATCGCCCACGGGTAAGAGGCATTCCCGTGGGCTTTTTTATTTTGTCGGAGGTTTTAAATGAAGATCACGCACGTAATAAGCGACACAAACATAGGAGGTGCAGGAATACTTCTTTCGGCTATAACCTCTGAGCTGAAGGACGAATTCGACTTTGAAATAATCCTGCCGAAGGGCTCGCGACTTATCGAAAGACTCCCCTGTGCCGGCATCAAGATAACCGAGGCGGATATGGCGCCCGATAACAGCTTTTATCTGCCCGATATCAGAAGGCTCACTCGCTATTTCAGGTCAACCTCCCCCGATATAGTCCATACTCACGCCGCTCTTTCCCCGAGAATCGCCGCAAGGCTTGCGGGAGTTGAGGTCTGCCTCTCCACCCGTCATTGCGCTAAGCCGCCCGAGGGGGTGAAAAGGTTGAATTTTATGCAAAGAAATATTTACAATTGGTCTACCGATATCACCGTTTCCACTGCCGATTTTGCCACGCAGAATCTAATAAAAGAGGGCAAGAGCAGCCGACGGATAATTACTATACGAAACGGTGTGCGTATTAATCCAAATCAAGACACAGGTAGCGGTATAGATATATTTGAGCAGTTAAAAATACCGAGAAATTCAAGGCTTGTAGGCTCGGTCGCAAGACTGGAAAGGATAAAAGGCCAGGACCTCATTATCCGAGCGGCGGCGAAAATTGTAAAGGATTTCGATGACGTTTATTTCTTATTTATCGGCGACGGCTCCTGTGCCGAGGAATACAAGCATCTTTCGGCGAGGCTTGGGCTTGGAGAGAGAGTTATTTTTACCGGTTACGTAAGCGATCCCGGAATATATCAAAGGCATTTCTATCTCAACGTAAACGCCTCGCGCGGCACCGAGACCTCCTGCCTTGCCATATCCGAGTGTATGGGGCTCGGGATACCGACGGTAGCTTCCGATTTCGGTGGGAATACCGAAATGATAGAGCATCTTGTGAACGGCCTTATATTCAGGAGTGACGATACCTTCGATATCGAGAGGTGCATAAGAAGCGTCCTCATCTCACGCGAGCTTTATTCAAGGCTCTCCAAGGGCGCGGAGCGCATCTATCGCGAGCGCTACACCGCAGATAGAATGATATCCGAATACCGAAGGCTTTACCGGAGGGCGGCGGCTCTTGCACGAGAGCACAGGCTCCCCGACTTTTCCACACACAATATACACACACGCTCACGGAGGATTTAGGTCACTCGCGCAAATATTATAAAAAAGATTGACATTCATCCTTGATATGTGGTAAAATGTAGTGTATGGATACTAACGTTAACAAAAAGAAATTCCTCGAGGGCGGCAGGATCGTCGGCGCTCACGGCGTCAGAGGAGTTGTAAAGCTTGAGAGCTGGTGCGATACGCCTAAGGTTCTGGCCGCGCAGAAGCGCATCTTCCTTGCCGAAAAGGACGGCAGCTATAAGGAGGTCGGAGTGACTACCGCATCGGTTTCCGGACCGCTTGTGCTTATGGGGCTTGACGTCCTGACCGACAGGGAGGCGGCACAGGCTATGAAGGGCACTGTTATTTACCTGGCGAGAGAGGATATACCGCTTAAGCGCGGTGCCGTGCTTCTCGCAGATATTATAGGACTTCCCGCAATAGACGTGGATACAGGACACGTATACGGTACGGTTGCGGATATACGCGATGCCGTTACCTCTCGCCTGTACGTTATAAGCGTTGAGGGCGGAAAAGAAGTCCTTATCCCCGACGTAAAAGAATTTATCAAGGAGATAAAAACCGAGGAGGGCGTATTCATCAGGCCCATTCCCGGATTTTTCGATTGACTATGCGATTTCACGTAATGACGCTTTTCCCCGAGCTCATAAAGAACGTTCTCGGTGAAAGCATTATAGGCAGAGCACAAAAGGAGGGACTTATATCCCTCAGATGCTACAACATACGCGACTGGTCGGAGGATAAGCACCGCAAGACGGACGACACGCCATTTGGCGGAGGTATGGGAATGGTTATGACCTGCCAGCCGATCTTCGACTGCTTCGATGCTCTGCACCGCGAGATCCCCGAGGGCTCGAGGTCGCGGGTGATATATATGTCGCCCAAGGGCAGACATTTCACACACGATGTTGCGCGTGAGCTCTCCGCATATGACGATCTTATATTCCTGTGCGGTCACTACGAGGGAGTCGATCAACGAGTAATAGACGAGCTTGTCGATGACGAGATATCCATCGGAGATTACGTTGTCACCGGCGGAGAGATCCCCGCCTGCATAGTCATTGACGCCACCTCCCGCCTGATAGACGGCGTGCTCGCATCCGAGGAATGTCATATGGATGAATCGGTCGCCTCGGGAATACTCGAATATCCTCAGTACACAAAGCCGCGAAGCTTCCGCGGGCTTGACGTTCCCGAGGTCCTTCTCTCGGGTGACCACAAAAAGATAGCGCGCTGGAGACTTGAGCAGGCGGTTGCCATAACCAAGGAAAGGCGGCCTGACCTTCTGCTTATGCACCCCGAGTTTGAGGAGTTGCTCAAGCCGCGCGAAAAGAAAAGACGCAAAAAGACGGAGGATAAACAATGAAAGGCTCAAAGCTTATCGATCTGCTTTTCGGATATGAAAGAATAGAGTCCTCATTTGACGAAAGCCACGTGGCGCGCGCCGAGAGACGCTTTGCCGAAAGAAGCATCTCCGGAGTTGGTTCAAGCTACGCAAAAAGGATATTGTCGCACCCCGTGTCGCGATTTTTTGCTAAGCTGTCCAATTCCTTCTCGCTCGCACCCGTAAGAAATTACGGAGTGTTCTTCCTCTCATTCGGACTTGCTACACTGTTTTTGAATTTTGCCAATTACTATTTCAATTCCCTCCCCGGCATCCCCGCACTCGCACTCATAGTAGGCGCGGCGGCTATGCTGATCTCACTTCCGCTTTTTCTGACGGGCACTCCGCTGGCAGATTTCGTTCAGGGACACGCATTCACCGAAAACCTTCTGTTTGACGTTCTCTGCCTCCGACACGTAAGACGAGTGGAAGCCACGGGCTCTGTCATGACCTGGCAGGCGGCAGTAGCCCTCGGGGCGATCATAGCGATACTCGGATTCGTTCTTCCGCTCGGTGCGGTGCTGATAGGCCTCGCAGCGATCATCTTCGTTGCTATGACTTTTTCCTCTCCCGAGTTCGGATTTATGATAACGCTTCTTATACTGCCCGTCTTTCCGATAATGCCTTATCCCACGCTTATCCCGATGCTTACAGTCGGTATATCAGCGATCTCAATGGCACTCAAGGTGATCCTCGGAAAGCGAGTATTCAACTTTGAGCAATACGATCTCGTTATATTCCTTTTCACTCTCTTTATAGCAATAGGCGGAATATTCAACGGGGCGGAGGGCTCATTCGGCAGAGCGGCAGCTATGACCGTGCTTCTGACCTCATACTTTCTCGCCGCAAACATCATCGTCAACCGCAGAATTGCCGACAATGCGATAAAGATAATAGTTTTCTCGTCCGTGCCGACCTCTGTGTACGGAATAATAACCTTCTTCACAAATGACGTTCACCCGGAATGGATAGATCCCGTCTATAGCGGAGGAATTGCCGCAAGAGCTACCTCCACCTTCGGAAACCCGAATATATATGCGGTATTTCTCCTTGTGGCGACGGTATTTTCGGTCAGCTTTGCATTCGATAAGAGTAAGAGAAATCACTCGGTTTATTACACGCTGGCATCTCTTCTGAATATATCTGCACTCGTTCTTACCTTCACGCGCGGTGCCTGGATAGCTTTGATTCTTACCGCGCTCGGCTTCATCGTTATAAGA
Organism: Oscillospiraceae bacterium; assembly: GCA_015064555.1. Lineage (GTDB taxonomy): Bacteria > Bacillota > Clostridia > Oscillospirales > CAG-272 > UBA1740. Next base: position 18,253 of record SVRZ01000026.1, read on the forward strand.
AGCCGCCGCGCGCCAAAGATTCTCCTCGCGCCTCTGGCGATAATCCCCGTTGTGCCTCTCTTTATCCCGGATAACGTGATAGAAAGATTCCTGTCTGTCTTCAATAAAGCCGATTCGTCGATAGCCTCCCGCCTTTCTATATGGAGATCCTCTCTCCGTATTCTCGCAGACAAGCCGCTTATAGGCACAGGTGTCGGCGATAAGGCGTTTGCCGAGGAATTCCTCAAGTACGCGGAGGACAGCGTTACCGCGCCTCACAGCCACAATCTTTTCCTGGAGATAGGATGCGAGCTTGGCATATTCGCGCTTCTTCTGTTCGTATTTCTCATACTTGTACGCATCATCCACAGAGCTACCTATGCGCGCTACGTGCGCGACTCATCGGTAGATAACCTCTGTACTATGTCGGGCGCGGCATTCTTCGCGCTCCTGACCTTCGGTATGACCGATTACGTCTGGTACAGCACGTCTATGTATCTTTTGTTCTGGATAGTATTCGGAATAGGCAGCGCGACCTTAAGAATATCGAAGAATGAATACAGTGACACTATGGCGGCGATATCGCTTCACACCGAGCACAGCGCAAACCATTCAACTGCTACCATAAACATAAAATGATCAAAAATAAATCAATCGCAGGATGATAAATCGTGAAAAAAGCTATATTTTGTAAATATAAGTTCTCAATTCTTTTTGATTTCATCATTCTATCAGTCATTTTTGCTATTTTCGCATTCTCAATTTTCTTTATAAGAAATATACTTTTTGACTCGACTACATCAGCTCGGACAGTGATTTTCAAAACCGAGGTCATCCCGGTGGAGAAGGCTCTGCCACCGAATGAAGGGGATATTCTCTACGATCCTATCACCAAGCGGAAGGTAGGCAGAGTCAAGGAAGCTTATGCCACCGAATACAACGGTGGCATAAGCTTTATAATAACCGCAGACATTACGGCACAGCCACGCACCGATGCCCTTCGTACCGTCGGATTATGGTTTCGTTTTTACGAGGAGTCAGAAGCATGAAAAGGATAAATTTTTTTGATGCATTCTTTATCCTTTACACCGTTATTCTTATCATTACCGCACTGACTGCGGCATTTTCACCCGATCCCTCGGATGCGGAAGGAATAATCATAATAACCGCCGAGATCGAAGAGGATACCGATCTCAGCCGTGAAGCCGAATATATGATAGACGGCAGATATAAGACCGAGCTTCTCTCGGTCGAGGAAGGCATTATTACCCTGAGCGCAAGAGGGAGTCTTGAGGAGGCGGGATACCTTCTCTGCGGAGCAAAATATCTCTCGATCTGTCAGCCTATCCGCATTGTATACGCAACGGGACAGGTCGATGCTATAGTCAGTGCTATCTGCTTTGATGATGCCGATCCATTCGCTCGTTGATGCGAGGCATAGACGCTTATGAGGCCGATTTTGCAAAAAAATCATCAATTTCCTGATTTTTCCTTCCAACACGGGCAATTTCAAATGCTTTTTATGATTTTTTTGCATTTTATTTGCTTGTTTTTTTAAAAAAGGTATTGATTTTTATTATTTTATTTGATATACTTGTTTCACTATCAAACACCACTCAAGGAGCGCTATTAAAATGATTACCCGTAATGTCACTATGGAAAACGGTGTAGGACTTCATGCCGGCCCTGCCGCTCTCTTTATTCAGAAGGCTAGTTCGTACAAGAGTTCTATCTGGGTTGAGAAGGATGATTGCCGCGTAAATGCGAAGAGCTTGCTTGGCGTTCTTTCCCTCGGTATCACAAAGGGGACCACTATCACGATTATCGCCGACGGCAGCGATGAGGCAGATGCCGTACAGGGACTCTCCGATCTTATCAATAACGATCTCGCCGCAAGATAATTGCCGACGGATCGGATTTCGATCAGGATCAGCCATTGATACCGACAGTGAAGACCGCATATAAGGCTGCCGAGCTCTGCCATATCTCTATGAGCTTAATCCGCGCGTGCAGCCTGCGGACCTCACTCTAAAATTGATTCTTTTTTGCCGCCGTTCGGGAGCTACCGCCAAAGTGGTTTCTCTTTCGGGCGGCATTTGCTTTTTTCCGAGGCGACGGACCTACATCTTCACGAAAGGCAGGTGATATCCTTGACGGTAAACGAATATCTTCGCGATAAAGCCAATTCACTTCCCGAAACTCCGGGAGTTTACATTATGAAGGATTCCGACGGAAAAATAATCTACGTCGGAAAATCGAAAAAGCTGAAAAACCGCGTTTCAAGCTATTTTTCGCAGAATCATACCTCATACAAGACCTCAAGGATGGTAAGCCTTGTCAGAGATTTTGATTATATACTCTGTAACACCGAGATAGAGGCTCTGACGCTGGAGAATACACTCATAAAAAAGCACTCTCCAAAATACAACATAAAGCTGAAGGATGCAAAATCCTACCCTTATATAAAGATATCGGCAGACGAATACCCTACCCTTACCGTCACGCGCGAAAGGCGCAGCGACCGCGGAAAATATTTCGGGCCGTATCAGGGTGTCTCACAAGCGTACACCGCGCTCGAAACGGTCAAAAAAATATTCGGTTTGCCAACCTGCAAGCGCAGCTTTCCGCGCGACATAGGCAAGGAGCGCCCCTGCATATATAAGGATATGGGACGGTGCATCGCTCCCTGCACGGGTTCCGTCACAAAAGAAGAATATTTATACCTGGTCAAGCGCGCGGCGGAGGTTCTGGACGGAAACGTGCGTGACACCGAAAGACAGCTCACCGAGGATATGATGGCTGCCGCTGAGGAAATGAATTTCGAGCGTGCGGCGGCTCTGCGTGACAGTATTGCCGCGCTCGGCAGACTCTCCGAGAAGCAGAAGGTGGTTGCAGATTCGAAGATCAACCGCGACGTATTCTCGCTTTACACATCCGAGACTATCGGCGTTCTTGCGACTCTTTCGGTGCGCGGCGGTGCACTCGTTGCAAAGAACGAATTTATGCTCTCTGCCGCCGAGCCGACCTCGCCTGAGGATATACTTAACCTGATACTGCTTCATTATGAAAGCGGCATCAGCATCCCACGCGAAATAATAACCGATATCCCCGCCGAGGAGGATGATATCCTTCTGCTCAGTGAATATCTGTCCTTACTTGCCAAGAAGAAAATAACCGTCAAGATCCCCGAGAGAGGTGACGGACGCGCCCTGTGCAAAATGGCATATGAAAATGCACGTGAGATGGCAAAGCAGGCACAGCTTGAGGGCGAGCGCGACAACAAGAGTCTATCGCGTCTTGCTGAGCTTCTCGGCATTGAATATCTGCCTCGACGTATAGAGGCATACGATATATCCAATATCGGTGACGAGCACATAGTTGCCTCTATGGTGGTATGTGTTGACGGCAAAATGAAAAAAAGCGACTACAGAAGCTTCAAAATAAACACTACGGACGGCAGAGATGACTACGGTTCTATGAAGGAGGCTCTCGGAAGAAGGCTCTCACACATAGGTGATTCCTCACCATCTCTCGGCGAGCGCCCCGATCTGATACTCTTAGACGGCGGAGATGCACACGTAGGGGTTGTGAAGCCGCTTATCCGGACTATGAAATTCGATATTCCTGTATTCGGAATGGTTAAGGATGACTTCCATAAAACAAGAGCAATCACAGACGGGGAAAAGGAAATTTCTATAGCTACCGAGTTCAATGTGTACAGTTTTGTTTACAATATCCAGGAAGAAGCTCACAGATTTGCCTATTTGAATTCTCAGGGTGCAAAGCTAAAGAGTCTTACAAAATCATCGCTTGAAAACATCAAGGGAATAGGAAAGAAAAAAGCGGCGATACTTCTTCGTGCGATGCCGCTTGGCGAATTGAAGATAGCCGAGAAGGACAAGATCGCGGCAATAGACGGAATATCCGAGCGCGATGCCGCAAATATATACGAGTATTTCCGCTCGGTAGCAAAACAGGCTTGATCGAAAGGAAGAGAAAATGAAGATAATTACAGGAACGGCAAAGGGCCGTAATCTTAAGACACTGACGGGAGATATGACACGCCCCACCTCCGAGAGAATAAAGGAGGCTATGTTTTCATCCATACAGTTTGATATCGAGCACAGGCGCACGCTTGACCTGTACGCAGGCTGCGGTCAGCTCGGACTCGAGGCTCTCTCAAGAGGCGCGGAGTCGTGTATGTTCATAGATTCCTCGCGCGATGCGATGGAGATCGTCAAGGCTAATGCGACAGCAACGACACTTGCCGACAGATGCAAATATCTTGTGAGCGATGCGCGCAACTACGTGCGAAAGGTGTCGGGGCGTGAGAAGTTTGACCTTGTATTTATAGATCCGCCTTATGCTCAGGAATGCTGCGCTGAGCTTATGCGCCGACTCGCCGATGGGGGCGTGCTTGCCCTCGGCGCTATAGTTGTCTGCGAGAGCGGTACAGAGCGGATAGATCCCGCGAGCTTTGCAGACTTTGAGCTCACAAAATCAAAGAGCTACGGCTCAAAGACCAGCCTGAATATATTCATATACAGAGGCACGGGAGATGACACGCTATGAGTGATAAGGTTAAAAAGGCGGTAATTTTACCGGGCAGCTACGATCCCGTTACCACAGGTCACCTCTCAATGATAGAAAGGGCAGCGGCAGAATATGATGAGGTCTACGCGGTAGTCTTCATAAATCCGGAAAAGGAATACACATTTCCGCTCGAAGACAGAGTTAAGATGCTTATGCTCGCAACCGATGAGCTTGATAACGTGCTGGTGAGCTATTCTACCGGGCTTGTAATAGACTATATGCGCGATCACGGCATCGACCTGATAATAAAGGGCTACCGTAACGCCACCGATCTTGAATACGAAAGAAAGCAAGCGGATTGGAATCTCAAGAACGGCGGATACGAAACACTCCTATGGGAATCAGAGCCCGAAAAGACCGAAGTAAGCTCGACACGGGTAAGGCGTATGCTCTCCGAAGGCTTATCGGTTGACGGTCTTCTTCCCAAAAAAGTGATAGAGTTTATCAAAAATCGTTGACAAACACAAAAAATAGTTATATAATATCTTTGTTTAAATATTTATACCGAAAGGAATGTCAGAATGAAGGACAGAATTGAAGCACTCGGCGCATCCTTCGCCGAGGCCATCTCAAAGGCGGTAAACGAAACCGAGCTTGAGGCGCTCAGGATCGAATACCTCGGTAAAAAGGGACATATCGCATCGCTTATGCAGAGCCTGCGCGACGTTGCGGATAAAAAGGCGGCAGGTCAGATGATAAACGCCTTTAAGTGCGAGGTGGAGGCAAAGCTCACCGAGGCACAGGAGGCTCTCAGACGTGCGGCAGTAGAGGCACAGATAAGAGGTGCCAAGAAATACAACCCCACTCTCAATTTCTCCGAGGAGCTCGGCTCATACCATCCCATCACCCTTGCTACCCGCGAGGTGGAACAGATCTTCCGCAGCATGGGCTTCACCATTGAGGATTATGCAGAGGTGGTCGACGATTACGAATGCTTCGAGTCGCTCAATATACCCAACCATCACCCCGCACGAGATATGCAGGATACATATTATCTTGAAAACGGTCAGCTTCTTAAGACACAGACCTCCGCGGCGCAGAATGCTATTATGAAGAAGTACGGCGCTCCCCTGCGTGCTATTTTCCCCGGCAGATGCTTCCGTAACGAGTCTACCGATGCATGCCATGAAAACACCTTCTTCCAGATGGAGGGCATGATGATAGGCGAGGATATCTCAATATCAAACCTCATTTACTTCATGAAGACTATGCTCTCTGAGGTGTTCAAGAGAGATATAAAGGTGCGACTCCGCCCCGGCTTCTTCCCCTTCGTGGAGCCCGGCTTTGAGCTTGATATCAACTGTCTTATCTGCGGTGGAGACGGCTGCCCGTCCTGTAAGAATTCCGGATGGCTCGAGCTTTGTCCCTGCGGAATGATCCACCCCAACGTATTGCGTGACGGCGGTATCGATACCGAGAAGTACACCGGCTTTGCATTTGGACTCGGACTTACCCGCCTTGCTATGATGAAGTACGGAATTAAGGATATCAGAGATTTCAACAGCGGCGATCTTAAATCGCTCTCGCAGTTCAAGTCGCTCTGATAGATCAGGAAAGGTAGGTCAAACTAATGTTTTTATCTATGAATTGGATCGGAGATTTCGTTGATCTCCGCGGCCTTGACAAAAAGGCACTTATAAAGAATTTCACACTCTCTACCGCCGAGGTCGAGGATATTATAGTTAAGGGTGAGGATACCTTCGGAGTTGTTGTCGCAAGGATACTCTCTGTTGAAAACCATCCGAAATCGAAGAAGCTCCACCTCCTCAAGGTAGACACCGGAAACGGCGTTATAGACGTTGTGTGCGGCGCGCCCAACGTGCGCGAAGGGATGAAGGTCGCACTTGCTACCGAGGGCGGCTCGGTTGCCGGACATGCCATCGGCGCGGCAGTCGTTGCCGGCTTTGAATCTCACGGTATGTGCTGCTCGGAGGCTGAGCTCGGTATAAGCGACGATAATTCGGGCATTATGGAGATATTCGAGGATGCTCCTCTCGGCACCGACATAAAGTCGCTTTACGATATTGACGATATAATCTTCGAGGTTGATAACAAGTCGCTCACTAACCGCCCCGACCTCTGGGGACATTACGGTATAGCACGCGAATTTGCAACTATAATCTCCCGTCCTCTCAAGGCACCGGAAACGATAAGCGTTGATGAATATTCCGCGCTCCCCCCTGTATCTGTTATGATCAAGGATCCCGAGCTCTGCTATCGCTATACCGCCATGAAGGTTGATAACGTTACACTCGCAAAGAGCCCTGTAAATATGAGGATCCGTCTTTACTACTGCGGCTCACGCGCTATAAACTTCCTTGCAGACCTTACGAACTACGTTATGCTCGAGCTTGGTCAGCCTATGCACGCATTCGATAACAGGCTGGTCGACAAGATCGAGGTCCAGACCTTTGATAAGGAATTCAAGTTCGTAACCCTCGACGGTACCGAAAGAAATATCGATACCAATATGCTTATGATAACCTCGGGCGACGAGCCTGTTGCGATCGCAGGCGTTATGGGCGGAGATGCATCGAAGATATCCGACAGCACCACCTCACTTCTTCTTGAATCGGCTACGTTCAACGGCGTTTCGGTAAGAAAGACTACCACAAAGCTCGGTCTTCGTACCGATGCATCTATGAGATATGAAAAGATGCTTGATCCCGAGCTGTGCCGCCTTGCTACCGAAAGAGTTCTTTCGCTCATTATGAAGAACGATTCCGGCGCGCGTGTCATTTCATCCTTCACCGACTCTTACCCCTATCACTATCCCACGATCGAGCTCGATTTTGACAAGAGCTACGTGGATCGCTACACGGGTATAGATATTCCTAAAGAAACTATAGTAAAAACTCTCACAGGTCTCGGCTTTGGCATAAATACCGAGGGTGACAGCTTCAAGGTTACCGTCCCCTCCTGGCGCTCAACCAAGGACGTAACGATCAAGGCCGATATAATAGAGGAGATCTCCCGTATTTACGGCTACGATAACTTCGACGTATGCACCTCTGTAAGCGCACTTGCTCCCATCAGAGAGGAGGCTCTCAAGTCTAACGAGGACCGTATGAAGGATATACTCGTTTCCTCATACCGTATGCACGAGGTCCACTCCTACATCTGGTCGGACAGCAAGAAGAACCGCGAGCTTATGATCGACACTCCCGAAAACGTCAGGATAATCAATGCACAGACTCCCGATCATCAGTATATAAGAGTATCCATGATACCTACGCTTCTGTCCTTCATCAAGGAAAACCGCGGTTATAACGATAGCTACGGACTTTTCGAGATCGGACACACGGTTGAAGGTATTGACGAAAACGGACGCTGCAATGAGCAGAAGAAGCTCGGTGCCGTTCTTTATTCAAAGACCGAATGTGAGGAGAAGCTCTTCTGCCGCCTTACCGATATGGCGAAGGAGCTTTGCAGAAATATACTTCATAAGGCTCCTACCTTCCGTTCAGTAGCACCCGTGTACGGATTTGAGCATCCCGCCAACTGCTTTGAAATAAGTGTTGAGGGCAAAAAGATCGGCTTCATATCGGTGCCTCATCCTACCGTTCTTGCAGCTATAGACAAGAAGTGCGCCGTTGCATTCCTTGAGCTTTGCACCGAGATATTCTCGGATATCACTCCCCTTCCCACCTCGTATAAGGTTCCCTCAAGATTCCCCGAAATAGACATTGACCTGACCTTCTCCACCAATCTTTCCGAGGTTGTATTTGATGAGCTTGCCGGCGCTGCTACAGCCGCTGCAGACGGTCTTCTTTCCGATATTTCGGTTAAGGATATCTACACCGAGGAGGATGGAAGCTGTGCGCTCACCGTAAGATTCTCCTTCGTTTCCTCCGACCGTACCCTTACCAAGCAGGAGCTCGCTCCCGTTACACAGAGCATCGAGGAGGCACTCAAGCCTCTCGGACTTACGGTAAAGCTCTGATCGGCTTTTTGGATACACTCGCAAATCCGCGAGCATATAAGCTTGTAACAAGCAGCACACTTGATATAAATTCAACTTATATCAAGTGTGCATCACAATACAAAAACCCCTGCGCAGAAATTCCTGCACAGGGGTTTTTGTATTGTTTTGTTTACATTTTTAATGAATATCAAAAATCTATATCTCTATTTTCGAGAGCTGCAAGTCCTACGCGGAGCGCACGAGCTGCGAGCAATCTCTGCTCCTCGTTCTCATCCTCGAGCATTGGAAGAAGATTTCTGAAGAGCTCGCCCTTTACACTCATATCGCGCCTGAGCTTCTCGGTGCCGTAGAGCGGAAGAGTTTTATCTATCATATCGAAGGAATAAAGACCGAACGCCTCGGAATCAAGATTTTTCGGAACGATGAACCTCGGATCAATATAGCCTATAAGCTTGACACGGAGAGCGGTCTCAATACCGTATTTCTTCTCGCTTATCAGGCGGCTGATGCGATTTATGATCTCATTGTAGGCATCAACTCCGGTTATATCTATTACCTCGGTATGGAATCTCAGGTGACCGAAGGTAAGGCGACGGACGTCTATTGATATGCCGCCGTTTTTATCATCAACTATAATAAGGTTTGCACCGCCTATGCCGGGATCGTCAAAGCCTGTGCATTCAAGAGAGCCGCAATAGGTATAGAAGGATGCTCCGACACGCTCAATGGTTCCTGCCTCATGGCGCGAGCCGAGGGCGTAATAATCAGCGCCGAAGTTTTTGAGATCCTGGGAGGTTATAACGCAGACGTCACCGTTGATATCACCGTCAAGATCGGCATATCCGCACACAATATTAACTCTGGAAACATCATCCACCCGCTTATCGTAAAGAGGATTTTCAACGACCTTTCCCGCTCTTGTTCCCCAACCGTAAACGGTCACGTTCAGATCGTCAAGATCGACACGTGAAAGCACCTCATCGGTTATAACGCGGCAATTGGATGGCAATCTTCCCGATTTATATATTGGATTGTTTTCGTATGCATCAGATCTGCCGGGGGTGATAACGAATACCGTATCGGGGCAACTGTTGAATGCCCTGATAAGATTCTCCGCAGTCAGGTTCGTCGCATAGCTTGTATCGAAAATATCGCCGCACATAAGAACGACGTCTATGCGCCTGTCACATACGTACTGCATCATTCTCTCAAAGGAATCAAGAAGTGCGCGGCGGCGCTCCTCACTCTTTTCTGCCGTGAGTCCCACGAAGGGAGTATCAAGGTGAATATCTCCGCACTGCAGGAATTTTATATGTCTTTTATCGGTTGACTGAGCCATTAGAAAACCTCCGCTAAACTCTGAATATATTTCTTCAAGTATAAGTATAACACTAAAATCGCGCTTTTGCAACATTTTTTTAAAAAAAGAGTAAAAAACTATTGCAAGAATAATAAAAATATGATACAATATTCCTAAATAAACCGTGGCAGAATAAAAGGGAGGTATTTGCGCTATGCTGAATCTTGCCGTCCGTAATACGGGAAAGCTCATAAGAGAAAAATCTAAGAGTGAGAACATACGTCTAGGTAGAATATTCACGAAAAAAACCACAGCTCGTCTTATGGCAGATATGATAAAGCTCGATATCGGCAAGAATGCGTATACCGTTCTTGATCCCGGTGCGGGTACAGGCATTCTCAGCGCGGCGGCGGTCGAGCATATTTGTCGCTTTGCCCCCTCCTGCAAGCAGATATTCCTGACCTGCTATGAGGATAATCCCGAATTTATTCCCATGCTTGAGGATAACCTTGAGCGAATACGTAAGAAGTGCCGTCACGATTATGACGTGCGCCTTTTTGTCACCGTTTACAGTGAAAACTATCTTATCGACGTCAAGAACCATTATACCGTAGGACTTTTTGATACAGTCGAGGACAAGTTCGATATCATAATCTGCAATCCGCCCTTATACCTTGTTGAGAAGGGCTCTGCCGAGGCAGAGAGCGTCGGCGGTGTTACCATGCTCAAGCTTTCCGCGGCATTCCTCTTTGCCAAGGTTGCGGCATCTCACCTTGAAAAGGACGGACAGCTCGTTATAATGCTGCCCACCACGATAGCAAGCGCATCCTCGCTCACCGCACTCAGGTGTGAGCTGGCAAAGACTCTTGCACTCAGAAAGATACATCTTTTCGTCGGCAAGCAGAAGAATACAAAGCGCGCTATCCCTCTGAAGAAATCGGTGATACTCGCTTATGAGAATACCGAAGCCCATAATGATATCACAATCAGCACCTCCACCGATGACGGCACTCCCGAAAAAACGGTGGTGCTCGACCCTCTTCCCTACGATTTCATCGTCGACAAGAAGGACGGAACGCTTACTCTGCCCAAGAGCCTTGAGGAAACGAGGATAGTCAAGTATATCACCTCCTTCCCCGAGACACTTGCCTCACTCGGTATGAAGATGCGCACAGGACTCGTTATCGACTCGAAGTGCTCGCGCATACTCTTTGATCAGGAGCTGCCCGGCAGTATTCCGGTTATCCGCCAGAGCTCTATGATAGGCGGCGGTATAAAATTCGGAGATCCTAAGAAAAAAAAGCAGTATCTTATGCCTATCTCGCCCTCGCTCTTCCAAAAGAACAAGAATATGATTATCATAAAGCGTGTTCCGGCAAAGAGCGACGAGAGATTCATAAATGCATCCATCTACTTTGCAGGTCAAAGACCGGCAAACAAATACATCTCCACTCACAATAAGGTAAACTTCATAGATATGACGGATGAAAAGGAGGAGATGTCTGCGCGCATCGCATTCGGACTCTACGCACTCCTGAATTCCACCATATACGACAGATACGTATCTATAGTTTCCAAGTCGAAGCAGATCAACGCAAAGGAAATGCGCGAGCTTCCGCTTCCTCCGAGAAACATAATCGAGTACATAGGAATGCGGCTTATGCAGGTAAGGCAGACCTCGGTTGCCGCCTGTGATTCTATCGTAAATCCAACACTTCACATAAAGAGTAAATAAGGATAGGTCCTCGGGGCATATTTTCCGCGCCCCGGTCCTACGGGGCTGTCACATTTGGCGAACCCGAAAATACGAAGATCGGTAATAATTTAATTATCTTGTTGATTTTCTTTTTTCGGACCTTCGGTTTTGTCAGATGTGGCAGCCCCTTCTTGAAGGAAACCAAACAAATACAAGGAAAGGAGAAGCAGGATGGCAAAGAAGCACACAGTCATCGGTATTCTGGCTCACGTCGATGCGGGTAAGACGACATTATCCGAAGCAATGCTCTACCTTAGCGGCACTCGCACGCATCTCGGCAGAGTCGATAAGCGAGACTCATTTCTCGATACTCACACCATAGAGCGCGAGCGCGGAATAACCGTTTTTTCAAAGCAAGCCACCCTCTCACTCTCCGATACCGATATCACTCTGATAGACACGCCCGGGCACGTGGACTTTTCCTGCGAGACAGAGCGCGCACTATCGGTGCAGGACTACGCGATATTGGTAGTCAGCGCGCAGGACGGCCCCACTCCGCATACGATGCTGCTATACAAGCTGCTTCGGTCCAGAAAAATCCCCACCTTCATCTTCGTGAACAAGACAGATATCGCAGAGCGCCGCAGAATAGATCTTATGGGCGAGATAAAGCGCGCATTTGGTATGGGGGCGTGTGACTTCAACCTCGAAGCCGAAAACCGCGAGCGCTTTCTTGAGGAATGCGCCGGATGCGACGAGGAGCTGATGCACTTATATTTCGAGAATGGCACGTATCCGACCGAGGCACTCGCCGCTTCGATAAGAAAGGCGCGCGTGATACCTTGTATATTCGGCTCCGCATTAAAGTGCGAAGGCGTTAAGATTCTTCTGGATGCTCTTGATAAATACACCTTGAAAAAGCCATATTCAAGCACGATTCTGGGAGCAAAGGTTTACAAAATAGCCACAGATTCAACAGGAAAGCGACTTACCTATTTAAAGGTTACAGGCGGAGAGATGCATCCCAAAGAAACACTTTCGCTTACCCTGAAGGACGGCTCACGCACGCAGGAAAAGATAGAAGAGATCCGCCTTTATTCGGCGGATAAATACAAAACGCTGAAAATTGCCGAGGCGGGTTCCGTGTGTGCGGTTACCGGACTTTATTCAACCTATGCGGGTATGGGAATCGGTGCTGAGCCTGATGACGACATTACCCTCGAGCCCGTGCTTGATTACAGAATGAGCTTTACCGATCCATCGGTTGACGTCTATCGTGCATATCTTTCGCTCCTTCCGCTCGGTGAGGAGGACCCCTCGCTCGGTTTGAGATATGACTCCGAGGCAAAGGAGATACGCGTCAAGCTCATGGGTAAAATACAGACCGAGGTTCTCGCACGTATGATATCCGATCGCTACGGTCTTAAGGTGTCGTTTGACGAGGGACGTATCCTCTATAAAGAAACTATATCCGAAAAATGCTATGGAGCAGGACATTTCGAGCCGCTTATGCATTATGCGGAGGTCAGGCTACGGCTTGAGCCCATGCCGAGGGGCTCGGGGAATATCTTCCTCTCCGATTGCCCCACCGACAGGCTCAGGACAAATTGGCAAAGGCTCATTCTCTCGCATCTTGAGGAAAGAGCTCACAAGGGTGTTCTTATCGGCGCGCCTATCACCGATATAAGAGTAACGCTTATCGCAGGCAGAGCTCACCCAAAGCATACCGAGGGGGGAGATTTCCGCGAGGCTACCTTCCGCGCGCTCAGGCAGGGACTTATGAAATCGACTACCGTGCTTCTTGAGCCGACCTTTGAATTTACTATAGAGATACCCCAGGAATATATCGGCAGAGCCATGACCGACATATCTAATATGCACGGTGAATGCGATCCGCCGGAATACACGGATGGGCTTGCCGTTCTGCGCGGAGTCTGCCCAGTGTCGACTATGCGCTCATACGCGACCGAGCTTCGATCATATACGAGGGGTGCGGGGCGCATCAGCCTCATGGTAGGTGAATACACCGTCTGCCATAATACTGAGGAGGTCATAGCCGATATGGGATATTCTCCGGAGCTTGATTCCTCCGTCAGCGCCGACTCTATATTCTGTAAGGGCGGTACGGGCTACACCGTCCCATGGCAGGATGCCGATTCTATGATGCATACCGACAATCCCGAGTCCGAGCGAGTGAGCAGTGAGAGCACAGATCCGTCGGCATCGGCAGCTACGAGGGCAAGCTCATCCTATCGCGGCACAGTCGAGGAGGACAAGGAGCTTATGCGTATATTCGAGAGCACCTACGGAAAAATCAAGGAGCGCAGAGCTCCCGAGAAAAAGGTTAATGCCGCACCCGAGCCTATAAAGCGCAGATCACGCCCGAAGGAAAAGGGCGAGGATTATATCATAATCGACGGCTACAATCTTATATTCGCCTGGGAGGAGCTTGCAAGGCTCGCAGAGCGCGACCTCTCACATGCAAGGGATACGCTCATACACCTGATGTGTAACTATCAGGGCTTCAAGAAGTGCAATCTTATTCTCGTATTCGATGCATACAAGCGCAAGGACAACGAGGGCTCGGTCGAGCAGATAGGCGGAATCACCGTCGTTTACACCAAGGAGAGGCAGACCGCAGACGCCTATATAGAGAGATCGACTTATCTTCTGGCAGAGAAGAACAGCGTACGCGTGGTTACGTCTGATTACGTCGAGCAGCTCGTCATCCTCGGCAGCGGCGGAACAAGAGTAAGCGCGCTCGAGTTTATCAAAGAGGTGGAATCCACCGCCGCGGATATAAGAAGCCTGATCGACGGAGTTATATAAATTCAAAAAACAAATAATATAACAAAACAGAGAATAAAGCTTTGCTGACAGCAGCTTTATTCTCTGTTTTTGTATATATTGATTTACATTTTTATTATTTCAAGTGTTCTCCGAATATTTTATTGACCATTTTATTTATGCCACTGCACATATGCATTCCGAACGCAAGAACGAGGAATATTCCAAAGTAATAAGCGACAAGAGTTGCCTCAAAGCTACCGAAAATATCTATCATATATATTCTGTAATCACCGTACGGATCCATACCGAAATAATCTCTGTGAAGAAGGAAATTCATAACCACGGCGAAGCTGATTATCGAATAGAGATATGCCATGGATTTAAGAAGATTTTTGTAGCTTACCTGCACCTGACCGCTGATTATCAGATATATGCCGAATAGAGAGCAAAGCATATGACAGGCTGTTTCGGCTGTGTAGTTAAGATTTGCCTCGGCAAGATAGTTGAAAAGATATGCGTGCTCGGGGCTTATCAGCATAGCGAGAAACATTCCCAGCGACAAATAGGCTATCGCCGCCTCGGCAAACGAGCGCGTAGCCCGATTCATAAACGGCAGAAGCATTATCGTAGTGAACATCAGAGGACTTATATTTCCAAATGTCAGAAATCCGTCACCAAGCCATCCGCTCAGGTAGGCGGAATAGGTCCAGAAGGCGAAGAATACAAAATCGGCTATTATAAATGCTATATTTGCCACCCGTACGTTTATCCTGTCACGGTAAAGGCATAAAAGCAGCAGGCTTGCAAAGTAGACGAGCGTCATCGCGCCAACCATCTCTATAATATGCATATTCTTCCTCCTTCCCTTTCGTAATAATTTGACACGGGATTACTTTTCCTTCTCAGCCTCGTCTTCGGACTCAACTTTCTCGTCCGTTGGGGGCTGATATCTTTCTATGGTTGCACCCTCTGCCCACTCGGCATCAAAGCCCGGAGGCGGCTCTTCACCCTCATATTCGGGCACCTTTACAACTATATTCTCATTTTTGAATGCCGCCGCGCCAATGGTGGTAACACTCGTCGGCAGAGTTATCTCGGAAAGCCCTTTGCAATCGGCAAAAGCACCTGCTCCGATCTCAAGAACACCCTCGCTCAGCACAACAGATTCGAGCGACTCGCATCCGCGGAATGCGCCCTCTCCGATATACTTTACAGTGGAGGGGATCACGATAGCGGCGAGCGATTTACAGTTTTCGAAAGCGCCCGCGCCTATATATTCAAGACCGTCGGGCAGAATTATCGTTTCGATCTTCTCACAGCCTGCAAAGGCTCTGTCACCGAGCGATATGACGGTTGCAGGCATCTCAATACTTTCAAGATTCGTGCAATCCTCGAATACCGACCTTCCTATGTTTATTATACCGTCCAGAAGATGCATCTGCTTTATCTTGTTTCTGCCCTTGAAGGCATTGTCCAGTATCGCGAGGATCTTCTTTTCGTCATGATACGCACCTATATAAACATCGCCGGAAAGACCTTCGAACGAACCGGTTATCTCTGTGTAATTTTTATTCTCCGACTCCGAATATTCAATTCCCTCGGTGGTTTCATATTCCCAGATAGCGATCGTGTAAACGTCCTTTGTGACCTTATTGTAGGATGCACTCCAACGGAGCAGATAGCATCCGTCCTTGGTTACTCTCGGGGCATTCGCCGTGCCTCCCTGCGTTACCTTCTGTACAAGGTCACCGCCAAGCAGTGTTCCTCCATTCAGATCAAAGGTAACCGTGTAGCTTTTCTTTCCTGCAAAGAATACCAGAAGCAGTATTACAACTACCGCCAGAAATTCCATTGCAAAAACTGTTATCAGTTTCCATTTGTGTTTCATAAATATCTCCTAAAAATATTGGGGCTGTCGCAAAATCAGGACAGCCTTGGTTGAGTTTATCAAGAGTCAATAAATCCTATGAACTTAAGCCAGAATGCAAGATCGCTCGCCCAGCGTGTTACCGCGGGAACGTCAGCGGCAATTCCCATACCATGCCAGCCTGTAGGATATATATGCATTTCATGGCGGATATCAAGCTCGCGGAGTCTGGATGCATACTTATAGGTCGATGCGACTTTGACCGTTTTATCGGTTTCGGTATGCCATATGAACGCCTGTGGCGTATCGGCTGTGCAAAGAGCTATCGGATTATAATCCTCGCATATCCGCTCGGCATTCTCACCGAGAAGATTTCTGTAAGAACCGTTATGGCTATCCATATCGGTCACGGGATAGCAGAGTATCTGTGCATTCGGCAGACAATCGGTATTGTCGAGCTCATCTGCTCCCTCGCCGTCTATTTCGCCGCGATAAGTAGAGATAAGAGCCGCAAGATGTCCGCCCGCTGACGAGCCCATAACGGCGATCTTATCTTTATCTATTCCGAATTTTTCGGCATTTGCACGGACATATCTTACCGCCCGTCTTGCATCAAGCAGAGGATACGGGAATCTCGTGGGCGCAACGCGGTACTGAAGCACGAAGCAGCTCATCCCCTGCTCGTTGAGAAATTTGGCATATCCCTCGCCCTCATGAGGCGCTCTGCGCGCGTAGCCTCCGCCCGGAAAAATTATAACCGTTCCCGATGCGTGCTTATTCTCTGCCGGATAATATTCAAGTGTGGGATGATGATGCCCTTCCTCATACCCGGGCACACTATCCCAAAGCTCAATCACCTTCACTGTGCGCTACCATCCTTTCTTTTCCGACCGAAGATCCTTTTCAGGAATGCTCTGAAGCTTCTTCTTCTCTCACTCCTGTCGAGCTTGTTATCTATCTTATCCTTATCAAGATGCCTGCCCCTCGATAGACGCGACATATACTGATCATAGCTGTAAAGCTCAACGTTTGCAACAAAATCGCACACCTCGGGCTTTTCAAAGTCCTCTACCCTGTGATCTCTCCAGCCAAGCAGATCGGTGTATTCATTATGAAGCAGGTTCCAGAATTCCGCCTTTGCATCAGAACCGAGCAGATCGTATATATGATGACATCTGCTGGCAGAAAGATTGAGAAATCCCTTTGCAAGCGGATGATACATACCGCCCTTCATAAGAAATTCCTTCGTTTTGGAGTATACAAAAGGCACCTGCGCGTAATACTTCTTAAAGGTACGGACGCGGCTCTGCTCATTGTATATCCTATGGTGCACAAGAATATCGGGTATCATACCGACACGCTCGGCAAAGGCAAGTGCCGTAACGGTAAAGTATACGTCCTCAAACATCATAACGTCCGGCAGGAAGGTTATACCCTTTTCACAAAGAAAGCTTCGCTTAAAGAGCTTATTCCATGCCGCACCTGTGGTGGATGCAAGAATATAGTCGGGATACTCGTTTTTAGAGGTGACTACACCTCCGTCATATATACGCGAATGCAGATTATCAATATTAGCGCGGAACTTTGACTTCTTGCTATTATATATATCGTATCTGGTGATCGATATATCGAGATCCTTTTCCTTGGCCTCGCTATAAAGTCTCTCAAGAAGCTCGGGCTCATAGAAATCATCGCTGTCAAGGAAAGCAACGTATTCGCCTCTCGCACGGCGGAAGCCGTTATTTCTCGCAATAGCAGGACCTGCATTTGTCTGCGTTATTATTCTGATACGCGGATCTCTTTCCTTATATATCCTGAGCATATCAAGCGACGTATCGGTAGAGCCATCATCAACGCAGATGATCTCTATCTCTTCAAGCGTCTGGTGCATTATACTGTCCATCGCAGGACGGATATACTTACAGGAATTATATATGGGGATTATAACAGATACCTTTATATCTGAATTATCCTGAATGGATTCGGAGGATTGTAAAAGCTCGGTTGCATCTGTGTTGTTATTCATAAAAGCACTTCCTTTGCTTTGAGCCATGACGATCATACAGGATCATCAAGATGATTATACTTATTTTAACACTTTTTAAGTAAAAAGTCAATAGTAAGCCGTAATTGTAAACAATTATATTACAAATCTCTTAAAAAAGGCATATTTTAACAAATA
Source organism: Oscillospiraceae bacterium (assembly GCA_015064555.1). Lineage (GTDB taxonomy): Bacteria > Bacillota > Clostridia > Oscillospirales > CAG-272 > UBA1740. The sequence goes on from SVRZ01000026.1 coordinate 36,585, forward strand.
AACGGCATATAATAACCGCCCGAGCCTGCATTTTAATATTGCAGATCGGGCGGCTGTTGTTTATTTTCTTTTTATTTCAACCCGCGAAATTTCCGCGGACTTCATCGCGAAGCGATTTAATCCATCTTTGCCGGATCTATTCCGCCCCTATAAAACCGGGCGGATCTCATCCGATCGGGATTTCTCACAGATCCAGATCCCAGATTCCGTCATTCTCCTCCTTGGGAGTCGTTTCGGTTCCGGGCGAGGAGGTTATGATATCCTCTGCCGAAAGCATAATTATTTCAAGCTCGGGGTTCTGATACTTTTTCATTTTTCATAAT